>CAYYNN010000009.1:0-4913 GCA_964473175.1 uncultured Candidatus Saccharibacteria bacterium | reverse complement strand
ACTTCAGAACCGAAGTCGGCGTGACCTGGAGTGTCCACAATGTTGATCTTGGTACCTTTGTATGTCACTGCCGTGTTCTTGGCATAGATAGTGATACCACGTTCTTGTTCGATCGCGTTTGAGTCCATCGATGCGCCGTCGAGCACAATACCGCAAAATGCAAGCATTTTGTCAGTGAGAGTCGTCTTGCCGTGGTCAACGTGGGCAATGATTGCAATGTTTCGGATTTCCATACTGGTTTATATTTATACTAAAAGACCCGTTTCCGGGCGATAATAAGGGCTTATTTATAGCATAAAAATGAGAAATAACAAAGGCCAATCAATATGATTGGCCTTAATTTTTGAAGCAATTATCAGTCTTCCTCATGATAGTACCTATCATTAAGGATCTCTGCCTTTATGGCTTTTTCATCTCTATTCAAATAGTTAGTGGTTTGAGCGCGCTCTTGCCAATCAAAATTAACTTTTTTCCTAGCGGTTTTACTAATAGGTTTTTCATCTGTGATGTCTTGTTGATCATCATCAAAATTCTGAACTGCCATACTGAATGAACATTTAGAGGTTATGTAAAATTTTCATTATTGTATATTTAATTATAAAAAAGTCAATATTTTCTTATACTACACTGAGCCGTTAATCGGGTTTGAACCGATGACCTCCCCATTACCAATGGAGTGCTCTACCAGCTGAGCTATAACGGCGTACTGTTACTTTCGCAGAGCGCTACAGCCAAGCTATAACAGCAAAAGTGCTTTCTTAAAAGCACTTTAAAGATATCACAAAAATATGATTTTTCAATTACCGTACGAACGTAAGGGCCACACCTTTCTTGTTCCCACGACCTGTTCGGCCAATGCGGTGAATGTACGTGTCGTATGTTGACGGTACATCGTAGTTGATCACGTGAGTGATGTCTGGGATATCGATACCACGAGCAGCAACGTCTGTTGCAACAACAATAGTCGCAGTTCCTTTTGAGAAGGACTCGATCGTTCGCATTCGCTCACGACTTCGCATATCTCCATGTATTGGAAGTGCAGCAAATCCTGCCTTTTTCAATTCTCGAGCGAGTTCATCAACATGACGCTTGGTCTCACGGAAGATCAATACTTTTTTAAATTCTGGCTTGTTGAGCAAATCATGAAGTACATCGAGCTTGTCTGCGCCTTTTGGTACACGAACAACATCTTGATCCACACTTGCAGATGTATCCCGAGTTTTTAGTGAAATAGTGATTGGGTCAGTGAGGAAGTCTCCGCAAAGCTTTTTAATTTCAGAAGAGAATGTCGCAGAGAAAAACATCCCATGCTTTTCTTTTGGCATCGCACCGAGAATCTGACGCATATCATCAACGAATCCCATATCAAGCATGCGGTCTGCTTCGTCGAGCACTATTGTATTGAAATCAGCCATTTTGATTTTGCCGCGTTCAATAAGGTCCTTCACACGCCCTGGAGTACCTATCACGATGTGTACTCCTTGATCGATTTCACGGATTTGTTTGGTGATAGGAAGTCCTCCAACAACTGAGACAGAGAAAAGTCTCATGCCGACAGTAAATACCTTAAATTCTTCTTCTATTTGCTGTGCGAGTTCACGTGTTGGCGCAAGCACCATTGCTTGATGGCGACGATCTTCAACGAACTTGTTGATGATGGGGATCAAAAATGCCGCCGTCTTACCTGTCCCAGTAGAAGCAATACCGATCACATCTTTCCCTTCGAGGAGTAACGGGATAGCCTGATCTTGAATCGGAGAAGGGTGTACGAAACCTTTCTTGGCAAGGTTCTTGCCGAGTTGTTCATGAATATTAAAATCAGAAAACGTATGTTTTGCTGTGTACACTACTTCTTCTGTTTCTATTGATGCTTTGTTAATAAAACGCTTTTCATCAATAAAGTCAGCTTTTGGTCCACGACGGTTGCCGCCACTTGAACGTCCTCCGCCAAATGAGCCACGGCTCCCACCGCTTGATCCGCCGCTACTTCTGCCTCCATAACTTGGGCGACTTGAAGATCCTCCATATGAAGGGCGACTTGAGCTTGAGCGACTACTATAACTTGGGCGATCGTCTGCACGAGTGCCTCCAATAGAGGTGAAAGGCTTGCGGTTTGATGGCAAAAATCCTCCCGTTGGACGAGCTGAAAAGCTACGACGCGGAGCGGTAGCTGCATACGATGTTGATGCATTTGAAGGTCGAGAACTTGTACGAGCTGCAAATGGACGTGGTGCTGAACGAGTAGGTCGTTCTGCAGAACGCGATGATGAACGCGATTGCGAACTGGCCGCGCGCGGTGAAATTGGTGTCATATATTTTGTGTTATTTATTGTTCTACTGTGTCAGCCTGACCGAGTAGTCAAAAACACAATATATTAGAATAATAAGCCATGATAACACTATTGTGTTTGAATGTCAACTTTTGTTGTTACCCTCCAAAGTTTTGATACGTGATATCGAGCCAATCAATTATTTTCTTTGAGTCTACATTTCGACTCTTGGATCCAAGAAATACGACTGTCATATACTCATAGGTGTCATTGCCTGGAGCGATAAATGCCAAATTTTGTCCTGCAAGGTTTGTTAACCCTGTCTTACTCATAAGCACTTTGTCTTTATAATTTTCATCACGATACAAAGCATTCGTTTGCTTGAGCAACACCGGAGTGTTGGTCGTGAGGTTCGTGATTTCAGCTGAATCCTTACTCATAATATCGCGTAACAAGTCGTCATGGTTGTAGATATCATTGAGCAATATACTCAAGTGATATGGTGTCATACGATTTGTATTTGCAACGAGTTTTTTTGCAGGGTCTAGACCTGACGGATTCACGAATGACGTAGAGGTGTAGTTGTTCATATGCAGAATACTATTCATCTTTTTCAAAAACTCTGTCTTCCCTGCTGTTTCCATAAAAGCAGACGCGGCATCATTACTGGAGCTAATCAGGAGCGCCTTGAGCAAATCATCTCGAGAAAACTGTGCACCTGCAACAATGCCTGGTGTCGTACCTTCTGTTGCGGCTGCTGATTTGGAGATAGTAATAATATCTTCTGGCTTATACAGATCTTCAACAGTTTTTGCGGTGATGAGCTTGGTGATACTCGCAATAGTGTACAAACGGTGCTCATTCTTTACGAGTACAGGAGTCGCAATCCCATCCTTCCATCCATATACCGCAAGCCCTTTGGCGGTAAGTGTGGGAGGGGTTGCTGCGTGTGCCGCAGTACTAAAAATACATACTGCTGCGAAAATATATGCGATATATCGTACTTTCTTCATATACCCACTATTGTACCATCTTCTGATATATATTAGACAAGTTCTCTACTTTTGCTTTTGGCTGCAAAGAGTGCAAACACTAACGCATAGACAATATGTTCGTCTAGTATGGGGTTGTTTGCAGGGAAAAGTACCGCAAGCCACATCAATACCATCATTATCATTGCAGCTATTGAACCCCAAAAAACATATCTATTAAATAAGAATGTAAGTCCAATAAAGAGGAGTCCTCCCATAAAGAGCCAGTCAACTATTCCTACACCAGCCAATGCTGTGAACATAGGTGCGAATGGCCCTTGTACTGCACCCGTCAAAAATCCTGTAGTTGGAGATCCTCCATGTATCCAAGCCTTGCTATATGTTGTCGAAAAACCAAGACCGAAAAGTTTATCCGCAAAAGCCCATAAAAAAATAAAAGACATCACATACCGCAGTGCACGTACAATTCTTTTTTGAGTATTCATATGGTTATTATACCAGTTCCACATCTAGTGCACTAACAGAAAAACACCTATACAAAATAGGTGTTTTTCATGTGCGCGCCCTCATAGACGCTGTTGGAACTGCTATTTGTAATTATAATGGCCATATTTATATACCCAAGACATTCTAGATCTACGAATGCTAACTTCCGTAACGAGAAATCTTACCAATTTCAATGGCAACACTATTTATAGTTTGTTTGCGTTTCTATTCTAGCACGCAAAAAAATAACCCCTGGATGTATATACAGGGGTAGAGATTTGTAAAACCTCCAAAAATTTTCAATTCAATGTTACAGCGCGAACAAATAACAAAGACCAAAGGGCCAAAGGAGGTCATAGTGTTCGAGTACTAAGTACTACTTGCGAACACCAGCGAACCACCAGCTGCCGTCCCACGCATCGTCGTCCTGGTGCACGAGGACAACGCGCTTGCCAACGCTCCAACGGCCGAACGCGGCGAAACAATACTTACCTTTTGCATTTTTCCATTGAGTACCGTTAGTTTTCTCATCGGCAAATGCAGGGTCGGCTTCGTTCACGGCAGCAAGCGTGAATGGGTCTGCGGGTTTGAGACCGCGTAGTTCATATTCCTTGCCCAACTCAACGTTGCTGACAGTGCGTCCGAGGTTGAAGAAAAGTACTTCAACTTCTTCGGCTGTGCCATTTGGCATTTCAGTTACAGCACTGTCAGTGACATACTGTACTCTGCCTGTTGCAGTTAATGCTTCTTTGGCAGAGCGAGTGCGGTTTACGGTTAGAGTACGCACAATCATCTTGCTACGTACTTCAACCAGTCTGCGGAATACTTCAAAAAGTTTATCCGCAAGCATTGGATCTCCAAGTACATCCTGTGAGATGTTCGTTGGAAGTTCGTTTTTATGCTTGCGTAATTTTGCAGCGAGCACCTCGCTTAGCTTACCGATTTGACCCTCGGTGATGGGTTCCGTTGATGGAGTCATGATTGTCATGGTGTCATCGTTTTTTTGGTTATGAAATTGTGTTAATGTACTGTTTGTATTATATCATATAATTATGTGCTAGTCAAATAGGACTAAGTGATTCTTTCCTAAAAACATGTTCAAGTTCCACACCCAGTACACCAAAAGAAAAACACCTATACAATATAGGTGTTTTTCTTTTGCGCG
>CAYYNN010000008.1:0-13037 GCA_964473175.1 uncultured Candidatus Saccharibacteria bacterium | reverse complement strand
CTACAACAGGTGCTGGATCTCCAGGAATGGAATCTATGTACTTCGGTGCAAAGACCAAGGCTGCTGTTATGAGTTTCCAGGTAGCTAAAGGTCTTATGGCTGATGGTGTAGTTGGTGCTCAGACTGGTACAGCTCTCGCAGCTATGACTGGTGGTTCAGTATCATTCCCAGCAGGTTGTTCTTCAACTACTGGCTTTAGTACAACTACTGGCCAGCCATGTACTAGTACTGCAAGTACTACTCTTCCAGCAGGATGTGTAGCAGGTGCAATGTTCAGTTCAACAACTGGCCTTTCATGTGCTACTACTGGTGGTTCAACTACCGTTACTGGTGGTGCTGGTTCAATCGATACAACTGACTACGATGAAGACACAGAGTCTGAAATCGCAGAAGGTTCTGAAGAAAAGCTTTGGAGTGTAACTCTTGAAGCTGATGATTCAGATATTGCTATCACTAACGCAAAGGTTGAAATTGTTGTTTCAAGTACAGGTTCTTCTAGAATCGAAAAGTACTTTGACTCAGCTTCAATCATGCTCGATGGTAAGAAAGTTGGTGAAGTAGATGCTGATGAATTCTCAAAAGGATCTGGTACTACAAGCTACACAAAGAGTATCGCTCTTTCTGGTGCAGTAATTAAAGAAGGTGCTGAAGCTACACTCTTCGTATCTCTTAATGCACTTTCAAGTGTTGATGAAGTAGTAGGTACTACATTCAGTATCAAGGTAACTGATATTCGTTATACTGACGGTACTGGTGCTATCCTTACTCTTTCTGAATCTGATTCTGATAAGGTTGCTGCTGACAATGCTGCTGCTGCTCGTACCTTCACTGAAGAAGGTGCAGACGATAGTCTTGATCTCAGTGAATCATCAGACAGTCCAGACGCTTCAAACCTTAAGGTTGAAGAAACTAAAGTTTCTGAGTCACACCTCGTATTCGTAGGTGATCTCGAAGCAGAAGATGATGGTAGTGATATTGATGTGCTTACAGGTAAGGTTACTGTAACCCGAACTGCAGGTACTCTCACTAACATCAACAGTAACCTTGTTGACAAATTGACTGTTAAGGCTGGAGGTGAAACTTTCACTGCAAAGCATCAGTCAAGTACAAGTAGCACAGCTACTTATACTGTCGACTTCGGTACAAAGTTCTCTGTTGACGCAGGTGATAGTGAAGAAGTTGAGGTTTTCGCTGAATTCAAAAAGCTTGAAAACAACTACACTTCAGGAACCAAAGTTAACTTTGGATTTGAAGTTACTGAAGCAGAAGGTGCTGATGAGCTAACGGGTGCTGATCTTGGTGGCGATGTCACCGGTTCAGATCTTACTCTTGTAATCTCTGAAGCTATTATTAGTAACTTTAACTGGGTTGCTAATAGTCCTGCTGGAAACCTTGACTTTACATTTGATGTAAAGGCAGGTACTGATGATTCATACAATGTGCTTCTCTCAAGTATTACTGCAAATGACACTGTAACACTTGGTTCAGGAACAACATTGACTGGTTCAAGTCCTGTACTCTCAGTAATTGGAGGTACTTCAGGTACTGACTATGTTGAGACTAGTGCTGGCAGTGCATACGAAGTTAAGAAGAGCCGCATGGTAACCTTCCGAGTTCGTTACTCTGTGTCTGTTCCAGTAAACGGTAAGAACTTCGAAGTTAAGATTGAGAATGTTTCAGGAACACAAATTCCTTCATCGAAACAGCTCGGAACTGTTACAGTTTCTGGTCTCTAATCTGAAACTCAGTTAGAAATGTCTCAAGCGACATAAAAGCTTAAACAAAAAACCACCCGAAAGGGTGGTTTTTTGTTTTGTCTTTGGTATAGTGATTTATATGAAAAAAGCAATCTTGGGGCGAGTTTGGCAATTTGAATGGATGGAGTATTGTGCATATTTTTTGGTTTTTCTAATTCCTGTATTCGTTGCAACAAACCACGTATTTCCATATTCAAGTCCAAAAATGTTTTTGCTTCTTATTGGTGTTCTAGTAATGCTTATATTGTATTCTTGGGGACGAATTGTTGAGCAAAAAAGTGAATTTCGGTTTGGAATAATTGATCTTCTTTTGATTGTTTATGTAGCCGTATTAAGTGTAAGTGGTCTTTTTGGTGTAAATCCGAAACTTTCATTTTTTGGAGACTTCAGTGGATTACCAGGTATTGTATTTATAGGCGGGCAAGTACTTTTCGCAGGATTTATTGCTTTCCTTGTTCGTCGCAATGAATCCTTCATTATAAAACTTTTAACAAGCTCTGTAATAACAAGTGCTATTACTATTATTTTTTTGTATGCAAATCCTTCTTTTTTGAAAGATAGTAGTTATGGATCAACGCTCGGGAATAACTCATATCTGGGAGCATATCTTTTGATGAATCTCTTTTTTACGATTGCACTATTTTTTATTTCAAAAAAAATAAATCAAAGAATATTTTTTGGAATTATTACACTTTTCCTTGTCTCATCCCCAATCTTGTTTAATCATGACTTATTTCGAGGTACAAAAACATTTACAGAAGCATTAAGTAATCCAATACTTTTTATAGGTGTTGCAAATGGCGCCGTGTTCGGAATTGCGTGTGCTTTATTGGTAAGTGTTTCTATTATGTTGTTACGCTCCAGTAATAAGATAATTTCTTGGAGTGGTGTAGCGTTGTTTTTATCTTTTATAATTTCCTTATATATTGGTGCGCGCGTCTTTATGAATCCTGAATCTAAGCTTCATCGGGTTTATGTTGAGGAGAAAAATGCAAATAGATTTGTATTTTGGGACATAGCTGCTATTGCTTCATATGAACGTCCTTTTTTGGGATGGGGTCCAAATGGTTATAATTATGCATTTCAGGAACATTTTAACCCAATCTTCTTTACAAAGGGGTATGCAATAGAGACATGGACATATAATCCACATAATATGTTTTGGGAGTATAGGGTTAACACAGGAATTATTGGGCTAGGAGTGTATCTCATACTTATTGGAGCATCTTGTATTATTTTTTTAAAGGTTTCTCGTAAGGAAGAAAAAATAAAAAGAGTTATTAGTATTACATTGTTAGGAGCAATATCTGGATATGTTATACAAAATCTATTTGTTTTTGACACAGCCGCACCTCTTCTGATGTTTTTTGTAGCTATTGGTTGTGCATCCGGATTTGAAAAAACCAAATTGTTTTTTATAGAAAAAAAGACAGTGAAAGATGTATGTATGTCTCTCCTAATTATTCTTTCACTCTTAGCTATTATTTTTTGGGGAATTCGTCCATGGAGAGAGTCTCGTGCATGGGGAAGGTATACAAGCCTTGATGAAATTGTCAGACTCGGTCTTCCTCAAGATATGTCACCTGTAGGATACGGAGGAGATACAGCATTGCTTGCGGATAAAGTATATGATTTTATTCAATCGAATTCTGATAGTAAAAATATCTCTGATAAAGAAAAGCAGCTTCAAAAAGAAATTTTTCAAAAAATGATAATTGAAATCGAAAAAGATATCACAAATGATGTACACCCGCATACTCGATCTTATTGGGCATTGGGTAAAATTAAGATGTTATATGCAAAATTTCAAACAGGGGAAGACCGTTTAGACACGATTGCTTCTGCAAGAAAAGATTTTGAGCGTGCTATTAGTATAAATAAAAACAACCCTGATATTTATCATGAAATTGTACAAACATATGCCAATGAGAGAAATTTTTCATTGATGCGTCAGTGGTTACGAGTCTCTATTATAGTTGCTCCTCAGTACAAAGATAGCTACATTATTGCTGATAGAATTATAAATTTAAAACTAGGAACACCATCTTTTGATTTATATATAGAAGAAATGAAAAATCGTTGGATGTCTCAAAAATAATATGATCACCACTCGACTATCCGGAGGAATGGGTAACCAAATGTTTCAGTATGCACTGGGGCTTGCTCTTGCTATCAAAAACAATACAACGCTTGGGCTCGACACGTATGACTTGCTGGATCGAACACCTCGCAAAGGATTTACGTTTCGGGAGTACGACCTCGATTTGTTCAACGTCACTGCTAATATGGTCCCTCAGACACAGCTGCCTTGGCAGTATCGTTCATGGGGGACAGGGAGGCTGGGAGTGTATCTCAACAAGCTTCGACGGGCACTCTTTGGTGGCAAGGGGAGGGAGCACGGATTTGCTTTTGATGCAGAGATTCTTTCACTTGGCTCAGATACCTATCTCGATGGGTACTGGCAGAGTTATAAATACTTTGAGTTTATCAGTGATACGATACGCAACGACTTCACCTTGAAACGACCACCTGAGGCGCACATACAGCGTTTACAAACAGAGATCCAATCACAGCAGTCTGTATGTCTCCATGTGAGGCGTGGGGATTATGTTGGAAATGCATATCACGAAGTGGTGTTCAAAGACTACTACTATCAAGCGCTTGATGTACTTGAAGCAAAAACAGGTATTGATCATATCTACGTTTTTTCTGATGATATAGAATGGTGCAAAGCAAACCTGGCATTTCTCCATCCTGCAACATTTGTGGACGATATCTATGCGGGAGAGCGAGCGAGTGGACACTTTGCATTGATGCAGTCTTGTACGCATTTTATCATTCCAAACAGCAGCTTCTCATGGTGGGCGGCATGGCTTGGTGAATCAAAAGAAAAAATCGTCATTGCGCCTAAGAAGTGGTTTGGGGACAGTTCTATTGATATAAGTAATCGTATACCTCCAGAGTGGATTACTCTGTAAGCTTATGGATACACTTGTCTCAATCATTCTGCCAACATATAACGGTGCTGCATATATTGCAGATGCTATTGAAAGTGTACGTTTGCAGACCTATAGCACATGGGAGCTTCTGGTTATTGATGATGGTTCAGTAGATGATACACAGTCAATTGTTCAGGCATATGAAGTATCTGATCTTCGTATCAAATATATAAAAAATGATTCCAATCTTGGTATTCAAAAGACGCTCAACAAAGGTCTCTCGCTTGCAAAGGGTACGTACATTGCCAGGATAGATGATGATGACAGGTGGAGCGCTCCTGACAAGCTCCGGCAGCAGGTCGCATACTTGGAGGATCATCCAGATACCGTGCTGGTGGGTACGGGTGCAGTTGTTGTTGATGAGTATGGTACTGAGCTGTTTCGGTACACCCTACCACAGCGTGATGGTGATATTCGTCGGGCACTCCTTGGTAAAAATTGTTTTGTCCATGCGTCAGTCCTTTTTAGAAAAGATGCGGCAGTATCGTGCGGGGGATATAGTGAGTCCATAGAGCAACGGCATATTG
Source organism: uncultured Candidatus Saccharibacteria bacterium (assembly GCA_964473175.1). Lineage (GTDB taxonomy): Bacteria > Patescibacteriota > Minisyncoccia > Phycocordibacterales > UBA9973 > UBA4124. The sequence goes on along the minus strand of CAYYNN010000008.1, from coordinate 7,754 downwards.
AGGATTATGACTTGTGGCTCAAACTCGGTATGCAAGGATTGGTTGCAAATCTCGACATGTACGGTGTTACGCTCATAGAGCGATCGGGTAGCATTACCGCCACCAACAGGGTGATCCAAGCAAAGCGCATGCGTGCCGAAGTGATACTCTTTCGGAAAAAATACCCCCGTTTTGTGAGGGGGTATTTCGTGAGCTATATGCGCTTGGTATTTTTCTACATCTATCAGTATCTACCGTTTAAAGACTATCTGACTCCTCTCATCAAGGCAGCATACAAGCGTGCTTAGCAGCCGAGCACTTCGCGTAGTTTGTCGTACCAGGAAACAGGGAGTCCCATGGTTCGTTTAAATTCGGCAACGCTTACAAGGTGGAGAATTTCTTTTTTGTGAGTTTTGAAATAGTTGTACGTATAGGCAGTTTGTATATCAGCTGATGGTTGATATAGGTCTTGTGAACCTTTCTGTATGATTGCACAGCCTTCGTCTGCATTGATGGTATAGATAGTGATATCAGATCGTTCCATCCGAAGCTTCAGGATTGCTTTCCATACATCACCATGCCAGACACTTGAGGCGCGTACTGGGCGTTGGGTGATCTCTCGCACCGGGTTGCAGTCATGTACGACGATAGTGCCTCCTTCAGAGAGAATCTTGAGGGAGTTTTCAATATCGCGGTGCGCTTGTTCAAAGATGTGCAGCCCGTCGACAAAGACGATGTCATAGGTGTCTTTGTTTGTCGCAAAGAAGTCATCTGAAGGCATTCTAAACGTCGTATCAACATTCGGATCAACACCATGCTTTACTTCAACATTGATGCTGTTGTGACTAAATCCGGGTTGTGCAGGTGTATTTACGCCGATCTCAAGATATCTCTTGTAATTGTTTTTCTGTATGAGTGTGTTTATTATCTGGATTCTGTTCATTTGAATAACTCTTTGTATGTTTCTTTATGTTCTAATAGGTATGATGGCAGGTCTTTTTCGTCAGTCCAAAAACGGATTCCTTTGCCGCGCACATCGCGGTTTTTCGACATGTTTTTTGCAATGCTGGTCTTAATAGTATCATTGTTTATCTCTTGATGACTATATGACTCGATCTTTTTCTTCACACGTTCAGTGCCTCCCTGAAAGCTGAAATGCCACCCGCCGTTATGTACAACTGTATATGTTGTTTTGGATGCTGTTCGCATATGGTTGAGGCATGCGTTTTTGATGTTCTTGAACTTTGTTGCGATTGTCCCTGTCCATCCACTCCAGTCCTCGTTTGAGCGGTTGTTGAGATAATACATATATGGAAGCATCTTGTATTTATAGATGTCATCTTTTGAATAATCGATCGGAGCTTCAGGATTCCATATCTCATCGAGGTCTGATACATAGCAAAAGTCATTGTCTGTGAGATTCAATGAGAGAAGGGTTTTTTTGACGTACTCCTTTTCATAAAAGTCTCTCAAAAAACTTTCCTCACCATGCTTTATATTGTCGGAGGTGAGTGCCGCGGTTAGGATCTCTCTGTCGATGGTAGATAGCGCTGGATCCTGAAGGCGTGTGCGAGTATCTTGGAAATCTTTCAAAGGATCCTCAATCACAACGTGAAGTATTTTGTGTTCAAATTTTTTGAAGAGATGTTTGTTGTTTTGATAAAACAATTCTTTTGGTTTGCCAGAGTGGGTGAGTGTTGATTCAATAATAACAAAGTAGTCGACATGCTCGTCAAGGATATTGAGGCGTATGTCGAGCACTTCAAGCTCATTGAAGAAGTTAAAGGCATCATAGACTTTTATTTTTTTTCGATATTCTGCAATTTCTTCCTGCGAAAGCCACGTCTTTCTTTTTTGTTTTTCTATATAGAGGTCGAATGGTTGCCTGATAAAACTAATAGTATTTTTAGTAGTGTTTATTATTGATTTAGCAATATTTTTTATTCCCACAGGAGTTTTTTCTTTGAGCCTTGTTTTAAAATCTTTAGAAGGAATGGTGAAGCTTTCATCAAGAAGTTTCAATGCATCCGGATTCAATTCAAAGTTGCTTGTCCAAAGCGTGTGCATAGCGCGTTCGATTATGTGTGTCTCACCAGGCTCTTGGCAGTGGGACATAAAAAGTCGCATGTTTTGATACACAACTTTTGGAAGCTTTAGGATATTTGCCTTCGGTACGATGTAGTCACCACCGGGGGCAAACCGAGTAAACAGAGGAATAACTGGATCTTTATAGATGTACCGCAGAAAGTCATTGTATTTTTTAAAATATTTCGTTTTCCAATGTTTTAGATACCAGCTATTGTTAACCTCACAGTACCCACCTTCTGGTGAAAAGAATGCAATTGGAAATCGAGGTTTGTGCAGTTTCCAGTCCTCGATAGGTGTAAAGCATTCATTGTTCATCACCTTCAAAAAATGTTCTTTTCGTACGTGGCGAGGAAATGTCCATCCTTTTGCAAAGATGGTGCAGTCGGGTAGGTTGTCGTAATGATCAATAATGAATGTGAAATAGTCGTATGAGTTATACCCAACATTAGGACTTTTGCGAACTTTGGATATATCAATAGTGTCGGGAAGGTTTGCTTTCTCGCTACGATCATAAATAAGATAGTTTTCAGTAAATTCTGGTACCCATCGCAGGTCGTTATTGTAGTTTGATACAACTAAAAAGTTCTTGTTTATTTTTGGAGTAGGGAAGTAGTCGGGGTGTTTATGGATATACTGATTAAATTCATCTCGACAGGTCTCATAGCTGCTCACTACGCCATCTCTGTCGAGGTAGTGCCAGCCTGTTGTCATGTTGTATCCCATGCTCCAGTAGCCATCAGACACATTGTGTCGGGTAAAGTATTTTGGAGCAAGACAATATTTCAAGCTGGTGGATAGCCATGCCGGGAACCATGCAAAACTTGAATTTGATAGGATGAGGTAGTGAGCATTTTTAATGACACTGTAGTCTTTTCCGATAGAAAAGTGAAATACGCCAAAGTCAGGAAAAAACTTTTTTGCGGTTAATACATCATCAGTAATAACAATAAATCGAAAGTTTCGGTTTATTGTGCGCATATGAGCAATAGCATGCTCCCAGTAGGTTTTCGTCAAAAAGAATTCGGGGTGTCGTGCATATTCACCACCTCGAAAGTTGATAACGCAAGTATTGTCATCTGCGTAGTCGTAGCATTCATATGATTCTTTGACTTTAAGCCACCCACGAATCTCTTCTTTTCGGTGCAGGATGTATTGCTCATCTTGCATGATGCCATCAATCTTTGTGCTATCAAGAACGTTTACCAGGTCTTTGTCGTATGTTCGCATATCATCACCTGTCAGTGGGTGAAATATTCCACGTTCAACATAGTAGTTTCTGATCCCATCTGGAAGCTTTGTTGCGGGGCCACCCTCTGGACTCTTGCCGCCGGTGACTTTTTTGCCAAAATCAAGCGTTAAAAAGTCAGCACCCTTGAAACGCTCAGGGTGCGCAATGCCAAAGTCATAGCCTTTGTCCAAGGCAATGACTCGTGTGGTGACATAGCAGGCAAGTTGGTTGCCAAGTCCCTGTCCTTTGTAAAATTCTGTGACAATCATATGGTTTTATTTCCAGAAGCTGTAGATATTCTTCTCCACCTCGTATTCCATTTTCTTTGTTTCTCGAACAGGTTGATTTTTTGCCCACGCAAACATTTCTCGGATTGTTGATTCGATATTTGTATTATCTTCAAAATTCAAATACTTTTTTGCTTTTGAATGGTTGCAAAACGCATCTTTCACCTCATGGCGTGGCTCGGTATGAAGTATTGTCGGATTATATCCAAATTCACCCGCAATTTTCTGTACCAGCGTTGCAACTTCATTGAGTTCATATTCGTGATCAGCTCCAATATTGAATATTTCACAATCAGTGTCTGTTTGCCCCATTAATTTTTCAAATGGCTGCATGTAGTATTGAATATCAGAAAAGGCTCGTTTTTGTGTACCGTCTCCATATATAAGAATAGGTTCACCTGCGAGTGTGTTTCTAATCCAGATACCGATCACATTTCGGTACTTGTCCCAAATGTTTTGGTAAATGCCGATGACATTATGAGGTCGGAGGATACTGTATTTCAACCCAAATTGTTCAAATGCAAGTTCAAGGTCCATTTCAACTGCGTATTTTGCCACGCCGTAAGGATCAGCCGGTTTAGGTGTTTGATCTTCTTTGAATGGAGGATTGCCAACACCGTATACTGCCATTGATGATGTAAATATGATTTTTTTCACATCGTATTTGATGCAGTTATTGATAATATTTACCGATGAAAGGAGGTTGTTGGTATAGTTGTAGTTGCGAATAAAAGGGGAGAGTCCTTCTGCTGCGTATGCGGCAAAGTGGTATACATAGTCAGGTTTGGTTGAGGCAAAGATATTTTCAAGTGTAGAAGTATCGGTAAGGTTTATCGTATGAAAATTTCCTGCGTTAACAATCCGCTGGTCTACATAGTCTGTATATCCTCCTGATAGGTCATCGATGCCGATAACCTCGTACCCCTTATCAAGAAGATGTCGGGAGAAGTGAGATCCTAGTAACCCTGCAATACCTGTAATTAATACTTTTTTCATAAACTTTAAATACTTTTAACCAGCTCTTTTATATAGCCAACTGCCCTATAATACCAGAAATAGAGGCCTTTTTCATACTTTTTTAAGATATAAAGGTATTCATCACTTTGAATTTTTTTGGTAGCTATTGTATTGGTTATCTGATGTTGTCCCACCCTGTTTACCACATTGATAGTATGTAGAATCTTTGGCATCCCAAAGGTGTCATGGCATCGTCGGTAATATTCACAGTCCATGAGCCAGATGAGGTTTTCGTCAAAAAGAAGCGGGTTGTCGTTCTTGATGGTGAGTACAGAGGGGGAGCTTATCGTGTTGGTTCCGAGATGGATCGTGTTGCTATATCGTGGATAAAACGGTCGAAAGAAATTGATGCCGTCACGGGTGTGGGTGCATGCTGTTACAAGCCAGCCATCTTTTTCTATATCGAAATGAGCGACGATGTCTTCAAGTGCTTTTTCATGAAAAAGAAAGTCGTCTTGAAACAATATCTTGATCAGCCTGCCGTTTGCTTGCCGTATTGCATTGTTGATATTTGCCGATGAATTTCCTCGGTTGTGTTCGTTGCGATGGTATTCAATGGTGAGAGTGGTACTGTATGTACTACAGAGGTCTTTGATCATATCGTTATTGGAGTGGTCAGAAATCACGACATCAAAATCTTTGAATGTCTGTCGTGCGAGCATGTCAAAGCTTTGTTTGAGAAATACGTGTCCCATTCCTTTCATTTCATACGTCGGTATGCACACGCTCATATACTTCATATACGTTTTATTTTATCATCGATCTTGCTAGTATCAGCACCGGTTCGTTGGTGACATACAGTACGCCGACATACACAAGCATTGCGATTGGTATTGTTGCGATAAGGGGGATTCCGAGTGATATACAAATGAGGATTATGCACGCCATCAGCAGTGTTGAAAGTACGATCTTGCCGAGCTTTGGGACGACACTAAATGAGAAATACCTTTTCAATAAATGCCAATTGATGGTCATGATGAGGGCTTGTGCAATGAGTGTCGCAAACGCCGCTCCACGAGCTCCATAGGTTGGAATAAGGTACAGGTTGAGTCCGATATTGATACAGAGCCCAGCCATGGTGCTGAGGATAAATTTTCGCTGTAGGTTTTTTGCTGATATGACGTTGCTCAGGATCACGTATGGAAAGTCGGCAAAAATCACAAACATCAAGATTGTAAGTACTATACCTCCTTGGACAAATGCAGCACCGAACATTGTTATCATCAAGTCATGACTCAAAAGGGCGCCTCCTATTGCGATTGGAAATCCTATACAAAGCACAACAGTCATCGCCTTTTCAAAAAACTGTTTCAGTGTCACTGGGTCATCGACATTTTTTGACAGTATGGGGAATAGGGACATGCCAATAAACAGAGGTATTACCGCAAGAAACTGTATGAAGCGCTGTGCTGCCGCATAGAGACCTACCTCTGTTGTTGACTTCATGTTCCCAAGCATGATGCTGTCGATCGTAAACAGTGCACTTGAGAAAAAGACAGTTGCCAGATATGGCCATGAGAAAGTAAATATCGTTTTGATTTTATGTAACGAAATATGAAAGGGGATTTTTTTACATTCAGGAATAAGGAGCAGTATGGTCATCATCGTTGCAATGATACTTCCTATTGTATAGCCAAGTGCTAGAGATAGGGGGAGTGGTTTTAGAAGGAGTAGTCCGATACCCAGTAGGGTGATCAGTCCATTCATTACTATTTTGACCAATGCCTCTCGTTCCATTTTCAAAAAAGCGCGATTGATAGATAAGCCGAACTCGCGAATCGAATCAGAAAAGTTTAACAGAACTATTGCGACAATAATATTGCTATCAAGTGCCACTGATCCAATGTGTGGTATTGCAACTATTGCAACAATACCCGAAATGGTAAGGATAGCAATCTTAAGAAAAAAAGCTGAAGCAATGTAGTCGTACCTGTCGTCGCCCTCTTTGGAGAGTTGCCGGGTAACAAAAATGTTTATGCCGATATCTGAAAACATGTAAAAGAGGGATACTGATGCAAGTGCATATGAAAAAACTCCCCATCCATCTGTTCCGAGTGTACGTGTCGCAAATACAATAATTCCAAGCTTCAATATTCTGCCAAGAATCTCACCGAAGAATAACCAGAACGTGTTTTTTGCAATCGTTTGTTTTGTTGTTGAATTCTTGAAAAGAAATTGTTTGATACGGTCCATATATTAATGAGTGAAGATAATTTGGACAGTCTTGAGGAAAATACCCATATCAAGTACCGGATGTCTGTTCATAAGATAGTAGAGGTCGTACTCAAACTTCTCGCGGCTGTCATCCACGCTGCGCGCATAGCGAAATTTGATCTGTGCCCAGCCGGTAAAGCCTGGTCGCACGGTGTGGCGCAGGTAGTAGTAGGGGATCTGTGACTCAAGGCCTGCGACGATCTCCGGACGCTCAGGACGAGGACCGATGAGTGCGAGGTCGCCACGGATGATGTTGTACATCTGGGGGATCTCGTCGATATGGGTCTTGCGCAGGATGCGACCGACACGAGTCGTGCGCGTATCGTCTTTGGTGGCCCATTGTGCGCCGTTCTTTTCGGCGTCCTTTTTCATGGAGCGGAGTTTGTACAGACGAAACGGTGTACCGTCCTTGCCGACGCGAAGCTGCGTGTAGAGTATTGGTCGTCCGTCCTCGATGAGGATGGCGACAGCTGCAACAAGGAGGAGTGGAGAGGTGATGATGAGGAGGAGTGCGCTGATGAGTATTTCAACGATACGGGTGAATACAAATAGCCCCGATCGCTCTTTGGTGATGATGGCAAGTGCTTGCTCATCGGTCATGAGTGCGAGGGGGACTTTGCCAAAGAGTGTCTGGTACGCCTGGATCACGGACATACGCTCGGTGCCAAGTGTGCGTGAGAGCGCGAGGAATGTGTCCGCTGACATGTTCTCCGCAATGATAAGGTCTGCACGGATATCGCCCGGATGTTGATCGGTATGAAAGCAGACGGTGCCGATAGTGGGGTGCTGCGCAATCAGGGCGTTCAGTGCCTGTGCGCTGTCGCTTGTGCCGATGATACCGATGCGGCGGGCGAATGTTTGTGAAAAGAGCCGGTAGAAAGTACGACGCCAGGTGACGATGAGGGCAAGTGAGATGAGCGCTACAATCGCAAGGTTGGTCT
>CAYYNN010000007.1:0-28337 GCA_964473175.1 uncultured Candidatus Saccharibacteria bacterium | reverse complement strand
CTTGTTTTGCAAGAAGGATGTGTTCACGAGTTTGTGGCATCGCACCGTCAGTTGCTGCGACCACAATGATTGCGCCATCCATCTGTGCGGCACCAGTAATCATGTTCTTGATGTAGTCGGCGTGACCTGGAGCATCAATGTGTGCGTAGTGACGAGCAGCTGTTTCGTACTCATTGTGCGAAATGTTGATCGTAATACCACGCGCTTTTTCTTCTGGAGCTCCGTCGATGTCTCCAACGCCCTTCAACTTCACCGTGTTTCCATTCATGTTTAACACATGAAGGATTGCAGCGGTAAGTGTTGTCTTTCCATGGTCAACGTGACCGATGGTACCGACGTTTACGTGCGGCTTATCTCTTTTAAATGCTTCTGCTGCCATATATATTTATGTACTAATTTTCTGATAATTTACAAACAAAACCAACCAGCCTACTGGGAAGTAGGCGCAAAATAGGTTGTTCCCTATGATAACAGCTGAGTACTATTTGTCAAAGAAAAAACCAGACATGCTATGTCTGGTTTAAATTATTTAATACCCTGTATACCCCTTTGGGGTTTTTGGTAAACCCGGATGCGGAATATGCCTTCCTGTGTGCACTAAGACTGCATTAAGGTCTCTCCAAAATTCTAAGACTTTGTGAATCAGTAACGATGTGGTCATCTTCGGATCAACATCATGTCGATAATCGAATTTGCCATCTTCTTTCACTATCAGCGAAACAATGGAGAGGAGTTGTAGTGTAGAAGCATTTATCTTCTCAAAACATTGCAATTGTGGATTTTCTCCATTAAAAAGTTTCAGTACATACTTTTTAATTCCTGAAGTGAACTCTTTCCTATAGCCATAGTGTCTGACTATAGCTAATCCTGGTAACGGGTTTAAAATATCCTCTAAAAGTGAGGATTCGTTGGCAATACTTTGTACATTCATATGGAGCTGTTTTTTTACCATTATAACCTTATTACGATTTTTGTCAAAAAAACCACCCTATGGGGTGGTTTTTCTTTTCTTTTTTATTGAGAATTATTTTCTCGCTGCAATGATAGTATCCGCTACATTTTGTGGAACGATATCATATCGCAAGAATTCCATTGTAAATCCAGCGCGACCTTCGGTCATACTGCGTAGGTTGGTCATGTACCCGAACATTTCTGATAGTGGTACAACTGCGTTGACTACTTGGTTGAGACCACGAGTCTCCATTCCTTCGATGAGTCCGCGCTTCCCAGAAAGTGAACCGGTAACATCTCCCATAAACTTGTCAGGAGTTACGACTTCCACCTTCATCATTGGCTCCAGAATAACAGGCTTTGCCATCTTGGCTGCGTCTTGCACTGCCATACTTGCAGCGATTTTGAATGCCATTTCGTTTGAGTCAACTTCATGGAATGATCCATCCCATAGTTCAACAGAAACATTTTCAAGTTTAAATCCAGCGAGCACACCGCGGTCGAGTCCTTCCTTGAACCCTTTTTCAATTGGTGGGATGTATTCGTTCGGGATGGCACCTCCTTTAATAGTATTGATAAATTCGTAGCCATTCTTTCGAGTCGTATTTTTGGGCAAGTCTTCTGCTTTGATACTTTGATCCATTGGCTTCATCTTGATCTTTACGTGACCATAGTTACCTTTACCTCCAGACTGTTTAATGTACTTCCCTTCGACTTCTGCAGTTCCGGTAATAGTCTCACGATATGCGACCTGAGGTTTTCCAACATTTGCTTCAACGTTGAACTCACGCTTCATACGATCAATAATAATTTCCAAGTGAAGCTCTCCCATTCCAGCAATAATAGTTTCCATAGTTTCTTGATCGGTCGAAACCACAAACGTTGGGTCTTCTTTGGCAAGACGGTTGAGTGCGAGACCCATCTTTTCTTGGTCAGCTTTTGTTTTTGGTTCAATACGAAGTGAGATCACTGGTTCAGGGAACTTGATACGATCCAATGCGATAGGGCTATTTTCATCACAGAGTGTGTCAGAAGTAATCACGTCTTTGAGTCCAACCGCAGCGGCGATTTCACCAGCAAAAACTTTCTTCACTTCTTCGCGTTGATCAGCTTGCATGCGCACAATACGAGAGATTCTTTCCTTGCTGCGAGTACGTGGGTTATAGATAGATGAACCTGCTTCAAGTGAACCAGAGTACACTCTAAAGAATACAAGTTGCCCCACGAATGGGTCGGCCATTAGTTTAAATGCGAGCGCTGAGAATGGCGCCTTGTCATCCGCAGGACGATCAATGGCTTCGTCAGTATCAGGGTTGATACCTGTAATAGCTTTGATGTCAGTTGGTGCAGGCAAGTAATCAACAACAGCGTCGAGTACGAGCTGTACACCTTTGTTTTTGAGCGCACTTCCAGCGAATACGGGGAATATTGCGTTTGCAATCACCGCCTTACGCATTGTTATTTTGAGTTCCGCGAGAGATGGTTCCTTGCCGTCAAGATATGCATTCATCTGTGCTTCGTCGTTTTCAACGATGCGTTCAACGAGTTCTGCATGAAATACCTTTGCTTGCTCAAGCATATCTGCAGGAATCTCTTTTTGGATAACGTTACTCCCCATTTCTCCTTCGAAATAGTATGCCTTCATTTCCAAAAGGTCGACAACTCCTTCATGGTTTTCTTCGAGACCAATTGGAATCTGAAAACGAACTGCCTTTTTTGAAAGACGTTCCTGGATGGACTTGTATGAATGTTCAAATGACGCACCTGTTCGATCGAGCTTGTTCACGAAACAAATACGAGGAACATTAGCTTCGTCAGCATATCGCCAGTTGGTTTCTGATTGTGGTTCTACACCAGCGACACCATCAAAGACAACAACGGCACCGTCGAGTACTCGAAGAGAACGCTTCACTTCCACGGTAAAGTCAATGTGGCCAGGCGTATCAATAATGTTAAAACGCACTGATTTTGATTTGTCGCTTTTTTCATAGGTTGGGATCCATGCGCAGGTCACCGCAGCAGCAGTAATAGTAATACCGCGTTCGCGTTCTTGTTCCATCCAGTCAGTAGTGGTTTCTCCATCATGCACTTCACCGATTTTGTGACTCTGACCAGTGTAGTAGAGTACGCGTTCAGATGTCGTGGTTTTACCGGCATCGATGTGTGCGATAATACCGAAGTTTCGGGTTTTGGTGATGGGATAGTCTCGGTCCATAAATATGTGTGTCTAAAAAATAATGATAATAAAACAAAAAAGACCTGCGTGTCCTCTCCGCCCGTAGGCAGAACTTGTGAAGAGAACTATACGGCACAGGAGGTGTTTTTGCAACAAAAAAGCCCCCGTAGACACAGGGGCTGTTTACCAAAACTAACTGCTTATGAGAAAATCGTATATATCACTTCAGAAGGTACTGCGGATATGTGGATTACTATCAGTATACGCCTTCTGGATAAAAAAACATCCCCGATCTGGGGATATCTTTATTTCAGCTGTGATCTGGTCATAGGGCCTACAATTCCGTCCCCCGTCAGTCCTTTTGCGATCTGGAACTTGATGACTGCAGCTTTTGTCTTGGTACCAAAGAGAGACGTTTCAAAGCCAGGAGCTCCTGCACCAATGGTTGAGACTCGGAAGCCATGGGTGTTGAGGTATCGTTGGAGGTTCTGGATATCAGTACCTGTCATACCGAGACGGAGGGTACGGGTGAATACGTATGCATTTGTAGTAGAAGTTCCGCTTGAATCAGCCGTAAATGTGGTGCACCGTTGACCAGTCACTACGGAGAATAGGTGTCCTACTGGACACTCAACCGTCACTGGTGGCACAGTAACTGGTACAACATACGTACCACCACTAGAAGGCCGTCTTGGCGTTCCATTTTCTTCCTCTACCTCGCTAAAAGTCCCACTCGAGAGCGTATTGGTTAGTGTGTTGAGTTTATATACACGATTGTCTTGGAAGCTTGAGATATATGCATCGGTACCAACAATGGCAATACCGGATGGTGAGATACCAACATCAATCGTTTGGGTAACCGTATTGGTCGTAGTGTCGACTACCGATACGGTACTTGCGTCAAAATTCTCAACATACAGTGTTGTATCAATACCGACAATACCTCGAGGGCCTCGACCAACATCAATAAGGTCTGTAACCGCATTGGTAGCAGTACTGATTACAGAGACATTGTTCGATCTGAAGTTTGCAACATATACATTGTCACCCAATACGGTGACACCACGAGGTCCGTCGACCCCTGCTGGCATAATGATAGTGTCAGTGACAGTATTAGTGTTTGTATCAATAACTGAAATAGAATTTCCTCCCGAATAGTTCGTATCACCGTAATTCGCAACATACAGATCAGTACCATACGCCTTGATACCGCGAGGATATGAGCCAACCGTAATAGTATCGATAACGATGTTCGTGACTGCATCGATGACGGAGACCGTATTGGAAGCACCGTTCGTAACATATACACTACCTGCTATCGTTGCAACATAGTATGGTTTGACACCGACCGAAATTGTTCGGATAACTGTGTTTGACGTAGTGTCAATGATGGAGACGTTGTCAGATCCAGTATTTGCAACAAAAAGTTTGTCATTGGTGTACGCCAGACCGTAGGGTTCCTCGCCCACCGCAATGGTATCGGTAACCGTACCTGTCTCGATATCTACCACTGATACTGTTCCCGCACCTTGATTTGCAACATAGAGAGAGCCGTTGATTTCAGGTGAGATCTGATACGGGTTGTCGCCAACAGTGACCATATCGTAGGTGCCAATTGTAATATTCTTGGTATCACCCAGATTGCGTGTTATTTCTGAATTTTCTCCTCGGAAAATAGCATGGTCTCCCTGCGACAACGGCATGTCATACGCAGTACGTGTGTAGGTACCATCTGATACCGATGTCGGCGCAATAACCGAACGGACAAACAAATCAGGTGTGTACTCTTCTGCCTGTACTACATACGTTCCTGAAAGAGTTGCACCAGATACGTTATTTAAAGAACTGTTGCACCTGTACTCATCGTAACAGTCATAGTGCTTCCGAGAGCAACTTGCTGCGCAAAATGAGCAGTGATAGGAATCGAAGCACCTGCGGTATACACGCCCGAAGCTGTGGTGGTACTAAATGAAGTAAGCGAAGGACGATTGGAAGCGAAATCATCGAGCGCAACGACTGATACGGAATTCGATTCAGAGTTATTTACATATAGCTTGCCCCCCACTACTCGTACATCGTATGGGACACCACCTACCGCTACGGTATCTACGACGGTATTGGTGTCGAGATCGATCACTGACACACTGTTGCTCAGTCTATTTACTACATATAATTTATCACCGAAAATATTGGCATAAAATGGAGTATCACCGATCGGAATAGTCTGTACGATCGTGTCAGTGGTTGTATCAATACGATATACTACCCCGTTTCCAGAAGGCGTATATCCGACAACATATACATAGTTCCCATACGCACGTATGAACTCTGTACCAGTGGTAACACCTACATTCCCAACAGTGATAGTGTCCGTAACAGTATCCGTAACAGTATCGATCACAGAAATATAGTTAGTTCCAGAAATATTCCACCCCGTAACATATAGCTTGGTGCCTACATTTGCACTATATATTGGATCTCCACCAACATTGATAGTGGTAAGTAGTGTATCTGTAGTAGTATCGATAACTGAAACAGTTTCGTCTTCAACAACACCAGCACCAGGGTTTAGTAGATGACTGGTGACATAGAGCTTCGTACCTACTTGATGTGCGTGGTACGGATGATTGGCCACTGGTATGGTCGTAATAACAGTATCGGTGGTGGTATCTATGACTGTCACCGTATTTTCATCACGGTCCATCGAATATAGCTTGGTGCCTACAATGGTTGGATAGAGAGTGAACGCTCCTGCAGGTATCGTTGCGGTCACTGTGTCAGTGACAGTGTCAATAACCGACACATCCTCTGTGCCCGAGTTGGTTACATATATTTTATTGCCAATAATTCCATAATACGAATAGTTTGGGATTGCGCCAACTTGTATCGTGGTATTCACTGTATCTGTCAGTGAATCAATCACAGATACAGTACCATCGGTTTGGTTCGTGAGATATATTTTGGTTCCAATGACCATTAAGTCGAAGGGTACCCTTCCTACCAGAATACCGTGCGCAGTCGGCAAGTCTGTAAACGATGCGAGTAATATGTCACCATATTTTAGTGGGTGAGTTCCGGGGGTATAATTCACGGTTACCACATCGTTTACGCTAAACCCTGTTGTAAATTCTAAAAAAATGTCTTTGCCTGATAACGATACTTCAGATGCTGTTACAGGGATATCATTTACTATTACTTCAAAATCCTCTGGCTCTGGTACTGAACTAGCATTTAGTGTGACATTGTATTTTATGGTAAGCAATTTATTGAAACGTCCTGCGTAGACGAATGGAGTAAAAGTAAAAGATCCACCATTCATTGTAGTCAAAACAGTACTACCGTTTATTGTAGACTCAGTAATATCTACCACAGCTCCGTCCGCTACAACTATCCAATCTGTGAAATCTCGATTGGGTGAGCTATCTTGGGTATAGTATCTTGTTTTGGTTCCATTTATGGTGCCATTGACAGTCCCAAGGTCATCATAAAAAATTGCATCACCTCCGACTTGTGCAGACATAGAACTATTGTCACGAAACACCGCATCGCCTTCTATAACTCCACCCCCGACTGAATCTTCATAAAATTCTGCATTTCCTTGCACAATTGCATTATTAGTACTGTAGTCATGGAACACCGCATTTCCCATAATCACTGCATCCTGATTCTCTCCATTTTGCGAACCGTCATTAAATACTGCATCACCTGTTACCGTACCTTGATTAGCCGCCGAACCGTTAAATATTGCATCACCGGCGTATGTTGCACCGTATGTAATAGTTATATCGTCAACTGACGCGTCTGGAAGTCCAGTAGCTTGAAAAGTAAGTCGATTGTTGTGCCAATAATTTCCCAACGACGTAGGGGATGTGTTGATTGTATTATCAAAATAGTACCGACTAGTATCGTAGACAAATTCGCCTCCGTTTATTGTCTGATATATCGTTGTGCGAGAGTCTTGCACATTACTAATGTCGACTTCTACACCATCGGCAATGGCAATCCAATCTCCGTCGCTCATATCTACCTGTGTGGATATAGCAACCGTATAGATTCGCGTCCTAGTTCCTAATACTACTCCATTATCTATGTTCGTATTTTCTTCATATAGTACTACATCTCCTTCCACTGTCCCTCCGATCCCAATTGTTGCATTATCATAAAAGGTTGCGTCACCCGTCACGGTTCCGTAGTTGCCTGCTAATCCGCGAAACACTGCATTTCCATTATATGTTGCGCCAAGAAGAACACTTACTTCGTCAACACTGGTATCCGGGACCAAGCCCGCAGGATCAGTTGCGTCGAAATCATTCCAATAATTACCCATTTCAGTCGGGTCAGTGTTTACCGCATTGTTAAAATAATACGATGCTGCATGCGCTGCTGTTGCTGTTACAAAGAACAGCGCAATCGCAAGTCCAAAAATGCTACATATATTTTTCAAGGCGATGAATTTCATTAGTATCCTAGTATAACAAAAAAATCCCCTCTCGGGGACCTTGTGCTTTCGTATGTAAATGATTACCACGTGAAGTGAGCGAATGCTTTGTTGGACTCTGCCATCTTGTGAGTGTCCTTCTTTTTCTTGACGGCATTCCCTTCTCCTTTTGCAGCAAGCATAAGTTCTTCGGCAAGCGCAACTGATGTTTTTACCCCCTTACGAGAACGAGATGCATCGATGATCCATCGCATAGCGAGAGCTGTACGACGTTCGGTGCGGACTTCTCGTGGAACTTGATAGTTAGCTCCGCCGATACGTCGTGAGCGAACTTCAACCAACGGACCTGCATTCTTGAGTGCTTCATCAAAAATTGCGAGAGGAGTTTCTGTCCCTTCTTTTTCTTTCACAATATCAAGAGCCCCATAGACCACGCTTCGAGCAGTGTTCTTTTTGCCGTCTTGCATGATGGAGTTAATAAACTTCTCAAGCACAGTGCTATCAAATTTGATATCAGGCTTTACAATATTTCGATTTGTTACTTTTCTTCGCATAAAATATTACAGAGTTAAATGGTTATTTTTTAGCTACCTTAGGACGCTTGGTTCCGTACATTGAACGACTCTTGCGTCGCTTGTCGATACCTTGTGTGTCGAGAACACCACGAACGATGTGATATCGAACTCCGATCAAGTCTTTGACGCGACCACCACGAAGCATGACCACTGAGTGTTCCTGGAGGTTATGCCCTTCACCCGGGATGTATGCAGTTACTGTATCTCCATTTGTAAGACGAACACGAGCTATTTTTCGGATAGCAGAGTTTGGTTTCTTTGGTGTTGTTGTTGAAACCTTGACACATACTCCTCGTTTGAATGGAGACGCGTACAATACTGGACGATTGTGAATCGTGTTGAAGCCTCGAGAAAGCGTTACCGCCTTTGTTTTGCGGATGACGTTCTTGCGTGGTTTCTTGATAAGTTGGTTAATTGTTGCCATGTGTCCGGATATCCTACTATACCACCTGGAATTAATCAAGTAGAAATAGCATAAATGTACTCTAAACAGTGATTCCAGTTAAAAGAGAAAACAGTATAAATGCAAATGGTGCTACTATTTTCCATCCAAACAGGATAAATACCAACAAAAGCGGCAAACTATACTGCTCAATGAAGTTCATGACCGGTTGTGCCTTGCGAGGCAGCACAGAAGAGAGGAACCTAAATCCGTCCAGTGGAGCTAATGGTATGGCATTAAACAGTGCTAATACGATATTAACAAGAACAATAATACTCGCAATATCAATAAATGCCCGTGAAATAATGGTCAAATGCAGTGACAAGCGGATCAGAAGCCCAAAAAATATCGCAATCGAGAGGTTCACGACAATACCGGCGATTGAGACCTTTGCGACACTTTTGTTGCCATTGCGTAGATTATCAGGGTTATAAGGCACCGGTTTTGCCCATCCAACAATAAAACCAGCATTGCTCACAATGAGTGCAAACGGAAGAATAACTGATCCGAACCAATCAATATGCTTCAGTGGGTTCAGTGTGATACGCCCGAGCATGCGTGCTGTGGGGTCACCTTCGCGTTCAGCCATGAGACCGTGTGCGACTTCGTGCACAATGATGGACACGATGAGTACGAGAAAATAAAATATTGAAAGTGGTCCTTGCATATGGCAAGTATATCACCAGAAAGGCGTTAGACAGAGAAACGTCTCCTAATGGATCGGTGAGACACACGAAATGCTGATGATGTATGGACCGGTATATATGTGCCTTGTGCATCACGTCGCTCGATGACGACATGATAGATCCCGTTAGGTACCAAACAGACAAATTGACCAGTATATGAGGTTGTCTTTGCTGCGACTTGGATACCACTCTTGTGGTTGAACACTTTGATCTTTGCAAAACCAAGCGGTGTACCAGTAGCGGTATCGATCACCACACTGTGGTAGTAACCAGTGTACTGGATCCATTCAATAACTAGTCCGAGGATCAACAGTATTGCGTATACTTGCAGATAGAGCAAAGTGACCTGATTGTTTTTGGTAAAGAAATACTGCAAAACAAGCACAATACCCGCAATCACGAAGTACACAAATGCCGCATGTCGTACCTCTGCTCGCACTTCAAGGTCGCTATGTGTGCGACTTTTTTCTTGTTGATTCCAGTCATGCCCCGCCGGATCCATAGGCACTGCAAATGCAATAGTTTGATCATCACCCTCTACTTCAAACCTGCCTCCAAAGTACAGTCCAGTGTAATGTCCATCCTTACTTTTCCCAACGAGACTCGTGGAAGGAAATACATAATGAGTCTTCTCAACTTTGAGCGTATATATACCCCGTGGCACGATGATACCAAACCTCCCATCGAGGTCCGTGATCGCACTTGCGACAGTGATTCCAAGTCTATTTTGCACTGTTACATGTGCAGGATCGATCGGTTGTTTGGTGGTAGAATCATAAACAATACCCCATGTACGATGTCTATCAGACGACATACGAGCAATAGATTGGTATGGAGTCGCCAAGATTTTACCAAATCGACTCTGTGACGATAGTAGTGTCACTAGAGCGAGTACTGTTAGTGCAACGGGGATTGCTAGCATAGCTTGTAGTGTACCTTATTACACAATGCTTGCAGAGCACAGGACGTCGTGGTACGATGCGGTTCACTATGGCAAAAGAATGTGCAATAACTAAAAAGACGTCCCAGATGAGTGGAGGCTACTCTACCAAGGTTCGTGCGACCAAGTTCAACCCAACAGGCATGACTCGTAAGTATGCCAACCTCCAAAAGAAGCGTATCCTCGTACCAGAACTAAACAAAACTATTGTTATCACTGTTTCTGCAAAAGGCCTCCGGACTATTGCCAAGAACGGTGCGTACAGCGCTCTCAAGAAAGCTGGTGTCATCAAATAATCAATAATAAAAAGACCTCACCATAACGATGAGGTCTTTTTATTTCTCATCCTTCTCCACCCACATCACCCCGTCGGTCGTCAGTGTGACCTGTCCATGTTGTTGGGTCGATACATAGGGAATCTTGAGTTTCTTGAGTAGGTCAAGGATTTCTTGTTTTGGATGACCATAACTGTTGTTCACTCCCGCAGATATGAGTGCGAGCGTTGGTGAGGTTGCCTTGAGATATTCTTCACTGCTTGAAGTTTTTGAGCCATGATGGCCAAGTTTTAAAATGTCGACATTGAGATCACGGGGATTGATTTGTACGAGGTGATGCTCGATCGATATGGGCGAGTCGCCGTTGATGATGGCACTCGCCTTGCCTATCTGGAGCCTACCCACTACTGACGCAGTGTTTGTCTCCCACCCTGTCGTATCGCGATCAGGAAAAAGAATTTTGAATGATGTTATATCGTCGAGCGCGATCGTCATACCTGTATGCGCGTAGTATGCAGGAATGTGTTTGTCATAGAGCGCCTTGTTGAGGTCTTTGAACACTTGTGAATCACTCGCCGCTTGCGTTGTCATATAAAGTCCGACACTGTATCGATCGAGCACGAGCCCTAGTCCACCGATGTGGTCTGCGTCAGGATGCGTGCCGATCACAACATCGATCGAGTGGTCGCCTGCAGGCATCGCCTTTACGAGCTCGGTCAACACCTTACTATCCTTACCACCATCAATGAGTAGTTGTGCGCCCGATGGCGCGGTAATGAGAAATGAATCCCCTTGTCCAATATTGAGCATAGAAAGTTTGCCTTGTCCATCACTGGTACTAGGCTGGAGTACGAGTGCCGCAATACCGAATACAACGATGCACATGCTCATGAAAAGGAGGTTACGAGATTGGCGGTTCATGGGAGTATTGTACGTGATGGAGATAAAGATTATATAAATAGGTGTATACTCCCTATATGTTTACTGAACAACAATTTCAAAACCCCGTTCTCATCGGTATCAGTGAGAAAACAATGGAAGAACACAAGAAGCTCTACACTGGCTATGTCAAAAATGCTAATACTGTTGTAGAGAAACTTGCTCTATATCAAAAAGACGAAACCAAAGTGTATGAAATGGGTGAACTCTATCGTCAGTTTGCATTCGAATATAACGGTATGCGCAATCACGAAGTGTATTTCTCACTTCTGACTGGAGCGAGTACGGAAGCACCAACACTTCTTGCTGCGATACATAAACAATGGGGAGACGTAGCGACATTTACGACGTTCTTTGGTGCGCTCGCACTTACTCGAGGTATCGGATGGGCAATGCTTTCATATGACAAACAAACTGACGCACTTATCATGCATTGGATAGATGAACAACATCTCGGACAACTTCAAGGTGCAGCACCGGTCATTGCACTGGATATGTGGGAACATTCGTTTGTTGCTGACTATCAACCGTCAGGCAAGAAGCAATATATAGCGGACTTTTTTGCAAATATGAACTGGGCGTTTGCCGAAGCCTTATATATAACTGCGACCAAAAATAAGTAAGGTCTCGTCTAAATAAAAAGTAGAGCATAACGACATACACACCGGTCACGCCCCACCATGGCACGGCTGGAGTTTGCCATATGTAGATGTGGTCACAGAGTTCGAGGATTTTTAATACGAGATTTCCAAACCACGATACCAGTGTACCAAACAGTGTTGCAACTGGTGTAATCCATGAAAGTGCAATGAGAATAATGCCTGAGATCATGATCAGTGGTGTAATGATGGCAAACAAAATATTGGCAAATGGAGATGACAACGGGAAGTTGCCTGAGAAATACATCATGTACGGCAACATAAATATCGGCGCGGATACGGCGAGCATGATGAGCTCACGCATATCGATACCTCGCGTTTGTGGTAACCAGTGAAACAGTGTCTCTACTTTGGGTAACACCAGTATCATAAACATCGTTGCGAGAAATGAAAGATGAAATCCAGGATCGACAAATATCGATGTTGGACTCATAAAAAAGAAAAAGAGATATGAGATCCAGAGCGCTCGCATCGGCTGATATGTCCGAAGCGACAACCCTGCCATCACTGCGATCCCTCCCATGATCCCTGCTCGCACTGACGCAACTCCAGCTCCACTAATGAGCACGAGCATGACGATAGCAATGATCGTGACAAAGTTACGCGCCCGAAACGGTAAACCTTTGAGTAGTATTGCGAGAAACCCCGCAAGAAGCGTGATGTTGTACCCAGAGAGCACGAGCACATGCAGCACTCCGGTATTTCTGAACAAATCAGATATATAGTCAGGCAGTCCACCTTGGTAGCCGACAACCATGCCAGCGATCACTCCATCGAATGGAAATGAAACGTAGGTGGCAAAGATATCAGCAAATGTGTACCGCAATATAGTAGGAATGCGCGATAGTGCAAAACTCCTCGACATCACTGGTCCGACAATTGCGTTGTTTACGAGTCCAACGATTCCTTTACTGCCGAGATACGCTTGGTATCCAAATATACGTCCGGTATTTGTCATGAAGTCTTCTGGCGGTTCGACTTCTCCTCGTACAGTTATGTTGTCACCAGGAAGGATATCAATGTCTTGTGTAACACTACCTTGCAATCTTTGATCAAATTCTTTATCAACAATAACAAAACTTGTTTTATCAAGCTGGCGATTGACTGATATAACATGTGCATCAAATGCCCTTTTTCCAAACACTCCTTGATCAAGCGGGACATCCACTCGCCACAGCGCCAAACTTCCGAGTACGAGCATCCCTCCCATCACCAACCCAAACACTATTCCTTGTCGCGAACGAAACACAATCAAAAAAATAATCGCAACAACCAATCCAATACCTCCAACACCGACAACGCCCACATGAAATACGCGATACAGCATTGCGCCGATGGTGAGGAATATAACTGAGAGCTCGAGCATTACTCAATAGTAGTGCAAGGAGTTCAAGAAAAGATAAAATTACTCTAGTAGACTTGCCAGAGTATAGTCTTGTATCAACTGTGTCTCCTCCCCTTTCGAAAATACTTTTTTATACTTCGCGCCCTTTTTGCCTTTGACGCGTTTCTCGCAGGTCGCCCAGTCGCGGTCAGCCTGTACAATACCGTCCACCATTGATACATACGAATACGCAGCGCCTTTGTTTGTACTAGATTTCTTGTCTGATTTGTTTTCTGATTGAGGTGGATTGTTCGCGAGCTCTGTTTCGTATTCTTTTATTGTTCCATTAAAAAGTTTTGGATTTTTGCCGAGTGCTGCTGCAACTGCAAGCTCGTCACATCGGTCGTTGTAGATATGTCCACTATGTCCATCGACTTTGTTGAGTTTGAGCTTTCGACCAAAGTGGTCGCGTAGTGCCATGAGCTCCACCCACTGCCCTTTGTTCTCGACTGGTTTCTTGGCCATAGTCATCCAGTCTTTCTTGACCCAACCATCGAGCCATTTCTCGATGCCATTGAGCACGTAGCGTGAGTCTGCATGAAGTTCGATATGTGCATCCACATAGTAGCGCTTTGCATGCGCGAGTCCTTCGATTACCGCCTGGAGCTCCATCTGGTTGTTGGTTGCAGGTTTCTTGTTTCCAGCAAGTTCTATGACCTCACTATCAGACATCAATATCGCCGCCCATCCACCAGGACCTGGGTTGCCCCGAGATGATCCGTCGGTATAGAGAGTAATAGTGTCTTGTTTGCTTTTCATTCGCACAGTATAGCAGTATCATACTAACTATATGCAACAGTCCACAAAGCAACTACAAGCTAAAGCACAGCGCAAAGTCCGAGAAATTAGAAACCTCAACGAGAAGCTTCTGAACGAAAGAACTATTGGTCAACGTATTGCCGACAATGTTGCACGCGGTATGGGGTCATGGAAGTTCATCATCATTCAGACCGTCATTGTGATTGTCTGGATGATACTCAATGGCGTAGCGTTTATATACCATTGGGATCCATTTCCATTCATTTTGCTCAACCTCGTGTTCTCTACCCAAGCTGCCTATGCAGCGCCTATCATCATGATGAGCCAAAACCGTGCAGGCGAACGTGACCGTGCCCAAGCGCAAAATGACTACGAGACCAACATTGCCGCAAAAGAAGAGATCGAGCAGCTCATGCGCCGACTGGATAGTATTGAAGTAGATAAACTCGACAAGATATTGGCGATACTGGAAAAAACAGGGAAATAGATTATCTCACCTCCTGTATCCTCACTCGCACCCCTCCTCTCCAACCCGGTTCGATAGTGCCGATTATTGAAACGATATTACCTTGTGATAATTTCTCAATAAGTATGTCGTCTGCAAAAAAAGCAAATGCAGTCGCATTCCCAGTAGCGTCATGAACAACAACTTCGATATGCTCTTTGCTTTTACCAAACATTTTTACGTTGGTGACTGTTACCCGTTCGAATAAAAAATATGGTTCAGTATTTCCAACACCAAATGGCGCAAACTTTCGTACAACTGATACGTGCCGTGGTGTCGCACTTGCAAGTGGCAGCGAAATAGCCTCGTGCATAACCTTAGCTGAACCATCATGATCCACTACGGCGATCGCAGTGTTGAGCGCTTCTTCGAGGAAATGAATTTTTTCTTTTGCGACAGCAAATCCTCCCGCGGCTTGGTGTCCACCGGCGTGCAGTATCATACCGTCCGGCAATGCTTGGAACAGGAGTGCTGCATGATGTTCATCAATCATACGGCATGAGCCTTTGATCACCCCATCTCCTGCCTCTCCCCAGACAAAGAAACTCTTTTTATATTTTTCAACAAGTTTGTTTGCGACGAGCCCTAGTACAGATGGTCTCCACTCAGGGTTGCCGATCACGACAATACCTCCGAGTTCCGTTGAAATCATTCGATGTTCAATACTCGCTAATGCATTTTTCACAATTCGTGCGACCATTGTTTTGCGATCCTTGTTAATACTGTCGAGTGTTTTTACTATTTCGAGTGCACGTTTTGGATCATCTGTAGAGAGTAGCTCAAATGCAAGCATCGGTGTATCCATGCGCGATGCGGCGTTGAGTCGTGGCGCAACAGTGAATGTCAGATCTGTTTCAGTGAGGTTCGAAAGTGCGATATTGTTTTTTTCTAATAACAACTTCAGTCCAATGCGTTTTGTTTTGCGGCAGACATGCAGTCCGTATGCTGCGAGCATTCTATTATCCCCGATGAGTGGCACCATATCGGAAAGCGTTGCGAATCCCACAAGGTCGAGGAGCCACTTCTCCCAACCTTCTGCGATATCAAATTCCTTTCCATATCGTTCAATAAACGCACATACGAGATAGAACGCAACTGCTGCACCACACGGATCTTGGTTTATATAATTTCCTTTTGCTGGATGAATGAGCGCATATGCTGCAGGATATTCTGGAAGAGGCGCATGATGATCAGTAAGTATTACATCGATATCTCGGGATTGCGCATCGGCGACTTCTGCGATGGCAGTGATGCCGACATCAACCGTTATCATAACTGTTACGGAATGTTTTTCGAGTTCATTGATCCCCTGAATACTCAATCCGTATCCTTCGTCATGTCTATCAGGAATATACACATGTACCCGATCCATCACATCGAGTTTCTTGAAGAGGTCGATAAGCACTACTGCCCCTGGAATACCGTCACAGTCATAGTCGGCATAGATGCCAATATGCTCACCTCCTTTTACTGCTCTATATAAACGCTCAATAGCTTTTTCCATATCTATAAAAGCCCACAAGTTACCGAGAGAATATGCCGGTGATATAAAAGCCTGGTGCTGTTCAGGTGATAGATCTAGACGAGCTACGAGCAAAGTCTCAAGCTCTGCTGGTGTCGGAAGTGTCGTTTGCATGGGTGTGATTTTACCATATACTGAAACCTATGAACGATACGGTATTTGGTAAAATCCTCAGAAAAGAAATACCTGCGACCAAGGTGTACGAGGATGAGCAGTTCTTGGCATTTCTTGATATCCATCCCGTAGCAAAAGGCCACACCCTTCTCATCCCAAAGGAGCAATATGCTTGGATACACGAAGCTCCAGATGAAACTATCGCCGCTATTTTTGTAAAAGCAAAAGAGCTGATCAACGCAATGAGAACAGGTATACCCTGCGATTATGTGCAGCTCGGAGTTGTTGGAAATGAAGTTGCCCATTTTCACATTCATCTGATCCCCCGCTTTTTAAGCGAAACGGTAGCACAAAGTTCTCGTCCCCACATTCCGTATGAAACATCAACAGAAATGGCTGACTATGCAGAAAAAATAAAAAGTGCGCTAAATGAAACATAGAGTCACAGATAGAAGTCTATGACATCTTATTTTAATGCTTTGATACCAGGTAATGTGCCATTACTTAAATAGTCTAGTGCAGCACCGCCGCCAGTAGAGATGAAAATATTTTTATTCAAAGAAGTACTGAGGAGTTTTTCTACAACAGCGCCCGTATCTCCTCCTCCGATAATTGCGGCTGTCTTACTTTCTGTTATTGCATTAGCGAGACCAATCGTTCCTTTCGTAAATCCTTTTTCATACCATCCGGTTGGTCCATTCCATACAACGAGCTTTGCTTTCTTGATCTCGAGCGCAATGAGTGCACTACTCTGTGGTCCAATATCGACGATCACATCGCCTGACATGATCTCTGCAGGTGTTGTAACTACTTTCTTTGTCCCACGAGTGACAATGACATCTATCGGCAACAAAAGCTTGTCGCTTTTAAGCATTTTCTTGATTGAAGTATCATATCCTTCTTCAATAACAGAGTTCCCTATTTCGAATCCTGCGACTTTATAAAAAGTATTAAGAATTGCTCCTGCAATGATAAGTTTATCTGCTTTTGATTCAAACTGTTTGAGTAATGGTATTTTTGTAGCAAACTTTGCTCCACCAAGAATAAAAATAAACGGATGTTTTTTATTCTCAACAGCTTTACTAAGTGCCGCTATCTCTTTTAACAATTGTATCCCCGCATATGAAGGGAGATACTTTGGAATCCCAACAACAGAAGCATGTACTCGATGCGACACAGAAAATGCATCGTTGACGTAGTATGAGCCAAGCCGTGCTAGAGATTTTGCAAATCCGGATTCATTTTTTTCTTCTTGTTCATATCGCCGGATATTCTCAAGCAAAATAACTGTACCTTTTGGAACTTCATTGAGAATATCAATTGTTCGAGGGTCTAAAAGATCATTCGTTACAAACACCGTCTTAAATGTTTTAGATATATACGCTGCCACCGGTCGAAGTGTCTCTTGGCTATTACCTCCATGTGCAATAAGAACAGGGGTGCCTCCTTTTTTTAAAATAACAGTAACCGTTTCATAGCTTGCATCAATCCGTCGCGTGTCTAATATCTTATTTCCTTTCAATGGAACATTGTAGTCAACACGCACAATGACTCGTTCGCCAGTAAGTTTTGAGAGTTTGGAGATAGATTGCATAATTATAGTAGTGCTATACGACTTGCAAGTTTTGCGAATCGCTTTGCGTCGAGACTCGCTCGTCCAACAAGTAGTCCTTGTACACCTCCTTCGAGAACAAATGGTGCAGCATTTTCTTCTGAGACAGACCCTCCATACAGAACAACCATACTGCGTGCCGATTTGTCGTCATACAGATCGGTAATAAGCTTGCGGATAAACATAGTCATTTCTAAACATTCAGCAGGGGTTGCTTCACGATCTGCAGTTGCGCCAATTGCCCATACAGGTTCATAAGCTATGACAATCCGTTTGAGTGCCGCCTTTGATATACCCATCAGCGCTGTTTCAACCTGATCTTTAATCGTCGAAAGATACCACCCGTGACTATCTCGCTCTCTTTCCCCAATACAGAGAATAGGTTGGATTTTCTTTTCTAATAACCGATCAATTTTTTCTTTAATTAATTCATTTGTCTCTCCGATAGCACGACACTCAGAATGTCCGACAAGGCAGTACTCCGCAGTTGCCCCCTTGAGCATACTCGCACTAATCTGCCCCGTAGAAGCGACAGATGTAGCTACAGAAACATTCTGAGCACCCACAAGGAGTGTCTTTGCACTACTTTTCACTGTGTGCATATGAATAACGGGAACACAGGCAATGATCGAAAGTGTTTTTTTGTGATTCTTAGCGATAGTTGCAGTTGCTTTGGCGAGTGCAACAGCCTGCTTTGGAATTTCGGGAGCCATTTTCCAGTTAGCAACAAGAAGTTTCATAGAGATACAGTATACCACACTGGTACCCTTCCCGATTATTGGAATTTCTTGAGCGCCAATCCTAATGCAATAGAAAATTCTGGTCCTGTGGTTTTGAGTACTCCCGCAAGAAATACCGGGGATTCTACTTTTGCAAATGGATCTGCAATAGTAAGTTCTGCGGCAAAACTGTGACTTGCGTATTCAAGTAGTCCTTTGGTCATTGCCCCACCGCCTGTAAATATAATTTTACCAATATTCTTATTATATCTTTTTTCGTACGCAAGAATGTTTGCATTCGCCTCTTGGAAAATATCGACAAAATGTGTTTTGACACTATCTGCAACGGTTGGATGTTCAGGTGACGCAATGATACCAAACTGCCGCTTTATTTCTTCTGCCTTTTCAAAAGAAATTTCAAGTGAGTGCGAGATAGACATCGTCATATCCTGACTACCTCTGTTTACAAGCCGAAATGTTTCAACAATACCGTGCTCAACAATAGTTAGTTTTGTTTTTGATGCACCAATATCAATAATTAGTACAGGGAATAATTCTCGTGTAAGCACAGAGCGTATATGACTAAAGATCTCAATCTCAAGTGAATCCATCGGAAGAGATGCTTTTTGCATTACTTCAGTATATTTCACCAGTGTTTCGTTCAGTGTTGCAACAACAAGTACCGAGATTTTCGCTTCTCCTCCACTTTCTGCAACAACTCGCGATGCAATGCCAGAATCTTCTCGTCGGGGAATCACGTACCAATCCAGTGACACATCTTCGAGAGGCACTGGAATATATTTCTTTGCTTCACCAGGTATCACCTGTGGCATACTTGCATCATCGATAGCAGCCGGGAGTTGTAAAATGAAAATAATACACGAAACAGATGGGATACCAACAACAACATTTTTGCTTTGAATATTTGTTTCCTTCAGAACATCCAGGAGTGCCTTGGTAATCGTCTCAGCATCAAGAGAAACGACTTGTCCAATAATACCGCCCTCTTTGTACTGGCCTAGTGATAGTGCTCCATAGGTGGTCAAAAGTGCTCTTCCGTTTTCCCGTTTAAGCTCGACTACTTTTATAGCCGAAGTACCGATATCGATACCAACAGCGGTGTTATCCTGTTTTTTACCCAATAATCCTGATAATGTACTTTTGATTCCGTCGAGTATGGACATATACTCTATAGTATAAATCATATTTGAATAATTCCTATGTTGATCTATGTTCTACGCCGTATTACGATTACTTTTCCCTGAACACTGCCGTGAGTGCAAAGCACCTGGACACGCTATTTGTCATACATGTATTACCCGTATCCCTCTTGCCAAAGAGCTTGGTGGAGAGACTTTTGCTGTATTTGATTATGGACATCCTCTTATCCGATGGAGCATTCGTGATCTCAAATACAATAGAAAATCAGAATCAGTTCGTATCCTTACCAAAGCTGCTGCCCCGTATATTCAAACATATTTGATGCACCATCCATCAAAATCATATATATGCGTACCTATTCCTGGACATTCACAAAAGGTCCGAATTCGCGGTTTTAATCAAAGCTCACTGATCGCAAAGTGGTTGAGTAAAGAAATTCCTAATACAAAAATAACCCCCGTATTAATGAAAACAGTATTCACGCTCCCTCAAGCACATCTGAAACGCCATGAAAGAATGACGAATGTTGTGGGGACAATGGTAGCTTGTCTTACTATAGACCCTACAGCAACGTATGTTGTCATTGATGATGTATCAACTACCGGTTCGACATTTACCGAGGCAAAACGCGCATTATCCGCTGCTGGTGCCAGACATATAGTCTGTGTAGCATTAGCACATGGGTATGCTCGTAAATAAAAATACTCATCACATGATGAGTATTTTTCGATAGATTGTTCTACTGAGCCACTGGAATAACTGTGGATTCTACAGGTATACCCATTGGACTTTCAGGAACAGTATTCATTCGATATGCGCGATGCATTGGGGACATGCCGTATTCACGCATCATGAATCCTTTGATTTCTCCGAGCTTCATCCCCACAAAGAATGCGAGGATAACACCAATCACCATTACGATGAAGTGACGCTTCCAATATCGTCGCATCCCGCCGTGCATACACATACCACTCCCTTGTGCATTGCATCCAGTACATTCACAGCAATGTGCGCCATTTGTAGGACATGTATGATTCTTTTTGTTTTGTTCTGTATTTTCCATAGAGTTTTAATTGATTGATAATATTCATCTCTTTCCTTTACTCAGATAGTATAGCACCTTGCGATTTGAAATATTTGAATATTGTCATGATACCATTCTTTTAATTGTAGACGCGATCGCTGTGTATAGAATAACTATTTTAATAAAAATCGCAGTGTTGAGACAAGACGGATTTTCTTATACTCTGGTGATCCTGGATCTTTGTTGGTTATATCAAATACTCCTTGATTGCCTCGAGAAACTTTACCAATACTCGTACCTGCATTTTCTGCAATTTGCGCAGCAGTCTCTTTTGCATTCTTGATCGCCTCAGCAAGCATGTCCGGCTTGATACTGTTGAGATCAGAGAATTCAAAAGAGATGTTATTTTGACTCAATATCACACCCGCTTTCACAAGGTTGAGTGTTTCGTTTGATGCTGTTTTTGCAAGGTCTACTTTCTTGGTATACACAGACACATTATTAGTGGAGTTGTATCGAAATGCCGCTTCTTTGTAGGTATCTTGATAAATATTGTTTGGAGCAATACTTATTTCTGATTCTTCAAATCCTTTTTGGATAAGAAATGATTTGATAGAACTAATATTTTTCTCGGTATCTGCATAGAGTGCATCAATACTGTTTGACTTTACATCAAAGGTCATCGCCCAAATTGCAGTGTCAGCCTTTACTATTTTTTCAGACAGTCCCTTTACTTCGACATATTCCCCTTGTTTTGAGAAATTTCTCGCTGAGAAGAAAAATACTGCAGCTCCAAGAACGAGCGCGCAACTCACCAATAACATCCAGTTGTTTTTGAATATGTTCATATATATATTATACGCTTATTTATCCCACTGCGCATTGAATGCAGCATCAACTTCAGCGCTCGTTGCGCCTGGATGCGTGGATTTATATGCATCTTCCCATTCTTTGAGATTTGCCATACTCGTATCAAAATCTCTCTTCATATCTTCTTTTGTCGCGTTTGGATGAGCGGTCATGTAGTCCTCTTGCCATGAGTCGATGCGTTCTAAACCGGTACCCCAGTTATCAAATTGCGTTTTAAACACAACAAACCGAGCAAGAAGTCCTACTGCAATTATTACTAAAACGACACCAATGATTTTGTGAGTTTTTTTCATATGAACAGTATACTATAAAGGCATCGGCCTACGCAGGATTTGCATTCCTTATACATATGAGAACATACGCTATACAAATATTGTTAGTCATACTGTCCCTCATCTCTTCTCGGTTGTTTTTTCTATCTATCCATGACACTGAAGGTCCCAATTTATTAATTGTTACTATAGCGGCTATAGTAATTTATTTATTTCTACTTTTTGTTTCAAAGAAAATAAAGAAAGTTGCACCCAAAGCCGAAGATCGTGTTCGTTAGGGTTGGAGCTTATTTACTAAATTATTAAAATAAAGAAAGTTTTTCCAATTTATCTTGCAAGGTTGGCAAGATAGGTTTTAAGATATATTCCCCATATTTCTCTATAGCTTTCTGAATTTTTTCCTTAGAAAGATTATTAGTAAAGTATCCTTGTATATGATAATCAAGTCCGCGCTGATAGGTAACTGCTCCCAAATCAATAATAGTGAAACCTTTTTCAGGATCATAAAAAAGATTAGAAATTTTAGAAGGGTCTGTTGCAATACCGCGATTTGCATACATATTTATCAACTGTACTAACGCGTCATACTGCTCTTGCGGAATAGCATCGAGTTCTTCTGCTGTATATGTGTGAACTTCTTTTCCAATAGCCTTGTCTTGTACTACATAGACAAAATTTTCATCTTGGAAAACGTCATACGTTTTAATAACATTTTTTCCTTCAAGTCTTGCAGTCAATTTCACCATTGGAAGTTCGTAGGGGTAATTCCCTTTACTCACAAGTTTTACGATACGATTATTGGGTAATTCAAAGACCCCTTGTTGATTGGAGCCTTTTTCCGAAATAGATTCTTTGCCGACTACAAAAGATAGTATAGTATCGCGCTCTTCTTTGCTCCCATCAAAGCTAAAGGTACTTAATAGCTCTTGTTGCTTGAATGCAGAAAAATCTTCATATGGTATCTGTGCATCAAATATCTTTCTTTGCTCCCGAAGTTCGTCAAGGGTGATCTCTCCTCTTTTTTTACTTTCGATTAGCTCCCCTATTTTCTTATTTATAAAGTACTGGAAAACTTCTACATCCCCTTGTGCATCATTTTTCATTTTCTTTAATTCCAATTCGGTATTATAGTTCTGATTTTTCTCCGATGATAAAGAATCGGTAGGAAACGCACCTTGAGGAAATTGCTCATTCATATGGATATAGTATCAGAAAAAGTCGTTGCCGGCGCTGTGGCAGGATGCTCCCGTTTTGTTAGACGAAGTATGAGTCTGTTCAAAACGCAGTCCTCTGGAGGGTTGGAACTTTTATTAGTGAGTTAGTTTAGAAACTCCTCTCAACCAACCCTAGAAAATGCTCTATTTCTAAAAGTGCAGTTTTCTGCTTTTCATTGCTGACTTCGTTGATATTCTTTAGTATTTCTTTCAAAGTGTCGAATGTACGATCTGTATTGGTTAGTTCTTTAACATTAAGACCATATCTACTTGAAAGATAATCATATTCCTTCAGTACGTGATCAAAGCCATCGGTATCATTTCTCACAAGTTTTTTGATCCCGTTAAAAATAAAACTGATGAAGAAGTCGATTCGGTATGATTCGGGAACGATTATTTTTTGAGGGTTAAAACCTGCTTCACCTATCGGAAGATCAATAGCGCCAAATAGCTTTTTACTTTCTTTTGTAATAAAGGCAGTTGATTGCGGACACAAAGAATAATCGACAATAAGTAATCCTGCGCTTGTTTTATATAATACAGCTGACTGCACACCGCCGATTGGACTATTTTGTGGTGGTTCAACTATATGAATAACTTCACCAACTTTCGCGTAATACTCAAATCGTTTTTCTAAAATACCCCCTATGTCTTCATTTTTAAAGATGAGCCAAATATCAATATCACTAAATGTATCTGTATCTCCTCGAGACATTGATCCAAAAATATGACCCTCAATCGATCTATCTTTAAATGTTTCTTGAATGAGTACTAATTTTTCCTCTCTCATTTTTGGCAACTCAATCGGATCAAAATTCATATAAATGATTATACCTCAGTAGCTTCTAATCTCACTTAGTTGCGGGCGCTGTGGCAGGATGTTGAAACCTATTATATTGACAATTAAAGCTTATATGCTATTGTAAATAAAAATTAACCAGTTAGGAAACTTTCTTATTTTTTCAAAAACTTTCACAATCTCATTAAGGGGTACAATCTTTTTTACTCAGGCTTAACAAGAACAGCTGCTTCTCCTTCTATTTTATTTAAAATTCTATCAACAGCATTCATTTTTTCCATCTTTTCTTGACCTGAATCTTGTTCGTTAATATTAAAATTTCTTATAAAAAGCTCCGCTGCTCCTTGAACAATCATTTGTAGTTCAGAAGGAATAACTACAATAGGATCTTTATCTATACTGTGTTTAGATATTGCTTCAGTAATAAATTCATCAGGTAAATCGTTTGAAGCAATTAGTATATTTTTTTGAAAACCTATCCCGTAAAAATGAACTAGTCCGTTTCTGAGATTTTTTAAGGCTTCAACGGTTATACCCTTCATGTGCTTTCTATTTTTGAAATAAATATTTTCATCAACAAGACAAAAATCTCTTACAAAATCTTTAAACTTTTTTGTCGCCCCACTTTCCTTATTTCCAACATAGGCGTCATAGTAATTTCCAAGAATATCTATAAACGTAAATACTAAGATCAATTGTACGTTTGAGGAAATAACATCTTTATTTTCTTGATTTTTGAAACGAAATATATCACTTATTTCATCATCAGCTTCTTCAAGGAGTTTAATTATCTTTTTGATTTTAAAATCATATACAATAAAAAAATCTTTCGGATCCCATGTATTCATTAGATAGTATTATACTCTAAGCTCCATCCCTATTTATTGATTGAAAACGAGATTAAAGCCCATAAACTCCTGTTTTCATCGCTCGAACCTACAAAAGGTGCTTATTCTAAAAGGCAAAAGGAAGTTTTTGAGACTAATTGTCTCACTTTGCGGAGGATGTGAGATTCGAACTCACGGTTCCATTACAGAACGACGGTTTAGTAAACCGTTGATTTAAACCACTCATCCAATCCTCCAATATCTATATCGATATTCTGGCCATCATAACACAAAATCCCCTATCTGAAATAGGGGATGTTGTGTGTTCGAATGAGTACCAGAATAATTATGAGAGATGTTTTGAAACGAGCTTTGTCATTTCGAACATGTTCACCACTTTCTTGCCGTCGAATACCTTTACAAGGTGTGCATCAGCGTTGATGTTACGCTTGTTTGCAGGGTCTTGAAGGTCATGCTTCTTGATGTATACCCAGAGAGCCTTAACGACTTCTGAGCGAGGCATTGGACCTGGACCGACGACTGCTGCGAGATCTTCACTGATCTTCATTGGCTTCATAAAAGCTGAGTTAGCTTTTGGTGCTGCTTTTGGGGCTGTTGTTGGCATAGTAAATGAGGTTATGTATAAGTTATCTGAAAATAGGCTATTCCGGCAGCCGCCGGCTACCAACCTGCATTATACCAGAGATTGATATTTGCGCTAGTATCGTCGGTGAAAAGCTTAGCTGCGAAACCGAAAAAACAATACGGTATATAAATGTGGTATGGTATTCATATGAAGTTTATCGAACTACTCAAGATAAGTCGCCCTCGCTTTTGGCTCTATGAAGCAGCAACGTTTGGGCTCGTCGGGACCGTTGGCGCACTCCAAGGATTCAGATTTTTTACTGATTATCACTATTGGGTATTTGCACTGTATTTCTTGATACCTGCAAACATCCTCATCTATGGTATCAACGACATCTTTGACTATGAGACTGACAAACT
Source organism: uncultured Candidatus Saccharibacteria bacterium (assembly GCA_964473175.1). Classification (GTDB taxonomy): domain Bacteria; phylum Patescibacteriota; class Minisyncoccia; order Phycocordibacterales; family UBA9973; genus UBA4124. The sequence goes on along the minus strand of CAYYNN010000007.1, from coordinate 2,469 downwards.
CAACCCCAAAAAAGGAAGCTATGAAGCGCTTGTGACTCCTGACAAACAGCGCTCTCTTTGGAAATGGATAGTACTCACCAATATCCCCTTTTTATTTTTTATACCACCCACCGTTCCACTACTCGCTTCCTTTGCAGTATTTATATTTTGCGCAACGTTTTACTCTGCCACACCCATCAGAGCAAAGGCGCGCCCTGTGATCGATTCACTTTTTTCTGCAGGTCACTATGTTGCGACTGGTGTGTTTGGATACTATCTCGCAGGTGGTACACACTTCCCAACTATCGGCGTCATCGCGGGTATGCTCTGGGCGGTGGCGATGCATGCATACAGCGCAGTCCCTGACATCAAGGCAGACTTCCAAGCCAACCTCAAGACCATCGCTATCATGATCGGTGCACGCAGTACCATATATCTCTGTTGGTTCTTTTATATCCTTGCAGCATACCTTGTGCAAAATATTATTCCTGTAGCAAGTATTGTTGGCGCGATCACGTTTTCATATTTTATGTATCGATCAACCAAGGCACCGACCGACGAAGCATTGTTCAAGCTCTACACATACTTTCCTCTCATCAACACACTCATCGGCACTATTGTTTCAATGGAGCTTTTTGCAAAAAATATCTGGGGTTAAATACTATCCAGCGGAAACGGGTGCGTGATATCCTCAATACGTTTGTACGCAAGCTCGGCAGAGATCAGACAGATCGGCATACCAATACCAGGGTTGGTCCCAGCACCAACATAAAACATATTTTTAATTTTCGGATGAACATTATTGGGACGAAATATTGCCGTTTGACCAAGTGTATGTGCAAGCCCCAATGCGGTTCCTTTGAATGCGTTGTAGTCAATAATAAAATCTTTGACACTATAGTGATGACGAACAACGATACGCTCTGAGAGATCAGGGATGTTGTAGTACTGCGCTATTTCAGCCAATACCTTGTCTCCATATGTTTTTGCAAAGTCTTCATCGTATGTCAGTCCTGAAGCAATAGGAACGAGGACAAAAAGATTTTCATGACCTTCGGGAGCAATAGACGCATCAGTCTTTGACGGCATACATATATACATAGATGGATCTTCTGGCCATGCTGGATTTTTGAAAATCTCCCCAAACCCTTTCTCCCAGTTTTTGGTAAAGAGTAAGTTGTGGTGTTCCATCTGAGGAAGTGCACCTTTGACACCCAGATAGAGGATGAATGCACTCGGTGCGAGTGTGCGACTCTCCCAATATTTGTCAGACTTTATTTGATATTCATGCGGGAGCAGTCGAGTATCGGTATGGTGCACATCTGCATTTGAGACAACAATGTCTGCGTAGAGCTCTTCTCCATTTTCGAGACGAACCCCTTTTGCAACATTGTTTTCAACGATGATCTGCTGCACCGGGGCATTGACTTTCATTTGTCCGCCATATTTCTCTGCAATGCTTTTCAAAGCGTTTGGTACTGCTCGAATACCTCCATCGGGGTACCATTCACCCAGTACGAGATCAACATAGTTCATCAGTGTATAGATACCAGGAGTATCTCCCGGAGCTGTCCCGAGAAGCACTGTCTGATATTGCAGTGCCTTACGCAAAATCTCACTTTTGAATTTTGCATTGATGATTGCCTTTTGCTTTTTAAGCAGTGGCAAACTCGCACCTTGTCGCATCACACGGAGCGTCATGAAGTCGCGTAGTGAGTTGTAGTTTTTGTACATGAACTCTGCTTTTGAGAGCTCATACTGACCTTTTGCTTTATTCAAAAAATCTTCGAGTACTTGCCCTGCTCCGGGCTCGATACTTTCAAAGAGTGCTTTGTTTTTCTCCATATCAGAATAAAACTTATAGCTTTTACCATCGCTTTTAAGCGTGATCTGATACGATGGCGACAGACGCTCGAGTGTGTAGTACTCCTTCATGTCTTCTCCGAGGATATCGAAGAAATGTTCGAACACGTCCGGCATCATGTACCAACTTGGCCCCATATCAAACGTAAACCCTTTGTCCACAAACACACGAGCGCGCCCTCCGACCATTTCGTTCTTCTCAACAATAGTCACCTTGTAGCCTTTCTTGCCCAACATGCCTGCAAGTGCAAGACCTCCAATACCCCCTCCGATAATGATTACTGACTTTTGTACCATAGTGATTTCAATAATAGCACGGTCTTTCGAAATGGACTGACAACAATACGTTGTGAGAAAACGTCGTACATGTTTTTCTCTATACCATCCAGTATTTCCTTATACACAAGCGCTGCTGCATATATTGCCCTTCTACCTTTTGGTTCAAGAAATGATATCCCGTGTACGCCTTTCTCATAAAGCGCCCGGGTTCGTTGAATCTCAAAACGCATCAGTGCTATCCATGCCTCATCCACAACCTTTTCTTTGAAGTGTCGCTCAGTCACACCGAAACGCGCAAGATCTTCTTGTGGTATATAGATACGGCCTCGCTCATCATAATCGTCCTTA
>CAYYNN010000006.1:0-33535 GCA_964473175.1 uncultured Candidatus Saccharibacteria bacterium | reverse complement strand
CCCAGTACACCAAAAGAAAAACACCTATACAATATAGGTGTTTTTCTTTTGCGCGAACGGCGGGACTTGAACCCGTAACCTCCCGCGTGACAGGCGGGTGCTCTAACCAGTTGAGCTACGTCCGCAGATATGATCTGCATTTTATTTGGCTTCCCTTTATAGCAAAGCCCTGGTGTCGGCGACAGGGATTGAACCTGTGACCTTAGCTTTATGAGTGCTATGCTCTACCAACTGAGCTACGCCGACAAGGTAGAAAGAATATAGCACATTGGTACTTTTTTTCAAGACAAAAGCCGGCTATACCGGCTTTTGTCTGTATTGTTGTTGCGGGGCCTGGAGTCGAACCAGGGTCTTAAGGTTATGAGCCTTACGAGATGCCGCTTCTCTACCCCGCGATGTCTCTAACGTCGAAACCTATCATACAAAATGTACCCATATTGTGCAAGGATTTCGCAATTATTCAATGACGCCAAGGTCACGGAACACTATTTCATAGTACGAGAGTACTCGTCGTGCTTCTGGCATGGTGAGCATAAATGCAGCACCATCGTGCGCGATACGGTTGCGCACCTTGTGTGCTTCCCATGCAGTTTGGACCGAAGGAAGCCTGTCAGGTGTCAGGTTCTTGAGTTTGTCTCCAATAGTATCTCCTCCATACCCTTTCTGATCGAGGATTCTATCCAGATAAATATCTGCCTCTATAATAGCCAATCTCCAGTCACTCGTACTATCAGAGAGCAGCTTGCTGCGAATATTTTCCCATGTTTCATTTCGAGCGATACCTTGCGGTGCTGCTCCAGGAAGCCCTTCAATATGTCCAGGAGTTGCCAATGGAGCACTCGCAACTGCTTCTGCCAGCTTTTCACGTTTTGCCTTTCGGGTACGCGCATCGTCTGCTTGTCGAATTTCATTGAGACGTACGAGAGAATATATAATCACTGCGATTCCCAAGATAACAAGTATTGAGGCAAGGAATTCTAAAAGTTGTAAAAATCCAACCGAAAAAAGTGGTCCAAAAATATGGCCCCATAACCATGAGAAGATGAACTCGACGTTGAGAAATACTGGATCGGGAACACTGTTTTGCACGAAGGTATTATCTCACAAAAACACTTCTATCGCTCGCGAATACGTTCAAGAGTTTTGCCGAGTTCGAAAAGAGTGGCCTCAGCACCACTTGCACCAATGAGTTGTATACCGATAGGCAGTCCTGCAACTGTTGTACCGCTTGGTATAGAGATCGCGGGAACTTGCGCAATGTTTGCTGGTACGGTGAACAAGTCAGAGAGATACATTGCAATCGGATCGCTCGCCTTTTCTCCAATACCAAATGCCGGGCTCGGTGTTGTTGGTGTGAGAATAGCATCATATGTTGCAAATGCATCGGAAAGTTCCCGCTTGATGACGTTGCGAACTGCGATTGCTTTGTTGTAGTACGCATCATAGTATCCGTGACTGAGCACATAGGTACCGAGCAATATACGACGACGTACTTCCGCACCAAAAAGTGTACCGCGTGTTGCGCCATAGAGATCATGCATCTTGTCGCCTTCTCTACGTGGACCATAGCGTACACCGTCAAAGCGCGCGAGGTTTGATGATACTTCAGCGGGCATCAATATATAATAGACAGCCAAAGCATTTTGGAAATGAGGAAGATCAATCTCGTCTATGCTGTACCCTTCACTTTTCAATGACGCTATGGTTGCTTCAAAGTTTGTTTTGACTTCTATATCAATACCTCCACCATCAAACATGCCGCGGGGTATGGCGAGCTTTTTTGTCACAGGTTTTGATGAAGGAGTATCAACAGAGGTGCTGTCATAGACATCTTTGCCTTTGATCACATCGTACACTGTCTGTGCATCTTCAATAGAATGAGCAAATGGACCGATCACATCAAGTGATGACCCCATTGCCATCAGTCCGTGACGCGACACGGTGCCATATGTTGGGAGCAATCCGACAACTCCACAAAATGCAGCTGGCTGACGTATTGATCCACCAGTGTCACTTCCAAGACTCACTACTGCAAGTCCTGCAGCAACTGCAGCAGCAGAACCTCCTGATGACCCACCAGGAACTTTGGTTTCGTCAACTGGGTTTTTGGTGACACCATATGCAGAGTTCTCAGTACTTGAACCCATAGCAAACTCGTCCATGTTGGTACGACCGATAATGATTGCGCCCTGTGATCGCAACTTTGCAATCACTGTTGAGTCATAACTTGCAGTGTACCCTTCGAGTATTTTTGACGATGCACCTGCGTGGTGTCCCGCAAAAAGTATGTTGTCCTTGATCGCGATAGGTACACCAGTGAGGGCTGTTCCCTTTCCACTTTTGAGAATACCTTCGGCAGCAAGTGCTTGCGCCTCAATGTCGTCATATACTTCTCGATATATATTGCGTGTATCGGCACGTGCTTTTGCTTCGTACTGCTTTGCAATATCGAGAATGCGTTCGCCGTCAGCTATTCGTTTTTGGATATCCTTAATCGTTTCCATATATTATTCTCCAATGACTTTGGGTACTTTGACGAAATGGTCTTGGTGCATTGCTGCAGCTTCGACGAGATCATGCGCCGGTACAATAGGTGCGACAACATCATCACGAAATACATTCTTATCCCCGAGAGCTACCTCGGTCGAGTTGATTTGGACTTGCTGTATCTCGTCCACAAACCCAATCAGTGTCGCCATTTCAGCCGCAACACTTGCAAGTTCTGCTTCTGGCACATCGAGTCGCGCGAGTACTGCCAATTTCTTTACCTGATCAATATCCATAGTGCATTCACTATAGCAGAATGTGGGGTTTTGGGCATGATATTGACTATAGTAAATAATGTTATTTAAAAATGATTCTTTTTCCATCTACTAAATCCATTTTCTTTTTATTCCTTGGAAGAAGATATTTGTAAAATGAAAACCATTTGCGTGTTTTCAGATAATTTGGATTTTGGTCATTCTGATGCGCTTCTTGTTCATGACTCATAAAATAGTATGCTTGAAGTCTGCTTTTGCGCAAAATAAATAGTGCATAGAAATATTGCAGTAAACCAACAATCAATAAGCCGACAATTGCCGTTTCAATGTATTGACGAATATGAATACTTTCATGATTGATATATTCAGGGTTATTCAATATTTCACTATCTCTCACAAGAATAAACGGAAAGAGCGCGACTGCTCCAACAGGGAAACCAAATACTTTCTTAAAGAATAGAGCCAATGTTTTAGATAGAATGATTGGCGTATTATTTCTAACATAGAATTTCATAGCTATATACTCATCCTCAAAAATTCTTGTTCATCAATAACTTTCACCCCCAACTTCTCCGCTTCATCAAGCTTGCTCCCAGGATTCTCACCTGCTAATACATACGATGTATTTTTTGAAACTGAGCTAGAGACTTTACCACCATTTGCAATAATGCGTTTCTTTGCATCGTCGCGCGAGAGTGTCGGCAATGTCCCAGTGAGTACAAATGTCTGACCAGTGAATACTCCTTTGGATATTTTCTTTGCCTGCTGTGGCTTTACATCTGCATCAAATAGCTTGTCGATGAATGTTTGAGACGACGGTTTATTTTTATACTCAACAATAGACTGCGTAACTGCCGGACCAATGTTCTCGATCGCATCAAAGTCGCTATCTTTTGCTTTCCAAAACTTGTCCCATGTACCAAAGGCGCTCGCAATATCTCGCGCCGTTTCTTCGCCGACGTGCATAATACCAAGTGCGGCAATAAACCTGTCCAGTGGTGGGTGCTTCTTTTCGTTGATAGCAGTAATGATATTTTGTGCAGACTTTTCACCCATTCGCTCAAGTCCCGCGAGATCAGCCTCCGTCAGATAGAACAAGTCTGCGGCATCTGATATGAGTCCTTCTTCTTGGAGTTTATCAACAATCTTGGGGCCGACTTCGTAGATGTCGAGAACGTGTACAAAGTGGATAATGCCACGCGTACTCTTTGCGGGACAGTCATCGTTAGTACAATAATATCCGACAGTCTTGTCGCGAGTAGTAGAATCTCGAGCTGAAACCAAGGCACCGCAGACTGGACATTTCTTTGGCATGACGAACTTCTTTTCTGTACCAGTACGCAGACTCGTGATAACTTCAACGACCTCTGGTATCACGTCCCCCGCTTTCTGGATAATGACCGTGTCACCTACACGTATATCGAGACGTTGGATTTGTTCGATATTGTGAAGTGTTGCTTTGGACACCATAGATCCTGCAACAAGTGTCGGTACAAAATGTGCGAGTGGAGTCAGTACTCCAGTACGACCGACTTGCACCGTGATATCACTCACTGTTGTCGTTGCTTGTTCAGCAGCATATTTGTATGCGAGTGCATAGCGAGGGGCTTTGCCAACTACCCCGAGCACCTCACGGTATTTCAATTCATTGACTTGTATCACAACACCATCAGTTCCATATCCAAATGTATCGCGAACCTTTTCGATAGACTCAATAGTTTTTGCAACTTCATGTATATCTGCACAGATACGTTCATATGGAGCAACAAGGAATCCTAGTTTTTGTAACACTACATGGGTATCTGAGTGCAAAGAAATAGCGTCACGTGTTAGTGCGTCCCATCCAAAGAATTCGAGGTTACGCTCACGCGTGATTTTCGGATCGAGTTGTCGCAATGAGCCAGCCGCTGCATTGCGAGTGTTGGCAAGCAATGGTTTACCCTTTTTTTCATATTTTTTGTTTAGTGCAATCAGTGTCTGTTTACTCATCACAACTTCTCCACGAACTTCAATGGAGATAGGGCTGGGGAGTTTTAATGGAATAGATGCAATGGTTTTAATGTTTTGAGTAACATCTTCGCCGACCAAACCATTGCCTCGTGTCGCTGCACGGACAAGTATGCCTTGCTCATACACAAGAGAAATAGCTAATCCGTCAAGTTTGAGTTCACAAAAATAATGAAAAGGTTGCCCATCCAGAAGCTTCTGGATGCGTGTTTCCCAACTTTGTACTTCTTCGTATGAAAATGCATCATTGAGTGACAGCATGCGAGTCGTATGTGTCGCCTTTACAAATACATCAAGCGGTGTACCTCCGACGCGATAAATAATAAAATTGGGGTCAGCAAGTTCTGGGTGAGACCGCTCAATATCTTTGAGTTCTCGGACCAGAGAGTCATATACTGCATCAGAGACCGTAGGTGCATCGGCGTCATAATAGGCCACTGCGTGGGCAGTAATTAAGGCTCGGAGCTTTGTAACCCTTTCTAAGGAATTCATCCTACTACTGTACCTTAGTACTTCACTTCAAGCGAGCGTTGTACTTGACGTGGTGAATTGGTACACACACTATATCCAGTACCCGTAACTTTGGAATATTCAGGGACAGCATTTGCTCGCGTCTTATCAAAAATGATTGATACACAGGGAGTATTGGTTGTGTTTGTTCCAACGGTATACTCAAAGTAGTTTTGTGAAAGTGTACTTTGGTCTAGATATAACATTGTTGGTCCGCAAGTAAATTTTTCTGGTACATCAGTTTGTGCTCCAGTGTTAACAGTTGCATCGAGTGGGAAATGCCCAAGTGCTATATCTTGATACATACCACATTCCACCGCTGCATCTGCTTGATAAAACGCAATACCTGAATCCTTTGCAAGGTTTGAGAGGACAGACTGTTTGAGCGTGAGATTTGAAATAGAGATAGCAATCGTCAAAATAAGACTCACGAGCAAAACGGTATAGAGCATAGCAAAACCAGATTGTTTCGATGTGTGTATCATTGCAGGTTCCATTTAGTTAATATAATTGACTGTTCAGCACGTTTTGGGTTTGTACCATTGAGCCATTCCATACGTGCCGTGACAACAAGTTGTGGGTCTGGTGAATCCGCAGGTGTTTCGTAACGCATTGTAATAGTTCTCCTAAAAGAAGTTGTAATAGCAGTACTTCCACCCGCACTTTCAAAATAATTTCCACCTCCTGCGTCATATCCATAAAATCCTACATCAGAAAAATACCGTACATATTCACATCCATTATTTGAACACTCAGTGACGGTGTTTGCGTCTATCACAGGGTCTGCGTACGGATTTACTATACACCCACCTCCTCCTTGTTCAGGGAAACAACCATTATCGACATATTTGCGTACCCAATCATCCCACGACACTCTTTCTTGTGCAGCACTATCGCGTGTATTACGGATATACTCCAAAGATTCTTGCAACAAATTTGTTGCAACAATATCATTTTTCGAATATCGAATTGAGAAAAATCCTCCAGCGGTGAGTGTGAGCAAGGCGCCAATCGTTAATGACAAGATAAGAATAGCAATAAGTGTTTCAATAAGTGTGAAACCTGCTTGTGGAACGATTGTATTTTTTTTAAAAAGTGAAAGGTATTTCATAATAGGTTATATAACACTGAAGTCTTCTGGTGTGCGCTGAGAAAGATACGTCTGAATAGCAAATGGTACTGTGGTATTTCCCTGCACTGTTGCCGTGCCCTCCATTTTTAATATCACGTGTGGTTGACCATCAGATGCATCAGTCCCTTCAACAAAGACTGCAAATTTTTCAATATCAATTTCAGGAGATGTCAAAGCAATCCAACCAGTACTATTTGCGTACAAAATAAGCCCATCGTCATCAATAGGTGTATTTCTTTTTTGAATTTCATGGTTACCTCCTGCACCAAGGGCCCATCTGAACTCCACCAAGCGTTTTTCTCCAAGAGTACTCTTCATAAGTATTGCTTCATGTTGATTTGAAGTGGATGTTAGCGAGTATTCAGAAATTGGACAATTGGGTATGGCCTCATATCCACCACCTCCACAAATAATATCAGTACTTGTTCGAACATTTCGGCTCATAGACTCCATGGCAAAAGTAATATTATCCATGACCGTACGCATTGCTTGTACCTTACGAGATGCATCGTTAACCGTAAACAACGACCCAACGAGCGCAAGTACGACAATAATAAAAAGTGAAAGCGACACCATGAGCTCCACAAGCGTAAAGCCTGCTTGTGACTGAGATACTGATTTCTGTTTGTTGAATTTCATTACATTCATATTATTGCACACTTATTTGCCCTGTATTCCAAATAGTAACTGACCGCTTCAACCCTTTGGCTGATTCTAGATTTACAACAACATGAGAAACACTGCAGCTCTCAAAGCGAACACCGGGTCTTCCTGATGGTTGCCCATCCAAAGGAACACTTTCATTTTTCACAAGTTCATTCCTTCCGCCACCTCCAGGGATCGATGTCCCCGAAGAAGCTGGGGTGATGCCTGTCATACAAATAATAGCATCAGGACTTGGCCGTCTATAGGTAATATCCACAATGGCAGAACTATAACAACTTGGTCGACTTCCGTCTGATGATCCGCAAATACTGGTAATTTTATCTGCAGTATTAAAGGTGAAACTCTCAAGGCATTCATCTCCTGGTGCAGGAGCACCACATCGGTCAGTGTGTTCATAGTGACCAGCATCTTGATCTCTGCTGTCTACAAATGTATCTGCAAAAAGGATAAATTGATGTGAGTTTGGAGTTGCCACACTTGGAGAAAGAGGAATGTCTGAAATATTAAAACTCACACCAAATGCTGGGAATGTGCGGCTCGAAATACCATTAAGTCCTTCAATAGGTCGTACACTGGTCGCATACGTCTGTGCCTTGCGAACAGCAAGTGCTATTTCCTGAGAAAGGTTACGCACTGATACGTTGGTACTAAAATCTGAATAGTTGAAAATAAGGACACTTGAGACGAGCGCGATAATACCAACAACAACAAGCATTTCGATGAGCGTAACTCCTGCTTGCAAACTTTTGGTGATGTGTTTTTTAATTAAGGCCATAATGGAAAGAGTGTACTTATTGTAACACCCCACAGCACAACAATACACAGTGCGACAATGAGAAATGGTCCAAATGGTATTTGGCTTTTCATACCGTATCGTCGCGTTAGTGCGAGCAAGAACAATCCAATGATTCCTCCAATCCAAAATGACAACAGTATCACTCCATACCCTGATGCCAAGCCGACAAGCCATCCAATACCGAGCGCAAGCTTCACATCCCCAAACCCCATCAGCTTACCTTTTGAGAAAAACCACAACAAGAAAAATGGTAATGCAACAAGTGCTCCGCCGAGCAGTGCGTACCATACTGAGAATGTACTAACAAAATATGCTTGATAAAATATAGATCCAATCGCAAGAAGGATGAATGGATATACTACGGTGTCAGGGATGATCTTGTGACGCAAGTCATATACCATAATCACGATTAGTAGCGATGCAACAATAAGCGCAAAGATGTAGGTAATGATTGCTTGTATCGTGAATCCACCCGCAACGACAAAGTGTGAATACGCAATAACAAATGTGATACCTGTGACGAGTTCAACTAGTGGGTACTGAAAAGAAATAGATTGTTCACATGTTCGACATTTACCACGAAGTCCGAGAAATGAAAAAACAGGAACGAGTTCATACCATGCGAGTGTGTGGTTGCATCGTGCACATTTGCTGCGACCGACCACTACGCTGCGGCCAGTGTTCATCCGCAAGATAACAACATTCAAGAAACTTCCGATCAAAAGTCCGAATAAAAATATGATCACCGGAAGCAATATCATGACTATAGTGTATCACGCATACATGAGATACAAAACAAAAAAACACCCAAATGGGTGTTTTTTTAAAACCAATTTTTCTAAGAAAACATTAAATACATGCAACAGCACTGCCGGCCATTACAGCTGCTTCTTGCTTAGATGCACCAGTACTATCTACACAGTAGTGAGTTCCCGCAGTAGCTTTGAGAGGTACCTGCGCAGCCCACGCAGTACCATTTTCGTGACATACAGCAGTAGTGGTAGTCTGAGCACTTGTAAGTGTAGGTACAACAGTTCCACTACCTGCAGTTGTTGACGCTGCCTGAATAAGTGAGTTGATAGTACCTGTACCAGTAGCACACACACCAGCATATGTACTTCCATTTGAGTCGTACCACAGTTCAGCCTGTGCACGAGCATTGGCGAGGTTTGCTTTGATGTTAGCATCAGCACCCTTTGCTCGAGCAGTGTTCAATGACGCGAGCACAACAGAAGCGAGTATACCGATGATAGCGATCACCACCAAAAGTTCGATAAGGGTGAAACCGCCTTTTAAATTCTTTTTCATAGTAATAATTCTTTTAATGTTTTAGATTTTAATAATCGATTATTACAAATCCCTTTGTAATGCATGAAGTATACCACGACCGCTACCCAGAATGACAACACAGTCCAGTGGATTATGGACAAACAGTTGCAGAGTTATTCCAATGAGTCGCCACACCCGTTGATGCTCCCGTTGAGTCAACACACCATACAGCAAATCCACTATCAGGTACCTTGAGATATGCGTATGCTGCGTATCTCGAAGGAGAAATTGCGACGTTCAATCGTGCATTACCAGAGCTATTAATCTTGGCAATTGCCAAAAGCTGACTTTGAATAATAGGATCAGCACTCAGGTTGCCGGTGCACGCACCACCAGTTGTTCCATTGGAATTCACGAGACACGTACTGAGAGGACCGTAACTTCCGGCATTTTGCTCATAATATATTGCAGCTTGAGAACGAATAGCTACCAGATCTGATTTGATCGTGACGTTATACCCCTTTGCGCGTGCAGTGTTCAGGGATGCGAGCACCACTGCTGCCAATATGCCGATGACGGCGATCACTACCAGAAGTTCAATAAGTGTGAAGCCTGCGGATCGAAATTTCATAAGTATGAAGTATATTAATTACAAACCGTTGCTGTTGAGGTTAAGAGTGCTGCTGTCGCACTACCATTTTGAGCATTATACGCGGCACCACCTGCTGTTATCCCTCGGGAAACACCAGTCGAGTCCGCACACCAGAAACCACCTACCGGCAGTGTTGCGGCCATAGCCCATGCATCAGTATCACTGTTGCAGTTTGACGCAATACCCGATTTGGTGTCTACATCAGCCACAAATGCAGCTATCCCGCCCACAGTACCTGTGTTACAAACTGTCGCATAACCAGTTGACGCAGGGCTTCCGCTATAAAACAGTGCTACTTGTGCACGAGCATTTGCCATATCTGCCTTGATAGCAGAGGCTTTGCCCTTTGCGCGAGCTGTGTTCAATGATGCAAGCACCACTGACGCCAGGATTCCGATGATAGCGATCACCACCAAAAGTTCGATAAGGGTGAAACCTTTGTTTAATTTTTTATTCATAACAATATACTTTATTAACTAATACCGCCCGCAATATTATAAATCGGCACAAGAATAGAAACGAGGAGTAATCCAACGCCGATACCGAGTGCGATAATCATGAATGGTTCAATGAGTCCTACCAACGTATCAACCGCTTCATCGACTTCACGGTTGTAGAACTTGGCAAGCATTTTCAATATTGATCCCATTGACCCTGTTTCTTCTCCAACAAGAATAATCTGCGTCATGATTTTTGGGATTTCCTGAGGATGCTGACTGAGCGCAACAGAAAGCGACTTACCCGCTTTCACACCCTCCATAGTTTCTGTCATAACTGTTTGATATCGTTTGTTACCAACTACACGAGCAGTGATTTCAATAGCACGAATAATAGGAATACCTGAACTCAACATTGTGTCCATGTTATCCGCGATACGAGCAAGATAGAGTTTCTGATAGAGACGACCTACGAGCGGAATACCCAAACGTGCACTGTCGATCACTTCCTTTCCTTTTTTGGTTCGGGAGAGTCGTACAAGATACGCAAATGCAACAACCACGATAATAAGGAGGAAAATACCATAATGAACAAGGAAACTACTAATAGCCATAACTATTTTGGTATAAAACGGCACCTCTTGACCACTTTCGGCAATGATAGCAGAAAGTTTGGGCACAACGACCGTAAACATCAAGACCATAACCGCAATGAAGATACCGATAACGAACGCGGGGTAGACCAATGCATGTTTCGTTTTAGACGTAAGCGCATATTGTCGATCGAGGTAATCCGCCATGTACGTAAAGACCTGTGTGAGTTTTCCACTCTCTTCACCTGCTTTGACCATGTTGATATAAAAATCAGAAAACACATCAGGGTGTTTGCTCAATGCCCCGGCAATAGATGATCCGGCCTGCAAATCTGCAACAACCTGTGTGAGTTTTGCACCAAGAAGCTTGTTCTCACTGTTGTCCGCAAGTAATGAAAAAGCTTTGAGGGCAGAAACTTGCGCATCAAAAAGCGTTGCGATTTGTCGAGAAAGAATCACCACTGCTTTCATTGGGATTTTTTCGTAGACAGAGACTTCGAACCATTTCTTTTGTTGCTTCTCGTCTTTGATAGAAGTCACAATCAGTCCACGGCGCTGAAGGCCAGCAACCGCTAAATCACGGCTAACAGCTTCGATCATGCCGTCTCGTTTTTCTCCCGTATTGGTTATTGCCTCGTATTTAAAATTCATAAGAAATAATGGTTATAATAATCGTTCCAAATTCTTTGGATTGAGCGAGTATGCATATGCATTCTCTAACGTAATATCCCCTGAACGAACAAGTTCAATAAGTGAACGGTTCATATCGATCATACCGAGCTCAAAACCTGTCTCAATAACCATATCAAGTTCATGTGTTCTTTTTTCACGAATAAGGTTTGCGACTGCTGCGTTGTTGATCAAGAGCTCATACGCAGGCACACGTCCACCCGTAATGCGCGGCACCAATCGTTGAGAAAATATTCCAATCAGTGATGACGCAAGCTGCATACGGATCTGGTCTTGTTGCCCCGCAGGAAATGAGTCAATAATACGATCGACTGTTTGCGATGCATTGTTGGTATGCAGTGTAGAGAGAACAAGGTGTCCTGTTTCAGCAGCAGTCACCGCGGTTCCTATGGTTTCTGCGTCACGCATTTCTCCAATCAAGATCACGTTTACATCTTGCCTAAAGACACTGTGAAGTGCTGAGTGGAAATCAGCTGAGTCAATACCTATTTCGCGTTGATCGATGATTGATTTCTTTTGCTCATATACATATTCGACAGGATCTTCGATAGTCAGGATATGCGCAGCTCGCTCTTCGTTGATGAGTCCAACCATTGCTGACATTGTCGCACTTTTTCCTTGACCAACAGGTCCGACGACCAAGAAGAACCCTTGTTTTCGTCTCGCAAAATCCGCAATAATAGGTGGAAGGTTAAGCTCCTGAAGTGTTTTGACATGAGGAATAAGTCGAAGGACCATGACAAACTTACCTTGTTGTACATAAATGTTGCCGCGAAGTCGGGTGGCACTTTGGTATTCGTATGAAAAATCTAATTCTTGTTTTTCAATAAAATGCGCATAATGTTCTGGACTCAAAATAGCTGCAGCAATACCGCCCATATCTTCTTGGGTGAGTGCCGGTCTGTTGAGAAGAAATATCAACTCACCGTTAATACGCACCGCAGGAAACCTTCCTGTTGCAAGATGCAGATCGGAACCTTCTTCACGAATGAGTGTGTCGATCAGTTCTTCAAATACTTTTTTAAATTCAATGTTATTTTCCATATTTTTTCATTATTTCGAGAACATGTGCGAGAACTTCTGATGGAGTACTATTTGCCTTGACGATATAACTTGATGCTCCCAACTGTTTACCACGCTCAATATCTTGCTCTTGTCCTAAATTTGAAAGATAAATTTTGATTGTATCAGGGACAAGTTTTTCGGCATTAATTTTTTCTAACATTTCAAATCCGTCAACTCCAGGCATCACAACATCCAAAAGCATAATATCTGGCGTTATACCAGTACGTAACTTCGCAAGTGTATCATCTGCACTCATTGCGGTAATAACCGTAAACTTTGCTTGAGTAAAGCGCATTGCATACATGTCCAGCAAAAAACTATCATCATCAATAATCATAATGGTCTTGGGTGTATCGAGTGTAGGCTGAAGTGAATCCATATAATCTAAGTATACTCTGTAATGCTTCTATTCGTCTATAGTCTTATAGTCCGTATACTTCTTGTAATAACACTTCACCGTTGAGTGCCTTGATCAAGGCATCCTCGCGAAGAGTAATCATACCTTTTGCCCGGCACGCTTTATAGATTTCGGCTTCGACAGGGTTTTTCAAAATGATTTCTTGAATTTCTTTGTCAATTTCGAACATTTCGAACACCGCAATACGGCCATGTGTCATTGACGGTGCTTCAGAGGAAGGTTTAACATCATACATTTTTGTGGGGATGTTAAGCGCCGGAAGGAATGTAGGGTTAAGATCAGCAAACTGTTTATCCACAAATGCTTTTGTTACCTCATCAAGAGGTACCTCATGGCGGGCGCTTGGATGTACTCGCCGCACCAACCGTTGTGCCATAGCAAGAATCAACGTAGGTGCAATCAGATACGGGTCAATACCCATATCAACGAGACGTGGCACAATACCAATAGAGGTGTTGGTGTGGATAGTTGATAACACCAAGTGTCCAGTGAGAGCGGCCTGAATAGCAAGTTCAGCAGTTTCCTTGTCACGAATTTCTCCTACCATGATAATGTTCGGATCTTGACGGAGAATAGATCGCAACCCTGTCGCAAAGGTATACCCAATTTCCGGCATAACTTGAGACTGTGATACTCCGGGGATTTGATACTCAACGGGATCTTCGAGGGATACAACGTTCATTCCCTCTCTATCCAGGTCATTTAACATCGAATACAGTGTTGTCGATTTACCCGACCCTGTTGGTCCAGAGATAAGGACGAGTCCATATGGACGCTTCAAAATCTCCTTTATCGTTTGACGATGTCCAAGCGTCATATCGAGATCCTCAACATTACGAACACCGTGTTCTGAGTCCAAGATACGCATAACAACCTTTTCACCAAAATATGCAGGGAACGTTGATACTCGAAACTCAATTTTTCGACCTTCGATCATCGTGAAGAAAGATCCATCTTGAGGTTTACGCTTTTCGTCGAGACGAAGTTTTGAGAGAATTTTGATACGGGCAACTATTCCATCAAAGGTATTGAGTGGTAACACTAATGTTGTATGCAGTGTACCGTCAACTCTGTATCGAACTTTCACGGACTCGCCATTATTTTCTATATGGATATCTGAAGCACCACCCTCAACAGCGTGGTTGATGATAACCGCTACGATTTTGATAATAGGAGCATCTTCAACTATTTTTGCTTCTTTGCCTTCATTTTTAACAATTGCTCCTTTATTTTTAACGACCTCTTTGTTGGCCAACTCAAGTTCATCGTTTAAGTCGGTGACAGCTTTATCGACTTCTGTACTGACTCCTCGGTAGTTCTCGAGAATGGACATATAGTCACTCATCGATATCAAAAATATTTTGAAAGGTACTTCCAGTTTTACTGATATGAACTGTAGCGCATTCATTGCTTCAATATTCTCTGGCTCAGTAACCCCTATTGAAAGTACACCATCTGCAAAGGCTATTGGAACAAACCGATAGTGCGTTGCAGCTTCTTCTTCAACATATTTCAATATGTCTCCACTCACTGAGCCTCGCGCTACTTTTTGATATGGTATTTTATAAAATTCAGCCTTTGCTGTAGTAATCGCATCTTCAGATAGACCAGTTGCCATAAGCGCCTTGGTCATGTTGCCGTCGAATTCAGTATCAAGGCTCGTCATTACCCTGTTGTATTGAAGTTCAGTTATTATATTTTGAGATAAAAGGAAGTCGAGAAACATTTTACGGTTTCGGAGACGTGGCAAAGGTCATCATATTGCCCGGTGTTGTTGTCGACCCTTGTACGAGTGTAGCGCGAACATAATAGGTAGTTCCAGGAATAAGATTGGTTACACGAACGAGAGCGGTCCCATTCGAAGATAGTGACACCGGTGCAGTTGCAGTACCTAACACATCATTAGTTCCATATTCAAATACAACACTTGCATTTGAGGTATCAGAGACTAGTGCCTGCGCTCCAAACTGCGCAGTAGTTGATGTTACGGTACTAGGTTGGATAGTTTCAAACTGAACCTTCGTAATAGGGGTACTTCCTCCACTAATAGATCCAGAGTCATATCCTACGGGCGCAAAAGGGTTTGGTCGTCCTTTTGTGTCAGTACCAAGTGTTATAGGGTAATCTCGAAGTGCGCGGTATCCAGGATCTGAAAAGAAAGACGTATCAATGTTTATATTTTTGATTGTAGAAAGCAGTGATGAAAACTCACTTGGTGCTGACGATTGTGGTGCCATAGCAACACCACCAGCTTTTGCAGCAGATGAACTTAGTGGGTTGTCGGAAGATGGGGTCGGAGTACTACTCGATGTACTTCCAAAATATGCCGCAGCACCAATGATACCTGCGAGGATGAGAGCGACGATTGCAAAGATTTTTACTTTTTTACTCATATTATTTATTCAAAACTACTGCTTTAACCAATAGGTTTTAAGCGTTACCTTGTAGGTCATACTAATAGCTGAACTTTGTGCAGTAGCAGCATCACTTGGAACAAAATCCACTTTTACAACATCGACTAGTCGCAAGTTTTGTTCAAGATCGGATATGAATGCGAGGAAGTTCTTGTATTGCCCTGTTGTTTGGAAGGATATAGAGAATTCTCCATATGGAAGCTTTGAGGCACTCGGGTCTTGGAGCGTTGTTGCTGCAATTGCCTGTTGGTCTGTTTGATAATCTACATTACGTAACAATGAAAGGCCATTTTTTGTTGCAAGAGAGTTAACTTGAATAATAAGACGAATATTGTCTACACTATCGGGCAACAATATCTTGAGGTTATCTAAGTCGTTTTTTGAAATACTATTATATTTAGTAATAAGCTCATCTCGACTTTTCGCAAGATTACTAGCAGTTTGTAGATTGGTATTCGCTAGATCTACCGCCTGGCGGGTAACCTGCAGTTTATTGTAGTCTGGTTTAATAATCACAACGAAAACTGTGATCGACACCGCTATAAATAATAGTGAGAGGAAGTATTTCATATATTATGGTTGAATAACGACTTGTGGTTGATCTGTGCCGCGAATAAATGCTTCGTACGATAGCGCACTCGGGTCTACGGTAAACACAAGCTTGAAATTAACTAAACTAGATTTATCATCAACCGTAAGGTTGGAAAATACAGGATTTTTGATAAGTTTGTTTTGTGTAAATGAATCTGACTGTAACGCAATCGTCGAGTAACTCTTTGCTGTACCGAGAAGTGTTACTTGTACTGTTGTTGCGCGAGTAGTCGCATCTGTTCCAAATTCATACATAAAGCTTTTGTACTGAATTGAGCGGAGTGTTGTCTGTTCAAGAGCAGCAAAAATAGGTGAAACAACAATGTGGTTGTTGACGGTTGTTTTGACACCGGCAATACGCGCATCAAGACGCTTCATGTCAGCCAGAAACTCTGTTCCGATTCCTTTTCTTGCTTCATTAATCAATTCATCAGTCTTTGCTTTTTGTGCGATTAGTTGCTTTTGATACAACCGTACACCTCCATATGAAAGAATAGTTGCAATAACAACTACAACTGCAAGTAACGAAAGAATACCTACTGCATGTCCATGCTTCTGTGTTGGAACAGGTTCTGAGCTAACAGGGCGTTTCGGAATAAAAGATGTCGGCATCATTGTTTCCATGAATGCATACAGTATATATGGTCTCTCTATATATGTGCAAGGAAAAATCCACTCAATGAGTGGATTACTTTTTTATTTCGTTAAAATTTCTGCACCCTCTTCTGTGATGAGAACTGTGTGCTCGAAATGTGCACTATGTGATCCATCAGAGGTCTTGAGTGTGTACCCATCTTTCATCAGTATGACATCCTCTGCGCCACGAGTGAGCATGGGTTCGATAGCAATCACCATACCGGGAACAAGTTTTGCACCCTTACCTGCCTTGCCGTAGTTGGGAATGTACGGATCTTCATGTATTGCGCGTCCCACACCGTGTCCTGACAAATCGCGCACAATACCAAGCTTGTATGGTTTTACATAATGCTCTATCGCATATCCAATATCTCCAACAGTTGCTCCAGGAATAATTGCAGCGATACCTTCTGCAAGTGCCTCCTGAGTGACTGACAGCAACTCTTTGTCCTCTGGTTTTATTTTTCCAACCCCCATAGACATTGCATGATCAAGAAACATACCCTCATAACTAAGTCCGAGATCTAATGCAATAATATCGCCTTCCTTGAGGACTCTCTCTCCAGGAATACCATGGACGACTTCATCGTTGATTGATGTTATCAGCGTCGCAGGATACGGATGACTCGCATCTTCAGGACGATAGTGTAAAAATGCAGGCTTACAACCCGCATCAATAATAAGCTTGTGGGCAAGTGCATCGAGTGACTTCGTTGTCACTCCTGGCTTTGTCGCAGTTGCAACTTCACGCAAAATGCGAGCGAGAATGGGTCCCCCTTTTTTCAATCGTTCTATTTCACTTTCTGTTTTAATAATTATCATCTATTCCAATCCTAACTTTACACAAATATCCTTATGGATTTCATCAACCGTTCGTTCCCCGTTAATAGTCAGAAAATCTACCTCAGGTGACGCCTTGAGTAATTCGATTGCAGGAACAACATTGGTATGGAACCATGCAATACGTTCTGCTCTATCATGTCCGTTCATATCATCTGCTCGTCCGCGCCCAATGAGACGCTCATTGCTCCACGCATCCCCTACTTCAAGATACACGACATGAAACTTCCATCCATAAAATTGCGCCGCAGAAAGAAGCACTGGTACTTCATCTAACACCCGAGGTGTGCCATCAATGAATACAAATTGTTGCCCTGTGTAACTATTAATTAACTCATGACTCCACACATGTATACCAATGAACGGTGGTGGAAGTTTCCCTTCATCCATTACTGTTTTGGTTAGTCCTGCGGTATATGATGTTGTCTCTATAAATGCACGGAAGGTTGATCCCGTTTCCAAATGAAGTATCGATTCATGTGGATACAAAGAGCGAACTTTTTGTTCAAACAGAGCAATTTGAGTTCCTTTTCCAGCACCTGATTGTCCGATAAATATATACGCTTGTTTTTGCGCTAAGTATTCCATTGGTAGAGTATACCAGAATTAGTATTCACTCATTGCAACTTGTGCACTTACTCGTCGAGCAAGATCAATGACTACAGAGACCACAATGAGGAGCGATGTTCCGCCGACTGCAAATGCAGTAATACCTGTTGTTGAACGAACGATAAGCGGGAGAACAGCAACAATACCGAGAAAGACTGATCCGACAAGTGTGATGCGCGTAACGATCGTTGAGAGGTAGCTTGTTGTAGCCTCACCTGGACGTGTGCCTGGAACGAATGCACCATTCTTCTGAAGATTTGTAGCAATTTGTTTTGGATCAAAGGTAACTGCAGTATAGAAATAGGTAAAGAATACTACCAGGATGAAGTATACGATCGAATACCAGACGGTGTTTTGCAAGAAACTGGTGAGCCCATGACTTATTGCTTGGAGACGAAGAGATTGTGAACTCTGGAAAAGTCCTGCCAAAAACTGAGGGAACAACAACAGTGATGACGCGAAGATAATCGGCATAACACCTGCCTGTGTAAGACGTAGTGGAAGATAACTATCATTTCCTCCAATAGTACGGATACCTCGAACTTGTCGAGCATACGTGACCTTGACCGGACGCTCTGCTTCGTAAATATATACAACGCCGGTGATTACCAAAAGACCGATTGCAATATAAATAAGGACTGTTGGAATCTGATCTGGAGTGAGGGTGAATAAAAACTGTGAAATCTTTGGAGGGATTTGCGTTAGGATACCTGCCATAATGATAAGTGAGGTACCGTTACCAATACCAAATTCGGTAATGAGTTCTGCCATCCACAAAAGGAGCATTGATCCTCCGACAATAATAACAATATTTGAAACAAGTGCGGTTGGAGATAATACACCAATCGCTCCCTGACTCTGAAGATATTTAATGAATGAAAAAGATTGTAAAACAGCAATAGGTACTGTGAGGAATCGAACATATTGGTTAAATGTTCGTCGCCCAGCATCCCCACTTTCTTGCATCAACTCTTTTAAAGAAGGAACCATCATTGAAAGAACCTGCATGATAATCGATGCGGTGATGTATGGGCCGACTCCGAGCATTACAACAGAGAACGTTGAAAGCCCTCCACCAGAGAGAACGTTGAAGAGTCCGAGAAACTGATTGGATTGGAGAAACTGATTGAGTCGAGAAATATCAACTCCTGGAACAGGTATCACTGCTAAAGAACGAAAGATGAAAAGAATGACGACAACAAATATAATTTTGCTTCGAAGACTTTTGTCAGTAAAGAGTGTGCTGAATTTTCTAAAAAAGGAATTCATTATTGTGTTGATTGGTTATTTGATTGTACCACCTGCTGCTTCGATTTTAGTCTTTGCTGCTGGAGATACCTGACAGTCGTAAATAGAGATTGCATATGAAATGTCTCCTTCTGCGAGTATTTTCACTGGAGGGAGAACACCCTTCTTGCGTCGAATAACATTTTTTTCAAGAAGTGCAGCTGGTGTGATATTTGCATCTTTTGAGAAAGCCGCAGCGATAACACCAATGTTAATAATAACAGGTTCTGCACGAAATGCTTTATTTGTGTTCTTTCCACGACCACGAAGCTTTGGATACTTCTTGATCATGTCGCGAATCTCAGGACGGATTTTGTGACCAGCACGAGACTTCTGTCCCTTTGTACCACGCCCCGCAGTCTTGCCTCGTGTCCCACCTCGACCAACGAGTTTCCCTTTCTTATTTTCTGTTTTTCGTTTGAGATCTAACATAATATTATTCTTTAACTACTGCAGCTTCAGGAGCCGCTACTGGTGCTTCAACCTTTTGACCAAAAATATATTTAGTACTTATCGGTGCCAATGCTTTCATACATGCTCTCGCTGTATTGAGTTTGTTTTTACTTCCTGAGAGAACTTTACCTGATACATCTTTGATACCTGCGATTGTTACAATATCACGAAGTGCCGCTCCAACAACAAGCCCTTTGCCGTGGTTTGGGAAAAGCATTACACGTGATGCATTGTATTTTGCATTAACGTCATGTGGTATAGAGTGTGTTTTTGTGTGTTTGATCTTGATCGCATTTTTCTTTGCATCCTTGAGTGCCTTGGCAATAGCGAGTGCTGTATCATTCCCTTTCCCTGTACCAACACCAACAACCCCTTTCTTGTCCCCTATGATCATTGATACTGCAAAAGACATTCGTCGTCCTCCAGCAACCACACGAGTAACGCGTCGGATATCAAGAATCTTTTGATCAACATCTTTAACGCGGTCTGCAAATGACTTGCCGTCACGTCGTGGGCGACGCGCGAATGGAGCGCGATCAGATGCTGGTGCGCCAGTGTTTGGTGTGCGTGATGGTGTTGTAGGTGTTGGTGTAGACATATATGTATTTAAAATTGTGCTTAAAAGACTAAGCCTCCTTCTCGTGCCGCATCAGCAAATGCCTTGATCCGACCTGCGTATTTGAATCCGTTACGGTCAAACACTACTGCTTCGACACCTTGTGCTTTTGCCGCTGTCGCTAGTGCCTTCCCTGCACTCATTGCTCCTTCAACTTTTGTTCCCTTTCCTTTTTTAACATCATTAATCGCAGCGATAGTTACGCCCTTTGTGTCATCAATAAGCTGCGCATACAGGAAGTTGTTTGAACGAAACACTGAAAGACGAGGTCGCGCTGCGGTACCAGAAATAACTGAGCGAATCTTTCGCTTGTTTCGAATTCTTTTTTCTTGTGGAGTTGATCGTGACATATAAATTTCTATATATTTGGTTATGCAGTTTTCTTGCCGGCCTTACGTCGAATGACTTCGTCACTGTAATGAAATCCTTTGCCTTTATATGGTTCAGGTTTCTTCATTGCACGCACCTTTGCAGACCATTGTCCTACGAGCTCCTTGTCGATACCGGTAATAGTGATGTTATTTTTTTCTGCGGTAACAGTCAAGCCTTGTGGGATAGCGACAACAACGCCATGTGAAAATCCAAGTGCAAGATGCAGATCAGTACCCTTTACTTCACTTTTGAATCCAACTCCATCAAGGATGAGTTTCTTGACATATGGAGTATTTACGCCTGCAATCATATTTTTTACATGAGAAGCATATGTTCCCCAAATAGCACGAGCGAAAGGGTCAGTGCCTTTTTGTGCAAAGGTAACCATACCATCAGCGATAGTGATTAGTACGTGTTCAGGAAGTATCTTTTCAACCACCCCCAAAGGACCTTTCACTCGGAGAACGCCTTCTGAGTAGCTTACTTCTGTATTTGCTGGGATTACCAGTTGTTGTTTTCCAACTCTGCTCATATATATTACCAAATCATAAATAACGCCTCTCCACCGACCGCTTCCTTGCGCGCTTGCTTATCAGTCAAGATACCTTTTGGTGTTGAGAGGACAACTATGCCGTGACCATTCTTGACCCCATGAATATCATGCACCCCAAGATATGTCCGACGTGATGGCTTACTCATACGCTTCACGTCAGTGATGCGTGATACACCATTGTTATATGCAAGAGCAATTTCAAGTACAGGAACGTTGTTCTTTTCAGTCTTCTTTGATACTTCATGAATATATCCCTGCTCTTTCAAACACATAGCGATTGCTTGTTTGAGTTTTGAGAAAGGTATTACTACAGTCTGCTTGGAGACCATAGCACCATTCTTCATACTTATTATCATGTTTGAAATTGGATCAGTTACCATAAAATTACCATGAAGACTTACGAATACCTGGAATCATACCTTCGTTAGCGAGCTCTCGGAAACAAATACGACAAAGTCCGAAGTCACGCATATAGCCGTGACGACGTCCGCAGCGGAAACAGCGGTTGACTTGTCGAGTACTAAATTTTGGCGTCTTTTTTGAACGCGCTATTGTTGAAGTTTTTGCCATTGTAAGATAAGACCCTTTAGAATATCGCCTGGTGATTTCTTTGTATTTCCCTCAACTGTTTAGTGGAGAGACTCAAAGAGAACATCAGGGATTACTACAGAGCTTGGGTATCCTACCAAATCTATATCTTGAAGTCAACAAAGTCTTTCTTATTTCAAGAGCGCCCTGGTCAAGGGTCCGACGACCCCATCTCCATTCAATCGCTTGGTTATCTGCAACTTGATCACGGCAGCGCGTGTCTTGGATCCAAAGAGCGTCGTCTCGAGACCAGATGATCCTGGACCTGAAGCAGATACAAAGAAATTGTGGGTGTTGAGATACTTTTGAAGGTTTTGCACATCAAGACCAGTCATACCTACCTTGAGTGTACGAGTAAATATATAGGGTGATGGGATATCTGAAGGGTTTGATGCCGGGAGTATAGTGGTTAATACCGTACAACGTTGTCCTGTCTCTCGAGAAAACATATCCCCCACAGGGCAATTCACTGCCACAGGCGGTTGTAGGGAAGGAGGCAAGATAGCAGCAATACTGCCGCCTGACGAATGCCTGACAGGTTCTGGTTCTTCTTCAACTTCCTCAATGACCGCTGTTGTGTACAACTCATTGGTTAGTGTATTGAGTTTGTATACACGGTTGTCTTGGAATGATGAAATGTATGCATCGGTGCCGACAATGGAAATACCTGAAGGAGAATTTCCAACATCGATAGTTTCTGTAACAGCGTTTGAAATGGTGTCGATAACACTGATCGTTGAGTCATCAAAGTTCTCAACATAGAGATTGGTGCCGATACCAGCAACACCTCGAGGACCTTTGCCGACAGGGATTGTTGCGGTGATAGTGTTGGTGGCAGTATCGATGACCGAGACGTTGTTTGAACGAAAGTTTGCAACATAGACGTTTGAACCGAGTGTTGTGACACCACGAGGTCCATCACTTCCTCCAGGAGAAATGATCGTGTCAGTGACGGTATTGGTTGTGGAGTCGATGACCGAGATATAGTTGCCACCACTGTAGTTGAGATCACCGTAGTTTGCAACATAGAGGTCTGTACCGTGCGCCTTGATACCACGAGGGTATGAGCCAACAGGGATTGTTGCACTGACGGTGTTCGTTGTGGAGTCGATGACCGAGACGGTGTTGGATGCACCATTGGTGACATATGCATTGGTACCGATAGCGGTCATATAGTATGGCTTCACACCGACAGGAATGGTTGCGCTGACGGTATTTGAGGTTGTATCGATGACAGAGACGGTGTCAGAGCCAGTGTTGGCGACATAGAGTTGCCCATTGGTATAGGCGAGACCGTATGGTTCTGCACCGACTGAGATGGTTTGAGTGACTGTTTGTGTGGTTGCATCGATGACGGAGACGGTACCTGCACCTTGGTTGGCGACATAGATAGAACCGTTGATCAATGGAGAGATCTGGTACGGGTTTGCACCGACAGGGATGGTGTCGGGGCTGATGTTGATGCTGATGTTGGTTGTGTCTCCGAGGTTGCGGGAGATGAAGGAGTTTTCACCCTGGAAGATATCGCTGTCTCCCATAGATGACGGCAAATCATATCCCGTTCGGGTATGACCACTAGTATCTGAGACGTTTGCCGACACAACCTCTCGAACAAAAAGATCAAAAGTGGTTTCTCCTGCTGCGATGGTGTATGTGCCGGAGAGGGTTGTGCCTGAGACTTGATTGAGCGTCACATTTGCACCAGTCGAGAGTTCGATGGTCATAGTGCTGCCTGAGGCGAGGGTGCGCCCGAAATGTGCGGTGATAGAGATTGAAGCGCCGGAGGAATACGTACCAGAGGGCGTGCTGGTTGAGAAGTGAGTGAGGTTTGGGAGTTGGGAAGGGACAGTGGATGGGTTGATGACGGAGATATAACTACTATTATTTACGACTACATATACATAGCCATTTACAACAGCAAAGTGATATGTATTTTTCCCTACATATAAAGTATCTACAACAGTATCAGTATCTGTATCTACAACAGTTACAGTATTATCTCCATTGTTGGATACGTACAGTCTTTTATTGAAATAAGTAGAAAAATATGTTTGATAACCAACAGTGATAGTATCAATTACTGTATCAGAAACAGTATCTACAACTGATGTGACATTATCAAGACCTGTAACATAAAGTTTTGTACCAAGAACTGAAAAAGAGTATGAACCTTCATTAACAGTAATATTGGTAACGAATGTATCTGTAACTGTGTCAACGACCGAAAGAGTCCCACCGCAGTTTACATACAGTTTTGTTCCGACAGCGAATGAGTATAAAGCATTATTTTCAATACTGATTGTAGCTATAACACTGTCTGTTGTAGTATTTAGAACTGACACAGTACCATCGGCGTTTGAAACATATATTTTAGTACCCACAACTGTTAAGTATCCAGGGTTATTACCTGTTGAAATACTCCCTAGTATAGTATTTGTATAAACATCAATAACAAAGACAGCATTAGCTGTTGTGGCGGCAACGTATAACTTATTATTAACAATAACTGAATAGGCAGGAGCTGTTCCGATGTCTATATTTCCCACCACACTATCTGATTCAGTATCAATAACTGTAACAGTAGTATCAAAAACATTATTCACATACAACTTATTTCCTATACTTGAAGAATAAAAAGATCCTGAGGCACTGCCAAGAGTCGCTATAGTCTCTCCGGTTATAATATTGATGGAAGATACTGTTGCTGAATCATAGTTACTAACATAAACCTTATCTCCTACAAGATTTATATAAAACGGTGTTGGGTCTGTGAGTAGAGCATATGCTACATACACTTCATTGAGATTTGGTACAACGACTTCATTAACACTTTGTATTGGTGTATCGCCACCAATATAGGCGAGGTAAACTGTGTCTGTAAACTTAACAGATGAATTTAACGTTAAAGAAACTGTGTCACCATCAATAGCTACTTGTATAACATCGGTATCAGTATTATTTACACTAACATCAAAATCATTAGTACCTGGTACAGATGTTGTATCAATTGTGCCGTCATATACAATTTTTAAAACATTATCAGTTACAGAGCTGTACAGAAAAGTTAAATCAACAAAAGTTCCATTATTAACCGTTGTGAATACCACGTTACTTGTATCAAATATCGCACCTGATATTTTAACAACTACACCATCCGCAACAACGGTCCATGGAGTTACCTCATCACCAATCAACGTAAAGTCTCTAGTTGTGTTAGTCCCTATGGAATAATACCTCGTTCTTGTTCCAGCAACAGTCCCGTTATTCTCACTCTGATCTTCGTTAAATACCGCATCTCCCAAAACTATAGCCACGTCACCTCGACCTGTTGAGTTTCTAGATAAATCATTAAACGTGGCATCCCCTGTTACGGTACCGAGGTTTTGTGATATTCCATTAAATATCGCATCACCATCATATGTTGTTCCACCAACAACAGTAACTTCGTCCACAGTATTGTCCGGCACCAATCCAGCAGGATCAGTACAGTCTTCGTCATTGGCATAGTTCGCTGCATTTGTTGGGCTATGATCTCCACTAGTATCGCAGAAATAATAAGCAGCTGCACTAGAAGACGTCGTCAGTGTAAAAAATGTAATAAGAGTAATAGCGGCTGCTACCCATAGCTTTTGTATGCATTTAAATTTCATGAATGCTGTAGTATACCAAAAAAAATCCCCTTTCGGAGATTTTTTATTATTTCTTTACTTCTTCTTTTTTAAATGGAATACCGAGGTGTTCAAAGAATGCCATTGCTTCTGCTTTGTTACGAGCAGATGAGACGAGGGTGATAGCAAATCCAAAGACGTCGCGCAAATCTTCGTCAGATGTTTCAGGGAAAATAGAGTGTTCCTTGATACCAATAGTCATGTTGCCGATAGTATCTACTGTCTTGCGTTCGATACCTCGGAAGTCCTTGGTACGAGGAATAGCAATGTTCACAAGCTTGTCCATGAAGTGCTGCATACGTGCACCGCGAAGTGTTACAGAAACACCGATAGGGTCGCCTTCTCGGACCTTAAACGATGCAACAGATTTCTTGGCTGCGCGAACAGTCGGGCGTTGGCCGGTGATACGAGTGAGACGGTCCATGATGGTGTTGTTCTTCTCACGATCTTTCTTCATACCAGAACCTGTTCCTGATGAAATCACGATCTTAACGAGACGAGGAGCTGCAAGTTTAGCCTTGTAGCCGAACTGACTGAGTGCTTTGAATGTATTTTCTTGTTTTTGTTTGGTGGTTTCCATATACAAACTCGATTATTTTTTAGCTGCTGGCGTTACTGCTTTAGCTTTCTTTTGTGCAAGCTTCACATTTGAGTGGTGCAAAGGAGCTTCGCGTTCAACGATTGATCCTTTTTCAGACTTCGTCTTTGGCTTTACATGAAATTTCTGCTTGTTCACACCATCAACAATAACTCGCTCTCCCACGATGCGGCCGATCACACCCTTGGCACCTTTGTGCTTGCCGGCGATTACTATAACATTGTCTCCTTTTTTGATATGCATAAAATATTGTTATAGCACTTCAGGCGCTAATGATACGATTTTCTGATAACCAAGTTCACCGATTTCTCGTGGAATAGGACCGAATATTCGACCAGCTTTTGGCTCCTTCTTTCCTTTTTCGATGATCACTACTGCGTTGTCATCAAAGCGAATATATGAACCATCTTTTCGGCGAAAAGCATTACGTTGACGAACAACCACTGCATAACACACGTCTTTCTTCTTGACGTTCTTGCGAGGTTCTGCAACCTTCACTGAAAGCACCACAATATCTCCAATGCCTGCATAGCGGCGCTTTGAGCCACCGAGCACTTTAAAGATTTTGCCAACTTTACCGCCGGCGTTATCTGTGATTTTTACAATTGATCCATCCATTAACATATATTTAACTCTTGGCCTCCTTAATTACTTCAAAGCGCTTATCCTTTGAGAGTGGACGAGTTTGCTTGAGGTGTACTGTATCGCCGACCTTTGTTTCGTTCTGTTCGTCATGGGCCTTAAATTTCTTGGTAATTTTCAAAAACTTCTGGTACTTTGGGTGTTTGACAAATCGAGTAACAGAAACAACCACGGTTTTATCCATTTTGTCTGAGACGACGATCCCAGTGAGTATTTTGTTGTTGGTTGTTTCTGAATGCATGGTATGGGTATGTATATTACTTATTTTTCTGCTTTTGTCGACTCTTCGGGCAACGCGTTCATAGCAGTGAGTACTCGAGCGATGTTCTTGCGAGCAACCACATAGTCTTTGAGGTTCTTGCCTGCACGTCCTTTTGCAACTACTGTAGCGATGGTTGTGCGAAGAGTTTTGAGCTCTGAACTCAATGCTTCTTTTGTTTTTCCGTTGTATGAAGTCTTTTTCATAAATTTTATACTCTTTCAACAATACGAGTCTTGAGTGGAAGTTTCGTTCCAGCCTTTCGAAGGGCTTCTTTTGCAGTAGCTTCTGGTACGCCGTCTACTTCAAATATAATGCGTCCCGGCAATACTTCCATGCAGTATCCGTCAAGATCTCCTTTTCCTCCACCCATGGGAACTTCCGCAGGCTTTGAGGTAATAGGTCTATCAGGAAATACTCGGATCCACATACGTCCAATCTTGGTGAGATGACGAGATGCAGCCTTACGAGCTGCTTCAATCTGGTTTGACGTGATGCGCCCCATACTTTCAGTCTTGAGACCGTATGCGCCAAAAGAAACAGTGGTTCCTCGTGTCTCAACACGACCTTCCATCTTGGTTCTCTTCTTTTGCCATTTTCTAAATTTTACTTTTTTCGGGAATAACATAGCAGTATATTTATTTATTTGAAACTACCGGACTCTTTGCATCGCTTTCAAAGACTTGACCTTTGTAGATCCATACTTTGATACCGATAACACCATATGCGAGATTTGCGCGTTCACGAGCATAGTCAATGTCAGCACGGAATGTCTGAAGTGGAATAGATCCACGCTTGAGCACCTCTGAACGAGAGATTTCAGCACCTCCGAGACGTCCTCCAAGGTAGAACTTCACTCCTTGGACACCTCGAACTGCCATAACCTTTTCGATAAGTTGTTTCATTACACGTCGGTATGGAAGACGCTTTTCAAGACCTTCCGCAATCATGTATGACACTATTTTTGCATCAGCATCAGGAGAAGCGACTTCTGCGATTTCTAGTTTGATATCGTCAGTAACGGTTAGTTTTGCACGTTTGAGTTCTTTGATGAGATCAGTCTTAAGCTTTGTCGCACCTTCACCTGAACGACCGATGATCATTCCTGGACGTGATGTACGGAGAATAATACGGAGTGCCTTTTGTCCACGTTCGATTTCAACACTTGAAAGGTATGATCCTCTCAGACGCTTATCGAGGTATTCACGGATAACAACATCAACATGAAGGTTGTTCACATAGTTTTTGTCAGTTGCAAACCAGCGTGATTTCCAATCACGAAGGATAACAAGACGATGGGCATATGGGTGGACTACTTTTGACATATATTATTTCTCTAACTTCTTAGCTGATGAACGCTTCTTCATTGCCTTTGGCACTATTTGCGCAAGGGTAACAGTCACGTGACTTGAACGCTTGTTAATAGGTTTTGCAATACCCATCGCTCGAGGCATAGACCTCTTGAGCACAATACCCTTGTTTACTTCAACATTCTTGATCATGAGCGTTGTAACATCGGCACCTGCTTGGACTGCGTTTGCTGCAGCACTCTTGATGAGTTTCGCCATAGGCAAAGCACCGCGTTTTACCATGTATGCCAATGTGATATCAGCGTCTGCAACAGACTTACCTTTCACGGCGTTAGCCACAAGGCGAACCTTGCGAGGAGACTGTCTGTAGTTGGTGAGTGTTGCTTTCATGGTTAATTGTGGTAATTATTTCCCTGATTGAGTAGATGCAATCTGTAGATTACTTCTTCTTGGCGTCAGTGGTTGTCGCCTTTGCAGATTTCGCTGCGGTTATTTCAGCTTCCTTTTTCTTGAGGTCGATGTCTTTTTGCATCTTACCTCCATGTCGGGTGAACTTACGAGTAAGAGAAAATTCTCCCAATCGGTGTCCCACCATATCCTCAGTAACGAGCACTTCGATGTGCGCCTTACCGTTATGGACGCCGAAGGTGAATCCTACCATTTCTGGCGCGATCTGGCTTGCACGTGCCCATGTCTTGATAACGCCTGCAGAAAGGGGTTGTTTGCCCTTAATTTTCAATAGGAGTTTTTCGTCGATATATGGGCCTTTTGCGAGAGATCGTGTCATATGTGTTGTTGTGGTAGAAAAAAAGAAGCTCTAGTTGGAGCTGCGAGAATATTAGCAGATTGACAGCGG
The DNA here is from genome assembly GCA_964473175.1 of uncultured Candidatus Saccharibacteria bacterium. Taxonomy (GTDB): domain Bacteria; phylum Patescibacteriota; class Minisyncoccia; order Phycocordibacterales; family UBA9973; genus UBA4124. The sequence goes on along the minus strand of CAYYNN010000006.1, from coordinate 4,246 downwards.
AAGTCAAACATTAGTGTGAAAGACCTTCTGATACAGTGCTGTGCCTAGCTAAAAAATACAAAAAGCTTTGGTGTAAAAACGACAATTCCAACCAATGCTGCCCCGAGCGCAGTGAGTAACACCGCGCCAGAAGCCACATCTTTGGTGTCACGGGCATATGGATGGTAGTTGGGACTCGTAAGGTCAATATCAATCTCCATGGCCGTATTGAAGGCCTCAGCGGCAAGTACACTGGTGATCGAGAGTAGTACTACTGCCCATTCCCCACCACTGATGTTGAGAAGAAATCCCAGAAATACCACAACTACTGTAGCGAGTCCATGGAGCCATGCGTTATGCTGTGTCTTGAAAATGATCCCTACCCCACGAAGTGCATACTTGAATGATCGAGCACGGGCAATAATAGAAAAGCGCTTTTTTTCAGACATTTTTTTCATGAAGGAAGTATAGCAAATAAAAAAACCGCCAGTGTGTAAGGCGGTTTTACCGATGCGTTTTACTACCTCATAGTTTCATGTCTGATCCTGCATAATCATGGATACATTGACAATGGAAGGAAGTTTTCTGAATTTTCTTGGATGCGATCGCATTCCATATTCAGCACATGCAACTACAATATCTTGCCGTAAAGGAGATATGTATTGTTCGCACATGATCCTAAAGATTGGCAGATCCTTTCGATACAGCACGAAGTGCTCAGAAGTTATATTTCTTTTGGTAAATCTCTTGCGGTGACGAGACGTCTCAGTACAGAGAATATTTGCAAGCTCTGCTGCATATTGGTCTCCAAGTCTGAGTAAAAGATCAAACAACTCCGTATGCGATGTATCCATACACACTCTAGTAATACGCTGACCGTGCAACCTACTTACTAAATAATATACGAGATCTATTGTCTCTGGAGTGATCTCATCAATAGAACGAATTATATTCCCTGTATATATTTCCATAGTGCTTTTTTCTGGATACTACACTTTCATTCATAAATGTCAAAAAAACACCCTTTTGGGTGATATTTTTGTAAAAAATGTAGCGATTTTATTTCTTTCCAACCTTGCGGCGAGAGATAACGTTTTGGTTTGAATACTTCTTGGGAGTACGAGTCTTGCGACCACCGGTGACCTTACCCCACAAGGTCTTGGGACGCTTGGTTCCACGACCTTGTACACCTTCACCTCCACCGTATGGGTGATCTACAGGATTCATGGCTGTACCACGAACTGTTGGGCGAATCCCCATCCATCGTGAACGTCCTGCCTTACCATATCGAACGAGTTTGTTTTCGTCGTTTGAAACAGTTCCGATAGTTGCCCAGCATGTTTCTTGAACTCGTCTGATTTCAGAAGACGGAAGTTTGAGTTGTGTGTATCCTTCGTTTTGTGCAACGATTTGGGCGAACGAACCCGCTGAGCGAACGATCTTTGCACCAGCACCAGGTTTGAGTTCGACGTTGTAGACAAATGTTCCCGCAGGAATGTTCTTGAATGGGAGACGGTTTCCTGTTTCGATTGCAGCCTTTTCAGACACAATGAATGTATCTCCTACTTTCATACTCTTTGGGAGAACCACATATCGCTTTTCCCCATCAGCATATATTGCAATACCAATAAACGCAGAACGGTTTGGATCATATTCAATAGAATCAATCTTTGCAGGGATATCGTGTTTGTTGTATGTAAAATCAACGAGACGGTAGTTACGCTTGTTTCCTCCACCTTTGTGACGAGTGGTGATACGTCCGAGATTGTTTCGTCCAACGTCTCGCTTTTGCCCCACTGTCAAAGACTTGAGTGGTGTTGTGAGTGTCAAAAGCTTCCGATAGTCAATCGTGAGTGTTTGTCGTTGTCCTGCTGATGTTGGTTTGCGTGATTTCATAAAATTTCTATATATTTACCATCTGACTACATGAGATCGATAGTCGATCCTTTTGGAAGGATAACATACGCCTTCTTGGTTCGACTGCCAAATCCGAGTATTCCTCGTCGGAAGAAACTAGGAGCTTTCTTACTCGCAGTGTTGACCTTGAGAGGCTTTTGCTTGTACGCGAGTGTAAATGCTTTTGCAATTTCGTTCTTTGTTGCACGAGTCGCAACATCAAATACATAGGTATTGTACTTGCCCATGTTTGCTGCCTTCTCGGTAATACGAGGATTTTTGAGAAGTGTAGCGTCTGCGTTTTTTGTTATTGTGGTAGTTGCTGTAGCCATATAATTATTTCATTTTAGCTTCAAGTACTGGGACCAATGCACTTGGGTTCACCATCACCACATGTCGAAACTTCATAACAATAGCAGGGTTCAAGTCCGCACCATTGATGAGTGTTACTCCAGGAAGGTTGGCAAAACTCTTTTCGATAGTAGCTGTTGTTTCTGGAAATACCATGAGTGTCCCTGTACGCTTTGTTGAGTTGATCTTATCAAATGTTTCAACACCAGCGAGGTCTACGAGTACTGATTGAGCATCTTTTGTTTTAATCGCTGAGAGTTTGAGGTCATCAACGAACAACATTGTCCCTGCTGCGTACTTGCGAGAAAGAACAGTAAAGAGTGCTTTGACGCGAGTCTTTTTGTTGATCTTTTTTGAATAATCCTTGTCATTACGTGGACCAAATGTAATACCTCCTCCACTCCAAATAGGAGAACGGGTTGATCCATGTCGAGCACGTCTAGTCCCCTTTTGTTTCCAAGGCTTTTTACCAGTACCTGCTACTTCTGAACGGTCTTTTGTGTGTGCTGTTCCTGCGCGAGCGTTTGCCATCATAGACACAACGACTTGGTGGACAAGGTCAGCATTCCACTTTACACCAAACACCTTCTCCGGGAGCGCGATAGTACCTGCCTTTTTACCAGCTTGTGAATAAATAGTTGCATCAAGTGATACCGGAGCCTTCTTTTCTTTTGTAGGAGTTTTTGTAGTCATACTATTATTTCTCATTGACCATAACACTAACAAGCGTTCCGCGACGACCTGGAACCGCTCCACTGATATAGAGTGTGTTTGTTTCAGTATCTACTGCAACAACCTTGAGTCCCTTGACGGTAACAGTATCTCCGCCTGTTCGTCCAGCCATGCGCATACCCTTGACCACACGTCCTCCAGCACGTCCTGGTCCTCCTCCGATAGATCCAGCTTCTCGTTCTGAGTGCTTCTGACCGTGAGATCGTGGTCCTCCATGAAAGCCGTGACGCTTAACAACGCCTTGGAAACCTTTGGATTTTGAAGTACTCGTGACGATAACATCTTCTCCCGCGATAAGTGATGCGAGATCAATAACGTCACCTGTTACGAGCGCACTTGTCTGATTCAATGCTGCAGGGAGACGAAATTCTTTGATTGCTTTGAACGCCTTGCCACCAAAAGCCTTGAGTTGCGCTTGGTTTACTCGAGATTCCTTTTGAGTTCCAAGACCAACCTGTACCGCACTGTAGCCGTTCTTTTCAGTAGTAAGGACTGTTGTTACAGTGTTTGGTTCAACAGAAATAGCAGTTACGGGAGTAACTACGCCTTTTTCATCGAAACGCTGCGTCATATTGATTTTTCGGCCGAGGATGAATTTCATATGTTCTTGCCCAAGATGTCCGAAACGGAGCATATGTAAGGGTATTGGACCATTTCGAGCAGTGTTACCTGCTTTTTAATTGGTAGGGAGATTATACACGGGGATGGAAAATGTGCAAGCGCAGACAAAAATCCCCTTTCGGGGATCTAATTTAAAAAAGTACCTTATCGATTAAGTTCATCGAACAATAGCTTTTCGTCTTCTGGTGACAATGCTTCATTATGTGAAGGATTTTTACGATACATCCTTGTTATCTCACAATCAGGAGAACAATCAATTTTTAGTTCTTTTCCTTTCCTATTTAACGATGAAGACATCTTTATTGCACCAGCAATATCTAAAATTCCTTCACAATCATAAATAAGAGCTCCATCTTTTTCAATTACAAATGTGGTTTTTCCGCAATGAGTTCGCTTAAAAACGTTGATTTCAATATTTTTTCCCATTTTCTTAAATTTTGATTGATACTACTCAGTCCGCATAAAAAGTCAAACAACAATCGCACTTTAGCCTTTAGCGAGGCTTCGCCGAGAAGTCACAGTTGAGTCCTGTGCATAAATCACAAAGAGAAAAAGCCCCGATCGGGGCTTTTTCTCTTTGTGATTTACATCATTTTGACGTCGATATCGACTCCAGATGGCATTGAGAGGTTTGTAAGCGCCTCAATAACTTTGGGTGATGGATTTT
>CAYYNN010000005.1:0-43429 GCA_964473175.1 uncultured Candidatus Saccharibacteria bacterium | reverse complement strand
ATTCTCGACTGCAGCCACCCGTAGGTGTATGGGCCGTGTCTCAGTCCCATCGGTGAGGGTCAGCCTCTCAGCTCCTCTAGACGTCATAGCCTTGGTAAGCCTTTACCTTACCAACTAGCTGATATCCCGCAGACCGTTCCCAAAGCGAAAAACTTTACCCCGGAGGGACTATCGCGTATTAGCACACCTTTCGGTGAGTTATTCGCGACTTTGGGGGACGTATCTACGTGTTACTACCTCGTTTGCCACTAACCAGCGTCATTCTTCAAAATATCGCTTCGCATTGTATTGCTACTCAACGTTACTTTATCGATCAGAACAACAAGGTTCGTTCGACTTGCATGCCTTATCCACGCCGCCAGCGTTCATCCTGAGCTAGGATCAAACTCTTCTTAAAAGTCACTTATAAATAGCGGTGACTTAGATCGAGGCAAGAGAAAAATGACTTCTTCTGCTGCCTCCTTTCAAATAAATAGATTTAGACTCGCATTCTTCAATGCAATATATAATTATCAAAGAAAATGCGCTCAAACTTGAGTGCGACCCCCATTATATACGGTGAGGATTCAATGTCAAGCATACCTATTTGGCGATTTTAGCCTTATAAAATAAAGGCTTTTTTATACTTTTGCACACAAAAAAATCCCTTATCTCATTCGAGTATAAGGGATTCGAGCGTGCACGAGGTAATATACGAATCTTTGTATACTACTTTTTCATTCTTGGAAAAATGAATGTTACCTCTCATGACTTGTTCATTGAGCATTGGGAGCATGAAGCGCTCATCCCCCTTCTTGATATTAGGAGGAAACACATCAAATGCAAACCACGCTGGATCTCGCATTTCTTCTGTTGTAGGAGGTATACCGATTGTCGCCTTTTCTTTGTATACGATATAAAAATCAACAACAGAAGTAGGCTCTGTTTGATATGGTTTTCTATCTCTTCCTTTGTAGAACCAGATCTGTCCTACATAGATGAGCTCCTCTGGTTTAAGGATTATTTTTCCTTTTGTTTCTTCATCGACTTCTCTACAAGTACACCCTCGAGATGTCTCACCATCCTTTATCCATCCTCCATACGGAAAATAACAACCGATACCAACCTTACGAGTTTTTATAGCAAGAAGCACTTCTTTGAGTACTCGATCGACCACATATACGGCCGTTGCGGTGGCTTTTTTATTCATAATTAAATGATTTTCCATCATCCTATGCTTTTTCATAAAAAAGGCAAATAAATAACCCCTCACATAGATAGTGAGAGGTTATAGAGGTGTCCGAACACAGTCTTCGAGTGTGGTGGGTGCACGATAGAGTTCTACAAGTGCATTACTAAACGATGTACCTATAGCTACAGCTGTTCGCGAGCCCGGCACATCGTCCTTTGCTTTCATACCTGCATAGTGATGATCGATTTGAACGTGTGACCCATTAAGACATATTCGTATATAGCTTTTCAAAACCATAGTATCCAAATATGTTTCAGTTCGCATAGTTAATGAACGCGGATAGGCCAGGGTTACCTCATGTTCTAAAAGAGAATTCTCAAGGATCGATGCTATCAATAAGCCTAAAGCGTGCAATACTCCTCGATCACTGTCGGTACGGTACAACACTTCGTTCTTTTGATTAATGAGCACCGCACAGTACACGCAATTTCGTTCACTAATACGGATCTGTCCTATCTCAAGACATGCAGTTATGAGAGTGTCGATTGTTGTTTCTATTTGAATCATGATGAACTATTTTGGGATATAGTAGCTCTTTTGAAAGAAAAAGCAATAAAAAAGCATCAGGGTGTGTCTGATGCAGGTGATTCGTATTTTTCGTATGTTTCTTCAGCTTTTGAGCGGGAACGAGCAATCCAAAACATGTCCCATGCAAAGCTTACTAGATTGATAACAAACGAAAAGAAAGTTTTTATTTTGTTCACACGCTATTGTTTCCTTATGTATACCAAATTTAGACCTTGTACACCAGAAAACGCAGAGGGATCATATTACTTCGCCACCTTCACCGCTTCATCGAACTTGATAGACAGAAGTTTAGATCCACCATCTGCACCAAGGGTGACGCCATACAACACTGATGCACGAGACATCGTCTCACGGTTGTGCGTCACCACAATGAGCTGTGAGTAAGCGGAGAGTCTCTCTACCATATCTCCATATCGACGAGAGTTCGCTTCGTCGAGCGCTGCATCAGTCTCGTCAAGGACGAGGAATGGTGGCGGGTTGACTTGAGATATAGCAAAGAGGAGTGCAATAGAGACAAGCGAACGCTCTCCACCAGAGAGCATGTGGAGTTCTTTCACTTTCTTTTCCGGCAAGTTTACGTGCACATCAATGCCCCGTTCCAAAAATCGATCATCTGTTTCTTCGACACTTTCTTGTTCAGCATCAAATCCATCATCAGTTTTCTTTTTGCGACGCTTTTCTATAGTAATAGAGAGGAATGCTCCTCCGCCGCCAAACATTGTTTTAAAGAATTCACCAAACCGTTCGTTGATCACCGTGACACCATCAGTGAACTTATCATCAAGTACCTTTTTAAGATCGATGATGAGTGTCTCGAGATTGCGAATACTACTTTCTATGTCAGCAACTTCTCTTGCAAGAAACGTGTCACGTTCAACAGTTGATTCATACTCTTGTGCAACTTCGTTACCAATACCAGAGTGCTCATCAAGTCTGATCTTGAGACGATCAATAGTTCTTTTTAAGTCGTGGAGATTGAGTTCGGTCACTCCCTCTGTTGACTGTAATGCGTGTAAAAATTGTGACCCAAACATAAATGCCGCCTCTTTAAGCTCGGCATCAAAATATGCTTTACGTTCTACGAATGTTTCTTTTGCCGCACGCAAGATGTGTAACTCTGCATTACACTGAGTGAGTTCGCCTTGCACTTCGTATCGTCGAGCAATAGAGCTTTGTTGTGAGCGCTGACTTTCTTCTCGTGTATGTTCGAGTACCGAGAGATCTTGTTGCGCAGTATGTTCATCGTGAATAAGTTTCTGTAGGTTTTTTTGAAGTGCTTCTAGTTCATGCGCAATATCACTAAGATTACTTGATGACACTACAGTTGTATCAGGCACTACGGTCTGTGGCTCTCTGGCGCGAAGTGTTGCGATCAATGGATCAATTCGCGCAAGTGCATTCTTTACCTCTTGCATACTTTGAGCGTCTCTAAGTGCTTGTATAAAAAAATCGAGATCTTTGAGTAACTGTGTGTATTCAGTGGGCGCAAACGAGACTGTGTGTCCGGTAACCACTGGTTTGTTGCGTTCCGATACAAGACGACGCTCTACTTCAATCATACCCTCAAGTCGTCCGATACGGGTCTCTACTTCGCGACGTTTATCACGGAACACTTGGAGCTGCTGCTTGTACATGGCTATATCTGTCGTATATGGATCAGCAGTCTCAGCTTGCTGGTTCTGTAGCGAAGCTAGGGTGTTTTCCAAATCATGTTTGCTTCGCTCGAGCATACTCATTGCTTCATGTGTCCTCGTTTCTTCACCTTGTAAATGCGCACGTTCACTGGCTAAATATTGGATAAGGAGCCCTTCAAGTTCGGTACGTATTGTTCTGCCTTTTTCAATCTTTTGCACTTGCCCTGCAAGAAATTTCAAGTGTGGCGCGAGTTCACGACGAAGCGATTGTACTTCTTTGAGTGTGTCAGTTGATTTTAATAGTTTTGATTCACTTTCTTTGATGCGGTAATGGTACACCTTTAACCCTAGCGCTTCTTCAAGCATTTCACGACGGTCCCGAGGACTTGCGCGCAAAATAGCATCAGCTTCACCTTGAGAAATAATATGATGCGATGATGCACCAATATTTACTGACGAAAGAAGCTCTACCATTTGCTTGAGACGAATTTCTGTCCCATTCATTGAATACTTACTTGTACCATCAGCAAACAACTCTCGAGTAAACGTAATAGTATCAAAAAGAATTGGAGATTTGGCATCTTCATTACCACTTTGCCCAATAGGAAATGCAAATACCCCATCGGTATTATCAAACGTAATAGATACTGCTGCGCGAGAAAGTCGAGCGGTATTATGTGATCCGCGGAATATCAAATCTGCACCTGTCTTGCCACGCATACTTTTAACTGATTGTTCTCCGAGGACAAATCGAAATGCTTCAACAACGTTAGATTTACCAGACCCGTTGGGGCCCACGACTGCAGTTACTGCGGTGTCGAACCCAAGGGTGCTTTTCTTTGCAAAAGATTTGAAACCGGCGATGTCTATGTGCTGAAGACGCATGATAAATCAGTATACCATTTCTCTGTATGAAAAATAAAAAAGCACCCACATAAATGTGAGTGCAAGAATTTTGAGTCGCTTTGTATTATTGCTTTGGAGTAAATATCCCGCTAAATATTTTTGGGTTATTCTTCACGATGAGTGTTCCTCCTACACCGGCTGCAGATCCGATAACTAGTGCAGTTCCCGTGCTCATACCACTGCGCTCCTTCTTTGCTTGTTCATAAGATTTGATCCAGGCATTTTTGTTAACACAGTAGTAAAACTGATCATGGAATGCAAGCATCTGATCGCCTTCTACTGGACCATAAAAGTCCCAGTTCTTACCTTCGTTGAAGGTAATCAAGTATATCTTGTGCTTGTTCCATTTTTTAGCTTCTTTTCGAGTAATAGAATGGACTTCAGATTTCTGTTCAACAATGGCGACTGTCGCGAGACATGTGCCTTCGATGTGATTCTGAAATTGCGGTGTGGTAATAGATGAGAGGTCTACCTGTGCAGAAGCCGAAACTGAGGAGAAAAAAATAATCAATGTGATATAAAAGAACTTTTTCATTTTAATAATTTTTGGTTAATAATTAATGAATTCTGTTTGTATTATATAACATATTTATATAAAAGTCAATAGCATTCTGCCCAGCTTACATATAGAAAAAGAGCCTTATTTCAGGCTCTTTTTCCTTCATATACTGCTTATAACCACCCTTTATTTTCCAATGCAGCGAGTGCTGCCTTTTGCTCTCCTTCTTGTTTACTTCTCCCCTTTCCTTCAGCGATCTTCTTCTCTCCAAAGAAAACACCAATGTTGAAGTGTTTGTCATGATCTGGTCCAGTTTCAGACATTACTTTGTATGAGGGCGTTACACCAAGACGTTCTTGCGCCTCTTCTTGTATCTGACTTTTTGCATCCTTCCATGATTTAGTTTTGATAATATCATCAAGTCGAGAGAGTAACGATGAGGTTACAAATGTGTCGCATGCACCATATCCTTGATCAAGATATAACGCACCGACGAAAGACTCGTATGTGTTTGCGAGTATCGTTTGACGAGCACGACCGGTATCTTTTTGTTCACCCTTTGAGAGCAACAAATAGTCATTCATATTGAGACTCGCTGCTACCTCTCCCATGATCACTGCATTTACCAATGCTGAACGATATGCTGTAAGGTCGCCCTCATTTTGGTTGGGATATGTTCGATAGAGATAGTCAGTAACGACAAGTTCAATAACTGCATCCCCTAAGAACTCGAGACGTTCATTGTGTTCAAGTCCACTTTTAGGGTTCTCGTTAATATATGAACGGTGTATAAATGCCTGTGTTAAATTTTTCTTATCTTTAAACTGCACGCCTATTGCTTCTTCGAATGGGGTAAAATCTTTCATATGAGTCGATACGTATAGCGTTTAGGCTGTCGACTACCGTTGTAGTCCACAATCTAGACACTACGTATTTTTTCTTAGTTTATTTCTTGGTAATGTGTTCAATCGCCTTTGCGATCAAGGGCAATATATCATCGTAGATGGTCAAGTCAACTACTTCATGTAACTGGAACCATGCAGCCTTGTCTAAGCCTCCGTTAGTATGAAGGTCAAGTTCTTGATATTTTGCTTCTGCCAAATAGAATACTACCATCTTGCGTATCTTTCCTTTTGCTGGATGAGACGCGACATAATCAATATTACCTATTTCTGGCCCAAGCTCGTCAACTGCAATACCGAGTTTTTCTTCAATTTCTCGCTTTGCGGTCTGTTCAATAGTTTCATCTTCTTCAGCACCGCCTTTTGGGAGTGTCCAATATCCAAAAACATCATGCACTAGTGCTATATAGTCAACACCGTCATGACGAGCATGCACAAGGCCACCTCCCTTTGCTTCTATTGGAAGCTTGGTGATATCAATAGGCTCTTCTGGTTCTTTTGATTTTAGAGATTTGGGTTTAGATATTTGATCTTTGCCTGGTTCTCCTATTTCTTTGTACACTGCACCCAATACGCCATTCACGAACTTGCCAGAGTTTTCTCCTCCAAATGTTTTTGCTAACTCAATCGCTTCATTGATAGCAACTTTGGGTGGTACCTGCTCTCTATCTCCAAAAAGGAGCTCAGCAAGTCCCATTCGCAAAATACTCCGATCGACATTTGAAATCTTTTCGAGCGGCCACTCTGGAGCTGCTTTGGTCAAAATATCATCGATAATAGCTTGTTTGCGTTGTACCAGTTCAGCCAATCCATAGATAAATACCTGGTCGTTATGCCCTGGTGCGAACTCAGCAGTATCGCGATCAATAATAGCCTTGAGATCTTCTGGTTTGCCGCCAAAATCCCACTCAAACAATGATTGGAGGACTATGGATCGGGAGAGGTGACGATTGGCCATGATGTGTATTAAAGGTACAAAAATTAAATACTATTATTTCTTAGAAACTTTCTTCTTTGCAGGAGCTTTTGAAGGCTTTTTTCCTTGCTTTTTCATTGCTTTCTTGACTGGATCTACTCCAACAGAACGACCCTTGTACATACCGTCGATAGATGCACGATGGCGAAGGTGAACAGTACCACTTTTGTCAGTGGAAAGTGCAGGTGCTTTTAATGCGTGGTGGCTTCGGCGATTTGCCGTATGCGCCCGGGTGTGTCTCATTCGTACTACCATATGAAAACCATCATACCCTATATGTTTAAAAATGTAAATAAAAAAGCCCTGATATAGAAATCAGGGCTCGTACAATTGCGTTGTGTTAGGTAAAACGTCGAGCGTGCAACTTACCTTCTCTCCAAAGAAAATATCTTTGAAAAGACTCATACTGACCATGGCCTTCATCAACAATGATTCGAGCAAGATCGTCCGATAGATAAATCGGCTCACCTGTCTTAGAAGATTTCTTTGAATATTCCTCCGTCCATTTTTCTTCAGGTCTTTGGAAGTAGTCTTCAATAAGGACTGGGTACTTGATGTGAGGTACAGTAGCAGAAACGAGTGTATTTTCCTTTACAATCGGTTCACCCAGACTCTTGATACTCAGGGTTCTAAGTCTTACTTCCTTAAGAGCACCGTATTGCACCAAATTGGTAATTTTTTGCTTTTGATAGTTTCTCACAGTGATCTGAGTCTGTGTAGGCATATATGCTTTTGACCGATCATAGGGGACAACGATCAAAGATTTTTCTTCCTCAGAATTATTTTTTCCTGGGAAAAACATTACTCCAGCAGCCTCGCCATGCATAGCTGTGATAGACGGAGCACGTAGTTCGATTGTTTCACTTTTGTTTGCAAAGTACAGATTAAGCTCATGTATAGAGCGTAGTATCTTATAAATACTACTGTGTATGGCTTTTGTCATAACACGTATATTTGTTTGATACAATGTACCAAAAATATAATATTTGTCAATACCTCGAAAACGCTTTGAAATAATGCTACTATGGCACTAATGAATACTGAACAACTTCCCCACCAACGTCACTCTCTCGCCCACTTATTGGGTGCAGCTATTATGGAGTTATACCCGACCGCAAAGCTGACCCTTGGACCATCAGTTGATGATGGCTTTTATTACGATGCGAAGTTTGATACAACTATTGGCCTCGACGCACTCCCTACTATCGAGCAGAAGATGCGCGAGCTTCTTCCGACTTGGAAAACAGTGACGCACAAAGAAGTATCACGTGAAGAAGCCCTCGAGTACTACAAGGGGAACGAATTTAAAACAGAGCTCATCAATGAAATCGCAGACCGTGGTGAGAAAATCACACTCTATACAATGGGCGCATTTACCGACCTCTGTCGCGGTGGACACGTTGACGATTTGAGTACTATCGACCCGGATTCATTTAAACTCGATCGTGTTGCAGGTGCATACTGGCGTGGCGATGAGAAAAATCCAATGCTTACTCGCATCTATGGCTTTGCATTCGAAACTGGTACCGACCTCACGAACTATCTCGCCATGCGTATCGAGGCTGAGAAGCGCGATCATCGCAAACTTGGAAAAGAGATGTCACTTTTTGCATTTGATGAAGATGTGGGCGGTGGACTTCCACTATGGCTCCCAAATGGGGCGGCTGTTATTGAAGAACTTGAGAAACTTGCAAAAGAAAATGAATTTGAACAAGAATACGTACGAGTACGCACACCACACTTGGCAAAGGAGAGTATGTACCTCACGTCAGGGCATCTACCGTACTATGAAGACTCCATGTATCCACCCATGGAATACGATGGTGGTAAGTACTACCTCAAGGCAATGAACTGCCCTCACCACCACAAAATCTTTGCCGCTGAACCAAAAAGTTATCGAGATCTTCCTCTTCGACTTGCAGAATACGGAACATGCTATCGTCACGAAAAGAGTGGTGAACTCTTTGGTCTCATGCGTGTACGTGCACTACAGATGAATGATGCACACATCTACTGTACTGAAGAACAGTTTGCTGTAGAATTCGCAAAAGTAAACGATCTCTATCTTCGGTACTTCAAGATATTTGGTATTGAAAAATATGTTATGCGCTTGTCACTCCACGATCCAAAAAAGCTTGGTCAAAAATACGTCGATGATGCAGCGCTGTGGATCAAGACAGAAGAGATGGTTCGCAAAACGCTCATTGAAGCACATATTCCATTCATTGAAGTTGAAGATGAAGCAGCATTCTACGGTCCTAAGATCGACGTGCAGGTTTGGAGTGCAATAGGACGAGAGTTTACTCTTGCAACAAACCAGGTAGACTTTGCAGTACCTGCACGATTTGGACTCACCTACACCGATAGTGATGGCAAAATGAAAACACCGCTATGTATTCATCGAGCCCCTCTTGGTACACATGAACGGTTTATTGGATTTTTGATCGAGCACTATGGTGGCAACTTCCCGACCTGGCTCGCACCGCTCCAGGTTGCGATTATTCCGGTAAAAGACTCTCATAACGAAGCTGCAAAAAACTTACGTACGCATCTCCGAAGTTCTATGATTAGAACAGAAATTTATGACGATAATAATTCTTTAGGGAAACGAATTCACGCTGCAAAATCACTAAAAACTCCGTATATCATTGTACTCGGAGATAAAGAAATAGAATCTGGTGAATATGCTGTAGAACTTCGTACTGGCGAGAAAATTAGTATGAGCAAAGAAGTATTTACAGAAAAAATAACTAAAGAAATTATTGGTAGAATATAAAAATAATAAAAACACATCGCGCTAGCGATGTGTTTTTATTTACACCTACAACAGTCGTTCTTGTGTACGTTTGATATCTCCTGAAATAGAACGCTCCGTTGCAGTGATGTCTTGTTTGATCTGGAGTAGTGTTGATCGCTCAATATCGGTAAGCTTCTGTGAAGCGTGTGTTTTGATCAAGAGACGTGCATATTCTTCGAGGTCTGCATCTATAGATTGAAATCTTTTTCGGACATCACTTTCGCTTGCAAGTAGATCGCCTGCAATACGACGTTTGAAACGTTTGTATCGAGTTAATGTATAGATAATGATGAAGAAGAATACAAAGAGTAGTGCAATGAGTGGTACAACGAGTGAGAGCGTGTTCGTGAGCCAAAGTGTCAACCGTGAAAAGATATCATCATGCGCAGTTACCAGAACAGGTACTGTTGGTGAACTCTGAAGGCCTCCTTGAGTTTGCGCCCGTGCGTATATAGAATAGGTTCCTGATGTCGCTTTCTCGTCAGAGATATAGTTGAATTCCCCATTATCATTGGCGACAACTGATGACTCATACGGTTTTGTATCAGTCGTTACACCAGTGAGTCTCGAAATGATTGGGAAACGTTTTGGTTGCTTTGTTATAGTGAACACAACCGTTGTGTTGGGGTCCGCTATACCTTTCAACAACATATATTCTCCAGAAAATATGTTGAGTGGGTAATCAGTAATCACCGGCTGACTGAGATTGTCAGTGGTGAAATCAGAAAATGCAGTCACAACAACTCCGGTACTAGTTATCGTTTTCACTTTGATTAAGTGCGTACCTCGAGCGAGAACAGGAGTTTGGAACACATGTGTTCCATCATCAGTCCACGGTATGAGTGGTAAGTCATCAATCTGGATATCAAATACTTGTCCTATTTCCTGACTACCGGTATCGAAGGTAAATGTTGCCTGAGGACTTTTTGCATCAGGTTTTTTGATTTCTGTAATCGTAAGGAATTCAGTTGTTTGTACAGGAGTAGTAGTGTCCGGAATTTTGGGAGCATCTACTGGTGGCGGAGTAAGCGCATCTCCAATACTGATTGTTGCACCAGCCTTGGTGGTCAGAACGTTTGTTCCTTCTCCATTATTTGCCAGTACTGTTGCTGTGCTAATACCAATAGTTGCCTTTCCTGTTTTCTTTGGTTTAAATGAAAGTGTTATGAGTGTTCCATTTTTCCCGGTAAAACCATTGAGCGCAACTGCTTCAAACTTTGCAGTTCCTGCTGTATTTGAATATATGGGATCTTGTGCCCATAGTGTCATAATCGAACCTGTTTTTGAAATAGAAGTCAGCGACAATATATCAGTTGGAAATGTTACAGTTGCAGATGCAGCGTTGATAGAGTCCGTGTCACTCGATACGGCAACCGTCACTTTGACGGTATCACCCATTCGATATGTTGACGCACTGGGCAGTATTTGAATTGTTGCCGCATCTGCGCTAAGTGCACTCCCTAAAAATATACTCAGAGTTAGAAAAAGCGTTATGAAAATATTATTGCTTTTTATATACATATTTTTTATACAACCAGATGATGAGAGGAACAACAACGAGCAGTATCAGTGCGAGTAAAAGAAATTGTGTAAATGTTTTTTCTTTTCCTTCTTCACCAATAGTGACAGTGGTTACGTTTCCGGCATAGTCTGTTGCGCGTACATGTATTGTACTTTGTGGAGACTGATCTTCCAAGAGATACGGACTCAAAACTTTGTTCCATTTCATATTTTTTTCTTGTACTTCTACTGATGCAACTCCTGAACCTTTATCTTGTGCAGAAAAAATAAGTGTATATTTATTATCAAAGAGCGAAATATCACGTGTTCGGGATGCAATGAGTAGTGGGGGTATGGTATCAACACTATTGTATGTAGGTTGAGAAGATGTAGGAGCAATACTAAAAGAAATTCCCGTATCTGCAGTTGGAACAATGGTGCCATTCCCATCATTTTCTGTAAGTGTTGCATGCGTTGAGATAGCAGCATTTCCTATGTCGACGGCAGTGAACACTAGTCGAACAATCTTGCCAGGTTTTTTATTATTAAAATCAAATGGATCAATCAGTCCGCTAAATCCATTAGGGATGATACCACTCATAGTAACCGTACTTCCTTCGATATGAGGAGATTCAATCCACAGTGGTATGACCGAGGATCCATCTTCAACACGTACCAAAGAAAGTGTTGATGAAGTAGTTGTAATCATGGCATCAATACCGTTGATTGATGAACCTTCTGTGTCCAAAATAACATCAACATAAAACACTTCTCCTACACCAACACGGTGATCTGGGGGTACAACAGTAATAGAAGCAGCATGCACAGAAAGTGGTATAAGGAATGCGAGTAAAAAAATATAAAATAATTTAAGTGTATACATATTATCCTGTCCAGTTATACGCCATTATAGAGAAATCGACCAGCGTAATCGCTCCATCACCGTTAAGGTCTACTTTTTCAGGAAAACTATTTTTCTTGTACCAAAATGCCATAATCGAAAAATCAACAAGGTTTACATGCCCGTCACAGTTGAGATCTCCTCGCAACAGAGGGCATGCTCCCGGTTTCTTCAAAATAGTATTTTCTCCAACTCGAAATGCAGCTGAATTACTAAATAGACTGACATTGGTATCTGCTATGGCAGCAGATTTTGTGATATGGTTTCCATACTCAAGTGGTGCACTATCAAAACGCAAAAAGTATGTACCGCTTTCATCAGTCATCACACGTTTGATATGCTCTGTTTCAGAATGAACAACAATAGATACTTCTGCATTCGGTGCACTGCTTCCGAATATTGCAATTGGTTCTCCCTTGCGCACTTCAAGTTTATCAACATCAATCGTTGGTGACAGGAAAATACCACCAATAGTTATCGTTGTTCCAGACGTTACGAAAACAGGAAAAGAGTACGCAGTAGATTTGCGAGCTTCATCATCTTCTCCGTATACAGAGAATGAGTATGATCCACTAGCAAGGTTACTTAGCGTTACCGCAAACTTCGCATCAGGATCAGCAATTGTTGTTGCAACAACAACACTGTCCTTTAAGATAAATACTTTTGATGAAGGGTACGCCATTCCTGAAAACTTCACTTCCGTGGGAGAATTGTCCCCACCACCTCCACCATTGTTTGGTGGCGCCCCGTTAACTTGAGCAGAAATAATAACATTATCGGTATCTGTAATTATTTGACTATGTGCGATAGTGCCAATCAAAACGACCCACATCAAACAAACATATCCAATAATATACGATGTGCTCCTATTCATCGGTCGACACGTCGGCACGCATACCTGCTCGTGCCTGTCGAATAACAAACTGATTGTATTTCTTGAGGATTTTCTTGCCTCCCCACCAAACAATACTTAGTACAAGAATGATACATATAACAAGTTGCCACGGTAGCACAAAGAATTTTGCGACATCTTTTGCATGCTGGTCTTGTGATCCATATGCAATATCAATGTGAGCGGTGTAATATCCCAATGCGAAATTTTTCCATTGATATCGCACTGTATGAAAAAACTTTCCCATACTACTCATCGCGAGCTTTTCCCCTCCTGGTTCTTCATATTTAATCCAATCTACTTTGAACTTACGAGTACTTGCAGGCAAAACATTACCTTGTACAGGGTTTGCATCGATACGATCTGCTGGAAGGTATACTGTGTCGCGAATGGTGATCTTACCTGTTGGCTTCACGCGATCTCCTCCATCATTTTTAAAACGATATTCAAACGACACTGGCAATGTATTATACCAAAACTTATTGTCGGTCGTGTTGAAGGTAGTCAGTCCTCCCGCTTCTTTGACATCTCCTTTCACAGACAAAAGTATGAGCATGCCCGTCTTGGCACTAATAGCAACTTGACCTGGTGTAGTACTGTCAGGTGCAGTACCCCAAAAGAGTGCCCCGAAGTGTCCTCCTGGAGTCGCATCAGTTGGGATATCTATCGCTATGGCTACTGTTTTGGTTTCTCGAGGACCGAGCACAACTGATTCAGATGTTTTCATCCATGTACCAATATCGTCCGTTGCAGCTACAAATGCAGGACTTCCAGTATCCCCCTGTGCTTCAAAGTTCGCGAATGAAGAATAATACGTCACTGAAGTATCAAGCTCATTGATCAATGACATTTCCTGCTTTACTGTTGTCCCTGGATCACCTTGAATTTCCTGGCGGACCGGAGTGATGGTGAGCGCATGTGCGTGTGACACAAAGAGGAAACTAAGTGCGATAGTGAGTGCTAATACTGTAGTGCGTTTCATATTAGAATGTTCCTGTTACTACATAAGTAAGGTTGGTCGCATACGAACCAGCAGGTGTTGTAGCAGCAATGTTCGCAAGATATCTCATAGCTATAGCATCACTCGCTGGCCCCGTACTTGAAGCTATTTGAGATGTTACCGCTGGTACGAATTTCCAGTTATTTGAACCAGCTTCGTATCCTGCCGTCATTGTCCCTGTACCAGTGATAGTTCCATCTAAGCCCCACTGTGCTGTACCTGGAGAACCGTCAGCATCTCCTGTAATAGTAGTTGTACCATTGGCTGTTGGAATAGTATTTATTCCTGATGTAAGGTTTGCGCCAATATATGTCAACGCGTATCCTCCTGATGCATTTGTTCCGATGTTAAATGTATGCGCAGTAGTAGGTGATGCTGATCCTGTTTGTGCACCGTTTGCATAGGTTGCAGCACCTGAAGATAGTGCTCCAAAACCAATAGCAGCATCATCATTTGAAAACGTGAGTGTTGGGTTCACTGATGCTGTGATGTTGACCACAGCATTCGTTTCAACCACTACCGCACCGAGAGCATTGTCCCCATTTGATTGAGTCAGTGTGACTGCAGAAGAGTCAACGTCAGTTGCTTTGTTTGTCATTGTACCAGTACCCGCAACTGTTGTTCCGTTGATAGTAAACGTCACTGCAGCATTTGCAGCAGATGCAGTATATGTACTACACGCTACTACAACGAAGTTGTTGGTTGTAGTGTTGATGGTAACAGCGACGTTGTTGACACCTGCAGTACACGTCGGAGCGACACCTGATGACGAAGAAACAGCAATAACAGTACGCGGTGTGCCGTCATTGAATGTAAAGTCTGAAGTTTGCCAACTACCAATAGCGTTGAGGGTGAAGTCTGCATCTACATAGTCGACTGCAAATGTATCCGCTGCAGCTACAGTATCTCCGCCGACGAGTGTCCATGATAGTGCGTGAGTCGCAGTGGCTGATGGAGCTTGTGTAGACATCGTATCTTTGAACGAGGTTACAGGAGCAGCTTCAACAATGAGTGGCAGTCCTGTGTTGATGAGAACTAGTATAAAAATAGTAACCCCCGCAATAAATTTTGAAATAATTTTTTTCATTCGATAATTTAGTTTAATGATATTGATTGAAATATTATACCACACAACCAAAGTAGCTAGTTATCCACAGTATTAGAAATTCCCTGTCAAAACGTATGTTAGGTCAGTACTGTATTGTCCTGCCGCAGTCGTGCTCGATATATTGCACATATACCGAGCAGAGTATGTGGTGGTTGCACCATCCCCCGATGGCGCAGTAGCAATCACACTTGGACTACTCGGTGTTGCTGCGAAAGCAAAGCCCGAAGCAGCATATGGTGCAGATACAACACCATTACTCCCCGATGCTGTGAGACGCATACCGAACTGTGATGTTCCAACACTCGGCGCAGTATTAGTTCCACCAATTGCCGCAATAGTTGCTGCACCGTTTTTAAGAGAACCTCCAAGTACACTGAGTGTGTACCCCGACGGTGCAGTTGTACTAACAGCAAGGGTATGCGCTTGCACTTCACTTGCTGAGCCAAGAGTATCTCCAGTGGCATATCGTGTAGCACCACTGCTCAATGTTCCGAATCCAAGCGTTGCATCTGATATATCAAAGGTAAAGCTCAAAGATGCAGCAAACCAACAAGAGCCGTTGTTCCCCGAATCAGTAAAGTTGGTAGGACTTATTAATATTGATCCACTTTCACAACCCCCATCTTTGACGTCGACAAAATCAACGCTCGCAGTACCGGTCGGATGAAAATGCCACTGCGTACCAGCAGAATCAGAATACAGTTTGATCAGATTGCCCGATGAACCTGTAACAGTGAAAAGGTTGGTGATATCAAACACTGGCGATCCGGATGTTTGGAAGTTAACCTCCTTGGCAGCTGTGTGAGTTATTGTTAAGTTATAAAATGTTGTCGGACCAGAAATGAGTGCTGTTGACGGCCCATTAAAGACGACTGTTGACGTTGCAGGAGTAAATGTTCCGCTGTTCGTCCAGTCATTAGTAACAGTGATCGTTGCAGCATCGCCGAGTAGCGTACCTGTTGCACCGATAACGATATCATTTGCGGTAAGTGGCAACGCAGAACCATTATAGAGGTCGAATGTGGACATAAGAGTAAGGACACCAGTAACGATGAGAGGTGCCGTTGAAGGTGTTTTTGTACCAGTACCTGATATGGTGAGATTGTAGTACGGGTTGGTCGTCGCATCAACAATAGCTAATGTTCCTCCGTTATACTCAATCGTATTACTACTTGTAGAAGGGATAAGTATTGCTGAAAGTGCTGAAAACTTGGTCGTTGAGTTTGCACCAGTTGCAAATACCCCCGATGCTCCACCTGAGAGAATACCTGAGAATGTAACAGTGCCTGTATTGTTATTAGTAAGAGTCTTAGTGTTAGTTATAGTGACTGTACCTCCAAACGACATATCAGCGCTACCGGCAAGAGATTGATCAACAGTAAATGATATTGCTCCCGTTCCTGCATTGAACGTGGTTCCATTCATGATAATACCCCCTGAAAAAGTCGTTGGAGAGTTAAAGGTTATATCAAATACACCACCAGAATTGACCGTTACCGAACCTGTAAAGGTATTGGCTCCGAGACTAGACTCCACGAGAGACCCTGAAATTGAGGTTGAGCCATTGAATGTTATCGCTCCGCCAAGCGACAGTGTCCCTGACGGTACAGAAAGGTTGTTGAATGTATATGCGTCATTTATAGATGAAGTACCAGTACTGACCAATGTTCCCCCAGAGACGTTGACCGTACCGTTATTCGCTATAGAACCAGTGATGTTGAAAATCCCGCCAATATTGAGTACATTGAGCGATCTTGTCCCAACAAAGCTCACACCAGCATTAGCGGTCAATGTTCCCGTTGTTGTAGTAACTGTTGATCCGGCACCACTTGACCCTCCAGCAATTGTAAGGAGTCCTGTAGAAACATAATTACAACTATTTATCGCTACTACCGTAGCGCCAGAAGCTGAAGTTGGTCCTTGAAAGGACGAGGTACTAGCAGAAGTAAATGTCCCACTCCCACCAGATGCGCATAGTATGTTTGCATTACCAGTATTTGTTGGTCGGTTTATCTGAACGCTGTTTGCAGAAATATTCGCAGTACCATTCATAGTAATCGTTTGGTCAGATGTACCCGCATTGGCAGTATAAGACAGTGCTCCACTAATGACCGTTGTTGATCCTGTATCTAAAGACATACCATTATCAGCTGTTGCACTCGCAATAGTTACCGAACTATTGAAAGTAACAGTATTGGTATTGCTGTTGGTAATCACTGCGCCAGAGTTTATCGCTACTGTACCGCCAAATAAAATAGGTTCTGAACCTGCAAATGTCTGTGTACCTCCAAGTACGGTGGTGTTCGTGCCTGTATAAAATATTGTAGCGCCACTACTTACTGTAATACCACCGTCAAAACGGTTTGTTGGACTTGTTGCAGATAGATCAAATGACCCACCACTGTTGACGGTCACCATCCCCGTAAACGTTTTAAGCCCAGTAGCTGTCACTGCACTCACGATTGATCCAGTCACTGATGTTGTACCTGCGAATGATACTACGACGTTGTTAAGTGAAAGTGTCCCAGATGTGACATCGAGATTGCCGAAAGTATTTGTCTGACTGATACCAGCGGTTCCTGATGTGGTTAATGTACCGCCACTGTCTATAGTTACTGTGCCACCACCACCAAATGTACCCGTGAGGTTTTGACCACCAGATCCAATGTTAAGTACACTACGTGATGCTGTTCCAGAAAATGTAATACCTGCAGAGGTGGTTAACACGCCTGTCGTAGTTGTAAAAGTAAGAAGCCCTCCGGTAGTACCTCCTGCAAGTGTCAACAATCCTCCTGCACTAAAGTTACAAGTATTCATCAACACATTCACTGTTGCAGTTGCCGTAGATGCGCTGTTAATTGTTGCTGCCCCTGATGTACTAAATGTCCCTGTTGCACTTGCGGCACATGTTATGTTTGCAGAGCCGCCATTGGTAGTAGGTCTGTTTATGACCAGTGTTGCTGCAGATATGTTGCTTGTACCATTCATAGTAATAGTCTGACTGTTCGCGGTAGCATTTGCGGTGTATCTTATCTCTCCAGTAACTGCAGTAGTAGATCCAGTACTCAGCGACAAACCATTTGAGGCGGTTGGGCTTGCCAATGTAAGCGCGCCTATAGTTACGGTACCCGTATTACTATTCACAATAGTTTTATTGGTGGGTATGGTTAACGTTCCTCCGAGAGATATACCACTAGAGCCAGCGATAGTGAGCGTCCCTGTCCCGGTGATAGTCACGGCCCCAGTACCAGAGTTAAATGTTGTACCGTTTGCGGTGATATTACCACCAAAACTCGTCGCTGTCGCAAAATTGCTCCCCGTCTTGAGATCAAATATACCAGTAGTTGTATTGACCGTGACACCAGCACTAAATGTCTTGAGTCCTGTTGCACTCGATGCATTGAGTGTCGCGCCACTCGCAACAGTCACTAATCCGGCATGGATGATTGCAACCCCACCCATTGAGGTAGTACCGGTGTTCACATTAAGAATACCTAATGTATATGCTCCGTTGAGTGCTGCGGTACCAGTAGTATTCATCGTCGTTCCAGAGTTGACTGTCACGGTCCCTCCCGCACTCATTGTTCCAGTGAGGTTGATCGTTGCCGCACTACTATTGGTTAACCTCGATTGAGCTGCAGTACCGCTAAATGTTATTCCTGATGTAGTCGTGAGTGTACCGCCCGCAGCGAGAGTCAATGTACTAAACCGTCCAGCAGTCGCACTCCCTGGTATTGAGAGTCCCGCTGTTGACAAGACTCCTGATGTACCTCCTCCGACAGTGATAGTGTTGGTACCTGCAGCCCCGGGAGAAGTGATCGTCGTTACTCCTGATACGGTGAGCGTTACACCGTTGTTGATAGTAACTGATGTCGCCGCAGTCGATGCAGCAAATGCGAGCGAGGTGATAGTCGCAGTCGTATCAGCTACCAACGCGACCCCTGAGTTGATCGTGAGTGCATCTGCGGCTCCTGGTCGCAACCCCGTACCGGCACCTCCACTGGCTGCTCCTGTACAGTTGATGAAGTTTGCTGTTGCACTCCATGTACCAGAACCAGTAGCATTGCAGGCGGCATCAGAAGCTATTTGCCAATTGCGCGTTTCTTCAAATGTTGTAGTGCCTGCTGTATCTACAAACTTTGCTTTTCCCAACATATAAAACTCGGGACTTACATCAGGTGCATTGAAATAATAACCCAGTAGTAGTGGTTGTCCTGCGGTGAGTGATACATTCCAGGATATGATCTTTGTGTCGGTCTGTGATTCTATAGCATCGTACGGGACGCTTTGCTCGGGAGGCGATATCTCAAAACTATCTGGTACACGCTCAGTCACCACTCCTTGCCAATCGACAGGTGATGTTACTTTGATAGTCATTGGGTACAAAGCTATAGGATATATACGGGACGGCCCCATACGCTCAATACTCACTGGGTTTCCTGATGCAACGGTGAATGCATCAATAATCGTTTTTGTACCATTGGAAGTTTGTGCGGTTAACACCATGGTATATGCTCCCGCAATATCAGTGCCAGTGAAATGAGCGTAGTAGTCAGGAACAGTGATGACATTATCTGGACCACATTGCGCTTCACGAATAATACCTCCGTTACTTGTTGATAGATTTGTCTTTATTCCGTTTGGATTTGTAATAGTGAGATTGAGATCACTGTTACAAATAGTGTGTCCATCGTCACTAAGTACCCCCATTTGTATGTATGCATCATCTCCTGAGTTATATACTGTTTTGTTTGTATTAATAACCAACACTCCCCACGTGAAATCTTGCTCTGAAACAATGATGGCTTGTGGTGTTGTAAATGTCACCACAAGCGTATACGACCCCGGCCGAAATGAGCGGTCAGGTTTATCTATTTCTATATGTTGTGTTTGTACTCCTTCAACCGTTTCCGTAACAACTGTTGCGGGGATATCGGTGGTCAACCCTTTGTTATCAAGAACTACTGCGGCAATAGTAGATTCGGCAGCTTCTGCAGTTTGCGGACTAAATATCTTTTTTAAAAAAGAAACAGGTGCATTCTCATCAGGCGGTATAGGTGCAGGTGTGACATCGATAATAGGAATTTCTAATTTTTCTTTTGTTTCCTGAACAGTGTCTTTGATGACTTGCACTGTTTCTTTTGTTTTTGCCGTGACATTAGGATCTGCGATCTTGTCTCCGAGAACACCCTGTGTATCTTTGATGATGGTTGCCTTGCCTTCATCTACTAATGTTTTAATGCCATCGATATCAAGGTTGGGTGCTGTTACTGAGAATGTGATGTTTTCAGTTGAATTAAAGTCTTTTTTTCCGTCGATAAGTGCAGCACTATCGTTGAGAAGCACTGTTGGTGGTGCGACAAGATCAGGCATATCGCTGTACTCAACAGAGAGTGTCATTGCATCAAGATACACGACGGGTACAGCATCAAAAGTTGGCAACGCTTTAAGTGCAACTTGAAGGTTGTCGAGGTTTTCCCATGCCTCAATAGGGATATCGAAAGACGCACGTTGCCATGCACTGCGGCTGATAGTCCCGAGAGATTTCCACGTGGTTCCGTCGAGAGTATATTGGACTTCCATGAATGCATCAGGTGCTTTTTCTTGCACTTCAACCTTTTCTGGTGATTCAATAACTTCACCCGTTTCTAGACTTGTATCAAGTGCAGTTGTATCCGACTCTTGGTCTAATAATGGATTTTCTGGTACTACTAGTATGTCTTGTTCCTCAGGAACTCTTTCTGTTTTTGTTTCAATCACTGGCGTAGAAACTTCTGGTTGTGTTTCATTTTTGGATTCAACAGGTGTTGTGGTTTCAGCTACAGGTGTTGCTACTTCTGTTGGCACAGCTTCTTGCGCCATAACTTTTGTCGTAAACAAACGTTTGAAAAATGAAACAGTTTCTGTTTGAGTTGGAACGACTTCTGGTGCAGGTTCTGCTTCTGGATTTTTCACTTCTTCCTCAGGTTTTACATCTTCACTTGTAGTTTCTTCTTCTTTCGGTGGCGCAACTTCTTCTGGTTGAGGCATTTCAAATGGTTGAGATACCTCGTGTGTAACAGATGCATCATCCACTGACCATGACAGTGTCAACTTAAATGTTGTTGGATTTGTATTCTCTGGGATTTCACCTTTGAACCCTCCACAATATATTGACGAAACTGACCCCGGCATTCTTGCAGAATTTTCAAGAGAAAACTTTTCTGGATTTGACTCTTCTGGAAGTGACGGATCTCCCTGCGCGAGTTCTGCATGCTCCCAATCGCCGAGACATGATGATGGGTGAAAGGTTGCAATCGACGCATGACCTGTAGAGAACGAGGATAATACCAGCGCCCCGACAATAATGGAAATGACAATGAAAAATTTGTGTTGATGGACAAACCACCAATTTTTGATTTGTCGCATATCAATCTGAATCGCTGGAAGTTTTTTCTTGAGATTAATAATTTTGCTCGTTGTACCAGACGGTGATATGTCACCAACTAATACAGGCTTTTTAGGAGGAGTTTTTCTGGTAGGTTTTTTGGCGGGAGAAACTTTCATGCTATTTACTATTGTAACATGCACCGTGTATACTTTTGGTATGGAAAACAACAATACATACAACCTGATGCACCAACTAACACAAGAATCAAAGAGTCTATGGCGTATTACCCACAACTACACTTCAGAAGCTCTTTCTGAAGAAGAAAAAGCTTTCTGGTCAAAACTCGCAACAGACAAAGAAGCAGTTGTTATTGAACTCAAAGCATTGATCAAAAAAGCATTAGTATAATTAGTTATAAAAAATCCTCTCATAAATGAGAGGATTTTAAATATCGAGATTTGCCATCTTGGCGTTAGATTGAATAAATGATTTACGTGGTGCTACTTCAGAACCCATCAATATATCAAAGATTTGATCTGCTTCTTCAGCATCTTCGATAGCAACTTGTTTAAGGACACGATTACTAGGATCCATAGTTGTTTCCCATAACTCAGATGCGTTCATTTCACCCAACCCTTTGTATCGCTGTATAGAAACCTTTGGAATTCTTTTTTCTTTACCCTTCACTTCTGTGTCGTCTTCTTCTGTTTCTTCTTCGCTTGCATCCTGTGCTGCTTCTCCTTCTCCGAGAACCTCTATCTCTCCTTGGGTTCCGACAATACTATTCTTTTCATCATCAGTGTACGCATAGAACACTTCTTTCCCTCTTTTTATTTTGTAGAGTGGAGGTTGTGCAATATAAATATATCCTGCATCAATAACATTTCGGAAATATCGATAAAACAATGTGAGAATCAACGTGGTGATGTGTGCACCGTCAACATCGGCATCAGTCGCGATGATGATTTTGTGATATCGAATCTTTTCAATATCAAACGTGTCCCCAATAGAAGTTCCCATCGCAATAACGAGGTTTTTGATTTGCTCACTGCCGAGCATACGATCAAGTCGCGCGCGCTCCACGTTCAATATCTTTCCTCGAAGCGGAAGAATTGCTTGTGTGCGTCGGTCGCGACCCATTTTTGCTGTACCTCCCGCAGAATCTCCCTCAACAATGAACAACTCTCCTTCTGCTGCATCTTTGGTTTGACAGTCAGCAAGTTTGCCCGGTAATGTCATTCCTTCAAGTGCTCCTTTTCGCAGGATAGAATCTTTTGCAGCTTTTGCGGCCTTACGTGCTCGAAGTGCAAGTAACACTTTCATGATGATCGATTTTGCTTGATCAGGATTTTCTTCGAGGAACGTACTGAAGGTATCTCCAAATACTTTTGTCACTGCACCTTGCGCTTCAGTACTTCCAAGTTTTCCCTTGGTCTGACCTTCAAACTGAATCTCAGCAAGCTTCACTGATACAACGGCAGTCAGCCCTTCAAGTACATCATCTCCAGTAAATGCACCATCTGCTTCTTTGATCAGATTGTTCTTTTTGCCGTATGTATTGATAATACGAGTGAGTGCTGTTTTAAATCCTACGATATGTGTCCCTCCTTCTAGGTTATAAATATTGTTGGCAAATGGAACAATGCGCGCAGAAATATCATCAACATACTGCAGTGCAATCTCAACACCAACATCATCTATGTCTCGTTCTGTATAAAAAATAGTATCGTGTATTGTTTTCTGCAAACGGTTGTAGTGTGCGACGAGAGACTTGAGTCCACCTTCGAAATAATATGTTATCGTTGGTGCTTCAACAGCAAGTTCCTTGAACCAAAACACACTTGATGCATCAAACTTCCCTGCTGATTCTCGAGCATCAATGATAGTGACACGAAGCTTCTTGACAAGGTACGCTTGTTGACGCAAACGATCAATAATCGTTTTCCAATCAAACACAGTTGTATCTTTAAAGATAGTCGGGTCAGGCTCAAAGGTTATGATGGTCCCAGTATGTTCTGTCTTCCCTATTTTTTTGACTGCAGCTTTTTTAGCACCAATCTCATATTCTTGTACCCATATATTTCCGTCTTTATGTACTTCAGCACGAGTGTATGTTGAAAGCGCATTTACCACAGATGCTCCGACTCCATGAAGTCCACCAGATACTTTATATCCTGATTCATCACCGCCGAACTTTCCTCCCGCATGCAGCGTTGTCATCACTGTTTCGAGTGCTGAGACTTTGGTTTTTGGATGAATATCGACGGGGATACCTCGGCCGTTATCAACCACACGAACCCTACCTCCCGGCAGTAGTGTCACTTCAATACGATCAGCGTGACCTCCCATCGCTTCATCGCGAGAGTTATCAAAAATTTCCCATACTAGGTGATGCAGTCCATCGACTCCAGTTGAGCCGATATACATACCCGGACGACGTCGCACTGGCTCCAATCCTTCGAGTACAGAGATCTGATCTGCCCCATACGAAGCTGTTTTTTTGAGAGGTTCTTTGGCCATACTAGTAGTGCTATTTTACCATATTGAGCACTGTTTTACTAGCAGAAATAATGGTCAAATAACGTTGATATCTATAGGTATTATTGTGTTTCCGTAGGGGTCTCAGTACTACCTTCTTCCTGTATGGGTACTTCAGGAATTACTATTTCTTGTACTGGCGCTATGTCAGGGACAGTCGGTACCTCTAGGTCGTTTACCGGTGTTTCTACGTCTGGTACTACAACTTCCTCTGTTGGGATTTCTGGTTCAGGTACCACAACAGTATTAGGCGTATTATTTATTGGAGTGTTCAGCAACGTCTTGAGTTGTGTTAGTTGAGATTTATTGAGACATTCACTCGTACCATCGGTATCAGTCAGACACACTTCTCCGGTAAATATTCGCGTGATGCGGTTTGACGCATTTGATAACCATGCAACGAGTTGATCTTGGAAGCTGATCGTATTTCCAGAAAGTGCCTCAAGGCTCTCTATCTTTATATCCAACTCTTGAATCGCTTTCGTCAGTATCGGTGTCATCCCTGCATAGTTGACTTGATAAAAACCATTTGATGCAGTCGTCACAAGTGTTGGGAAATACTGTTGCAAGTCTTGTGCAAGGAACCCAATCTGTGGATTAGAGTCTGGAGTGTTGTTCCAGTTGTATGAAATAGTGCGAACGTGTGAAAGCGTGTCGAGGGTATCAGTGAGATCTTCGATGTTAGCCTTCAATCGTTCGTCAGACGTACAACTGATACCTGCGGTATCAGGACGAATGGTACAGGTTTGTGCAGAGGAACCGATGATATTAACTTCGTTAATAGGTGTACTGGTTGACCCAATCATGAACTGGTTGGAAGTAGTATTGACTGCTCCTTCTCCGAGAGCTATCGAGTCTATATTTCCATTAGTCAATGTGTTTTCACCGATCAAAATTGATGTGCCTCCTCCACTAGTATCGAGGATATCATTCACTCCTGCGTTTGCTCCGATGAATATTGCATGTCCAGCTTTTGTTGTCCCAGAGCCTGATGAGGAACCCACAAAGGTTGAGAACGCCGACTGATCAGCTGTATTGCCGGCATTGTCTCCGATAAATGTATTGTTGTTTCCATCTGAAGTTATAGATTGCCCAGCATTGGTACCGATAAAGACTGAGTTACTCGCATTGGTCGAAGAAAACCCCGCACTAGCTCCGATAAATACAGAGTTGTCCGCAAGGGTTGCAGAGAATCCTGTCGATTCTCCGATAAATACAGTATTTACACTGGAAGCACCTGAACCGTTACTCCCCCCTCCGAACCATGCCTCTGTCGCTATCGTTGATGTCGATCCAGTGAGTGTTGCCCCACCTCCTCCTGCCGAAACCCATGACGTGACCCCATTACCATCCGTGGAGAGTACATCTCCTGTTGTCCCATCAGATGTCGGTAGTGTCCATGTCCACACGCCAGCTGCTACTGCCGGCTGTATAATGACTTTTCCTGATGTACTACCTGCCAAAGATACGACACCGAGCCTCGAAGTAGGTGTCCCTAATGTTAGTAACTCACTAGGAGCAGCGTTGCCTATCCCCACCATACCTGTCGCAGTGGCAGAACCTGATGGTGTATCACTACCGTATATGTTGGATGCATAGATAACATTACCAATGTTGAGCTGACTTGCTGCACTATTTGCAACTCCATGTCCGATAGCTATAGAGTTTGAATATCCACTAGTTGATGCATACTCACCTATGAGGATAGACGTTCCAGAAAAGCTATTGTTTACTGTATCGTTATATCCAGCATAAGCTCCGATAAATATAGAATGTGCGGCATTGGTTGCACTATATCCAGCATTAAATCCCGCAAATACTGAACTACTTGCATTAACCGCATTTGAGCCCGCAGCAGACCCTAAAAATGTAGCGCGAGTAGCATTGGTTGTACCCAGGCCGGTAAAATACCCGATCATCACACTATAAAGTGAGTTACCAGATCCATTACCAGCAGCAACACCGAGCCATGTTTCTGAACCAAATGTTGAAGTAGACCCCGTAAGTACATTGGTATCAATAGTTATCCATGAAGTTGTCGTTCCATTGGTCCTAAGAAATTTTCCACCGTTACCAGTCTGATCAGGAAATATTGTCACTGTACAGTTCGCGTCTCCAGGTGCACATAATGGATCAAGTGTTTCTCCTATACTATATGGAGAAGTAGGAGGTGTTGCATAGACGGTCAATATCGAAAAGGCACTTGCTACAACAAGTGCGAGTACCGTGCGTTTGTTGTATAAGAAAACACGACTAAGCTGCGAGAACTTCATATCCTATAAGTATACCAAAAAGTTATTTTAAGCCCATCTTCTTTGCCAATTCGCAATGCTCACAAGTTTCTCCTGCGCCGTACGTCTTGGTAT
The DNA here is from genome assembly GCA_964473175.1 of uncultured Candidatus Saccharibacteria bacterium. Lineage (GTDB taxonomy): Bacteria > Patescibacteriota > Minisyncoccia > Phycocordibacterales > UBA9973 > UBA4124. Next base: position 17,281 of record CAYYNN010000005.1, on the reverse strand, counting down.
TACATGGTCGATGTATCCATTCACCATTTTGTACGAGTTCATCATAGTTTTTAATATCATTTTTCAGATCATGTATTTCTGTTTGTGTAATGCGGGTTATATAAGTAGCAGAACTTGCATCGATGTCTTCTTCAAGAAAAAACAACTTGGACTCTATCACCTCTGTTCCCTTTTCTGCTGATTGTATCAGGTACGAATACATCGCAAGCTGACGCATGAGCCCGCTCATACGACCTTCGTCATCTCTTTTTTCTATAACACCTTTTGTCTTACCTCCACCTGTTTTGAAATCAGTGACTGAAACAGTCGTGTCCCCCTCAGGTTCAGTGAGGTCTATTTTGCCATAACACGTCAGTTGCGGGATAGCTGGATCGTGAAAGAAAACGGATCTCTCTGATAATGCATCATGAGAAATAGTTGGGAGATAGTGATGTATAAATTGCTCTATGATACTTTCAGCTTCTCGAACAATACGATTGATCAATATTGTATCGCTGACAAATTCTCGTGTCATAGACTGCCGTATCACTTCTCTCATCGCATCATTGTTTATGTCATCGCGATGCTTCAAAACATGTTCAATACCAGAGTGAACCGCAGATCCCAAGAGTAAACTTTCTGATTTACGTTCAGGGAGTTTGAGCATGTTGCGGAAGTACCATTTCCATGGACATTCATAGAAGTTGTTGAGCAGTGTAACCGACACGTTAGTATGCACATACTCTGACGCAATCATGCTCGTAAATGCTTCTCTATCAGTGTGTACTGTTGTAGCATTATTGGTGATATATATTTTGGGATCAACGGCGAGGAGCGTTGCTTCAGTCTCGACTTTGGTATGCGTAACAACATATTGCTCCGGGATATCAAAAAGCAGTCTCGCTGGTACTAACTCTCCACCGGTATAATTTTGTCGTGCATATGACAGACTGCAATAGTGCTTTGCGCGAGTGATGGCAACGTAGAGCTCACGTCTCGCATCGAGTTCCTGTTTGGTTGATTGCGATGCGACAAGTCGAGCTGGTAATACAAAACCAGAACGCTTCCCTTTCATAAGTGAAGATTCATCCAGATGCGCAATATGGACGTATCGAAATTCCAAACCCTTTGAACCATGAAGTGTGAGAACTCTCACGCCACTATCAGCAGTAAATACTGCGAGTGGGATTTCATGATGATACTGTTCCAAGCGATCCAGGTATGCGACAAATGTCGCAATAGTAATAGTGGGGTCTTTTTCATATTGTGCATTAAGCAAATGAATAAACGTGCGTATCACCTCTACTTGCCGCATGAGGTCTGAGTGCTCTATCGGGTCATTGAAAAATAATTCTTCTCCTATCATTTGCACCAATGCATGCAACCCTGAAGTTGTTGAGCAGTTGAGCCATTCAGTAAGTAGTTGTGTGAGTCTTGCGATAGGATCTGTGGCGAGTAGCCCAGCACTATATGTAATCAAGTCTTCAAGACAAAGCTTCTTGGTTGTGATGCTTTTGAGAAATCGATGTGCTTCGAGCGGAGGTATAGCAATACTTGGGTCAAAGAAAAGCTGAGTTAACGCGACTGCGTTGTACGGGTCAGCAATCACCGCGAGTATACTACGAACAGTCTTGGTCTCACGAATGTTGAAAAATGAAAGTGTACTTGCAGTTGCAACAGGAACACCTTGTTCACGTAATATTTGTACTGCACTTCGGACTTGATAGTTCTTGGGCACGAGGATTGCGCATTCCTGTGCGGGAATGCCCGATGCAATCTTTTGGGCAATATCTCTGGCCGCAACAATGATTTCATCTCTGGGATATGCGCATTCATATATATCGATTTTTTGATCTGAAAAATCTGTATTACTTTTCAACAACCCTTCTGCAAGAGAGCTCTGCAGCAACGCATCTGCAGCGTCGAGAATAGTTTGAGTTGAGCGATAGTTGTCGATGAGAGTAATTTCTTTTGCTGCACCAAATGTTGATCGAAAATTAGTGAAGTGTTCTATTGATGCTCCCCCGAATCCATAAATCAACTGCCGATCATCTCCTACGACAAAAATATTTGGTTGATCTGTTTCTTGCCACACTGCTTGCAGAAATGCATTCTGAATTCCACTTGAATCTTGATGTTCATCAACAAGAATATACAAATATTCTTCTCGCAACGTTGCCCGAACGTCTTCAGATATTTGCACTAACTCTACTGCATAACTAAGTACATCGTCATAGTCCATGAGAAAACGTTGTTTTTTGACCGCTTCGTATTGTGTATAAAACTCCACAACTTCTTTTGTGCGCTGGAGACTTTCTATGTGTTTGAGTGCTTCCATCTTAAGCTCTCCTTTTCGAGCACCGCGAGAAGATATATTGTCAGCATCATTTCGGATCGCATCAATGTCGGTATCTATCTCTAGTGCAAACATCTCTGGGCTCATACGCTCACGTTTCAGTAGCGAGATAAGTACCTTGAGATCACCAACATATTTTACTGAATCAGAACGTGGACGAATATAGTGCCATATGCCAGATTCCAATATCTCATCTATTAACCCTATCGTATCGGTCTCGGAAAGCAATGTTGGAGCCTGTTCAAAATCAAGAAATGTATAATTCTTTTCTATTAGACTCATAGCGAACCGGTGAAATGTGTATATATGTACTTCACTCCCTCTTGAACCCATCAAGCGAAGCAGTCGCTCTCGCATAGCCTGGACTCCGGCATTGGTAAATGTCAGACATAAAACAGCATTGGCAGGCGTATCAGTCTTGGTGAGAATGTTTGCAATACGCAGTGCTAGGACCTGCGTTTTACCTGTCCCTGGTCCTGCAATAACCATTACCGGTCCTTCTATAGCGTCAACTGCTCTTTTTTGCTCAGTATTGAGACCTTTATAACTTTGGAGGTATGTGTCCATAAGAAGTATCTTAGCATGATATACTCCGCGCATGCCCCGCATCTCATTTATGGTTATTACCTCAATTATATTGATTCTGATCTCATATTTCACGAGCAAAATGTATTCCCTTGGATTACGGTTTGATACAGTCGCGACCAGATTGGTATTCTTTATATTTCTCCTTGTACCGCTTTTATTTGTTGGTAGTATCCTCCTCACTCGTACAGGAACTATTGGTTCGACACTATACAAAGAAATCCAAATCCTCAGCGGTATTGGGTTTTATGTATTTCTTGGAGCAGCCGTACTTGCACTATGTTTACTATGTACATCAATCACGCACACAGTACTGCCTACTGGTGTCGCGTGGTTTATACTAGTATTGTCCCTTGCCGCTGCAACGGCCGGATTTATCCAATCTCACTATATTAAAATAGTAAAGTACGATGTTACTTTGCCCAATGCGCCAATAGCATGGGAAGGTAAGACTGCAGTACTGGTTTCTGATACACACTTTGGGCTTGTGAACTACAAAAACTTCTCTGACAAAGTCGTGCGTGCGATCACCGCACTCCAACCTGATTTTGTGCTCCATGCCGGTGACTTCTATGACGGACCTGCTATCAATACTACTCCTCTGACAGATGGGTGGAAGAAACTCACCGATACCACCCCAGTATTTTTTGCACCCGGTAACCATGAAGAATACGGTAACTACGCCGGGCTCCTCGACTCACTTCGCAAAGCAAACGTAGAAGTCTTGGACAATAAAAAAGTTGTGTACGACGGCGTACAGATCGCTGGTATCACCTATCACGAAGGCAAAGATTCTACTGCAGCAAAGGCATCGATCGATGCACTCGACCTCAACACGACCCAGCCTACCATTCTCATCAACCATCCACCGACATCCCTCGCTGCAGCACATGCTCGTGGCGTGGATCTGCAAGTCTCAGGACATACGCACAATGGTCAGTTCTGGCCAATGACGTATCTCATTCGCAGAATCTATGGTATCTACTATCATGGACAGCAGCCGTATGAAAGTATGTCTGTCATTACTTCATCAGGTATTGGTACGTTTGGCCCGCCATTTCGACTGTTCAACACACCGGAACTGGTTGTCATTACATTTAAAACAAAATAGGCAAATAAAAAAAGCGAAACATATAGTTTCGCTTTTTGGTGTGTAGATACACAGTTAGTTCTTTACAAATGCAACTTTTTTTCCTGTGGGGGTGACACAAGTTCCGCCCATTGCTCGAACCTGTCCTGGTGGACATCCACAGTCCTTCCCTGAAGCTCTGCGTGTTGTCCGAAGATTAGAAGCTGTATGCTCATCTAATGACGAAGCCTTAGACGGTTTTGTAAGACAATCAGGAATTTCCATTCTTGCTATGGCTTCACTACGCTTATTTATTGCGTTAAGTTTTGCCATTGCCTCGTTCCAGGATTTATCATCACTACAATTTTCCTTTGCACGCTTAATGAATGCAATACTATCAGCTACTACTTTAGCCTCTGCAGCAGCAATCATTTTGTTTATAGAATCAAGCTTGTTACTATTACCAGCCTGAGTAGCTGGAAGATCATCCTGATCTACTGTAACTGGTTCATCCTCAACAACTTCTTCATCTTCAGTCTGCGCACGATTTGCAGCAATACTGTCGGTGACAAATTTGTCGCGAGCGATTGAATCAGTAATGTCTACTTCAACAATACTTGCCGGGTTATTACTCCCGAATGACGGGATATATTTCATTGGAGTGCCTTTCCAAATTAGAAAAGTTCCAATAAAGGCAATACATACAACGAGTGATATCAGACCGGAAAGTTGCTGCGCTCCTTTGGGCGTGAGTCGTTGCTTTAATCTCAGAAAATCTTTTGTATATCGATATACAAGTTTCGTTACTACCACAATGAGCACTATAACGAGGAGTAGTTTTACTACTCGCATATACACAACAGCAGGCAAAAATTTGTCTATTACTGCAATATGTCGCTCTAAAAGAAACAATAGGGTTGCGGGTATGATGACCCATAAAAACACGAGATATTTCTTCATATTTAATTGTTTAAGAAGTTATATAAATTGGTTAAAATTCATTTTTGCTCATTATAGCAGATTATAAAATAATGTCAAATGGCTTGATTTACGCCTTATGTGCAGAGGGTAGGAGATTCGAACTCCTGAACGGATTGCTCCGTTGCCACCTTTCCAAGGTGGTGCACTAGACCGCTATGCGAACCCTCTAATACAACTCACGACACTTCCCTTTTATCTTGCCATATCAGTGAGTGCCTTGATACGATCTTCAACTGGTGGATGTGTCATAAAGAGTTTGGAAATACCTGACGAAACCTTGGAACCAAAAGGGTTCGATATGTACATATGTGCAGTTGCGTTGTTCGCAGTTTTCATTGGTTGGCTATACGCAGAGATTTTCTGTAATGCTGACGCAAGTCCGTCCGGATATCGTGTGAGCAGAGCGCCTGATGCATCAGCCAAAAACTCTCGTTTTCGAGAAATAGCGAGTTGTATCAGTTGCGCAATCAAAGGAGATAGTACTATGAACACAATACCCACAACTGCCAATATGCTTCCTCCACTTCCCCGATCATCATCTCTGCGTCCACCTCCCCACATCAAACTATGTGTAAACATGTTCGCCAAGATAGCGATAAATCCGACCAGTACTGCGACCATGCTCTGGAGCAATATATCTCTGTTTCCAATATGAGAAAGTTCGTGTGCAATCACTCCTTCAAGTTCTGTTTTGCTCAATATTTGTAGAAGGCCTTGTGTCACTGCGACACTTGCATGTGTTGCATTTCGTCCTGTCGCAAATGCGTTGGGTGAGGAATCAGGAATAATGTATACCTTTGGTTTTGGTAACCCAGCAGTGATGGAGAGGTTTTCAACAATGTTGTTGAGTTCAGGATATTGAGATTCTGATGCAGGTACTGCCTTTGCCATCGAAAGCGCTATTTTGTCAGAATACCAATAACTTGTTATGTTCATGACAACTGCAAATATAATTGCGATCGTAAGAATACCAGGATTTTGATAATACGTTGCGAGCCAATATCCAATACCGAGGACGAATGCCAAAAAGACAGCTACGAGTAACCATGTTTTGTTAATGTTTTCTGCTTTGTGAGTATAGAGTGTTGCCATTTATTTTTGAGTATCTTGTTTTATCATTTTCATAGCTTCAGCAACGGTCGTCATAAACTGCGCGGGGAAAATAATGGTTGAATTTTTCTCAACGGAGATTTCTGCCATCGTCTGCAAAGTACGAAGTTGAAGTGCCACTGGATGTGCTGCCATGATGTCTGCTGCTTCGGCGAGTTTTGCAGCGGCTTGCATTTCTCCTTGTGCGGCGACTATCTTGGCTCGACGTTCACGCTCTGCTTCAGCTTCCTTTGCCATGGCACGCTGCATGTTATCAGGCAATGCAATATCCTTGATCTCAACAGCTGTCACTTCTGCTCCCCAGGGTTCTGTGTGTGCGTCGATTACATCTTTGATTTGTGCATTGATGTCTGACGTCTGCGACAGCACTTGGTCGAGCATGAACTGCCCGACAATATTTCTGACAGTGGTCTGACTGATTTGGTTCACCGCATTATAGACATCTTCGATAGATATCACCGACTTCATAGGATCTACAATCTTATAGTACGCAACTGCAGCAATGTCGATAGAAACATTATCTTTGGTAATAATTTTTTGAGACGGGATATTCATGGTCACCGTACGAAGCATCACTTTGACCATCTTTTCAAATATGGGAATAACAAATATCAATCCTGGTCCGCGCACACCCGTAGCCTTGCCCAAGAAAAATATTACTCCTCGCTCGTATTCTTTGACGACACGGAGTGAAGAGAAAATAAGAACCAAAATAACCCCAATGACGGTATAGAGCATGTTATTTTTCTAATTAAAACTTCACTTCTACCGGTTGGCTTTCTACGCCATTATCGTCGATATCAAAGAAGTCTGATTTCTTGAATCCAAACATGTTGGCGATAACATTCCCTGGGAATACTTGGAGTCGCGTGTTATAGTCGCGGACATTGCCGTTATAGAAACGACGAGCTGCTTGGATCTTGTTTTCTGTATCAGAAAGTTCACGCTGGAGTTCGAGGAAGTTGGTGTTCGCTTTGAGATCTGGATACGCCTCAGATACCGCAAAGAGTGACTTGAGTGCACCTGAGAGCTGGTTCTCCGCAGCTGCTTTTGCATCGGCAGATCCTGCATTCATTGCCATAGTACGAGCTTCAGTTACCTTTTCCAGAGTACCAGCTTCGTGTGCGGCATAGCCTTTCACGGTACTTACAAGGTTTGGGATGAGGTCATAGCGACGTTTGAGTTGTACCTCAATATCAGCCCATGCTTCCGCCACCCGGTTTTTCATCGTGATAAAACCGTTGTAACTAAAGACAAACCAGAGAACGAGAACCGCAAGAATAATCAATATAATAGTCATATCTCTAGTATACGCCAATTCCATTCTTTGACAATATGAAAATGTGGCGTAATATTTAGAAAAATACTTATCGCAATGGACATTGTTAAAAAACTACAGGATCACCCGCATCTATATACGATCGGATTGATTCTCCTGGCGCTGCTCATTCTTTTAATACCTCACTAGTAAAAATTCCCGTTTATGACGGGAATTTTAATATTCGAGATATGGATACGTAGGTGACGAGGTGGGTGTTTCTGCAAATACTCCAATGCGACCAACAAATAGCGCAGAGGTTAAAATAATAACCATCAATATACCGTAGATCATGTGTATTCGATGACGCTTTTCCCGTTCTCGCATTGAAAGCGTCGTCATTGCAAGAATAAGACCAATAATGATAATTTCAATGATTGTCCCGACATATCGATCCATATTCAACATTGCCTTACTCCACACTGAAACCTGTGGTATCTGCGCTTCGTTTATAGGTTTCTCGACAAGTGTTGGGTCGGTATTTTGAACTGAAATAAATTCATTATTATCATCCACTAGTAACAGTTGCGTGTCTGTAGCGTGCGCAGATACTCCAGCTACCGTTGAAAGTACTATTGGTGCTTGCGAAATTTTTGGAGAAAGAGCATTGGTAACAACTGGAACTTGTACATTCTGTATCGCATTTGTTCGAGTAGTAGCCGGCATCCCGAAAAGTTCTACAACATATGTTGTGGGTGTACCTTTGTATACTCCTTGGGCGATAGCTATACCTATTTCAGTAAAATGAGGACTCATGACATTGGCTCTATGTGTTGGAGAGTTGAGCCATGCTGTTTCCACGTCTCCTGAATCGTTGAAGTTCACCGCGAGGTTTTCTCCTGCGTAGAGGAATGTGTAACCTGCTTTTTCAAACCAGTGCCATGGACTAATACCCGTTGGACTGTTGTGTGCAAAATAGTTGTTACGTACCATATCTTGAACTTTGAGGTTTGCAGCTGCTTGCAATATCGGACTAACAGAAAGTGGTGCGAGGTGTGCCGCAGTTCTGTCTTGGTTGGTCAATGTGACAATAGTTGCAGGATACACTTCTGCATTAATATTGAGATAACTACTTGTCCGTAACAGATGTGAGAAACCAAACAACGCAACACCGACTCCGAGTATTGCCCACAGAGCAGGAGCCTTGAGCAATCTTGGGATAAAACCATTCTGTTTTGTCGGAACAACATGACTGACGATATGGTGAGCGATTCGCTTATGCAACATGATTATATTGTACTATATAAGTGCAAAAAGTATAGAGAAACAAAAACCACCCATATATGGGTGGTTTTTAAAGTTAGTTTAATACAGGCATTGCGATGTTGAGTGCTGGACACTTGATCATATTGATCATACGTTTTGTTGTCTTATAAACATATCCTGTACCCTTTTCGTTAATACCTCCAGGAGTAGCTTTCCATGGGATCAACACATCCCCTGATGTTTGCACCTGAAACTTACGGAGTGCATCATATGTCGCATTATCATATATTCCTGTTGGTAGAAGTTTTACTCCTAAGTATTGGTTAAGGAATGTTTGTAGTCTGACAACGTCTCCTGCGTTATTTTTCTGACCTACTTTGATATATGAGTGAAGATATTCATCGCATTGCGCAAGAGCAGTATCCACAGATTCTGTTGAAGCTCCAAGCACTTCTCCAAGCGTATTAGGCCTTATCATAAAACTTCCCGTTGTTCCAATACTTCTGCTTGTTGATGGAGACGCTGTTATAGCTGGAGTGACTACATCATCTTTTACTGAGTCAACAGACTGTTCAATGATTGGATCTGCACATGTACTACCGTTAATATGTAGCTTATAAAGCAGTCCTGCCGGATTGGACTCTGCGGTTGACCCAACAACACCAAAGTTTTGTACAGTGATTTTGAGTTCATTGTTTCCAATCTTGAGGTTTGAAACTGGATATGAAACAGTTGCTTCATAGTTGTGTTCATCAGGAATCTTGTCCGCGATTACATCATTATTTACACGAATGATATATCCATTATCTGCGGCGATTTCAATAGTTGCATTAGTTGGGATAGTATCGAGACTAAATGTTTTTAGAAATGTCAGTGTTCTATCGTGCGCTGGATCTCCCACTTTAAATGATGTCCAAATCCATTTTGCGAGACCCCCGAGTGGCGCAGTTGGTGCCCAGTTAGGATGCACCCATGTCTCTACAGCGTTCTGATCAGGATATTTAATCTTATTTGTTGTATCGCTCACGAGGTCACACTGTGACGGAGATATCGGTTCTAGGCTTGGAGTTACTGCTACCAATGAAACACAGTAAAATGTTCCACCGTTACTAGCATCTCCAATGTTTTCGCGATTATCATATCGGTGCGCTACTGTTGGTGCACCGCAAAGCATTTCTGCAGAAACACCATTGTGGTGGTCGTCAATACCACTAAAGTTAATATACCCTGCTCGCACTTCAGTTCGAACCGAAATGTTACTTGCTAAAGGAACGGTTGTTGAAGTAGTACCGTCGACACCAGTGAGTCCGAAAGTGTTCCATCCGGTAGTACCCATCTGCTTGTTGTCCCCAGGACTATCAGCATCTTGTGACCATTGGAAATTCCATCCTTCAGCAGCACGACAGTTGGGGTGCTCTAGGAGAAATTGAGTTGCAGTAGTTGCATCGATTGCTTGGTTGGTTGATCCCCAGTTTGGAAGATCGGTCTCAACATCACAGATAATTTTTGTTGCAACAATAGTCGCTGTTTCTGGTGCAACTATATCACTTGTCTCTGATATTTTATCAGTATCAGTATCAGTAGTTGTTACGGTAGTGTCACTATCGGATACATCAACTACTGCTGGTGAATTTTCCAGTAGGGCTGTTTCTGGTACTACTGGTTCATCAATAGCCAATGCTGTTACCGGGGCAGCGAGCTGGAATACCAATGCTGTCATCGTCAGAAAGCTAGTAATTTTTGAAACGAAACTCTTTTGAGTAAAAAATGATGTAGTCATAACAAGTACCTCGTGAAAATGATAATAATACGTACCTACAGCGCTCTGCGCTGCATAAACCTTACACTTGGAGCCTACGCTTTTATCAATACTCTGTCAAGGTGTTTTAAATCAAAAAAGTGGAAATCAGTATACTGATTTCCACTTTTTATCGATAGATTTTCGACTTTTATTTCTTAGTTTTCTTTTGAGCCTGTTCAAATATAACAAGTAATGGGCTTGCCAGGAATATTGATGAGTATGTTCCGAAAAACATACCTATCGCAAGAACGATTGCAAAGAGTTGTGTTGTTGCAGGACCAACGATTGCCAGTGTGATGACCATAATCAACACCATTAAAGATGTATTAATAGAGCGAGCAAATGTTTCTCTGAGACTATCTCCTACTATTGTTTCGAACGGAAGGTGGTGTTTGTTATCTGCACCAAGGTGCTCACGGATTCGATCAAATACAACAATGGTATCTGCAATAGAAAGAGCGAGTGTTGTCAAAAGTGCAACAACAAACAACGTATCGAGCTCTGCACCATAGTAGTGTCCCAGAAGTGCAAATGCTCCGAGTGGAATAGCAATATCGTGGATCAATGCAATGATAACAGCGAGTCCATATTTCCATGATGACACAGGGTATGAGACCTTGCGGAATGCATATGCCACAAAGAGAATGATGGCGATCAATACAATAACGATAGAAATGATCGCCTTGTGCTTGAGTTCTGCACCTACTGATGGACCAATAGTTGTGAAACTCCCCTCTGATACTGTTGTCTTGCCATCCATACCGAGCGATGCAACAATGGTATTTTTCTCTGTTTCAGAAATAGAATGCGTTTTAATAATGACACCGTTATCTCCTGCTGGTTGCACTACAGCATCAGCAAGTCCATTTGCTGCGAGGGCTGATTTTATCTCAACCGTTTCTGGTCGACCGTTTGGATACGTTACCTGGAGCTGAGATCCGCCCTTAAAATCAATACCAAGTGGAAGCCCTAAGGTAACAACTGCGGCAATTGAGAGTGCGACGAATACTGCTGAAAGTCCGATAAAGAATTTTTTGTATGTAATAATAAACATAGATTTATTTGTGAAAACCACTACTGAATAAGAATCGTCCTATTGTGCTTTTTTCCATTGTTGGCAATGCGCGCAAGAAAAGCTTGGTAACAAGAATTGCTGAGAGTAATGATACTGCCACACCGAGACCAAACGTTAAGGCAAACCCCTTGATCAACGATGTCCCGAACCAAAACAATATAACGGCAATGATGATACTTGCAGTATTGGCATCGCGGATAGATAGCCACGCGCGATCAAATCCAGCGGTAATAGCGTCACTAACAGACTTACCTTTTGCTCGTTCTTCTCTGAAACGTTCAAAGATTAAGATATTCGCATCAACTGCCATACCAATAGAGATAATAAATCCTGCAATACCTGTGGCAGAAAGAGTCACTGGTATGAACTTGTACAATAATAGTGTAACGATAACGTATATTGAGAGTGCGAGCACTGCAACGATACCAGGTAGTCTGTACCAAACAATAAGAAAGATGGCGATAAGAATTAACCCGATAAGTGCAGCTTTAACTCCAGCATTCACTGCCTCAGAACCAAGCGTTGCCCCGACCGTCTGCGTTGAAACAAGACTAATCGGTACTGGCAATGCCCCTGAGTTGAGACGTCCCACCAACTGTTTTGCTTCTTGTGGAGTGAAGTTGCCAGAGATCTGCGCAGTCCCCCCTGAGATTGCCTCACGAATAACCGGAGAAGAAATCGCAGAACCATCGAGGTAGATTGCCATTACCTTACCGACATTTTCACTTGTAATCTTTTCAAATAATTTTGCTCCCTCGTCATTAAACTGAATAGATACTTCAGGTGTTCCAGTGTTTTGAGCAAAAAGAAGTTGTGCATTTTTAAGATACTTCCCATCCAGACCTGTTGGTACGAACATTTCGTTTTCATTGAGATTGAGTACTCCATTTTCATCTACCTTTGCTGCAGTTACGTTATTGGTATCTGCTTGCAGTCGGAATTCGAGGAATGGTGTTTGACCAATAGTCTTGATTGCTTCATCAATATCGGTCACCCCAGGAAGTTCGATGGACAGACGATGCTCTTTTGTCCCACTAATAGAGCTTGTTTGTACTGCAATAACTGGTTCTCCGACACCAAACGCATTGATACGACGCTCAATAACATCGCGAAGTGCGTCCATCGAATCATTAACCTGATTTGCGGGTAGTTGACTGACATCAGCCTTGTACAAAAGATAACTTCCTCCCGATAGATCGAGCCCGAGATGGAAAGGGTGACGGGAAACAATATCAGTATGTCCCGGCTTAACAGAACGGAACAATAGGAATCCAAGTCCTATAGCGATGAGTACGACGACAAGTGCGGTGATTCTTCGTTTCAGCATATTTATATATTAGGTTAGTTAGGGCATTCTAGCCCTTTTTGAGCACTAGAGCAACCCTATATCTGTGGTTTAGTAGGGGCATCTATAGTGACAATTTTTCTTCGCCCCACGTAATGAACACCCACTGCGATACCACAGCCCAATACAGCTCCCACAACAACATCTACCGGATAATGTACTGCCACATAAATACGTGAAAGAGCAATGAGAAATGCAAAAATAAAAAGCGTTTTTCCTAAAGGTCGATAATATATATACACTGCAGTTGCAATTGCAAATGCCACAGTAGCGTGCCCTGATGGGAATGAATATCCCGTTTGAGTGATTAAGGCTCGTACGTCGGACAGCGTCGTAAATGGTCTAGGAATCTGCACTATGACTTTTATACAATAAACAACAAACCATGCCATACCTGCACTTAAGGTAACTTCCAATCCTCTTAAATATACATGAAACTTTTTTCCAATAGTGGGTACTCTTTTGGGTGCGCTATAAAAAAGAAAGTAAGCCACATACACCGATATGATACTTATTCCATATTTAGTCAGTACAATAAAAAATGTATCGAGCCATGGATAAATACCTGCAGCGTTTCTGATAGCATAAAAAAGGGTGAGGTTGATTGATTGCATATTAAGTAAAGCCGAGAAATTCATTGTTGATATCCTCAGGGTGTATAGCCCGCTCATATCGTGCCATTGAGAGTATTATACCCAATCCGATACACTCTCCCAGAATATGTGATCCTCCGTAACTCATAAACGGTAACGGGATTCCGGTGACCGGCATAATACCGATATTCATACCAATGTTAACAATAACATGACTAAAAATGAATATGGCATACCCAACACAAAACAGTGTTTCAAAGTTTGAAGCACCATGTCTCGCATGGAGAATAATTCGCCATAGGAATATACCAAAACTTAGTACTATGATAAGCGCTCCGACAAGTCCCCACTCTTCTGCAAAAGCTGCAAAAATAAAGTCCGTTTGATATTCAGGTAAATAATTCAATCGTGACTGCGTGCCGTACCCAAACCCTTTACCAAGTATTCCCCCACTTCCTACAGCAATCACTGATTGGTATGCGTTGTATCCAGAGCCTCGTATGTCTGCAGTAGGATTAATAAAATTCACGATACGAGCTTTTTGATATGGCTTAAACAAGCCAAACCAAGCAATACCAAACACCACTATTGCAATACCAAGCACTGCCATGATGTGCCTTTTTGATATTCCTGCTACCAACGCCATGCCGAGCCATAGCGCAGCAATAACCATCGCAGATCCGAAGTCTGGCTGCAACATAATAAGACCAATGGGTACTACAACATACAATGCTGAGGTGAATAATAGTTTGAGTCTGGCGATTTCAACATGTCGTCGTGAGAAATATTTTGCCAAAACACCGATAACAACAAGCTTCACAATATCAGTTGGCTGAAATGAAAACCCTCCGAAGTTAAACCAACTTTGTGCACCTTTTACCGTTTTTCCAAAAATAAGCACCAGGACCAGTAGCCCTAGCGATATCAAATACAACAACACGACATATCGAGAGTCTCGGAAAAATCTAACATCACTTTTTGCTATAACTAACGCCACCGCCAGACCAACACCGACCCATAAAAGTTGCTTCGCAAAAAAAGAACTTTCTCCACCAAACGACGTCATCGTTGCAAGACCTCCAAGAAATATAGGCAGAATAGATATAACAAGCACCCAATCAATACCTCGAGTTAACGTATTAAGTCGACTCATCATAACGGCATCGAAGTAAAAGGATTGATTCTTGGAATAATCTCAACACGAGTTATTGGGGCCGGCATATCAAAAGGCCAGGTAAATATCACTATCGGAGAAGAAAGACCCGGAAGTGTTGCAAGAGCTGCTTTGGATGAGGTTACGGCATTATCATCCTTGTCGTAGAGTATGGCAACAACATCTACATTTTGAAATGTGATGCGGCTAGTATTTTCAAGTGTTGCAGTCAGGCGCGTTCCTCCACTAAACGGCTCCAGTAGTGTTCTATCTGTCTTGATAACAACTTGTGAGAATACAATAGGAATTTTCTCCCATGGCAATGGTGGCAATATAGTAAAGAGAACGCGCGAAGGTATCACGTTACCTGTTTGTATCAATGTTTCAGCAATTGCAGTTTTCCCCATCGGACCAAGGAATGTGCTCCCGATACGATCTGCAATCAGTGTATTTTGATCGTCATACACTTTAAATTGATACCGAAGTGTTCTCGCTGCAGCAGTCGGATAATCGTGTTCAATGTATGCGACGGCGTGAACAATCCCAGGACGAATAGTAAATGTTCGCACCCATCGAACCGTAGGATCAGTCAGCTCTTTGGCGCAGTAAAATGTGCATGGTCCCCCACAGTCTACTCCCACCTCACCTTGGTTTTGCTTCTTGTCATAACACGTCGGTGCCACCTTTGTTGCTTGATGCACAGCAAATGAGAGTGCTGTTGCCAGCACGAGAAGTACGGCCATAACGTATGCGAGCTTGCGTCGTTGTGCCCAATTCATGGCAATAGTATAGCAAAAAACCACTCGATTGAGTGGTTTTTTGCTTAGAGCAAGACTTTTATACTTTCTTATTGAATAGTGATAGTCAAAGAAGAAACGACTGCATTTGCAAAACACGACATTCCTGTTGTTGGGCTATACCCGACAAATGATGTACACCCCGCAGGAAGTGGTTGTGCTGAAGCATACAATTTCATTGTAGTTGCCTGGAACAATGGTGTAGTTGTGAATGAAGCATTTGCGAGCACTGGTGTATTGTTTAGAAATACATGCGCACATCCATTTGTTGTCCAATGCAAATACGCACGTGACCCCATGTGAACGGTCATAGTCTGCGCGTAATATGAAGTGATTGTACATGTTTGTACTGTACTTCGAATGGTAAACCAGTTGTCACTACGATCAGTAGTTACCGTTGGAGATGAACTTCCAGCAGGATTCTTGACCTGAATAAATATACCGTATTGTCCGGTTGGAGTATTAGCTGGGAGTGTATATGTCTCACTACCATCATTATCAGTATTTACCCATGGGATAATCATTGAATTTGAATTACCATCTGCATCAGGAAACTCCAACGCAATGTTGACGATAGCGTTTGCTGGATATGTATTGGCATTCCATGTAACGGTGAGCTGCTGACCCGCTTCGTATACTTCTCCACCATTTGGAGAAAGTACTGTCACAGAAGCCACAGGCGCAGCATCGATATACTGAGTATCGTTATGGTTTTGTATAAAACGCACTGTATTGATTTTTGATTGTTTTGTAAATACAGATGTACCTGCATCTCTCATAAACACACTTTCACTGCGTACAGCGTTTGTGCTCACTAGCGTATTTTTTGCCTCAACAGCGTGGTTGAAAGAAAAAATAATAACGAGAGAAATTATAAATGTTATTTTTTTCATAAATATGGATATATATGGCCTAGCTCTAATAAATTTGCCTGGGGCATATATTACTTATTATTTTGAATTTGTCAATAGAAACAAAAACCTCCGTTAATACGGAGGTTTATTTTAATCTTTTTATATTTAATTACTACACGGCTGACCAGTAGTACTACTATACCCTGCTAATGAAGTACACCCGCAGTTGTATACACTAAAGAAAGCATTGGAACTTGTTTCAAAAGTTCCAATAGAAGGATCTATCGTTGTCCATACCCCATTTGATTGGTATACAACGATAAGCCTTATTTTAAAGGTATTTCCATAATTGAAGCCGTTACCATGATACAAAAGACTTGTATCATATGGCACCTCAAATACCTCACTACCATCATTGGCCGTAGTCGGAACAGTGTTTCCAAATAACAAAACAGGAGATTGGGTCTGTGGGTAGATATATACTCCCTGACTTGCAACTGTACCGGTATTACCCAGACTTGCCAGTATCACACTTCCAACAGGCAGATTGGAACTTTTCCAAGTTACTGTAATGTAATCCCTTGCGTGATACGTTTCGCCACCATTCGGTGCTATCAGTGTAACTGAGGGTTGAAGTACCACTGCGACTTTTTCTTTTTTACAGGCAAAAAGTGTTAATAGAAATGCTGAGTAAAGTGTTATTTTTTTCATTTTTAAAAGTTTGTTTGTTTTTACAATAACATTTATTATGATTTATGTCAATATGAAGAAATCAAACAAAAAAGCACCTCTTTCGAGGTGATCTTTTGTTTCTATTCAAGCACACAGTCCTGGCAGCTACCTACTTTCCCTAATTAAATAAGTATCATCGGTTCTACGGGGCTTAACTGCTCTGTTCGGAATGGGAAGAGGTGTGACCCCCGCGACAAACCACCAAGACAGTGTGCTCGAATATAAGCGTTTTTTGAATTTTTTAAGTTCTATTTCTGAATCCGTTTAAAAACGGGTATGATTTCCAGATTTCCTAATAGGATTCGGGCAATTAGTACACCTTGGCTC
>CAYYNN010000004.1:0-47571 GCA_964473175.1 uncultured Candidatus Saccharibacteria bacterium | reverse complement strand
ATAACTTCTCCCGCATCTTTCATATTTCGCGCGAGACGGTCGGGGTGCCATGTAATTATACCTTCGTATTTGCCAGCGTTCAGGTCGGCAAGCATTTTCTTAAACTTGGGTCTAATACCTGTTTCTTTGGCAGACTCTGCTTCTTGAATTATTTCAACAACTCTCAACTCATGTTTTTCTGCATAATCCTTGCATTCAAGCACCTGGTCTCCAAGAGAGCGAACTTGCTTACCCTCTTCATCGGTAGACTTACGCACATAAATAGCATACCGGTATTTCTTCGGAGTGTGTTCGGTCTTTTCACTGTTTAGGGACTGGAGAGCTTCTAAAAGTTCCTCACGTGTGCTGATTCCAGGCATATGTCTATCATATGCTCAGATTGATTTCTAGGCTACTTGTAGACCTCCACAGACTGCGAAAACGCTTCAATCTCGCCAACCTTCTCATTGCTGTATGCATCTTTCACTTCAAAATGGCTATAGCCAGTGATTGCCTTCTTGAGCATGCCAACCTTTGCAATAAAATCCTTCTTGAATTGCACAGTTTGTGTGTACCAGACTTTGCCGACATAAACTTCGGTTGCCTTATCAGAGAACTCGTATGATGTAACAAGTCCTGCCTTCTTTGAAGTAGCCATAAGAGCATCGAGTTCTACTTGAGCCTGTTCTTTTGATGTAGAGCGTTCTGTGGCTTGTGGGGCAGGTTCTACAGGGGGAGTGGTTGATGTTTTTTCCTCTCCGCTCATTCCTATAAAAATGAGAACGACCAATACTCCAAGGGTGGTGAGTACTGGGTGACGATTAATCCATGATTTCTTTTGAGTATCCATAAGTGTATGTAAATAAACTGATAACCCATCTGAAAAGCAAAAAGCCCACCACATGGAGTGAGAGCTTGCGCCCTCCATATCCGTTTCCAGATACGACCGGTAAAGGTAAATCCCCATATGATGGGTTCTTTATCCTTTACCGGGTTTCTTCACCATGCCGCCGATTGCTCGAGGGTTTAGGCTACTATTTAGTTGTAGGGGTAGTATAGCGTTTTGGAAATTAAAATAATAGCAAATCGTTACGGTCAGTTACGGTGCGAATACCCCAAATAGTTTGCATATTTTACACTAAATAGTGCACCCGGATTTGATTTTAAAAAAGATTTGAAAAATATGGTGTATATCAATTATTTCTAAGGGGAGAGTACGGTGAATACCATAACAACTCCGATTTTTGAAATGGTGAAAAAATCCGTGTCAGTCCTAGTGCTTCGTGCATGGAAATTTTACTCAAAAACCGTGATTTATTACCGCCGTAATTTTAATAAAAAAGCAGTCTTTTAGAATGCTACAATTACGGTATGGAAACCCTCTCGCGAGAACAACTCATCAATCTAGTACATCCTGACCCCTCATGGATGAACTTCCCATATTCTGTGGTCTACGAAAAGAAGATAATAACTCTGAAAGAAGCACTTAATACGCTATACACCGTCTGGGACGACATTGAGGACTTCGAACGTGTATCGTTTATGGACTATGCTAAAGCTCTAACAGAAGGCAACATACCTGAAATACCGAGTGAACGTCTAGAGAAAATACAGGAAATATACAAGAACAAGTTTATGGATACAGACATACTAGTGCCATGTTTTATCTGCAAAGATTTGAAAATCCTTCTTCCTGAGGAATATCCTAAAACCATAAAAACTCCACACAATGTATATATCGTGGAGGATAGAAATCATCGACTCACAGCCCTTGCACTTCGAATGCTTGATGGGGAAGAGATAGGAGAGACGGCAGTGACTGTGTTTTATGGGAAGTTGAATAATAGTATCGAATAAGATTTATGGACAAGATAACTATTATCGGCTGCACAGGTTCAGGAAAGACAACATTCTCTCAAAAACTCGCCGCAAAGCTCAATATCCCACGCCACACTATTGATGAAATCTACTATGGCGACAATTGGCAAAAAATTTCTCAGGAAGAACTTAAAGAAAAACTATTAAAGATTATGAAAGGCAAACAATGGATTATTGATGGGCAATACACCAAACTAATACCACTAAGGAGTCTGAACAGCTTGTTTAGTGCTCAATTTCTGGTCTATTGGCTTGAGTACAAATAAATTATCTGTATCACCGACAATTCCGCTGTGAGCAGTCATTCCTATTAAAAGGGGGAATACCAACTGCTGATTGCTGGGTATTTACTTCCAATGCTTTCATTTTAGTTATTTTAGATTGTTAGAAATTATTGAGTCATCTCTATTCCTCTAAGGGGAACACAGAAGGCTCAACAAATCAACAATAAAACTCAAGGAACTGATATTGATATATAATAGCATAAATATTATAAAAAGTCAATATAAAACCCAAATAAGTCTTATTTAATAAGCTTTATATAAAAGATATTGCACTTTTCCACATTTTGAACTAGTATAGACCTCTACAACTAAGATATAATAAAAACACAAAACTCCCCTAAGGGAGTCTTGCGAAAAAAGATTTAACTGGTCGTTTCGTCTTCTTTATCCTCCACATCGGAGGATTTTTCGTTTACATTATCATCCAAGGTACGTCCTGGGAAAACAATGTAACTTCCGTTCCAGTGCTGACAACATACGTTGCCATCACTGAGGGGAAAGCACCTTGCAAATCTGGCTGTTGCCATAATTGGATTGACTGCGTGCAATCAGACGCCGAATTGCAGGAGCGGTGTTCGGATTACTACTCTCGCGCCCCCCCTCGACAGTGTCTGACCTAAATCCGGCACTATTCAGAAGTACGAGATGTAAACAAAAAAGCTCCATTCGCAGGAGCTTGTAAGTTGGATAGAGATTTTATTTCCTTATCGAACCTTGCGGGTTGCAAGGTCTTTCAACCTTGCAAGCACCCACGAGTAGAGCTTTTTTGTCTTGGATACCTGCGTATCTCCTGCGACTTTGTGATTGAAACAATCACTCAGCAGTACAATTATCTCAAACTGATAATTTTTGGCAAGCAGTAAAGTACTTCAAAAGGTCTACGCGATAGTTTTACCTCGTCGTCAATAGTACTGTAATAGTTTAATAGATTTATCCCTATTACTACTTCTGGTCGTTTTGACCCAAAGTTACTGTTTCACCAGAGCTAGTTACTACCTGTTGCTGGGCATTTGGGGCTGGAGCAGGTGCCGGAGTAGGGTTTGGGTGAGGAATATTCTGTACGACGTCGGTAAGGTTGTCTTTTTGCATGCCTTGATTATAACAGTTATAGGTTTACTGCAAAAGCGGGCTGTAAACGCTCTCTTTTCAGAAACTCATTGATTTCTTTGACTGTTTCACCAACCTTCTCTTGGTTGTTGCATACAACGTCAAAAAGTTTAAAGAGATTATCTTTACCCGCACAAAAAAGTTATGCACATAAATGCGTATACCTGTATTCGAAAATTATTATTTTTTTTGGTATACTTGATGCAATGAATTCCTCACGTGGTCCACGCGCATTTTTAAGCGTTCACAAACGCACTCTCGCCGCCCTTCTCTTTGGTCTCGCATTCTCTACTGTTGTCGTCTATGCAACACCACCAACGTCACCATATCAACCAGCAGAAACATTAGACCCAAACTGTGGACCAGGTGATGGATTTTGTACAGTATCTATTTTCCCTGATCAGACAGGAAATGCAGGAAAATATCTCATGACTGATGGAACGAGTGTCAGTTGGGAAACAGTCAGTGGAGGAGGATCCTCATTGATTGGGTCAACTTCAACTTTCGGCACTGAGACATGGTTGGGAACGAGTCTGGCTGGACTAGGGAATGCGTCGACTGATGGAACGGTGTTTATTGGAATCGGTGCAGGATTAAATGCAACGGCTGCATCACGGTCAAACTTCATTGGATATAGTGCAGGATCTGAAGCAGTTGCTGCAGCAAATTCAAACTTCATTGGGAACAGTGCAGGGTTAAATGCAATCAATGCAGCAAATTCAAACTTCATTGGGAACAGTGCAGGACAAGATGCAGTCAATGCCGGAGGGTCAATCTTCATTGGGAACAACGCAGGGCAAGATGCAATCAGTGCAGGGTACTCAAACTTCATTGGAGCTAGTGCAGGGCAAGATGCAACTGCTGCAGCAAATTCAAACTTCATAGGAGTTGCTGCGGGGTATGGAGCAACAATCGCAGAATTCTCAAACTTTATTGGGTATAATGCAGGATCAGATGCAATCAATGCAACAAATTCAAACTTCATGGGGAAGAGTGCAGGAGTAAATGCAGAATATGCAATAAATTCAAACTTCATAGGATCCGGTGCAGGTCGAAATGGAACCCATGCAGCAAATTCAAACTTCATGGGATTAAATGCAGGAAATGGTGCAACCAATGCTGGAGGGGCAAACTTCATCGGGAACACTGCAGGGCAAGATGCAACTGATGCAGGATATTCAAACTTCATGGGATTAAATGCAGGAAATGGTGCAACCAATGCAGCAAATTCAAACTTCATTGGGAACAGTGCAGGACAAGATGCAACTGATGCAGGATATTCAAACTTTATTGGAGTAGTCGCAGGGCAAGATGCAACCAATGCAACACTATCAAACTTCATAGGATCCGGTGCAGGGTATGCAGCAACAAATGCAGCTCATGCAATTTTCATTGGGCAACTTGCGGGAAATGGAGATACTGTAGACAATACAACCAGCGGTACAAGTATCTTGATCGGAGATAATACCTCAACCGGCGGCTTCTCCAACTCCATTGCGCTCGGTGCTAATGCCACCAACACCACTTCCAACCAGTTTATGATCGGTTCGACTGTCAGTGCTATCGACGAAGTCGATATCATTGGTTCTGCTGCACAGACCTGTACTATCCGTCCTGATACCGCAGGTATCAGTTGTACCTCTGATGAACGACTCAAAACAAACATTGTAGATCTCTCAAGTACGCTTGATACGCTTTCACACGTTCGAACTATTTCATACAACTGGAACAACACACCACACTCAAATCTTCAGATTGGATTTCTTGCGCAAGACTTACAACAATACTTTCCAACACTCGTAACTACTGCATCAAACGGATTTTATCAAGTCAACTATGCAGGTATGACTCCGATACTCACCAAAGCAATACAGGAGTTGGATGTCAAGATAGAGAGTATCGAAAGCTTGCAACAAAACACCACACTCATCCAGTCGCTCATCGCATGGTTTGGAAACGCAACGAATGGTATCGGCAAGATATTTGCGGGGGAGGTAGAGACGAAAAACTTGTGTGTATCTGATACAGAGGGAAACAAGACATGTATCACCAAGAGTCAACTTGATGCATTGATACAACACAGTGGACAGCAAACAATAGTTGTTCAAGACAGCACTCCTGTAGTAGAAACTCCAACTGAAACAGTACCCGTGGTTGATACAACGACTCCAGAAGTTGTTCCTGAAACAATAGAGGATACTGTTCCGAGCAGTGATACAAATGAAACGCAAGGAGCGGATGAATCAGGAGAGGTTCTACCGCAACCACTCCCTCTAGAGACGAGTACACAATAATATTTTTATACCATGAAATTTTTGAGAAAATTTTTAATACTTACTTTGTCAGTCCTACTTGTGTCTGGGGGTATAGCTTCACGGGCTCATGCAAATATTGGAACTATTGACCCGGATAATTTGGGCAAATATAAGGCGGCATTCACTGATAGTAATATATTCAATACTGCGCTTACTATTAATTTTGGAAAATTTACCAATCAATCGGCTCGAAACATCACCGTTTCTGATACTGAGCTTCGCGGATATGCATGGGGTGAAGGTGCGGGGTGGATCGTAATGAACTGTGCAGACACAACGAGCGGCTGTAGTAGTGCCAACAGTAATTTTAAAGTAGCTAATGATGGAGACGGCAATCTGTCGGGGTATGCGTGGGGAGAAAATACGGGTTGGATAAACTTTGGACCATTTACCAATCAGGATATCGATCCTGTGAAAATCATCTCAGGAATATTTGGGGGAAGAAATGGTCAAAAAAGAGGGTACGCATGGTCCCAAAACTTTGGGTTTATTGTGTTTGACTGTGGTAATCCAGAAAGTTGCGTCACCACTGACTGGACTCCATCGACAACACCTCCGACGACATACCAGTGTAACGACGGTATCGACAACGATGGTGATGGTCTCATTGACTACCCTGCAGACCCAGGGTGTTCGAGTGCAACAGATGATGATGAAACCAATAGTTCTGGCCCCGGTGGTGGAAGTGCGCCAATATGTCATGACTTTATAGATAATGATGGCGATGGCCTTGTAGACTTTCCGAACGACCCAGGATGTGATAGTTATGCCGATAGTAGTGAAATAGATACCCCGCCAGCAAATATATGTGCTGATCCCAGTGCGGTAAACGTCGGTGGGGCACTGCCATGCGTATATCCAAACAACCCAACAACGTGTTCCGATATAAACGCACTGAACTTCGGGGGAGTATTGCCATGTCAGTATCCTGGCAACTCGACAACGTGTACCAATACTCAAGCAAATAACTACGGAGGCCCGCTTCCATGTACGTTTGGTACTGGTGGACCTACGACCTGTACGGATATAAATGCAAATAACTATGGGGGACCATTGCCATGTACCTTTAATACCGGAGGACCAACAACATGTGCGGATACGAATGCAATAAACGTTGGCGGACCATTGCCGTGTCAATATCCAACGACATTTTGTCAGCAAAACCCGACTGACCCGACATGTACTGGTGGACCGACATTAACCTTTTGTCAGAGATATCCTGAGCTCTGTGTGACCACACCTCCAAGTGGACCAGGTACTCCTACCATAGTCCAAACATCAGTTGCTGTATCGACAGGTTCTATTGGTAAAATAATTTCATTCGTAGGACTTTCAAGTGTCCCTATTGCTTCTGCGGTTACATTCCTGTTGGCAAACCCATTTTCGTGGTTTGATATTGGGTTGTTGATTGCACGACTGTGGTCTTTGATACTTATCTTCTTTGGTATAAGAAAAAAGAATAATCCATGGGGGACAGTGTATGATTCTATAACAAAACAACCTATTGATCCGGCATATGTTGTACTTTTTGACACAACAGGAAATGAAGTAGCGACAGCGATAACTGATATTGATGGACGATATGGTTTTGCGGTCCCTGCCGGAACATATACTATTCTTGTAAATAAAACGAACTTCGTATTTCCGTCAGTGAAACTTGCAGGTAAATCACAAGACGAGGTGTATAACGAACTTTATTTCGGGGGACCTATTACCGTGAAAGAAGACGGAGGGGTTATTCTAAAAAATATTCCAATGGATCAACTCAACTTTGACTGGAATGAATATGCGAAAAATCAACAGCATCGGTTGCGCCACTACGGCCGGCAAGATCGTTTGGTCGAGAGTATCTCGAACATTTTCTTTGTTATTGGATTTATCATCACCGCAATCGCTGTATCGGTATCTCCTATAGCTATCAATATCATTATGATGTCGCTGTATATAGTGTTTGCTATTGCGCAGATATTTGGATATCAGATTAGACCGAAAGGGTCTGTTAAGGACAGCGCAACAAAGCATGCGCTCCCCTTTAGTATTGTTCGAGTGATATCAAATGTAACGAACAAGGAAGTGCTCCACCGAGTGGCGGATGCAAAAGGGGAGTATTATGCACTTGTAGCAAATGGAAAGTATCGAATAACTATTGATAAGAAAAATCTTGATCAAAGCTACTCACCGAACACTGTTCCTGGTGATGTGAATGTACGCAAAGGGTATATGAAAGAACACTTCAAGATATAATAAAAACCTCTCAATGACTGAGAGGTTTTTATTATACTTATTATTTTAAAAGAGTATGGATCTTTTCGACGACATCTCCAAGAGTGAAGTTTGATTTAATCATGTACTCAGAAGCACCAGCGTCCATGACACGTTTCATTTCTATATCGTCTGAGAGGTTAGAGAATACAATGACCGGGATAGCTTTGAGCATAGGATCAGCTTTAAATGTCGTCAGAAATTCAAAACCACTTACGTCAGGGAGCATTAAATCTAAAAGGATGATATCAGGAAGTCCTGCCGCTAATGCATTATCAACTTCAACTTTTGTTGTTGCAGAAGCAACCTCAAAGCCTTCGTGGGTAAATTTGGTGCTTTCAAGGTTTTTAAGAAACGAATCGTCTTCGATAATCAGGATTTTTTTCATATACCGACAAGTATACAGCACAATTCACAAAGTACCAGAGAGCTTATCCGAGGGGGATAGTAAGAATAAACAGTGTCCCTGACGTATCATCACTAGTAAACGTAAGGGTGCCGCCATGTCTTTCGACAATATGTTTTGTAGCATATAGGCCTAGTCCGACTCCAATAAAGGCTTCTCGGGTGTTCGATGCACGGAAGAACTTTTGGAAAATACTCGATTGCTCCTTTGGTGGAATCACTATGCCGTAGTCTTTGATCTCAAAAACTGCGCTACTATCCTTGATACTAAGAGATATAGAAATATCAGTATCTTTGTCGCCGTATTTGATAGCATTTTCAAAAAGGTTGTGGATGACAATCCGAAGTTTTTCTGCGTCTCCAATGACGATCATCTCAGTTGCAGGGGCAATATAGCGGATATGCATTCCCTTCATCGCTGCTTCACTAGTAAAATCTTTGATGGACTCTTCGATAAGGTTAGAAATAGACACAGGAAGCGCTACATAGGAGATAGAAGCCCCTTGAGTGCGAATAACGGTCATTGTATCGTTAATGAGTCCAACCATGCGCTCATTAGCATTAGCAGCTTGTGTGATCATTGCAGATTGGGTTTTGGTCAGCGTGCCATAATCACCATCAACAAGCATTTTGAAAATCCACTTCATTGCAGTGAGCGATGTTCGCAGTTCGTGTGCAGATACAAGAAAAAAATCTACCTTTTCTTGGTTTTCACGTATGAGTTCCTGAGCGGGTTCCATATAGGGTATTGTAGCATTTGCAATAAAAAACCCCTCCGAAATGGAAGGGTAGTACATCAATGATGTGATTAAGCAGTAATTTTTCTCTGAATCAGTGCCTGGGCAGCTAGCCAACAATCGTCTACAACAAGGTAAATTGTTGTAGGAGAATTTTTTTCCAACAACTTTTTTAATTTTTCTGTATTGCCATTTGTTTTATGCAAAAGAACAATAGGAGGTTGGTCCTGTTTGATCCGGCTCCCTAATGAAGTATCAGAAACGTTGAGCATTTTCAAGTTCTGTTTTGCAATGAGTCCTGCAAGTGCATCGGTGATTACACTCGACGTTTTTGGGTAGTGCAGAGCACCAGAAATAACAATCATTTTCATAATTATAAGTTTTTGTAAATAATATCGTATTTTAAAAATAAGTCAATATATACCAAAACATCCCCGGTAAGGGATGTTTTGGAAGAGATTATTTGTTTTGAGCTATATCTTTAGGGTTTATAGGAGTATCCTTTTTAATTTTTACAAATCCAGTACCCTCACGTTTAATAAGTTTCAGGTCTCCCTTGTTTACATCAGTAATTTTACCGCTAAGTCCATCTGTGGTCTTAGCGGATTTATTCGCCATTGTATTGTAATCAACAGTGGTAGTTTTAACTGTATTCATGTACCCTTCAGGAAATTTATGTCTGGTAGTGAATTGCCCTGCGATATTGTCAACTTTTGATAGTTCTATCATGAAATTATCCTCTTTTACACCAGGAGCAAATGCACCTCGACCAGCTTTGATTTCTGACAGTAGATATTGACGAAGCTTTGCAAACTCTGCTTGAACATCATCAATAGTCTCTCTAGAAATAGAAGTACTAGGATGAAGTTTTTTATACTTATCAATCATTGCTCCGCCGAGATCATTCTTATCAAGTGCAGGGTTACCCTTGAGTCCTTGTTGATCAAGCCAGTCAACATAGTCATTCCAATCTGATCGAATCTGATCGCTAAATTCTGCTGAATTTTCTGATGTTTTTATAATCTCTTTTTTACCTTTTGTATCAGTAGAATCGCTGGGATTTTTCTCAGCTGTTCCTGCTTGTGCTGCACCAGCCATAGCTCCTGCAATACCAAATGCCATCATGATTTTCTTGAGCCCTTTTTTGAATGATGACTCATCTCTTCTAGGGAGTCTTATTTCTTCAGGTGGAGTTTGTTTTTCTGCCTGTTCTCGAGGATCCTCATAGTGTTCAGCTAACTGAGCTCGAACTTCTTGTATTTTCATTTTTTCGTTGTGCTCGTTAAACGCTCGCTCTTTTTCATCCATTTGAAGTGCCTCGGGTGCCGATTTTGTAGGAAGAGATTCAAAATTTTCTACCTGGTTTTCATCATCGCGCGCGGGGAATTCATTGTTTTTCATATGCACATACTATACCACTTAGGGCGGTATGATGGCTATTGGTACCGTGCCATAATTTCTGCTTCGACTTCCTCTCGAGGACGGCCGTATTTGAGGTATGACAGCTCTTTGAGCTTCTCAGCGACTTCGGCGTTACCTTTGGGTGGATATGGTGTATGAGAGTTGAATGGTTTGACCGGTACGCCACCAACGAGCATTTTGATATAGCAGTTGAGGTTTTCTTGTTTGATAACGTCTGCAGGTGTAAATGTTGGTGCTAGTTGTTGTTCAAATACATTTGCATTCTCAGGGGATACTCGATGAACAACCATCGTTCCAACGTTTCCGAAAATAGCGTTTTTAATCCCTTCTTCAAGTTGCTCGATGTATTGATGGGCCACAGTCAGAGATAGTCGGTATTTACGAGCTTCAGAAAGAATCGTTGCAATAGAGTCTGTTGTCACGTTTTGGAACTCGTCGATATAGAGATAGAAATCGTTAACCGCACTTTTGCCGACGATATCTACTCGAGAGAGTGCTGCCATGGTGATCTTGCCGACAAGGAGAAGTCCGATGAGGTTTGAGTTGATATCTCCGAGGCGACCTTTGGAGAGGTTAACGAGCAAGATCTTTTTGTTGTCCATGATTTCGCGGAAGTTGAGCACGCTTTCTTGTTGGGCAACAACAGGACGCATGATGTCGTTGGAGATAAAGACATCAAACTTGTTCGTGATATATGGCACAAAGTTTGCCAGCGCACTTTCACCAGTAGTTTTTTCTGCATTTATCCAAAACTGCTTGATGATAGGGTTGGTACATTTAGAAAGTTTCATGTCACGGAATGCTTTGTCAGTGAGCACGCGGCCTATTTCAAGTAGTGTAGAGCCAGAAGCGGGGTCTTCCATGACAAGTCCTGCTGAATTACGGAAATACTGTTCAAACATAGGGCCACCGGAAGTTTTCATATCAAAAAGTTTGTTAAAAATCGCAAGCAACTCGTTGATAACAAAAATCTTTTGTTCAGGGAAACGTGGATCATACTCGAGCATGTTGAGCCCCATAGGTCGAGCGGTGTATGCCGGGTCAAAATAGATGACGTCGTCTATACGCTCAGGAGGAATGTTGGCAAGAATATGATCAATGTCTGTGCCGTGCGGGTCGATGAAACAAACACCGTCGCCGTTTTTGATATCTTGGATAATCATGTTCTTGAGAAACACTGTTTTACCGGTTCCTGTTTGTCCGATCACATAGCAGTGACGTACACGGTCTTCACGACCAAAAATGATATCAGTTGATTGTCCACGATAGGTGTTCGTTCCAATGACAACTCCTTGAGAACTGGTCGGTGCAAATACGGGCGCTGGTGCGGTTGCGGCGCTTGATTCTTTGAGTTCAGGAGCAGCCAAGAAGCCAACAGGGAAGTGGAAAATAGTCGCAAGCTCATCGATGTTCAGTGGAAGTTGCTGTTCTTTCTTGAGCGTTCGAAAGGTAAAATCATGCACAAATTCAGTTATTGCAGAAGCTCGAACGTCATACCATATCAATGCATTGGAGTTGGGTAATGAAAACTGCTGAAACGAAGCCTTTATCGTGTTCAAAATACTTGTTGCTCGTTCTACGGTTGCTCCGGATGCAACGATACGAATAGCCGCAGTGAGTGTCTGAGATTTATTCTTATGTGTCAGAAGTTCAATACCTCGAGTATCTACTGGTTTTTCTTTTTGTAATTCTGCTTCAGTTTTTGGTTTATCAAACAGCGACATGAAACTTTTGCCAAACTCAGCACCTATAGATGCGGTTGCCTCTTTGTACAAGTCTTTCACTGTCGGGCCACCTTTTGCTGCACCACCCAAGATCTTTGCAAACACTGCATTGTTTGTATCGATATCATTGGAGATAACGAGTTGTATCGCTGCGCCTTCGCCATGCGCTTCAAGCTGTGAAAGAGATCCGATGAGGGCGGCAAGAGGGTCGTGCTCAAAGTTCATGTCAGTGTTCAGTGGAAATACTGGAGGTTCTTTGAGTCCCGCAACACTTGCAACGATACCTGATGCTGTTCCAGAGAAAATGTTATAGTCATCAACTACTTCATCAATGATAGCCGTCGGGTAGTACGCATGAACGAGACGTTCAAATGTTTCAGCGTGTCTGTTGGGGACTGACGCATACAGTGCAATATCGCGAGTTTGGTTTTGTACGGCAAGTTCTAGGACGTAGTAGTCAGCTTCTGCTTGAACAGTATGAAGCATACCCACATAAAACTGTTTCATTGCTTGAATAAAGTTTTTGAAATCACTTTTGTCATCTGCTGATCCTGCGTTTAATGTAACGACGAACAATGCGTGACGGAGTTCTTGGTGTAATGCACTTTTGTCTTTAAGTCCAGGGATAGCACCAACAGTGTGAAGGTATTGCACGAGAAATCGATGGAAGTCATCGGTGAGGTGCGCATCGTTTAGTCGCGCAACAATATCAAGCGCATTTTTGACTCCCTTGTCGAGCATGATCCCAAAGAGCTCTTCTATTTTCTGATCGTGCGTTTCTGGCTTGAGGCGCAACATAATACGCTCTGTTTCATGTTTGGGGAGTTGCCGTGTTGCATGCAAGAAAGATTGCGCTTCGGCGTGTGCGTATTGTTCAACGGTGAGTTTTGCCGCACTTTCCATGTTGGCATGCGGAGTACTTTGTACGATGTATTCTTTTTGAGATTCATTACCAAGCCAAGATATTTCTTGTTGTGGAGTTGTGAGAGTTTCTTTGGGTCCGAACATACAACTAGTATATATGAAAACGTTGTTATGTTCATGCAAAAATACGCTTCTCATAATTGAGAAGCGTATTTTGTGAAGTATGTTATTTTACTGAATCCTTTAGTGCCTTGGCAGCGCGAAACTTTGGTACCCGAGTTGCTGCAACTTTGACTGCTTCACCAGTCTTGGGGTTGCGCGCCATGCGAGCAGCGCGTGTCTTTACCGAAAAGATCCCGAGCCCAGCGATCGATACTTCCTCGCCACGTTTGAGGGTACTCGTGATGTTTGCGATAATACTCTCGATCACTTCTTCTGCCTGCACCTTGGTGCCGCCAATAATAGAGTGAACGAGCTCAACAAGTGCTTGTTTGTTCATAATAATAGAGTGAAATACCGTTTTAGGTACTTATTCTGATAATCTCGTAAGTGCGCTTAAGCAACTGCTTAAAGCTTTCAGCATTATATAGCAAGGCGAAATAGCATTGCAACCTTTGAAATGATTGACTTTTAACATAGAAAATGCTATAGTATTTTCAGAAATAAATCCTTTATATGAAAACAAACTCACTCGAAACCATGTATTATGCTGTAACCTGTATTGGTTCAGCGATCATTTTGATCGGTGTCATCATTATTGCACTGCAATCAAAAAAAATAATAAAAATGTCACAGTAAAAACAAACCCTCCACCAATACGGAGGGTTTTGCTATACTTGAATCATGAATGAAACACGTGAGACCGCAGAAATAAATCCATCAATCGAGTCTCATAGAGAAACAAAGAGCATAGACCAACCTACGGGGTCGATATCGCAACAGATGCGTTTTCATAAACAAAAGATTGCTGAAACGACAGAAGCGCAAAAGCGTTTAGAAATAATGAAAAGTTACGGGGTAGAAGAAGGAGCGTTGGCAGATCAACATATTGTAGTGCGTGCACATCAAGCAACCGAAGAACATATGAACGCTCTTGAAAACTTATCTCTGCAAAAGAAACAACAGAACGCCAAGCGTATGGGCGTTCTGAAGTCAGTATTACATTTTTTCAAACTCGGATAGTTATCTCGCGTACTCGATCACTCTGGTCTCTCTGATGATCGTCACTTTGATTTGTCCTGGATAACGCAATTCTGTCTCGATAGACACTGCAATTGCTCGAGCCATATTTTTCGCTTCAATATCAGAGACATTTTCGGGTTGGACGAATATGCGGATCTCTCGTCCCGCCTGGAGTGCATATGCTTTCTCAACTCCTTTGTAACGACTTGCAAGTCCTTCGAGGTCGGCGAGACGTTTCATATACATTTCTGCGGTGTCACGTCGTGCACCTGGCCGAGCGCCCGATATCATGTCCGCAGTCTGTACGATCACTGCTTCGATCGTTTCATGGGGGCAATCGTCGTGATGGCTTTTCATTGCGACAATGATACGCTCGTCGGTGTTAAATCGACGCATGACTTTGATACCAATATCTACATGCGTACCCTCAAACTCATGATCCAACGCTTTGCCAATGTCGTGAACGAGTGCACCTGCTTTTGCAATATATGCGTCAGCGCCTACTTCTGAGGCAAGCATTTCTGCAATATGTGCCATTTCGATAGAATGCTGCAATACATTTTGTCCATAACTTGTTCGGAAATGAAGACGTCCTAATATAGCGACGAGTCGAGGATCGAGCGTATAAATACCGCATTCATATGCAGCAGCGGCACCTTTCTCTTTTATAATTTCATGAATCGCAGTTCGAGATTTTTCTATTTCTTCTTCAATTTTGGCCGGTTGTATACGCCCATCTTTGATTAGTACTTCCAACGCATGCACCGCAATAGCTCGGCGTACGGGATCAAAACACGAAATAACGATTGCATTGGGTGCTTCATCAACGAGTACTTCTACGCCAGAGAACCGTTCAAATGCTCGAATATTTCGTCCTTCTTTCCCAATAATCTTTCCTTTCATTTCATCATTCTCAAGTGCGACGCTCGAGGTCATAATCTCAGTTGCTGTAGGGACTGCAAGTCGCTGGATAGTGGTCATCAAAATGTCCTGAGCTCTGGCAGATAATGTTTCCTGCATGTGGTGTTCGAGTTTGTGTATACGAACGGTTATGTCTTCTGCATACACACGCTCACTCTCCTTTATAACAGCATCACGAGCTTGTTCTGTACTCAGTCCCGCAATACTTTCGAGGAGTTCTCGATGAGTTTCTGCAATCACTTCAAGTTCATGTTGTTTGTTCAGTAGCACTTCTGCTTTTTGTTCAATAATGATATTTCGATCATCAATATCGATTTGGCGGATGTCGAGAAGTGCTTCTTTCTTGATAAGTCGGTCTTCGGTATTTTTGAAATCAATTTCTTTTTCTCGTTCTATCATGCGCAACTCTGAAAGAATAATTTCAGATTTTTCGTGCGCATCGTCGAGAATAGCCTGTGCATGTTGTCGTGCCTGCATGAGTTTCTCTGAAACAGAGAACTCCAGGTTGTTCTTTCGAACAATAAATACTATTGCTCTGATACTATAGCCAAGGATAGCGCCGCCCAAGAGCATGCCGCTAGCTAACAATAACTGATGCATGTTACTTTGCGACTACGGGAGCTTTGGTAATGATGGCATCAATGATACCGTACTTTACTCCTTCTTCTGCGTTAAGGAAAAAGTCTCGTTCGATATCTTTATCAATCTTCTGTACACTCTGGCCTGTATTTTTAGCCATGATCTTCACAAGGTTGTCTCTTAGTTTCAGAATTTGTCGGGCACGAATATCAATATCAGTTGCTTGACCTTCAGCACCACCAAGTGGTTGGTGAATCATGATTTCAGAATTTGGAAGCGCAAAACGCTTTCCTTTTTTACCAGCAGAGAGTAGCCATGCACCACCTGATGCAGCCATACCGATACAAATAGTTGAAACGTCGGGTTTGATAAAGTTGATAGTATCAATCATTGCAAGGGTTGCGCTAGCCGATCCACCTGGAGAGTTGATGTACAGTTGGATATCTTTTTTTGGATCTTCGTTGGTCAAAAAGAGTAGCTGTGCGATGACGAGGTTAGCAACGTTGTCGTCTATCCCTCCACCGAGGAAAATAATGCGTTCTTTGAGAAGCCGAGAATAAATATCGTACGCCCGCTCTCCCATACTCGTCTTTTCGATAACAGTAGGTATTAACATAATAGTTCAAAATAAATAATAAAATAATGACAGGGGGATACGACCGTGGCGGAATGTCTGAATGCCCCCACTATACGCCGAATTGACATTTTTTGCAAAAGTACTAGAGTTATAGAAAACTAATCGCCATGATATATACAATTAAGAGTTCACCAACTGGTCTTTCGTTGCCAATTACTGCAATTGATATTATTCAAAATCTGCCGGTTCACGGAAAGAGAATAGGGACTAAGATAATAGTTACCAAAGATGAACTGGTAGAAAAAATAAATGGATTTAGTGTCTGGTGGGCGAAATTTTGGATTAATATACAAGTTGAGAAATTTGAATTTGAAGAAAAGCAGCAATGAAACTAAAATGCCTCGCACAAAGCGAGGCATTTTTTTATTTCGATTCGAGGAGTTCAAACACTTTCTCATTGGTAAGCATCATGTCGGCATATGCTCGAGTGCGGTTGAGGTCTGCGCCTGGATACATTGCCATGAGCTTTTGTGCTTCAGCTTCCACTTCTGCTTCGGACGGTAATGTTTTTTCTTGGCGAGCGATAGCGTTTAACACTAGTTGGAATCGTGAACGCTTTTCTGCTTCTGGGGTAAATTCAAAAAGTAACTCCTCTTTGGTTTTGTTGATGTGTTTGAGGTAGTCTTCCAGAGACGCTCCAGAACGAGCAATATCTGCTTCTATCTGTGCAAGCATTTTCTGTTTTTCGCTCTCAATAATAACCTTGGGTATATCGAATGTTGTTTCACTAATGATGTTCTCAAGGATGGTGATACGTCGTTTGTCGCGTGCAGCAGTATCTGCTTCATGCATCAGGTTTTCCTTTATTTTTGCACGAAATTCATCCATTGTTTCAAACTTCCCAAATGTTTTTGCAAATGCATCATCTGCTTCTGGAAGAGGCTCTTCGTGTTTGTGTTCATCTGTTGCGCCGTGAACATGTCCGTATGCACGCATTTGTCGAAGCTCATCAACAACTTTATCTACATCAGCAGCGGTTACATCTTTTGCATCTTCAAGGGCAATTGCTGCACTTATCTTCTTGAAGTTTGGAAGCGCAATCGTCGGTACAATAGCAGCGATAACGGTAAATTCGAGGTTGCTCCCTCGAGCGATGGTGGTCACTGACACATCAGGTCGTCCAATCACATCAAGAGAGTGATCTGCGAGCATCATAGGATACACACTGTTGATAGCAAGTTCTGCCATGTCTGAAAGCAATATCTCATCAGGAATGTGCTTTTTGGCGACGTCTTTTGGTACTTTACCTTCGCGAAATCCATCAAGATTGATCTTGGAAGCAAGGGTCTCAAATGCTGCACCTTCAAACGTTGAAAGGTGGTCCCAGGTAATATGACCCTTAATCTCTGTGCGACTCTCGGGGAGAGTGGTAACGGTTATGGTGTACGGCTTGTCATTTTTTGTAGTCATGTCCGGAGAGTCTACCATAGAGGAGAATTTGTGCAAAAAACTCCCTTAAAGGGAGTTTTGTTAAAAGTCTTTCGAATAATCAGGAATAGCACTATTGACGACAGATGCTTGCAGTATAGAGAGGTCTACCGGTTGTACATCAGGTGCTGGGGGATTCATTTGTACAGGAGCACGGACTATTGGAGCGACCACGGGAAGTTCTTGTTTATTTTCTATATACCAAAATGCCCCAAAAATGATAACAACGATAACTATACTGATGAAAGCCCACGGTTTATGGTTTGATGAGGATCTGCCAAGTCCGAACTCAGGAGGCATTTGTTCATATGTTGTAGTTCCGGTCGGAATACTGTGCATATGTATTATTGAATTTGAGTATCGATACTTAGAGAAACAGTAGTTTTAAGAGCCGTTAAGCTAGCGATAAGGTGCGCTCGAGCATTTTTGAGGTCGTCTTGGATGAGCGTCAAAGTACTCTTTAGTGGTGTTTTGGCAATAGCTTGGTCAGTCATATCATCAGAAACTACAATTTTTGCAAAAAGATCAAGATTTGTCTTTGCTGCGTCGAGGGAAGCTAGAGATTCTGCCAATTCTTTCGTTGCAGTAGTTGTATCAATGTCCTTTGCTTGCAAACGATCAATAGTTAGCTGTGTTCGAGTTACAAAAAGTGCAAATTGCGCATGGGTATCTCGTAAACCTGCTTCAGCAGCTGCCTTGCGAGCAGTGAGAGTATTGGGTAGGAGGACAGTAGTAGTGGTAGTCGGAGCAACAACAGGTTTTGTACTGGTGGACGCACCCGCAACAATACCTGTCTCGGCATGAGCGATTGTATACGAAAGTGTCAGGGCGATAATAGCGAAAAGCGCTAATCTAAAGGGTTTTTTCATAATTTACTCACTTATATATACCATAAAGACGACCGATTGGATAGGAACTTACAAAGATACTCACGGAAATAGTATTTATCTGAAATTTCTCGTATACTTCATATTATTATAATGAACGAATTATTCATGAAGAAAATAGCAACGTACTCTCTGGCGATAGCGGTAATTTTTAGTACTGTGTATGTACACGGACAGTTAGGTCTCGTTCAAAAAGATATTGCACTGATACAAAACACCGCATTGTTGGCATCTACAAGTCCTAGTGTTGATACTCAGTCCAAGGTTCTGTTACTTGGAGGTAAAGATAACAGCGCAAGCCGTAATGATGTTTTCAGTTCGACAGGAATGCAGACCTGGACTACGATCGTTGCAAACAATGCACAAAATACAGCGATGTGGTCTCCTCGGGTCAACGCAAATACTATTTACTTCGACAATAAGTATTGGGTTATTGGTACGTCGCACTGGAATAGTCCAAGCAACAATATCAACAGTCCGAACGATATTTGGTCATCAGTGGATGGTATTAACTGGAAATATGTTACCGGCAAGCCGCCGTTTAATAACTATTACGCGCCATTTACAAATGACTTCGAAGGGTATTATGAATATCGTGCAGTAGTGCTTGGAGAAAAAATGTTCGTCATTGGAGGAAAGCCAGGCAATAACAATAAAGCAGTCGTGTGGTCATCTGCTGATGGTATTCGATGGGAAGTCGTCAATGCCGCGACACCATTTGAAAACAGAACATTGTTCTCAGTAACTGCATTTAATGGCAAAATGTATGTTATCGGAGGGAGATACAGTATGAATGCATATGGAAATTCCGGGGTATGGTCGTCGACAGATGGGGGAACATGGACACAAGTGAATGCTGCTCCAGAGTTTAGTAACTATCTTTCTGATGCAAAAACACTCGTATTTAATAACAAAATATATCTTTTGGGAGGACTTTATCAAACAACGACAAACGGATATCAATCCGCAAAGGTATGGGCATCATCCAATGGTGCAAACTGGAGCCTTGTGAACACAACGCTTCCTGATGCAAGTCACACAAGTTTCTCTACGAGAGATGCTATCGTTTCTGATGGCAAGATCTGGCTCGGAAGTGCTACATATAACGGTGTTGCAAATAAACTATGGAGTTCATCTGATGCGTTAACATGGACTCAAAACAGAATGACCCCTCAGTGGTCTATGAGATTTGGGTATCGATTTATCTCAAAAAATAAATAATTAAAAAACCACTCGGGTGAGTGGTTTTTTAATTTGGTATAGTACAAGATATGAAATATTCAAATCTTGTACCTGTGCCGTGGTCGGCACCTATTGATACAACACTCTCTGCATTAGAAACAAGCCATGAAGGTTTGTCTGAATCTCAGGTAAAAGATCGGTTGGAAATGTATGGACTCAATACATTTCAGCGACACGAAACAAAAAGCGCATTTTCTCTGTTCTTTAAGCAATTTGCAAGCCCACTCATTTTTATCTTGATGGGAGCTGCTATCGTAACGGCACTGTTAGGGGAGTGGATAGAGTTCGTCGTTATTAGTTTTGCGGTGTTGGTGAACGTAACGCTTGGGTTTTATCGGGAATACCATGCTGAACATACGCTTGAAAAACTCAGCAGTTTCATCAAAGATCGTAGTCGTGTTATCCGAGATGGTGTTGAGCAAGAGATTGATTCAGAGCTTTTGGTTCCTGGAGATGTGATAAAGCTCTCATATGGAAACAGGGTTCCTGCCGATGCACGGTTGTTAAGTGTGAACAATGCACGGCTCAATGAATCTCTTTTGACCGGAGAATCAGACCCTGTAGAAAAAACAATCGATAGTGTTGCAGTCACAGCGATGGTTGCTGAGCGAACCAATATTGTTCATGCGGGGACATTGGTTGTAGATGGGTTTGCTACAGCAGTTGTTGTGATGACAGGAGATATGACCGAGATAGGCAAGATTGCGGGATTGGTTTCGTTAACGACACGCGCCAAAACTCCAATACAGCATGGACTAGAGCGTCTGGCATGGATTATCTTTGGTATCGTCATTGTCATCGTTGTTGGTATATTTATTCTCGGCATTTCTCGGGGGGAACCTCTTTTTGAAATGTTGATCCTCTCAGTTGCCGTCGCTGTTGGTGCGGTACCTGAGGCATTACCCATTGCACTAACCGTAATACTTTCTATTGGCTCAGAACGTATCGCAAAGAAAAGGGGTATTGTGCGCACACTTCTCGCTGCTGAAACATTGGGCTCAACGACACTGATCATGACTGATAAGACCGGGACATTGACTGAAGCAAATATGAAGTTAGTCGGCACATATAGTATTGATGCGAATGGTAATATTTCTTCGCATAAAGATGCTGATTCAATATTGAGTATTGCGCTGACCAATGTGGATGTCCTCATAGAAAACCCAGATGAAGCGATAGAGACATGGACATTCAAAGGAAAACCATTTGAGATCAATATTGCAAAAGCAGCACGCGCAGCTGGTATTGATATATCAGTACTTCGGGCAAAGAGCAGTATTAGTATTCCATTTAATTCAAGCCACAAATTTTCTGTTGCAACCGTTGATGGCGAATATACTATTATGGGTGCACCAGATGTACTCCTTGCTCGTGCAGTCATGGATGAGAAAGGATACAAACTCGTTGAGTCGTGGATCACAACAGCAAGCGCGGAAGGGAAACGTCTTATTGCTGTTGGTACCATGCCATTATCAAAACATATAACCATTGATACTGCACAGGATGTAACGATTGTTGGAATTCTCGCATTTCATGACCCCATACGTGCAGTAGTGCCAGAAGCAATCAAAAAAATAGAATCTCTCGGTACGCGCATTGTTATGATCACCGGAGATCTCAAAGGGACGGCACTTGCTGTTGCACGAGAACTTGGATGGAATGTCACCGAAGAGCAGGTACTTACGGGGCGAGAAATACAAGCACTCAGTGATGAGGAACTTCGTGTGATAATTCCACATAAAAAAATATTTGCTCGCGTTACACCGGAAGACAAACTCCGTATCGGTGCACTATACCGAACGCTTGGAGAAACGGTTGCGATGACGGGAGATGGTGTTAATGATGCGCCAGCACTCAAGGCAATGGACATCGGTATTGCACTTGGTTCTGGAAGTGATGTCGCAAAGAGTGCTGCGGACATCGTACTGCTTGATGATAACTTTGAGACGATAAGTATGGCCATACAAGAAGGTCGTCGCATACTCGCAAACATACGTAAAACATTCGTCTATCTGATGTCCAATTCACTCGACGAAGTATTTGTTATTGGAGGAAGTTTGATAGCTGGAATAGCATTACCATTAACGGCACTACAGATCATCTGGGTGAATTTGTTCACCGGTTCGCTACCAGCACTTGCGTTTGCATATGATGAAGATTTTGATCATGAGTTTTCAAAAAAGCGCACACTCAAGTCTATGTTTACTCGTGAGGTAAATATACTTACGTTTGGTATCGGAGTACTCTCATCAGTACTTTTGTTTGTGATGTATTACACCTTGTTGCGATTGGGTGTGGACTTGGCACTCACTCGATCATTGTTTTTTGTTTGTTTTGCGTCGTATATATTGGCAGTCACGTTTTCGTTTCGTAGTTTGCACAAGCCGTTGTTTTCATATCCTGTATTTTCAAACAAGAGACTTAATCAGAGTATTGCAATAGCCACGATCTTTTTGATTGCGACGATGGCTATCCCGGCACTTCGAGGACTCTTTGGTCTGACGACGATACCGCTCATATGGGGGTGGTTCATAGCTGGATGGCTTATACTCAACGTACTACTCGTTGAGGCTGCAAAATATTTCTTTCGGACCAAGCGTACAAAAAGGTAGGCTCGTGTGTAATAAAAAACCACTCATCTCGAGTGGTTTTTTTATTATTTAATATTACTTCTGAAACTTTTCTTTGTAGAGTTCTTGAGATTTGAGAATCGCTGCAGTGGCTTCTGCTTTGTCACCAATGGAGTCGATCGATACTTCTTTCTTTTGAATCTGTTTGTAGGTTAAGAAGAAATGCTCGATTTCTTTGAGAGTATGTTTGTTGATGTCAGCGAGATCTTTGACCTCATCCCATCGTGGGTCCTTGTCGGGGACTGCGATGATCTTTGCATCAGAGTCACCATCATCGATCATGTTCACAATACCGACAGGACGGACTTTCACCAAGATACCCGGTGCGAGTGCATAGGTCGTGAGCACTACAACATCGAGCGGGTCGCCATCATCCCAATGACTCTGTGGCATGAAGCCGTAGTCAAAAGGGTAGTCTTGTGCGGTATGGAGTGCGCGGTCGAGCATGATGAGTCCCGTTTCTTTGTCGATCTCGTATTTGTTCTTTGAGCCTTTTGGTATTTCAATAATAACATTTATAACATTTGGAACGTCTTTACCGGATGAGATGTCGTGGAGGAGATTCATGATAATTATTTTTTTAGTTATTCTGATTATCGGTCTGTGGATCAGGTCCTTCTATTTCGTTGGTGATGATTTCACCAATTGAAATACCTTCAATCGATGGTTGATCATCAGTTTCAACAGGAACATTGCTATGTTGAACTTCTTCGAGTACTTCTTCAGCTGTTATTTCGCTAGGAGTTTCTTCATCAACACTATCTACATCAAGTGCGGGGTCGATGAGTGAACCTAGAGATACGAAGTCTTCACCTTCGAGGATTTCTCCTTCAGTGACGACTTCTGCTTCAGTGCCTTTGATGTCTATTTTCCATCCCGTGAGTCGCGCAGCAAGACGAACATTTTGTCCACCCTTACCAATAGCGAGAGAGAGTTGGTCAGGGGTCACTTCGATCGTTGCCTTGTGATCTGCATCATTGAGTGACAGGTCAAGTACTTTTGCAGGAGATAGAGACTTTTGGACGAACTCTACCGGATCTGGCGACCATTCAATGATATCTATTTTTTCACCACCAAGCTCGTTCATGACGGTAGATACGCGAACTCCTTTCTGTCCAACACATGATCCCACCGGATCAATGTTTGAATCCTCAGTCCATACCGCAATCTTGGAACGACTTCCTGGTTCGCGAGCAATAGCTTTGATTTCGACAACACCACTAGCAACTTCAGGAGACTCATACGCAAATAGCTTTTCCAAAAACTTTGGATGAGTGCGAGATATACGAAGCGTGATACCACGAGGGGATTCTTCTACGTGATAGAGATATCCTCTGATGCGGTTACCTCGAACGTATCGTTCACCAGGGATTTGTTCATTGGGAGGGATGACTCCTGTTGCACGGTTAAAATCTACATACACCATACCTCGTTCTACTTTTTGAATGTGCCCAGAGATAATATCTCCTTCTTTCGTACCAAATTCATCGAGTATAGATGATCGCTCTGCTTCACGGATCCGTTGCATAATGACTTGTTTTGCAGTTTGCGCAGCAATACGACCAAAATCTTCTTTTGGTTCGAGTGAAAACACGATCTCGTCTCCAATAGCTGCATCAGTTTTCATTATTCGAGCGTCATCAAGCAAGATGTGTTTCTCGTCAGAATAATGTTCACGCTCATCAGTGTCGCTTTCAGGCTCTTCTTCAAAACGAATAAGTGTTTCATCAACAACCATTTTTACTTGTTCAAATGAAACAGTCCCTCCGTCGAGATCAATCATTGCGCGAACGACTTGTCCTTTGCGGCCGTATTCTTTTTTGTATGCAGCTGCAAGAGATTGTTCAATAGCGTCAATGAGTTTGTCACGACCGATGCGACGTTCAGTTTCCAATTGTTCGAGTGCTGCTTTGAGTGCTTTGATATCTAACATATATTTTTTTGTTATTAATTTGTAATTTTGTAATAAACGTTCGCGTATGCAAGAAATAAACAGAAGTTATTAACAGAAATCCCGCTTTTGGCGGGTTCGACACTTGCACATGCATTATAGCATGTTCTATACTTAGTATCAATATGAATATTAAACTCTCAAGACCTGTGAAATCTTTCTTCTTAGCGATTGGTAGTATTGCAATCACTGCGATGGTAGTAGTAAGTGTT
This sequence comes from uncultured Candidatus Saccharibacteria bacterium, assembly GCA_964473175.1. Classification (GTDB taxonomy): domain Bacteria; phylum Patescibacteriota; class Minisyncoccia; order Phycocordibacterales; family UBA9973; genus UBA4124. The sequence goes on along the minus strand of CAYYNN010000004.1, from coordinate 22,925 downwards.
GCGTTTGCGAGTTCTACTGATGTGTTATATGGGTACACATGGAGCACAAGTATTGGTTGGGTAAAGATGAACAACTGTGATAGTCCTTCAAACTGTCCACCAGGTATTGGGTATGGTGCAACTATTCCTCTTACGGGTACAACACGACCAATCACTGGATATGGATGGTCAAGCAACCTCGGTTGGGTCAGTTTCAATAGTAGCGCTACTACAAGTTGTCCTGCATCAGTTCCCGTATCTACGAACTGTCAAGCACGAATAGAATGGGGAGCGACTGGGGGATCTGCAGTGCCCGTGAAAGGGTGGGCACGCGCATGTTCTGTCTTTGCAACAGGTTGTTCTGGGGCACTTCGTCCTGTAAGTCAGAACGGGGGATGGGATGGCTATATCAGTCTTCAGGATTCAAACACTGCTGACTCTGTTGATTATGGTGTGACGCTGAACACCTCTACTGGGGTGATGAGTGGTTTTGCTTGGGGAGATCAAGTAGTTGGTTGGGTGGATTTTGTCGGCGTGAGTATCAATGCAGGGCTATGTCCGGATGGTAGTCCTATCCAAAACGGTGACATAACGCAGTGTCCAAACATCGTCTTTTGTCCGACAACAACCACTCCTGCACCAAACGGCGACATCGGTCAGTGCGAGGTGGTCGTGGTGGTTTGTCCATGGGATGGGTTACCAACAGTTCCTGGGGATATAAGTACATGCCCTACAACACACCCATGCCCAACTGGTCCCAACCTGCCAACTTCACAACAGTGTCCAAACACGACGTGTCCCGATCTCTCTACTCCTATTAATGGCATCTGCCCAGATGGTAACACTTGTCCAGACGGATCAGCTCCTGTGGGCGGTGTGTGCCCAGTTACTCCTTCCTGTCAAATAGGACAGCCATGTTGGTGCGTCAATAATCCAGGAGATACGGCAAACTGTCCAGTTACTCCTTCCTGTCAAATAGGACAGCCATGTTGGTGCGTCAATAATCCAGGAGATACGGCAAACTGTCCAGTAAGTTGTTCACCTGGTCAGCCATGTTGGTGCGTCAATAATCCAGGAGATACGGCAAACTGTCCGGGTACAGGTGGTCCAATACCAGGACAATGTTCAAATATCCCAGACCCAATAGAAATAAGTATCGGTATTCTTCCGCCACCAGCATTTGTTGTACCACCATACCAACTCCTACCTAACGGTCGATGTGTCTGTGCGGCAGGAGGATATATTTTGAACGCAAAGTATCTATGTGTTAAACCGGTGTATACTGAACAATAATAATCAATCAATCCTATGCAAGACATTCAAACAACTTCTTCAAGAAAAACAGAACTAGAACCCGTACATACAAAGGGAAAGACTATTTTTGTTACTCTCGCTGTATTCATAGTTTTGGTACTGTTTGTTATACTGTTTTTGAAATTCAGTTCAAGAGAAATGACACCAGAACAGGATCTCCAAAATCTGCGCGCGGTTTCTACACCAAGTACCCAAACTTCTGCTGAAGTGTATGACGACCTGTCTAATCTTCGTGCAACAAATAAACCTAAATAATCTATGAAAAATAAAAGCTACAAAATACTACTACTTGCACTCCCACTCATCGCTCTTGCATGGACAGTAAGTGCATACGATGAACCACTCAGTCCACTGCCGATAAGTTCAGTCATTGTTCCTGTGATAGTTAACCCGTCAAATCAGGTCAAAAGGGGAGGTCTTGCAGTAGATGCATTCATTGCTCGTGATAAGGCATACTTGCAAGGAAGTACAATATTTATCAAAAATACGGTACGAGGAGGAGCAAGCCCTTCGACAGCAGCATCTACGGTAAATTTTGGAGTGGCGTTAGACCATTCAGTTGCAGTACAAGTAAAGGATAATGTCTATGTCTCAGATGCAAATAAACGTTTGATATATTATACAGCTAGCGGAGCAGGTGAGCGGCTCTTGTGCGCGGAGCCAACGGGTAAAATAATCATCTGTCCATAAATTATATGAAAAAATATCTACCTATCATAAAAACTTCACTAGCGCTCCTTGTATTTGCCATCGGAGTGAGCTACGTATTTGCAGCATTTCCTGCACCAACAAGTGCGCCTGCAACTACTATTCCCCCTGTTCATACTGGAGCAGATCAAGTCAAACAAGGAGACCTTTCAGTACAAACATTTGCTGCCGCAAACTCTGTAGCGTTCAATGGTGGCCCAACTAGTGTATGGTTCGAAAAGTCTATTCGTGGTGTTAACCCCACAGATCCTACTGTTCCACTCCTGGACTCTACTGTTCGGTTTGGTGGTACAAGTAGAAATGGAACATACAACACTTCTATTGTTGCGAACGGAAATATCGGCACTACGTATGGATTTACTGCTTCATCACTTCAAAACACACTCTCTTCGAACTTGTGTGCAGATGCGACCGGCAAGATCGTGACTTGTGTACCAAATACTGATCAGCCACTAAGTGTCTCTGCGGTAGATACATATGAAGTACCAGTACCGCGCAATATTATTTATGCACCACCATTTTTTAGTGCACCTGATGGCAACACACCTACCCCTATTGATGTAGCAAATACCTACAATGTAAAACAAGGAGGACTGACTGTGGATACATTTATCTCATCCCTTGGTGCATGGTTCAAAGACGAAGTTAATATCGCTGGCGGTATCATAGCTGCGCCATTGACCAATCCGACCCCAAATATTTATTTTGGAGACGCAACTGGGGGGCCAGTCTCTATATACAATTACGGCACCATAGCAAGTCATACTTTGCAGGCAAAAAACCTCGTCAATACATCGATGCGTCATGTCTGTGCTGACTCAGGAGGTGCATTTGTACTATGTGCCACAGAGCCACCACCAGGCTGTCCAAATGGTCAAATATTTAATAGTGAGGGTGTATGTGTAGTAGAAATTAAAGGAGTAGTGACAGTTACTCACGATACAACGTATTCTCTTTGGCCACGAAATATCCCAAATACTACATGGCTGGGCACAGGATATGCTGTTGCTATCAAGATAATTTCGGTTGGCGGTGTAGCGACTAATACATGGCCTGGTAGTGATATAACATTTAACTTCGGAGTTTGCCGGAGCTCTAATCCAAATTATGGGGGTATAGGCCTAATGAATAGTCCAGTATGTTATAAATTCCCTCAAAACTATGTCGGAGCAGCAAATTTGCCTTATCCATTAGGAATGCAAGGACCTAACTTCTTTCCACAAGATGCTCCAAATACAATAGGTGGATTTCAGTACAATACTGCAATAGTGCCAAGTAATGGCGCATCTGCAAACTTCTATAATACTCACACCCCATATATGCCTCAGGGGTATATGGTGATGGCTAATATTTTACCAGCAAACACTACTAGTAACAGTGACATCAATCACTATGGTTGGAATCCTGTTTTCCAACAGGTGGATGTCTGGAATGTAGTTCCTCCAGCGGGATATGCATTAACATTGGAACCAACAGGTAAGATTTATCGGGGTGATTTTGGATATCAAAACATCAGTGGGTATGGAATGAGACCAAAGAATATCAACAGTGTTACTGAAATAGGTACCGTTCAAGTAAAGCAATACTAATCTAATTAAAAAAACTACTTCCATCCTCCCCATTGTCGAGTAGTGGATCCAAAGAGGTATGTGCGACTACTGATGGTTTAATCATACTTTGCCCATAAAAGTAAAAATCCCTCACTATGAGGGATTTTTTATTACGTGGATACTTATTTGTTTACGGTATCAAAAACTCTTTTGAAGCTCTCTGGGTTGTTCTGGGCGAGGGTTGAAAGAATCTTTCGATCAACGATGATGCCTGCTTTTGCGACCTTGTTGATAAAGGTTGAGTATGTTCCTCCGAGAGAGCGAACAGCAGCATTGATCCGAACTTGCCAGATGCGTCGAGCCTCACCCTTCTTGTCTCGTCGGTGAGCAAATGCATAGCTTCCTGCATGAGAAATAGCTTCTTTAGCCTGTGCTTCTTTTGTAGAGCGACCAAAACGGTACCCCTTTGTCATAGCTAGGGTATTCTTTCGGCGCTTATTTGCAATTGTTCCTCTTTTTACTCGTGTCATGGAAGTGTATTAAATGATTATTTGTTGAAATCGCTCGTGATAAATCGTGAAATCGCTTTGTTTGTCATGTTGAACGGAACACCCTTTTTGCCTGCAAGTTGCTTTACTCGAGACTGTTTTGCATTGAAGTGGTTAAACCCTGGCTTACGCGCAATGATTTTGCCAGTCTTGGTGACCTTGAGGCGCTTTGCAAATGATTTGTTCGTTTTCATGCTCATGACAGTATGGTTATTTGGTTTGTTTCTCTTCAGGTTTTTGGGACTCTTTCCCTCCTTTGTCTCGTTCGATAACGACGGCAAGACCCTTTGGAGAACGCTTATGCGGTTCAGCTATCTTATAGTGTTCGGTGACAAAATGCAAGACCCGGTCAAGTCTTTCGCGTAAAAAGGCTTCATCCATACCTTTTGTGCGTCCTCTCAAGTAAAGTTCTACCTTAATACGGTGTCCTTCCTTGAGCCACTTTGAGGCATTCTTTGCTTTGAGCTCTAGGTCATGATCCCCGGTACCTACTTTGATCTGAAGACTCTTGGTTTCAGTGGCTTTTGCACCAGACTTTGCTTTTTGAGCCTTTTTCTTGAGCTCGTATTGGTATTTGCCGAACTCCATGAGCTTACATATAGGGGGTTTTGCGGCAGGGGAGATTTCAATAAGGTCGACACCTCGAGCTTCTGCCATAGCGAGTGCTTCTGCAAAAGGAAAAACGCCGAGGTTTGCACCTTCAACGTCGATAACGCGTACCTCTACCGCTCGTATTTGTTTGTTGATTCTTTCCTTCAAGATGGATATAGTTCTAAAGATATACTGTGTATCTATATCATACCAAACACTCATGCAAAGTCAATTAGCACCCACAGCATCATGTGATGGAATATTCCCTCTATATAAAAACAGAGGGGAAACATTGTCAGTGTTACTCGATCGCTTTCGTGGCATTCACACATTAGGAAAAGATGTAAAACTTACGTATGCAGGGCGGCTTGATCCTATGGCAGAAGGTCTTGTACTCGTACTGGCAGGTGAATCTCGATTTCAAAAGGATATGTTACTGGGTTTACCCAAAACATATATCGTAGAAGTGCTGCTTGGAATAGCCTCTGACACACTGGATGTATTGGGTCTGATTACGCAGATTGATATCAAGCAGACTAAGGTGTCATCTCTAGAGAAGGCAGTACAAGATATGGCTGGAGTTACAGAGCTCCCATACCCTATGTTCTCCTCAGTACCCGTTAATGGAAAGCCACTGTTCATGCATGCCAGAGAGGGGAATACGGTACACATTCCTCAGAAGAAGATCAGTATCTATGGAGTTACTCTGATTTCGGTTCAGAAAGAAGCTGTGAGCACGTTAGCCCAGCGCGCTATTTCTGATATTGGAAAAGTAGTAGGTGATTTTCGTCAGGAGCCTATTATTGAAAAATGGAAGACGTTACTGAATGAACATACAGAAGCGCAACTTGTGACATTAGAGATTAACGCATCTTCTGGTACGTATATGCGTTCATTAGCGCAATGGTTGGGCGAGCAGCTGTCTGTACCAGCGATTGCGTATACAATCAATAGGGTTTCTTTGGGGGAGTATGAAATAAAAAATACCACCTTTTAAATAAAAGGCGGTATCTGTCTCTCTTTAAACTTTTTGTTTCTTTTTTTCTACTATACGCAGAAGCTCCATAAAGTCATCTTCAACCTTTACAAATCCATTGATGCCGATACTTTTTGCACCAACATGAATGAGCCTGGGGTGAATCATGAATTTGCTTGAGTTAATCAAAGTGATTGTTCTTGCAACCATTTTAGAGCGATAGGATCGTGGAGGGTTGGCGTGGTCGAATGAAATCTTGTCTAATCTCATCCGTTCAGCCATCTCTGCTGCAAGTTTCATTGCATGACCACAATCAAGCTTTGTAACTCTTTGGGTAGAGGTTTCCATCAATTCATCAATTGTTACATGAAGTGAAGCGAACTTTGTTGTTGTTGTGAAGGGAATTTTCATCATAACAAATAGTTTAAAGGTTATTAATTTTTTATTATTATTACACACTTTTCATATAAAGCAAGTACTAAAAAACCGCCCTTTCGGACGGTTGTTTAGATAGGAGGTTACCTATTATGCACGCTGTACGTTTACTGCGTTCATGCCCTTTTCAGAGTCTTCTGTTTCAAAAGAAACAGCATCCCCTTCGCGGAGCTCTTCGAAAGTAACACCAACGAGAGAGTTCATGTGAAAGAAGATATCCTTTGACAAACTTTCTGAGGTGATGAAACCGAAGCCTTTTTCCTTGAGTGATTTGATTGTACCAGTCATTGAATTGATTGCTTATTTAATAATCTACAAAATGCTGTCTCTCAGAAACGACTATTCCTTCAACCTCGCTCTTTTGTACCTGTAGACTAGCCCCTAGGAGAAGGAAAGTCAAGGATATCTATGTGGTGGAACTGGGGGGAATCGAACCCCCGTGCACTGCTGATGAACAAATAGGTCTACATGTGTAGCAGTGTTTGATGTTTAGAGTATGACCTTAAAACAAGGCAAAACAGCCATAACTCGAACTTCCCGTGTTTTGGTGTAGTGCAGAAGTGCGCACTACTACCTATTCCGATGAATGTTGCCGTACTCTATCTATCGGAAGTCGATAGGGACGACACCAACGTGGCCTAAGTTAGGCGAAGATTGGAATAGCACCAGCCATAAATGGTGATGCTACCTTAGCAGTTCTGTTGCCAGATAAGCTGTGTGAGCAAATGATAACGGTATTGTGCTCATACCCGACATGCGTACAGGTTCTAGATCAGAAATGTCGAAACCAAACAGTCCCGAAATTTGCTGTTCTCCGAAGCAAATTTCACACCAGGAGATTTTTTGCCTTTAGCAAAAAATTCGTGGTGCAAAAATCATACGGAGGCGAATTTTTCTCTTATACCGTCTCTATTCCGAGCGACGACTCTCTCTATCCAAGTCTTTCTTTTTGATCGTCTCTCTCTTATCAAAGTCCTTTTTACCTTTGGCTATCGCGATTTGTATCTTGATAAGCCTATCCTTACCATACAGGGAGACGGGGATGATAGTCAAACCTTTCATTTTGAGCTGTCGAGCTATATATATGAGTTCTTTTTTGTGTACCAAGAGGTTTCGGGTGCGATACGGGTCAAATGTAGGGAGGGCGTTCTTTTCTTGCCATGCTGGTATATGGGCACCGAGGAGCACAAGGCTGCCATCGACAATAGACACATAAGCACCGTTGAGGCTGCCATGCCTTCCTTTGATTGATTTTGTTTCTGTACCGAGAAGCTCAATACCTGCTTCGATCGTTTCTTCGAATGCAAAATCAAAGGTAGCTTTTTTGTTACGGAGATATTCCATCTATACATACTAACATGTGGATAGTTTGGTTGCCGATATATATATATAATGAGATACTATTAATAAGTTATTACCAATCAATTTAGTATCTACACCCTTAATTCCGTATGAAACATTTTAAACACCTATCAGTACTTTCTTTTATCATGACACTTGTTGTTTTTGCTATGAGTGCTCATTCAGCAAGTGCTGCAACGTACTATGTTTCTACATCAGGAAGTGACTCAAATGCAGGAACATCAACTGCTGCCCCATGGAAGACTATCAGTAAGGTGAATAGTAAAGTTAGTACATTTCAACCAGGCGACAATATCTTGTTCAAGCGAGGAGATGTATTTACAGGATCTCAAAGTGGTCAAGGTGTATTAAATTGGGAAAATAAATCAGGGACTGCGGCAGCACCTATCACAATAAGTAACTATGGCACAGGCGTACTGCCAGTATTTGAACTTGCTGCAGGAAGCACTGTTATCCTTGAGAATAGGAATTTCATGTTTTTCAATAACGCAAGCTATATCATCATTGATGGATTTAATATCACCGACCGAGGGTTTGCAGCAGCACACCCAAATGATCCACGAAAAGATGCTTTTGCATATAACGGTGTAGCAATCCGTATGCAAGCTCAAAATGATAACAACCGCGTACACGACAACATTATTCGAAACATGGAGATTTCATATACTGGTATGGGTATCGTTTTGGAAAGTGTAAATAACACTCTGGTAACTGGGAGTTCTATTACTGATCTCCAAAACTTTGTTAATACGCAATGCGGAACCAATCAGTCGGGATCATGTAGTTACGAAGACTACGGTGCAAATGCCCTTACATTGATCAATGCGGATAGTAATACATTCTCATACAATTATTTTAGAGGTATATGGGCAAGTAGTCTCGACTTCGGCTACAACGGAGGGGTGATGGAAATGTATCAGTCCAACAACAATAACAATTTTTTGTACAGTACCGTTATTGATAGCGGGGGAGTTTCAGAGTTCGGTTCAAGTAACGGTTCGTCTTCTAATAACAACCTATATGCATACAACTTGCTTATTAATAACGGAGCACTCTCATACCTCAACCTCAGCGGTAATTTTGCTACAGCGGTGAGTAATGTAAAGTACTACAACAACACTATCGTTTCAGACGCAAATGATCGCTTTATCAATGTCGGGGCTCCAGACTTTACCGGCGCTATATTTAAAGACAATTATATTTTCGGGTTTGGTGGCTCACCAACAGGAACAGCCTTTGATTTGAGAAATAATATTTTCTATATAACAAATGCCATCAAGGTTAAAGGGTCAGGTAGTGATAATAACTACATTCATCAAAACAACATATATAAATTAGTTGGGTCAGCTAAGACAGGTTTTGGTAGTGGAAACACCGTAAATACTTCAGAGGCTATCACAACAACTCCAGTATTTACGACAACTCCAAGTATGAACTCAACAGAACTCCTACTTGCCGCTGGAAGTCCCGCTATCGATAAAGGCGCAAACCTAGGCTATACGGTGGATCGCATAGGAAACGCAGTACCTAAAGGGCTTGCTCCAGATGCGGGCGCATACGAATACAGTAGTACTGGAGGCGGTGGGGACAACTTCCCTCCAACCGTACTCTTCACCACACCCGTATCAGGCAGTACCGTCATCGGAATAATACCGGTAACCGTATCAGCCTCAGATAACACTGGTGTTGTTGGTGTTCAGTTCACTCTCGACGGTGCCGCTCTTGGTACAGAAGACACCGTGTTCCCATACTCAGCAACATGGAATACTGCAGTCTCTACCAACGGTGCACACACACTCACTGCAACTGCTCGAGATGCCGCAGGGAACACTGCTATGGCAACCAGTTTTGTCACGGTCAACAATCCTCCTACAGGCGATGGTATTGCCCCAACTGTTTCATTCTCTTCACCAGCTGCTGGTTCAACCGTCTCAGGCACTACAACAGTCTCTGCATCTGCAACAGATAACGTCGCCGTTGCAAATGTGAAGTTCACTCTCGACGGTATCCTCCATACCACTGATACCACTGCTCCATACTCAGCATCATGGATCAGCCCTGGTGTACCAGATGGGTCACACACCTGGACAGTTGTTGCAACAGACACATCAGGAAATGTTTCATCTACTGCAACTCGTTCATTCACCGTTAGCAACACCGTCACATCAAACCCTACAGCCCCAACAGGACTCACTGCAACTGCGGTATCAACATCACAAGTAGCGCTTTCATGGAACTCATCAGGTGCAGTATACGGATATGAGATCTATCGAAATGGTGTAGATATTGGTCATACCACTGGTTCTGGCACAACATATACAGACACTGGCCTTAGCGCAAATACGACCTATACATATAACGTATCTGCAATATACCCTTGTGACTGTAACGAAACACCACAATCAAACACTGCAACAGTCACCACCACAATCACCACCGCAAACCCAACAGTCCCAACAGGTCTCACCGGTACCAATGTTGGAACACAAGTATCAGTGACATGGGTTCCATCAACGGGAACAGTTACCGGCTACCGTGTATACCGAAACGGAGTATTGGTTGGACAAGTTGCAACAACATCATTCTCTGAAACCGTTGCTGCATCAGGCACATATACCTATACCGTTGCTGCATACAATGCTGGTTTCGAATCTGCACAGTCTGTACCACTCGTGATATCCATAGGCAGCAGTGCACCAGTTGTATCTATGACATCTCCAGTATCAGGAAGTACAATCAGTGGCATCATTGCTGTATCAGCAAATGCAACAGATGCCAACGGTATTGCGTCAGTCACATTCAAAGTTGATGGTTCACAAATCGGATCAGTTGATACTATTGCTCCATATACAGTGAGTCTCGATACCGCAACCATACTCAACGGTTCTCATGTGATCAGTGCAACCGCAGTTGATACGACAGGTCTCTCAACAACAGCAAATGCAACAGTGACAGTGACAAACACTGCTGCAGCGTCATACAAATTGACTGCAAGAGTCAACGTTCGACTCAATCCAACAACTGGATCTACCGGAACAGTACTCGGTCAGCAAAACAAAGGTGCAATCGGTACCGTTGTCGGAGGACCAGTGAGCAAGAATGGCTATATCTGGTACAAACTTGATTTCCCAACAGGTGTAGATGGCTGGGTGGTATCAAAATACATGACTGTATACAGTACTGCTCGAACAGCAAACCCTCCATTGGTTGGTACAACTGAGTCAACAACAACTGTTGTTCTCGATGACACCCAATCCCGAGCAATGACACTATTGCAACAAGCAGCAAGTGCACCAACAACTGCTGAAGCAAATAGACTCATTGCAGAAGCACGCTTACTGATCTCAAGATAGTCGCATACTGAAAACCCTCTCGTCGGAGAGGGTTTTTTGTGTATACATGTGGATATCACCCTTGTACTTACAGAAACAATCTTGGTATGATACATAGGGTATTATCAAGTAGATACTTTTATTATTCCAGAATTTAAATTATTATGAAAAAATTTCAACGATTAGCGGTAACCATTTTTGCATTTGTTGCATTCTTCGGATTCTCAATACATGCACATGCAGCAAACCAGTACTATGTTGACTCTTCGAATTGTCCGAGTACAGGAAATTGTGCCAACGCAGGAAATGGAACACTGTCTTCTCCTTGGGTAAATGCTTCACAAGCTGCAAGTGCTAATCTGCAGCCAGGGGATGTCGTTTCATTCAAAAAAGGACAAACATACAAGAGTGGTATGATAACAATTAATAGATCTGGTACAGCATCTGCACCGATCACTTTCAACAGTTACGGTTCCGGGACCGCTCCTGCATTCATAGGTAACGGTTCTACATTACAAAATATTTTCTACTTCCCACCTAGTACGGCATACGTAGTGTTTGACGGCTTTTATTTTACAGACCCTACTCTAAACCCGAATGATCCAGAACATGCAGAAATGGCTAAAAATCAACGCGTTTTTAGTGTTGAAGGAAATCACATAACCCTCAAAAACTCTATAATAGAACTTTCAGGTGCACCGGTAGTTTTTAGCGGTAACTACAATACTCTCGATAACACTGAAATTAAAAATCTCCGAATGGTGGTAAACACATGCGCAAGCTTTACAAATGGCGTTTGTACTCAGTATCCTGCTAATGGAGATGATAAAGATTATGGTGCAAACCCAATAACTCTTCAGGATGGTAGTTCTAATAATACGATCACCAACAACACATTCTCTGGATGTTGGGCAAAAAGTTATGACTACGGATATGATGGCGGTGCTATCGAGTTTTATGGAGCAGGAAGCAATAATATCTTCGCATACAATACAGTCTCTGATTGTATTGGTTTGGCCGAAGTTACGGGTAGTAGTTCAAATAATGTGTTTGCCTACAACAAGTTCATCAATATCGGATCTCTCTTTTTTTTCCAGTCATCTGGAAGTCCAACATATTCAAACTGGCAGTTCTACAACAACAACGTTGTTGACACTACAGGGAACAGAGTTCCAGAGAACCAGATGATTAGCGGTACAACTCAGCAAGGAACTCTCACACTCAAGAACAACGTCTTCAAGCTCTCAAGTGGCGTAGACGTTACAAATAGTAGTACTGGATCAAAGTTTGTTCACTCAAACAACCTTTTCCAGCTTTCGAACAATAGTGTTGCAAACATAACACTAAACTCAACTGAAATAAATGCGAGTAGTGGAGCAGCAATCTTTAACTCAACAACAGCAGCAGATCCAGTAAACTGGAACTACATTCCTGCGTCAGGATCTCCATTGATTGATGCTGGTACAAATGTCGGGTACAACAAAGACCTCAACGGTACGACCGTTCCACTAGGCAATGCTCCAGATATCGGAGTATACGAAGCAGGTAGTACTACTGGAGGCGGTGGGGACAACTTCCCTCCAACCGTACTCTTCACCACACCCGTATCAGGCAGTACCGTCATCGGAATAATACCGGTAACCGTATCAGCCTCAGATAACACTGGTGTTGTTGGTGTTCAGTTCACTCTCGACGGTGCCGCTCTTGGTACAGAAGACACCGTGTTCCCATACTCAGCAACATGGAATACTGCAGTCTCTACCAACGGTGCACACACACTCACTGCAACTGCTCGAGATGCCGCAGGGAACACTGCTATGGCAACCAGTTTTGTCACGGTCAACAATCCTCCTACAGGCGATGGTATTGCCCCAACTGTTTCATTCTCTTCACCAGCTGCTGGTTCAACCGTCTCAGGCACTACAACAGTCTCTGCATCTGCAACAGATAACGTCGCCGTTGCAAATGTGAAGTTCACTCTCGACGGTATCCTCCATACCACTGATACCACTGCTCCATACTCAGCATCATGGATCAGCCCTGGTGTACCAGATGGGTCACACACCTGGACAGTTGTTGCAACAGACACATCAGGAAATGTTTCATCTACTGCAACTCGTTCATTCACCGTTAGCAACACCGTCACATCAAACCCTACAGCCCCAACAGGACTCACTGCAACTGCGGTATCAACATCACAAGTAGCGCTTTCATGGAACTCATCAGGTGCAGTATACGGATATGAGATCTATCGAAATGGTGTAGATATTGGTCATACCACTGGTTCTGGCACAACATATACAGACACTGGCCTTAGCGCAAATACGACCTATACATATAACGTATCTGCAATATACCCTTGTGACTGTAACGAAACACCACAATCAAACACTGCAACAGTCACCACCACAATCACCACCGCAAACCCAACAGTCCCAACAGGTCTCACCGGTACCAATGTTGGAACACAAGTATCAGTGACATGGGTTCCATCAACGGGAACAGTTACCGGCTACCGTGTATACCGAAACGGAGTATTGGTTGGACAAGTTGCAACAACATCATTCTCTGAAACCGTTGCTGCATCAGGCACATATACCTATACCGTTGCTGCATACAATGCTGGTTTCGAATCTGCACAGTCTGTACCACTCGTGATATCCATAGGCAGCAGTGCACCAGTTGTATCTATGACATCTCCAGTATCAGGAAGTACAATCAGTGGCATCATTGCTGTATCAGCAAATGCAACAGATGCCAACGGTATTGCGTCAGTCACATTCAAAGTTGATGGTTCACAAATCGGATCAGTTGATACTATTGCTCCATATACAGTGAGTCTCGATACCGCAACCATACTCAACGGTTCTCATGTGATCAGTGCAACCGCAGTTGATACGACAGGTCTCTCAACAACAGCAAATGCAACAGTGACAGTGACAAACACTGCTGCAGCGTCATACAAATTGACTGCAAGAGTCAACGTTCGACTCAATCCAACAACTGGATCTACCGGAACAGTACTCGGTCAGCAAAACAAAGGTGCAATCGGTACCGTTGTCGGAGGACCAGTGAGCAAGAATGGCTATATCTGGTACAAACTTGATTTCCCAACAGGTGTAGATGGCTGGGTGGTATCAAAATACATGACTGTATACAGTACTGCTCGAACAGCAAACCCTCCATTGGTTGGTACAACTGAGTCAACAACAACTGTTGTTCTCGATGACACCCAATCCCGAGCAATGACACTATTGCAACAAGCAGCAAGTGCACCAACAACTGCTGAAGCAAATAGACTCATTGCAGAAGCACGCTTACTGATCTCAAGATAGTCGCATACTGAAAACCCTCTCGTCGGAGAGGGTTTTTTGTGTATAATACCTGTCATGCCTCCAAATGACATCAACCCTATGAAGCAAAAACCAAAGCGCCCACTGACTTCATATATATTCTCAACACTCCTTATCTTTGCGGTACTCACTATTTTGTACTCTCTGGTAAGTCGTATTCCTCAAAAAAAAGAAGGAGTTGTTGGACTATCAGAAGTAGCACGGATGGTGTCAGCGGGTGAAATCAAATCTATCAGTATTGATGAGAGTAATCTCGTTATTACTAAAACAGATGATACGGTTGTTACATCTAAGAAAGAACCAGATGCAGCATTAACTCAAACATTGGTTAGTTATGGTGTTGAACAAACAAAGCTTGCAGCGGTAGATATTTCTGTTGCCGCACGATCAGGTATTGGATTTTTCCTTATTACACTGCTGCCTATTATATTACCCGTTATACTTATTATCTTTTTCTTTTGGCTTATATCACGCCAGGCAAAAGGCTCTGGGATGCAAGCCTTTAACTTTGGGCAATCCAAAGCGCGTGTCACTGATCCTAATGACAAGAACAATCAAGTAACATTCAAAGATGTCGCCGGTGCGAGAGAAGCAAAAGAAGAGCTGCAAGAAATTGTTGATTTTCTAAAATTCCCTAAAAAATTTCTCGATATTGGTGCGCGTATTCCCAAAGGTGTGTTGCTCACCGGCAGCCCTGGAACAGGGAAGACGCTTCTTGCGCGAGCGGTAGCAGGGGAAGCGAGTGTACCGTTCTTTCATCTTTCAGGATCTGAGTTTGTTGAAATGTTTGTGGGCGTTGGAGCTTCACGTGTGAGAGACCTTTTCAAAATGGCAAAACGTGCGTCACCGTCTATTATATTCATCGACGAGATCGATGCAGTAGGCCGAGTTCGTGGCGGAGGATATGGTGGAGGTAATGATGAACGAGAACAAACACTCAACCAAATACTTGTTGAAATGGATGGCTTTGAACCTACTGACAAAGTCATCATGATCGCCGCAACCAACCGATCAGATGTACTCGACCCTGCACTGTTGCGTCCAGGACGTTTTGATCGTCGCGTCATACTCGACCTCCCCGATAGACGAGATCGAGAAGAAATACTGCAAGTGCACTCAATCAAAAAACCTTTTGCAAAAGATGTACAGTTGAAAACGATTGCAGAACGTACTCCTGGATTTTCTGGGGCAGACTTATTCTCTTTGATGAATGAAGGAGCTATTTTTGCCGCTCGTGAAAATCGTACTGAGATTAAACAACAAGATCTCATCCAAAGTATTGAAAAAGTAATGATTGGTCCTGAACGCAAAAGTCATCTGTTTACAAAAAAAGAAAAGAAAATCACTGCGTATCACGAAGCGGGACATGCGCTCGTTGCATCAGTGCTACCAGATGCTGATCCAGTACACAAGATTTCTATTGTTGCTAGAGGTCGCACCGGAGGATTTACGATGAAGATTGGTCTTGAAGAAAAGAAACTTCATTCTAAGAAAGAATTTCTGGATGATATCGCAATGTCGCTCGGAGGGTATGTGGCAGAAGAAATGGTATTTGGTGATGTGACAACTGGACCCTCAAATGATTTGCAAACCGCAAGTCACTTGGCACGAGCAATGGTAACAAGATGGGGGATGAGTGAGTTGATCGGACCTCGTGCATTAGAGAACGATGGAGGGACACCGCTGTTTGGGCAAGGAGTGGAACCAAAAGAGTATTCTGAAAAAATGTCAGCAGTTATTGATAGTGAGGTTGACCGTATAATGAAAGATGCGTTTGAAAGAGCAAAAGAAGTCCTTACAAAGTATCGTAGTGTTTTGGATGTTGTCGCACTGAAACTTATTGAAGTCGAAACACTTGAACAGCCAGAATACGAAAAAATACTGACAAGTCATGGTATTCCTCTCAAGAAGATTGAAGCGTAATAGTCTAGCAGTACTGATAGTATTGATCAGTGGACTACTAATCGGAAGTGCTGTGGCGCCAGCTTCCCATATATCTCCATTAGAACAACAGCTTACCAACAAACCCGTCACCCTCACTCTCGTAGGAGATATTATGATGGATAGAGGTGTTCGAAAAAAGGTAGAAAAGGTATTGAGTAATGACTACAATGCTCTTTTTACAAATACCAGCTATCTAGCAGATGCAGATATATCGTTTGCAAATCTTGAAGGATCAGTGGCGCTTGGGGGACATAACGTGGGGAGCCGGTTTTCATTTCACATGAACCCTGTCAGCCTCGTTGCGCTCAAGGGCTCCGGTATCGACGTCGTGTCATTTGCGAACAATCACGTCGGTGACTATGCCGTCGAAGGATTCCAGGAGTCACTCCAGAATCTCAAAGAAAACAATATCCTCTATGCAGGAGCAGGGCAGAACTATACAGAGGTCACAATGCCTACAGTTATCGATGTGCGCGGTACGCGTGTCGGATTCTTGGCAACAACTGATGTTGGGCCGCAGTGGCTCAAAGCGACGGATACGAAACCTGGCATACTACTTGCAGGTGATCCGAATCTTGCAACGATCATTACAAATGCAAAAAAACAGGTAGATGTACTTGCCGTGTCGTTTCATTGGGGAAATGAGTATAGTCCTGCAAATAGTCATCAAGAAAAAATAGCGCACGCCGCTATTGATGCAGGTGCGGATATTGTGATCGGTACACACCCGCATGTCATGGAGCGAGTTGAAGAATACAAGGGAAAGCTTATTTTTTATTCACTCGGCAACTTCATTTTTGATCAATCGTTTTCACCACACACCATGCGAGGTATGGTCGCGCATGTTTCTATTGATCCAGTAACAAAAGAACTCACCCATACTGAAGAGGTGAGTCCACTTGATAAAAACTTTGTCCCACAAACACTTGTGCCGTTTGATGAGAGTATGTTAGTGAGCAAGACGTTTATTCCGTAGAAGTATTGGCCTTATCAGCTCCTTCTGTCTCGAGTTCACTTTCTGCCATTTCAAGAAGTTCATAGTGCCATGTAATACCTTCGTCGCAGAGAATCAGTAAGTCATCACTGGTAAGTGTCTGTGCACATCCTTTGACAACATTCCAATGCACGATAGCTGCTCCTTCAAAGAACCCGCTCCATTCGAGGAGTTCGGTCGCATTGTCCCATTGATCACCTACATAGAGATCTCGCATAGCTTTTAGTTTTTCTCCAGTCTTGTCTGCTTTTGCAAGAGTCGTATCGATCATACCGGCTTCAGTTGCAACTTTTATGACTGCTTCACCGTGGATACGGTTTTTTTCTTCCATATCATCAAATTTCTCTTGACCCAATGCTTTTATAAGTGCGTCTCTCCCTCGTGACAAGGTATCGTTCCCGACTTGGTTAAAGGCGAGTACTTCTCCTAGTTTTTTTGCGGCAAATTCATTCATCATAGTGCTATTGTACCAGATATAGAGGAGTATAGAGATAGAGTATTTTGCACATTTTCCATAAGACGTATAGAATTGAATCGTTCTCCGCCTGTAGCTCAGTTGGTAGAGCGCCGAGCTTATACCTCGGTGGTCCTTGGTTCAAGTCCAAGCGGGCGGACAAGATATTGACTTTTTACAACAAATGTGCTATTATACGCACAAAGGCATATAGTGCCTCGACACGCTCATTTAAAACTAAAACCTAAAAATAACAAAGATGAAAAAAATCCTTATTGCCTCGATGGCATTAGCATTCTTTATTTCCTGCAAAAAGGAAGAACTGATACAGGTGCAGCCGGAAACGACAACAGTCACCGCAACCAGAGACGCAAGTCTTGGTAATCATGATGTTGCTACACCAAACACATCAATAGTAATAAATCAGTATGTCGCTGTAGTGACTACAGATATAACTGTTGATCTGCGCGATGCATTTGATTATGATTTTCTGGATTTAAGTAATTTAGAAAACATGAGACTCATTATCTCCTACGGTCCATATGACTCGCTGGTTATACAGGGTGGTCAAATGGGCGGTGGTACATGGCGTACTGTTCCTTTGAAAAAAGGAACGAACAGTATTAAAACCGTCGTAGACGCACACAACCTATTTTTTGGAAGTTTGACGTCACATATGACGATACTGTATAGCAACAACAGCATCGATCTTCTCGGTCAGAAAGTAACGTTCGGCTACGGCGCAGCTCCAAAAATTGAAACTATGAGTATTGATAATTCTGTACCAATTGAAAATGATGTTTTTAGAGAAATTGCCAGAGTTCGTATTACGGTACCGATCGGAAAAAGTATTGCTATCAAGGGGCCTCCGGCCTTCCGCAACACGTTTGCAGATAACAATACCAATGGCAATTTGAGGTATGATTCATTGCAGTTATATTTGATCACTGCATCATCCAATGAAAACATCACTGGAGATATGGTCATCAACGATAGTCTCGGTGGAAGTATTACTTCGCTTACCGAAGGATCTGTACCTCAACGGAAGTTTTGGTTCACCAAAAGTGCAGGGAATGGAGAAATCATTATTCCTGCTGGCCAATGGGTAGAGTTCTCTGTATGGGCTGTTCCTCACGGTTTCGGTCCATCAACAGACGGAGATGCAACACGCACCATCAATATTGTTGATAATGCGCTGCCACCATCGTCACATATGTACCTCAACAAAGGTACAGTTGGATCGCAACCTAAGCTCTATAGTTCGCCTACGGCAACTGCAACAGCAAATACCTTTGCTCAGAATTTTGTCTTTTCATTTATGGAGGCAGGACAAGAGCATTCGGGTATCTATGGTGTTAGTTCGGGCGATTGGCGCAATAGTTATGGTTTGTCGGCTGATTTGCAGGCAACCATATCGCACACGAGGTTAGTTACTCAGGATAGACACAACTAATTTGTTATTTATTCTCGGACCCGCATCATATGGTGCGGGTTTTTTGCTACTCATTTTATTTATTCAAAATGCATATGCTGCAGTGCGGTAATTCTCTGGAGGAGTAAGGGGTGACTACTGAGTGTCGGGTCAACAGCAATCAGTGCAATGACGCTTTGCCGGGCGGCTTCGACGAGCTTTGGATTGCGTAGTGCCTCCATACCGATATCTGAAATACCTGACTGGTGTAGTCCTGTGAGTTCTCCTGTGCCGCGAAGTTGTAAGTCATACTCGGCTAACTCAAACCCATTTTTCGCTTTGACGAAGTATTTGAGACGTTCAATTGTTCGATCACTCTTTGCATCTGCAAAGAGGTAACAGTACGGCTGGTCTGAGCTTCTCATGACGCGGCCGCGAAGTTGGTGGAGTTGTGACAGTCCAAAACGTTCTGCCCCCTCAATAATCATTACTGTCGCATTAGGAACATTCACTCCTACTTCTACTACTGATGTCGCAACAAGAATATCTATATCTTTATTATGAAAATCCTCCATGATCGACTCTTTTTTCTCTTTCGTCATTTTGCTGTGGAGTATACCAACTTCGTATTCAGGAAATATATCTGTTTGTAATCGTTTTGCTTCTGTGGTAACTGAACGAACTTGTACTGCTTTTGCTTTCTCTACATCAGGCAGGTCAATGCGCGCACATATCACATAGAGCTGTCTTCCTTTTTCAAGTTGAGTCCGAATTTCACCATATACACCATCTCGTTTACCAGCAGGAATGACTTGTGTGACCGGGTGCTTCCTACCAACAGGCATTTCATCGAGAACTGATAAGTCGAGGTCGCCGTATATTGTCAGTGCAAGAGTGCGAGGAATAGGTGTTGCAGTCATCGAGAGCAAGTGAGGGAAGTGCGCATCTTTCTTGGCCAAGCCTTTGCGTTGGTTGAGACCAAATCGGTGTTGCTCGTCGATGATGGCAAGTGCGAGGTGTTTGAAATCCAAACTCTTTTGTATCAATGTGTGCGTTCCTATAACAATAGGTATTTCACCATTTGCAATCCATTTTTTTAATTGGGGGCGAGAAATATCAGTCCAAAGAGTTCTACTAGAAGCGACTTTGGTAGGGAACTTGCGAGCCCCACTCCCTGTGATGAGTGCTATTGAGATACCGGTGTTTTTGAACATTTCAATAAATGATTCGAAGTGTTGTGTTGCAAGTATTTCTGTCGGAGCCATATACGCAACCTGCAGGTTGCCAAATGTTTGTTTGGTACCCTTTAAAGATGGTCTGTTCATAACAGTCGCATACGCCGCAATTGCCGCCACTGCAGTCTTGCCGCTACCGACATCTCCCTCAAGGAGTCTCGACATTGGTATGTCTTTTTCTAAATCATCAAGGATATGTTTTGTTGCTTTGATTTGTGCATTGGTCAAAGGAAAAGGAAACCGTTTTGTAAACCACGGCATATCCACCGTAGTAATATCAATAGCGTATGCTTGCTTGCTGCGGATTTCTTGACGTTCTTTTTGACGAGCTAGGTTAATAGTAAATATTTCATCAAAGGCAAAACGCTTACGCGCTTTGGTTGCATCATCACCTGACTTTGGACCATGAATCCAGATGAATGCTGTTTTGAGCGCTGGTAAGGAATATGTTCCACGAATATCTGCTGGAATATGATCAGGGATATCTTCTAGTAAGGACAGCGCACGAGTTATGGCGTGGTGAAACCATTCACTTGAAATACCTTTTGTTTCTGCATAGAGTGGCGTCAGGACACCATCATGTTGAGGTGCAAACAATGAATCATGGCTATCAATAGGTAAGGTTTTTTCATCACGGAGTGAAGGGTTGATTATCGAGGGCTTGTTTTGGTACATCGAGACTTTGCCAGTGAGTTCGACGGTGTTACCAACACCAAGCATTTTGGCAATGTATGGTTGATGTAACCATGTGATACGTATAGAACCACTGACGTCTTCAACGAGAGCTTCTGAAAGTGGGATTTTACTTTTCCACCCTTTCTTTGTTTGTAGTTTTTTGATGGTACCACGTATCGTTGCGGTCTCTCCCTCGATAAGTCCTTGTATCGAACGGTAGCTTGATACATCAGCATAGCGACTTGGGAAGTGATAGAGTAAATCTGATACTGTATATATCCCAAGTTTGGTGAGGCCTAGTCTTGTAGTTTCTTTTAGGCGAATAAGGCTGGTTATCGGAGAGGAAAGCGTGAGCATAACGGTAGTGTAGCATTTCACCTTATACACAATAATAAAAACCCCTCGCGCGAGGGGTTTTTATTATTGTGTGACTAGAATCGTCGGTTTCCACCTCCGAATCCACCTCCAGCACCACCGCGGCTTCCACCACCTGATCCTTCGGTCTTGGCACGAGCCAAATCAACAAAGATTGCTCGTCCGTCGAGCTCACTCTGGTTGAGCTTATCAACAGCTGCCTGAGCTTCAGCTTCAGAAGAGAATTCTACGAATCCAAATCCTTTACTTTTGCCAGTCATTTTGTCCATCAAAACATCTGCCTTTGTGACAGTTCCTACTGATGCAAAGTGTGCTGCTAATGTGTCGTTGGTTGTGTCCCAAGAAAGGCTGCCAACAAAAACTTTATTATTCATGAATCCTTATAGTAATTACTAGTATCGTTGCAACGCACCTGTTCGAGAGGGAACATTACAATACGTAGAGTATAGCATTATTGGGCAAGAGAGCTAGCTACTTTTAGGAAGGAAGTAATATAAGGCAGGAATCGCAAGGAGCACGTAACATGCAGGTATTGAGATCAATGCGACAAACGCTGCAAGGAGGTAAATAATAGGGCCAAAGAGGCTTCGTGACATCGGTACATGTACTTGGCCTTCAGCTTTGTGTATTAAGTATCGAAGTATCGTAAAACTCACTGATCCGCCAAGAAGCACCAAACAGTATCCGATAATCGTAACAAAGTTGAAAGGGTGAGCACTAACACCTTGAGTCACAAAGGGAATCAAGGTCAGAAACAATAAGAAAAGCATATTTGCCCAAATAACACGCCGACGATTGACGACATGGATCAAATGGGTGAGTTGGTGATGGTTGACCCAAAATATTGCAATAGTAATAAATGAAATGATAAACGTTATCATTGTTGGGAGTAACGGTTTC
The DNA here is from genome assembly GCA_964473175.1 of uncultured Candidatus Saccharibacteria bacterium. Classification (GTDB taxonomy): domain Bacteria; phylum Patescibacteriota; class Minisyncoccia; order Phycocordibacterales; family UBA9973; genus UBA4124. Next base: position 789 of record CAYYNN010000004.1, on the reverse strand, counting down.
AATTCACGAAGTGTTTGAGAAATTGTGGTGTTGTGAATGACTGGTGCATGGAGTTCGATGGCGAGAAGGGTTATAGCAATCGCAAAGACACCATCAGAGAACTGTTCAAAGCGTGCTTTTGGGATGGGTTGCATGTGATAAGTATACGATAGAAAAAAGTAAAGCGGTATGTTAGAGTAAGGCGTACAATACTGGAGACGTGTCGGAGTGGTCTAACGTACCTCCTTGCTAAGGAGGCAGGCTGTAATGGTCTCGCGAGTTCGAATCTCGCCGTCTCCGCAGATTTTCGAAAAGGGTTTCCGAACCAAAAATATGGTCGGCACGAAGTGCCGTCTGTTCTGAATTCCCCCCGCCGAATCCAGAATCCAAAAGGGTTTTCCACGCTCCGCGTGGCTCAAAAAGGAATGTTCGATCTTTGATTTCAAAGTTCGAACCGACTTTTTTGAATTCCCGAAGTATTTTCTCGGGAATTCCCTCGTTTGCCAATTCGATATTGTAAATGTTGGCTTTTAAAAACTTTTCGGTAAGTTCGAACCGATTATGAGATTTTTTCTCAAAAGCTGATAATTTCTCTTTGAGAAGCTGTTTATCACTCATAAAACGATTTTTATTTGTTTGATATTCTTCCACTGATAAACCATTTTCCAAATATAAACCTATCAGCTTCTCTATTTTGGAATCTAAAAGAGAAATTTCATCTTTTGTTTTTTGAGAAAAAACCTCACTCGATTGGATTTCGGATGATTGGTCTTTTCTGTTTTCTTCAATCATCCAATTTGCCCAATCGAG
>CAYYNN010000003.1:0-122789 GCA_964473175.1 uncultured Candidatus Saccharibacteria bacterium | reverse complement strand
TATCATAGGAGAAGATGGGTACAAGTTCCTTAAGCTCCGTCAGGACCCTGAAGACGGTGACGGCAAGATTACATACCCAAAAGGAGCAGAAGCACAGCTTTTCGGCTTGTATGCGGGCTCCACTGACAAGCAGATAATCTGCGAGGGAGAACTGGATGCTCTCGCTCTAATTTCAGATGGGTATTTCGCTTTGACCTCAACGCACGGGGCGGGCACATTCAAAGAGGAGTGGGTAGACGAAGACCTAAGAAAACCTAAAGATTTGTACGTTTGTTTCGATAACGATGAAGCTGGCAGAAAAGGGTCCTTGAAGGTGCTCAAAGTGCTGGAAAGTGTTGGTTTACGGAACATTCACCACGTGACACTTCCCGAAGAGGTCGGCGATGGTGGAGACATCACAGACTATCTAGCAAAACTTAACCTGCCTGTTCATGACCTGTTTATCAGGTATTCCAAGGAGTATCCTGAAAAGATTGACGCTTCGCAATTTGAACCTCTTGCCCCAGAAGACCTATCGGAAGCCCTTGAGCTCACGATTAAGAACGATGACGAGAACAAAATCGTCACATTCCTCTGTCAGCTCTCATCCTATACGGAAGATGCCCAATTCAACGTCTCGTTCAATAGCCCGTCCAGTACAGGTAAAAGCTACATTGCTTTGGAAATATCAAAACTCTTTCCGAATGAGGATGTCATCAAGCTCGGCAACTGCTCGAAAACAGCATTTTTCCACGAACAAGGGAGTTATGACAAGGAGACGAACATAATCACTGTAGACCTCTCGCGAAAGATACTCATATTCACCGACATGCCCCACACAGGGCTACTGGAAGGACTACGCTCGTTCCTCTCGCACGATGAGAAGATTATGTACTCCAAGATTACCGATAAGAACCAGAAAGGTGGCAATCGGACAAAGACAATCGCACTCAAGGGGTATCCATCAGTCATATTCTGCACGGCAGGGCTTCGTATGGACCCACAAGAGCAGACACGCTTCATCCTACTCTCGCCCGAGGTCAATCAAGAGAAAATCCATGCAGGCATCTCAAATACCATCCGAAAGGAAGCGGACAATGAGAAATACCGTGAATGGCTTGATAGCGACCCGAAGCGAAAGATGCTCAAGCTCCGCATTCAGGCAATCAAGCAGGAGCACATCGACGACATCAAGATAGCCAACCAAGAGAAAATCTTTGAGCGTTTTTTCACCGTAGACAAAAAGCTACAGCCTCGCCATCAGCGAGACATCAAACGCCTTCTCTCGTTGGTAAAGTCATTTGCCTTGCTCAACCTCTGGTGGAGAGACCGTGATGGGTCCACTGTTACGGCAAGCGACGAGGACATCGAGCACGCATTCAAGCTCTGGGAGAAAATCTCAATCAGCCAAGAGCTTAACCTGCCTCCATTCATCTATGACATCTACACACAGATAATTCTTCCCGCCTACAAGGAGAAGAATGAGTTTCAATCGCAAGTGTTTGAGGAGATACCGAAGCACGGCATCACGCGCCAAGACATCCTTGAGAAGCACTACAAGACATATGGACGCATGTTGGATGCTCAACAGCTCCGACAGCAGATTATCCCTGTGCTTGAGACATCAGGGCTCATATACCAAGAGCAAGACCCGAATGATAAGCGGAAAATACTCATCCATCCTTCCACGCTCTATGGTCCCGCACACGTGGAAAACAATAGTGATGGGGAGTGTGGGGTGGAACCATTACCAGACAATGAAACGAGCTTAGATGACTTCTAATCTCTATTGATTTCGACACCATGGGAAAAACAGAAGCAGATGACGTAAAGAAGATTCACACGAGCTTTCTCAACAAGCACGGGTACTTCAATGGGTTTCGTACTGGAACTATCACATGGACACACGGTTGGTCAGAAAACAAAAGCAGCGTAAGTATACAAGTCTTCACTTTTGACGAAGACAATCAATACCTCAATATCCAGTACACACAAACAGACAATTACTCTGGAGAGAAAAAGGATTTTGATTACAAAATCCCACTCACCACAACGCCGTGTAGGTATGGAGGAAAACGCTATTGGTTTACTTGCCCATGGTACAAAAGCGGAGTTTATTGCGGCAGACGGGTTGGGACGCTCTACAAAGACGGTGACTACTTTGCATGCCGTCATTGCTATCAGCTCACATACTCTTCAAGGAAAGTAAACAGAAAATACCAGCACTATCCGCTTTTCAAAATGGCGGACCTCGAAGCTAAAGTTGAAGAACTCTACAAGAAAAGCAATCGCCGCACATATGCGGGTAGACCTACAAAAACTAGAGCAAAAATAGACAAACTTGAGAACGAAATAGGATTTTATTATCAACATTTTAAGGGTTTATAAGCCCTTAAAAAACACCAAAAAGGCTGATATAATGGCTAAGCTACACATCAAACCAAATAACGACGACATTTTTGTACCCGAAGAGGGGCAACGTGGCTTGATGTGTAGCAACAAAAAGTCGTTTCGTTGTCCCTCTTTTGGTATTAACCCTAACCAAGTCCCAGAGGATGTTGCCCTTGATTACTTCGCAGGTATTCTCGTGGAGGCATTTCTGGACAAAAAAGAACATGAATACAACCAATTACACAAATCAAAAACGAGCAGTGATATACGTCCGAGTATCGACGAAGGAGCAAGTTGATGAAGGTAACAGTTTGAGCACACAGCAAAAAATCTGCAACGACTACGCTCTCAAGCACGAATACGATGTCGCAGACACTTTCATTGAACAAGGAGAGAGTGCCAAGACAGTGGACCGCACCGAGCTTCAACGGCTCCTGGCATATTGTGCCGACAAGAAGAATGGCGTGAAAGCAGTCATCATCTACAAACTGGACCGTCTCTCGCGTAACACAGACGACTACAGCCAGCTACGACTGCTTCTGAAGCGTTACGGAGTAGAAATCAAATCTACCTCCGAACACTTTGAAAACACACCTGTGGGGCGGTTTATGGAGAACACCATGGCAAACATCTCGCAGTTTGATAATGACATCCGCTCCGAGCGATGTGCTGGAGGCATGAGAGATGCGATGCGAGACGGACGGTACGTCTGGATGGCGACGGTAGGATATAAGAATATAAAGATAGCAGGAAGAGCTACTATCGCACAGGACGAAATTATGGCTCCACTTATATTGCAAACGTTTGAACTTATTGCTTCAAATATATACCCAACGGAAGAAGTGCGACGAATAATGACGAAGGAGGGATTGCTCAACAAGAAAGGTAAACCTTTTTCAAAGGGATACTTTTATGAAATGCTCACTAACGAGCTTTTTGCAGGATGGATTGTGAAGTTCGGAGAACGACACCGTGGTACATTCAACCCAATCATATCTGATGAACTTTTCAATCAGGTACAACGCGTACTCAAACATAAAGGGAGGAAGCACTCTGCATACCTCACTGACAACCCAGATTTCCCACTGCGTAAGTTCGTCATGAACGAAGATGGGAAGAAGCTCACAGGGAGCTGGTCCAGAGGAGGGAGTAAGCAAAGGTATCCGTTCTATCGCTTTGGAGGCAATAACTCAAATCACAACCGAGACAAGTTTGAAGAAGCTTTTATGAAGTACGTGGACCAATACGGCTTCGACGACACCAGACTGAAACGATTGAAAGAACTGGTGCGAGAGAACCTCGTGAAAGCAACAATAGACCAACGCAAAGAAGCAGACCGATTGAACCGCTACATAAAAGAGCTTACCGACAAGCAGTCAGGTATCATCAAGAAAAACCTCGATGGTATCATTCCCGACAACGTTTTGAAGCAACAGCTCGCCATGATTGATAAGGAACTGCTTGAAGCAAACGCTTCACTCGCAATCATGCCAAACACAGAAACTAACTATGAAGAGGCTCTGGCGTTTTTGGAGGAATATCTAAGACAACCAAGTGCTGTATGGAGAAATGCAAAAATAGGAGTACAAATCAAACTACAGTGGTTCCAATTCCCCCTAGGTTTGACGTTTCAAAATAAAATATTTGGAACTGATGAAATGTCTATATTTTTCAAGGCGAAAGAAGCGATTTCAGACGAAAAGTCTGCTAAGGTGGACCCTAGGAGATTCGAACTCCTGACCTTTGCTTTGCAAAAGCACTGCTCTACCAGCTGAGCTAAGGGCCCGTATTTTGTACCGTAGTATTCTACTGTAAAAGGATTTTTTTGCAACTTGCCTGGATTACAACCACGAGTATACTAAACGCAAAAAAAACGTTATATATGAAAAAACTAGCTCTTTCTGCACTCACCTGTATGACCCTCATGTGCTGTACTACGCCACCAGCTAAACTCGCTAGCGACTTAACCTTTTCACCGGATTCATCGGTACTCGTCCCTATAGAGTATCTCCAACAAGATACCTCTTGGGTATATGTTATTACCGAAGATGTTGACTCTGCAGTTGTAAAGAAATTTCCACCAGAACTACAGTACGATAGTGTACATCTGCGCTGGTATTACAAAATCCCCCACCGTGACCTAGTACACCATGAACTAAACGAAGGTGTATGGTTTGCATTCACTAAAAAGAAAATCATTGACGCGTTACAGATTATTCCTGAAGATGGAGCAATGATATATGATGGCTCTCATTATTATTACAATGGAGAGATCACTCGTATGAATGAAGATGACGATCGTAATTAAGTACAAAAAAGCCCCGGCTCGTTATGCGGGGCTTTTTCTATGTAAAAAACAGAATGATTATCGATCTTTTATTTTTACTTTTGCGTCAACACTACTGTTAAAACTCTTGAGTCCTTTGACGATTGTTTCCGCATCTTTTCGAGCAGCTTTGAGATCCTCTGTTGCAAGTTTAATTTTTGCACGAGCATCAGTCATTGCTTTTTTATTCGCATCAACAGTTGCTTGGTCGCCGTTGTCAGGGCGCAGATTACTAGTGAGATTGATCGCTGCAGTTGCTTGTACTTTTGCATCAGCGATCTTTGCCTTCATAGCTATTGATGCATTTTCAAGAACGGTGACATCTTTACCGGCAGTCTTTGCTTCTATGATACGAGTATCGAGCTTGGCGCCAAATGTCGTCATGAGGTCTGCCGTTGTCGATATACGATCAGCTGCTGCCAATACTGCTCCTTGGGGGATCACGAGCATGTAGATACGATATGCTTTTGTAATAGATGCAATATCAGCTTTGAGTGTTGCATCATCGGTGTCAGCTTGTATTTTTACTTTGAGGTCACTGAGCACTTTGATCTGTGCGTCTATTGTAGTTTTGATTGATGCTTTGCTTGCATCTGAAACACGAGACATAGTGCTCACACGAGCTTCAAGCTTGTTCAATGATTCGATACGGCGATCGATCTCTGTAACTGCACGAGTACGTATGTCGCCAGTGACCTGACCTTTTATGTCATCATCCTCCATGTCAGCACGTATACCTTTTGATGTCTGACCATTGCGATCATCGGAACCCTTTGTATCGTCTTGTGATTCATTGCTATCTTCTATTTTTGCTCCAAAATGAATACCGAGAAATGTTCGTCCTTTACCTGATCCGTCTTCTGCGTGTACTGCTGTTACACCAACTAGGGCCGTAACAATAACAAGTACAGTTATATACCGTGTATATGTGTTCATACCATTAAGAATGATTATCGAATAATTTACCTATCGTTCAGTCATTGACTGGTCAATGCCGACTGATGCATCTCCTACAGCCTTGAGTTCTCCATCGATAGACTTGAGATCTGCATCAAGATCAGCATTGGTATTTCCAGTATTAAGCCGTACCGATGCGGTGCTCGTGGTATTCATTTGCTGGTCACGTAGCGTGGTTTCTTGCTGTATCATTTTTTCTTCGTGTTTGTGATAGACACCAAACCCTATTCCTCCCGCTACGATAAGTCCGATTGCGATTTGTAATAATAGTGACATAGAATTTTGCTTATGAATAATAGTTCCATCCCATGATGAAGCTCACCTATATCCTGTGTTTTTTCATATGGAATACCTTTATATAGACGATTCGTGCGCAACGAGATTACCTTTACACATCCAGGTTATGATGCAAAATTATTCTATCCCGAGACGCGATTGTGCAAAGTTTTTGATAAGTTGATGACTATCTCTCCATGCAAACCATACTGCAGCGGCCCATAACTCAATCATTTTGTTTCGCTTCACCCCCGCTTCTTGTTGCATAACAACACTCGCCGTTATGCTTCCTCTATCTACGGGATATATCACCGCAGGCCAATGCTCATTTCTACTGGCGAGATTCATGTGCGCCGCCTGCACCTCTCTCCCCGTATACCCCTTTTCAATATGGAGAAACAACCCTACAAGCGCCAATACTATCGTGATCGGTTTTGTGTCGTGAGTTGCCGTTTGAGCAACATGCGTATCGACAACATATTGATGCATAAATCTTTCATCAACGTGTTCAATAGTGTACATCGAGAGGAGGTCGTATGACACATGATCTTGCGCTGCTGTCTTTGGGGAATGCATACCCTGAGTATACCAAATCATACCGCGCTAGAGATATGATTGACAAAACAACTTTTATATTATACTTTATGAAAAACATTAACTATGAGTCAAATATCAGAAATGGGTAGTCAAATGACGAATCCCGAAAAATGGGCAGCAATGACCACTCCCGAAGAAAAATTCTTCACAATCAGAAAATTCCTCCTTAAAACAATTAACGCTGTTGTTCATTGTGCAATGGATGATGACGCCAAGAATGCTGTTGCACACGTATATGAAAAAATACATGATAGCGCGGGTGATTTTTCTACTCAAGATTTGAACGGTACCATAACTGTCACTTATTTTGAACTCACTGCATTGTTAGGGTATCTTGATAATCAAACAAATATGTATTTCGGTATGCCGTATAGAGCTATCTACTCGATATACGACATAGTAAAGAGACACACAGAACATCCATTCAATGATGAAAATCTCGATCGGCATGCAGCAATATTCTCTGGTGATCTTATCTTATTAAAAGACAGCTTATCCCAAGCAAATTGGAGTGCTGGCTGGAAGTAATTATTGTACCCTCGTACTACCCCAATGACCCATGCGAAAGCTATGGGTCATTTTTATTTAAAATACACAGATCCACTGTCGTATTTCAAGAGTAGTACCAGTTCCCCTTTTGACGTAAAAAGATAGTGCGACGTTTTATCAAAGAGTGATGCATATTCAGACTCTTGTGATCCTTCGCAGTACATCTTTGTAGAAAAGATATCACTCAAAGTGATCGTATCTTTGGTAGATACATATTTTCCACCCATGCTATTACAATCTGTCGTTGCACTAAAGGTTCCATCACTTTTAAATGAAACAGTAAACACATCTTTTTTGGGTTGTACTACTTTTCCGTCACTAAACACTGCTTTTTCCCATTTCCAAGTCTTCATAGTGAGACTCATCTGAGAAGGATTTGCTTCTCCTTCAAAATCAGTAGCTACTTCTCCAAACTGCATCGTTGCAGGGTCCAACAACAATCCGATACTTTTCCCTACTGACGGTTGTGCGGTCATTGGATCTGTGTGTGTACGATCCAAATAGTTTATGATTATCGATTTTCCTGCACCAGACTCTGTAGACTGAGGTGCGATATGGTCACCGAGTAATACCGCGCTTGAACCCTTGTAGCCGTCAGGTGTATTGAGTGCTGCAACAACATAAAAGAAAGTTCCAGATCCGCCTGTATTTTGCGTCAAAAGAAATACCACATCTTTGGTTCCATCTCCATCAAGATCTTTTTCTACTTCGTTACCAAAATACATCGTTGTAACTTTTGATGCAGATCCAGGAGCTGCTTCAACTTCAGACATACCATTCACCAACTGTACGGACGTTCCATCAACAATGTACGATGCATTTTTATAATCATTCACCGCTACATCTTCATTTTTCTCTTCAGTGTTAAATACATAAAAGATACCTATAATAATGGCTACAGCTACAATAAGTAGTGCAAATGTTTTTTTCATATATTGATTATAGCATTTTTAGTAATTGACGTATGGGACGATGTTAGAACTTGCTTATCTTGAGTAGAAATTGCGCCAATATTTATCAAGTGATTCTTTCGTTATAGATAAATCCATTTGCTCAAAATAGTACCTTTTCGACTCTTGATCTAAATGAGTTAATGACCAAGATTTTTTCCATCGTTTTGAGATAACATCTCTTAAAACATTTTGTTTTGAGAACGTGACTTCATTAAAATCTATAAGTATTATTTCTCCCCATTCGTTAATTCCATTATTAATAGTGAAATTAAAAATTTGATCTGCAAAACCATTTTTCCAACAATCTATAATATTCAGTATATATTTATCAATGATTATTTTATTCTCCTCAATCGAATTAGATAATACACTTATCACAATATCGACCTTATCCTGTTCATAATCTACATCACCAATAAATACAGGGTTTCCCAGAAGTTTCTTCAACTCATCAGAGTTCTTAATTCGCTCCTTCATACGACCTGTTGTCCAAGCACACCTTACTGCGTAGTTATAGCCACTGAACCAACTTAAAAAGGTACTTATTATATATCCTTTACTAAATTTACTAGCTATTGATTTGAAAGTTTTTCTTTTCTTTTGAACTCTATTATCCTCTAAATCAAAAACATCATAATACCAACCTTCACCTATCTTTTTCATTTTTTAAGTATACCTTACTAGCTGGGGGTCTGGGACGATGTTGGAACTTCTTTATTGACAAATAGTAAGTAACTGGTAGTATCAAGAAAAAAATAATTATGAAACTGATAAATAATATTTTTCGATTTTTCTTTCCACTACCTAAACCTAGCGATCAAATGCCAGGTTTTAACGTACGAATGTCACGAGGTGGATATGAGTTTTTACAAAATTTAAAGAAAAACCGACAGAAAAAACATAAGCGTTTTGTTAATGGAAAACAATAACATTTCTGTGAAATGTAAAACATGTAACATGAACATACAGGAGATTAGAGTTCGGATATTTTCCGAGCTTTTTTTATTTGCTGACCAACTCGAGCTAGAACCGTGGTCGGGCAAGCCCTGCAAGGTCGGTTTCAAATGAAGTCTCGTTTTGAAACGACGCAACTCGAGCGCTCATATTATAGCCTTATTTTATAAGAGAGTGGTACAGAGTGAGACACCAAAGAGCTATATTTGAATGTCTCACTTTTTTGAGTGAATATTGACAAATATATAATATGTTGTATTGAATTTATCCCTGCAACCCAGCAGACTCCTCTATCACCACCATCGCCACCTTCCTCGCATTCCCATGCGTCAACAATCCAAGATACGATTGCACTGTTTCCTCTTTGCCATTCATCTCCATAATACGCTTGAACATACGCCGCTTTGCCACTGTGCGTAACACTCGGTGATCGTGAAAATGTACCCAACCGAGAAAATCGACACCTGAGGCGAGTGTCTTTATAAAAACTTTATCTGGATGTAAGGAAAGCTGTAACTTTTCTTTAAGAAAACTTGATATTTTCGGGAGTATATTTTCAAGTAATGTTTTGTCTTCAGACAGGAACACAAAGTCATCTGCATATCTGATATAGTATTTCACTTTCAGTGTATGCTTCACGAATTGGTCAAACTCGTTCATGTAGATGTTGACGAGCAGTTGCGAGGTGAGGTTGCCAAGAGGTAGACCTGTTCCTTTTTGTGTTGAGTGGAAACTTCCAACAATTTCTGCAACAAGCGCGACAATATCATGGTCTGGTATGTACGCTCTGATGATATCCATGAGAACGTCTTGATCCACTGATGCAAAGAATTTGCGTATATCACATTTGAGCACCCACACCGTCCGTGTATTGTTTATTGATACTGCATCCGAAAAGGTGCGGAATCGCTCTATCGCTTTATGTGTACCTTTGTTTGATCGACATGAGTATGAGTCTGCAATAAATGTGCGATCAAAGAATGGGTACAACACTCGATACAGCGCGTGATGCAGGAGTCGATCACGTACAAGTGCTTTGTGAATGTTACGGGGTTTCGGATCAGAGATGTTGAATGCGTGATACGGAGAATGCTTGTATGTCTTTTGCTCAAGCTCCCTGTGCAATGCAATGATGTTTGTCATGAGCATGCGCCCAAACTCCAACACATCCTTCCGCATCTTTTTGCCCAATATAAACTCCTGCCACGCAAGGAGGAGGTTTTCGAGAGAAATGATATGCTCATAGTCATGATTGAAACGAACACGACAACGAGGTCTACCCCCCCCTCGCAATGTTGCCCGTGCTTCAAAGATTGAAAAGTGTCTACATTCATTGGTATGGATATTATCACGAACTACCGAAGATACATCGACACTCACTCGGAGGTAAAATTGATACGTTGTTTATAGAAGCAATGGAATCAATCGCCGTTGCAAGCTTTCTCAGTCGTACGGAAAAACAATCGTATGTACGACTCGCAATACGAAAAATTGATACTCTCAAAGTACTCTTGATGGTGCTCTGGGAAACAAAGTCATTGGATGATAAAAAGTACATCGCATTGTCAGTGCAAATCGAAGACATAGGAAAGATGCTCGGTGGATGGAACGGACAGCTCACAAAACAAAACTCTCCCAACTGATGAGTTGAGAGAGAAATGAAGAGAGTTGCAGCAACAGCAGACGGGTTGTCACTGTCGAAGTTGTTGTCGAGCCAGTTGTTGTCCTGCTTCCAGTGCCCACCATTCCAAATGAGGTAGCGCACGTAGAGGTTGTCGTCAGAGTTGCGGTTATGTGGAGCGCGCCATCCGTGCCACCATCCTTTGAATACTCTCAGGATTGTATCTCATGCGTGATCATAATCACCCAGCGCACTCCACCAAGTATCTTCATTTTTGAAGTTTCTGCATACACCACCCTATCGCAAGCCGTAACCGGCGATATTCTCGATGTATGGATACTGGCTTCGGTAGCGGAAAGCCGTGACCGCCCGCATATTCACCTAGTGCCGTTTGTATACTAACACAAAAAAAACCCCTGTAGTTGTATACAGGGGTGAAGATTTGTAAAACCTTCAAAACATTTTTGTCGCGGACAAAGGACAAAGATCAAAGGATCAGAAGAGATCACAGTGATACAGTGCGAAGTACTACTTTGCAGCAACAGCAGACGGGCAGCCACTGACGAAGCTGCGGCCGAGCCAGCTGTTGACCTGCTCCCAGCGCCCACCACCCCAAACGAGGTAGCGCACGCAGAGGCTGCCGCCAGAGCTGCGGTAGATAGTACCCCAGAAGAATACTGCTTTGCCTTTCCATTCCTCAGGTATGAGGTGTGGGTTGTCCAACAAATAGTCCAGCAGGTTGGCATTGTACACAGGCTGATCATTCATTTCCTTGCGGAGTTTGTTGCCTTCGATACTGTTGCCGTCCTGTTGTTTCTTTGAAAGGAATAATGCAACCTTTGCAGGGTTCCAGACAAACTGTCCGCCTTTCTTGTGTTCCTCAACTTTCCATCCGTCGTATGGGATACGAGGATCTGCATCGAGGTCGATGATGTGTTCTTTGTAGGTGATGGTTGCCTTTCCTGAAAGGATGGCGTTCATACCTTCTTCACCGCCGATTTTGTTGAGGAGTGCCTCAATCTGTCCGAGATTAGTTGTTCCGTATTTCATTGTTAATGATTTTTGTGGGCTCATCGCTCACAATTGATTGCTTCCCGCAATTAGGGTCTACACAGTATGTGTATAAAGAACTATAGGAGTATTATAGCATATATGGAGGATATAGTCAAATAGTAACGGAGTGACTATTGCCCTTTAATTGACGACGATATCTTTTGCGACAGGTTCGGCATCAACAGCGGTGACATGTTTGAATCCAACTTGGATCATATAGCGGACATCGTTCATAGCACCAGATCCCAAATCGAGTGCCTCATTTTTCTCCTTCACCAACTCAATAGCCTTCACAAGTATTGGTCGAGGTTTTGCACCCTTCGTATTTTCAACATATATCTCCCAACCAGTCTTAGGTGTATTCATCGGGTCATTATAACAGAAAAACATTTGGACTCTGAGGAGGAAAATTGCTCGGCATTGCGACATACTTTATATGCCTTGTACTGTTGCTGAAGCTTAAGGTTTTCAGTTCTTGGCTTAATAGTATTAATTAACACGTACATTAAAAATATGATCAAACATAAATTTATCTTCACTGAACTCCCTATGAGTCAAGTTGAACGCGATCCCAACCAGCCTCGAAAAGATTTCGGCACTGAGGGCGAGAAAAATAAACTCAAGAAATCAATCGAGAAATATGGGATTGAAGAGCCGCTTAAGGTGAGTGAGATATCAGAGAATAGATACATCATCATGGATGGACACCGCCGATACATTTGCGCTCAAGGGCTTGGGTTGAAAACTATTCCTTGTCGTATTTATCCAAAAATGCCCGAAGGAGAGTTTGAGACGCGTCGCTACGAAATGCAGAACAATCGTCGTGCGTGGAATGCACTTGAACGATCCGATGCACTGGAGCGTATCAAGAATAGTCTGGGGCTCGTCACTAACCATGAAGTTGCAGACTATTTAGGGATGAGTAAAACATCAGTACAGCTTGCACTCCAGATGCGAAAACAACGTATTATGTACCTGTCTCTCATGGAGCGCCATCAGTTACCATCTGGGCTGCGTTTTGCGCTTATCATCCTCATCGGCAAACTGCGCCGTATCAAGAAGATTGAAGTGGATGAAATTGTGTTGATCGTCTTTAAGAAAATCGAACATAAAGTCATCGTGAGAGCACCTGAAATCCAGAAGCTTGGAATGATATTCATGCACGCCACGCTTGCCGAGGAAGAAATCCATAACTTTCTGACTCGTATCCCTATGACGATCAGTGAGCTTGAGCAGCGCACTCGACAAACAGGCTTTGTCATGTTGATCGGTGACCTCATGGAAAAGATCACCCAGAAACGAAAGAACGGTATTTCCTTCACCAAAGGCGAAAAGCTTTCGCTCGCGCACTTGGCAACATTATTAAGCAAAGCAATCTAGTGTATGGCAATTTCAGAAGCAATCCGAAAGAAAGGAATTGCGTACTATCGTCACTCTGCTAAAGACAAGCAGGAAAACTCGGTAACTATCCAGCGCGAACATACGCACAAGTTCACTGATGAGCACCGCGTAGAGATCATTCATGAAGAATCAGACGAGGGCAAGAGCGGGCTTTCTGCTGATCGACCAGGATTTGAGAGATTGTTCAAAGGGTGGATTCAAAATCCTGATGCTCCCGCATTTGAATATGTGTTTGTGTATGACGTATCCCGATGGGGACGATTCCAGGATCAGGACGAAGCAGCTCACTACGAGTTTCTCTGCAAACAACACGGCAAAAAGGTTGTCTATGTCTCACAAGGATTTCCAAAGGAGGAAGAACAATTGATTTCAACACTTCAAACGTCAATCGGACGATATATGGCTGCTGACTATTCACGCCAACTCAGTGGCAAGGTCTTCCATGGGTGTGTGAAAGTGTCACAGCAAGGCTTCTCCGCTGGTGGGCTTCCTGCCTATGGTATGTCGAGGTTGTTGCTTGATGTGAACAAGCAGCCGATCAAGAAATTGAAAAAGGGAGAATGGAAATCTATATCAAATGAGCGCGTGACGTTCACTCCTGCCGAAGACGAGACAACGGACGCGGTGAAAGAAATGTTCACACTCCTTGTTGATGAGTGGCAGTCGCCCCAGACGATTGCCGAGACGATGAACGAGAAAGGGGTGCTCACCGCGCAGGGCAAGCAATGGCAGCCGAGCGGCATCCATCGCATCCTCACAAACGAGGTATATATCGGCACTCGCATATACAACAAAGTCTGGGGACGACTCAAGCAAAAGTCGAGACATAATCCGAGATCCGATTGGGTCATCTTGCCTGAAGCGTTTCCTCATGTGGTCACCACTGATATGTTCAAAGATGCACAAGAACGACTGTACTGGATCATGCCGAGCAAATGGCGCAAGGGCGCACACGCACTGAAGAAAGCAGCGCTTAACTTGCAGAACGAGGTGGTGACGCTCTTGCTAAAGAGTGGAATGAGTGTTGACGACACGTATTCTAAGATCACCACACTACCAGTAGTGCTCGGTGTCTGCTTCTATATTGATAGCGTCATGCACTGGTGCTTTGTCGTTGAGGAATACATGAAGAACTATGATTATGTACTCGGTGTGAGTTTAGATATCAACCGTTTTGAGCCTGTAGATCGGTTTTTCTGGATACCGATTAGTAGCTTTGACAGGACGAACTTCTTTGTATTCTCAGAACACGATGAGTGCTGTGGGGTGTTCACCATTTCACAGAGTGTTGTAGAGGAAAAGATACTGTCGTTGATACAGTAACTTTTAGCAAAAAGGCTCTCCTCTATTAGGAGGGCTTTTTTGTTGTTTCTGATAGAATGGCGATATATGGCAAAGAAAAATGCACTGCATCCAATATATTCTGATGACTACTATCGTTTCCAAAAGATGACGAATGATCCCGTGTTTAAAGCGCGAGTCCGTGCATTATTCGCATGGTATAAAAAGCACGGCTGTTCTCCATCCCTTCCTTTTGAGAAATATGAGCAGTATCGACTATGGGTCAGCTCGGTATGGAAAGCTCATGATGCACTTGATGAATCCGAGCAAGACGAAACGGTCATCCCTGGATACTTTGTTGAAAGTGTCTTGCGGCAGTTTGGCTTTGATTCTAATAACGATGACTATCAAAACTTTATAACTAACTATCTCTTCTATGGAAAGACCGATGGCTACTCAGGCGTACTTTTCACAACTCTTCTCAAACGAAACGAACAGACTGACAAACCTGAATTGTTTATCCAGATATTTCCGCACACCCGAATCGAACACCTAAAGGCTCACTGGGACAAGATCGAAATGATCCAAGAAAAGTTTCCAGGATATCGAGGAAAGAACAAAAAGCGCGAAACATTTAGTCGAGACGAGTACATATACAGCGTATACAAAAAGGCTAAGTCAAAGCTCAAAACTAAACGAACTTCCCCGAAAAAAGGAGAAGATCCCCTCTATATACAAACACACAAAATAGTGTCAAAGAAATACCCTGCGGTGACAATCGAACAGATGAAGATCGCCATTACAAAAATGAGGAGGCTTGATAAGGTCATGGGTTAAACCGCACTTTAAACCATGATTTTTAGAAAACTTGCATAGTGAGACACTATCACCATTATCAATGTAATGGTTTTTTGCTATGAAAAAAATAACGTGGTCTACGACCAAACGGAAAGTTTCAGAATTAGTACCTTATCAACTGAATCCTCGAAAAATCAACGAGAAGCAAATGAAGGATCTGCAACGCAGTTTGAAGAAGTTCGACATCGCAGAATTGCCTGCCATAAACCTCGACGGAGTTATCGTTGCTGGTCACGCGAGGATACAAGCATTGCACTTGCTCGGACGATCTGATGAAGAAATTGAGGTACGGATCCCCAATAGAAAATTATCAGAAGCCGAGTTTAAGGATTATCTGATCACAAGCAACAAGAGTGGCGGCTCCTTTGATTTCGACATCCTTAAACAGAACTTTGAGATAGATGATCTTGTCATGTCAGGGTTTGAAACTGATGAGCTCACTGATATTTTCGCTGACACCTTAAAAGTTGAAGATGATGACAGTAGCGATGCGGATAAGCTCAAGAAGATCAAACGCACCAGTATCAAGACTGGAGATGTATACGCCTTAGGGAAACACCGTTTGATATGTGGAAGTTCGCTTGACCCATCAGTAGTACAGAAGCTTATGGGAGATGCTCGTGCCGACCTCATCGACATAGACCCTCCCTATAACATAAATTTGAGCTATTCGGGCGGCGTGGGTGGAAAAGCTGCGTATGGCGGTACCACCGATGACAACAAGACCGATGAAGAGTACAGCGCGTTCATTGAAACATTAATGAAAAATGCATTGATGGTTAGCAAGAAAAACGTTCATGCCTTCTTCTGGTGTGATGAACGGTTCGTCTATATTTTTCAGCTCCTGTACAAGAAACTCGGCATTAGCTCAAAGCGATTGCTTGTGTGGTTGAAAAACAATGCGAGTCCTACGCCTCAGACTGCATTTAACAAAGTACTTGAGTATTGCGTGTACGGCACTATTGGAAGTCCATACCTTTCCAAGAGTATAGCAAATACTAATGAAGTTATGAATGCTTCCATGACTACAGGAAATAACCTCGCACAAGAAGTTACTGATCTGTTCAATGTATGGGTGAGCAAACGACTGCCGAGCAATCAGTATTCTCACCCCACCGAAAAGTCTGCATCCTTACATGAAAAGGCATTGAAGCGATGCTCGAAAGTTGGCGACATCGTCCTTGATCTGACTGCTGGTGGCGGAAGTATTTTGATGGCATGTGAGCAGTTGAAGCGTGTGGCGTACTGTTGCGAAATGGAGCCCGTGTTTTGCCAACTTATCATCAATAAGTTTGAAAAATTATCAGGTATTAAAGCGATACAACTATGAGTGCAACACTTCCCGCAAATCAATCTCGCATACAGAAGCAGAAAGTAATGATGATCGAGCAGTTAAAGAAAAATCCCATTATCCAGATCGCCTGTGAGCGACTTGAAATTGGACGAGCAACACATTATAGGTGGTGTAAAGAAGATAGTGACTACGCAAGGAGCATTGATGAAGCAATTATGGAAGGCATCAATCTTTGTAACGATCTCAGTGAGTCACAAATATTGTCTGCAATCCAGTCTGGCGACATCAATGCCGCTAAGTTCTTTCTGCGTGCCAATCATGCCCGCTACAAGAACAAGGTCGAGTTTTCAGGAACACTTCGTCATAGTGACGAGCCAATGACACCTGAACAAGAAGAATTATTAAAAGAGGCACTCCGTATGGCGTTGCCAAGCAATCAACAAACTAATGACTAACCTCACGCCACGAGAAGAAGAAATTATCGAACGCATGATCAAAGACAGAACCTTCCGTATGGCTATGGTACGCAAGAGTCACTTCTGGTTCTTTCACTATTACTTCGGACCCAAATACTGTAAATATCCAACTGCTGATTTTCAGCGTGAAATACTCCAGATCACAGAAGATCCAGACCTAGAGAACATCTTGATAACCGCCTTCAGAGGAAGCGCTAAGAGTACACTTATCACACTCTCGTACGTGATTTGGTCTATTGTCGGTGTGAAGCAAAAGAAGCACCCTGTAATACTCGGGCGCACACAATTGAGTACACAAATTCACTTAAACGCAATCAAGAAAGAGTTGGAAGAGAACGAGTTGTTTCGTAAAGACTTCGGACCCATTAAGGAAATTCTCGATGGTGGTGGTATGCAGTCAATCATACTAGAGAATTATGATGCGACCATCTCTGCCCGCTCAACTGGTCAAGATATCCGTGGTATTAAAAATTCGCAGTATCGCCCAGATTTGATTGTGTGCGACGACATCGAAGACTCTGAGTCAGTGAAGACACAAGAAAATCGAGACAAGCTCTATGACTGGCTCACTGGAGACGTAATCCCTATTGGAGATATCGGCACGCAATTAGTCTTCATTGGTACACCACTTCATAACGACTCTGTGCTGATGCGCCTCAAAGAGATATTCGTGAAAGGTACGGCAAAGAGTCTCTTTCGAGAATACCCAATTGTTAATAGCGATGGCATTCCCTTGTGGCGAGGCAAGTTCTCAACTCCTGAAATTCTGGATGGGGAGAAAGCAAAGTGTTTCAATGAACTCCTCTGGCGACGAGAGTACTTGCTCCAGATCGTTGAGAGTGATGAACAGATTGTCAAACTGGAGCATATCAAGTACTACGATGAGCTCCCAACTGAGTACTATCGTTTCTCGGCAGTATCAGTCGATCCCGCACGATCACTCAAAAGCACAGCAGACTACACAGCGATGGTCGCAGGGAAACTCTACGGTTCTGGGAAAAGCAGAATCCTTTGTATCATGCCCAATCCAGTGAATGCACGGCTCGACACTGACCAACTCATTGAGAAAGCAAAAAGTCTTGCACTTGCCATGAATGATCAGAAAAGTTACTCGAGAGTCTATGTTGAAGATGTTGGATTTCAAGGCATCATCACCGATCTCTTGAAAGGAGAAGGTGTTCTTGCCCGATCAATCCCCATTAAGGGCATGAACAAGGCAGATCGTCTTGCGGCAGTGTCGTCATTGATACAGCTCGGAAGAATCCGTTTCTCGAGATTGGGAAATGAGAAGCTCATAGAGCAAATACTCGGACTTGGAAAGGAGAAGCACGACGATCTGGTCGATGCATTCACAATGCTGGTACTTCAGATGTTTGCCGATTCCAACAAGCCACGCCCTGGTGTTAGTCATATTACATTAGACTTTCGACCGCGCGATCCTTATTACGGTGCAGGTGGATATACCAATACTAATTTTAGATAACTTGGTTACTATTGACTGATAACCGTGCACCCTCTCACAATCACACTTCCAAGCGATGCGCCCGAGACGGTACCTTGAAGGGTTATCTTCTGTCCTTTCGTCAGCGTTCCAAGAGTAGCTTCTTCAGACTTCTTGAACATGCACTGGACGTGATCAAATGAGACTGATTCGGGCGTTTCAAAAGTAACATATGCTTCATCAGTGATGTCTTTGCCGATTGAATCAATCGTACCTGCGATTTCAACAAGCTTTCCCTTGTATTGATTATCTCCACTGACTTCATTTGCTTTGTATGCCTGACGAAGTGTTTCGGCAGATACCTTCAGTGCCGCAACTGCTTGTTCTTGCGGTGCAGAGGCAGTACCAGTGTTAGTACTTGCACCTTTTTCACCAGCGAGTGAGAAGAGGTAGCCAAGGATGATAATGACACCAAGAGTGGTGAGGATCGGGTGACGCTTCATCCATGATTTTTTCGTTGGGTTTTGTTCCATAAAATATAAAAACTAGCTTATAAAGGCTAGTACGAGGTATCTGTAGATACACAGAACCCCGCATTAGCTTTTGGACTTGCGTCCACATACCAGTTTCCCGATATGACCCAACGAAGAGTAAGCTGAACGCGGGGTTCAGTATCTTCGTTGGGATTTGCGACCATATCCTTTGTCTCCAAAGGGGTTAGGTCGACTAATATTTAGTTGTAGCGAAATAGTACCATTTTGACCGATACTATTCTAGGTTATTGTATCGCAATATCGCTAAATCACAGAGGAAGTTACCAACATAAAAATCCCCCTCTTTCAAGGGGGATAGTTGTAATGTGCAGTAGCTAAAAGAACTTTTTACTGCCTTCTTTTCCAAAAATACACAGGTGGTATTCATCGAGTTTTATGTACTTATGAATCACCTGTTGTATATCGTCTGGTGTAATAGTTTTTCTGAAATTGTAAATATCAGGAAAGTCTCCCACAACAGGATTTTCTTCAGGAAATAAACAGTCATCAAACTTTTCAACCCAGTCAAGCGCACGTTCATTATTCCTCTTTGCAGAAAACCACCACGTTGTAAGCTTATCTGCAATTTCTTTGGAATCAATTTCTGTTTTCAACAGATCTGAGTACACCTCAAGCAGTGCTTCAATTGCAAGATCTGTCTTGTGCGTCGGAACCCCAATTTCAGTACCGATATATCGTACTTCGTTAAAGTTAAATGCGATATTACTAATACTATATGCAAGGGCTTTTTCTGTCCTGATTTTTTTATAAAACCTGGACGTCATACCGTCGTGCACAAGCGACATAACAAACGCAAGAATATAACTTTCACGAGATCCTGGAGTAGGACCATTAAAACTGATAATAACATCAGTTTGCGGTTGACTGATTTCGTAAAACATCCTTTGACTTGGGACAATCAGTTTTGGACTCTCAGGTAATACAGCTTTATTGCCATGCAAAAAGTTGATGTTAGAAAACGCTTTTTGAATATCAGAAACCGTACACCCGCCAGCTATGATCAATGCACTATTTTCAACAACACAGTAGGTTGAGAAAAAGTTTTGGATATCATTCAGAGCGAGAGATCTTATACCTTCAGCTGTTCCAAGATTGGAATAACTCCACGGAGTCTCTTGAGCGAGGAGTTTTCTTATTTTCTCGCCTGAGTCGTAGTGGGGCTTCGATCGCTCTTTTTGTAGTTCAGAAAAAATAACTTCTTTTTCTTTTGAAAGCATGTCTTCTGTTACATAGATACTCTGGAGTGCCTCCGCAAAGAAGTCTCTCATGTTGACTAAGTGTTCTACTTCTGCAACTTCGGTATTTACCGACATCCACTCTTTTGCAGTGAATGCATTTCTGAACGCACCGATTGATTCAAGGATTCCATAAAATTCTTCCTTGGTTTTATTTCTTGAACCGTTCATCAGTAAGTGTTCTGTCATATGTGCCAGACCATTATCAGACGGGTTAAATACTGACCCTGCACCCATGATGATTTTTCCGTAGATTGGAGCAAAGGGCTTTTCAATGAAAATAACTTTTAGTCCATTTTCTAAGAAAAATTCATGCTTGGTGACACCAAAATCTGCAAGCGAATAGTTTTTATTGTTCATCTGTATAGAGTTTTTAAAGTGAATTTTTTAGTTTAATTTGATTTATAATAACACTATTTTTATGATATGTCAATTTCGATTATACAGACTAAGATCTCCTATTTTATAGACTCTGTTCAAAATGTAACCTGCTATACTCCTCCTATGGAAAACTCATTTGAAAGACCAGAAACACAGCCCTCATTGGACTATACAAGCCTAAAGGCGGAGTTGTTGTCAGGAACACGCGATCTTGCAGAAATTAAAGAGATACTTAAAGATGTTGATCAAGAGACACCTACACATGATGCGGCGCCAGATAATTTAGCGTTTTTGACAGATCCAGAGATTGTAGAGTTTATGGCTACACAACCAGAAGATATTCAACGCGCATATAATCAATTTTTAAGTTTTACGGAATGGCACATCGGGCAACAAAAAATCTTTACGGGTGATGTTGAGTCTGGTATTGAAATGCTTAAACAATCACTTGAACACGACTACAAGGGTCAGGCATTTTTGAAGAACATCGCACACAAGCGCGGAACGCTCGCATATTTTGATCACGACACCGCAACACTCGAAGACTCAATCTCTCAACAAGAAGATGGTGATAAGAATAAAAAGATTCTTATTCATTTGCTTGAAGGGTTGCAAGAGCGCGGGGCACCTGACTACCTTATTGACTACAGCAAGGAATAGATCTAGTGAGTTCGTTGCTATTTATTAATTGTTTAGAAAAACTTTAGATTTTCTTTAGAACAAGATATAAGAAAACCGCCCTTTCGGACGGCTTACCTTCATTTATTTTTTACAACGTTTTTTCAAGCTCAATGAGTTTCTTCACCCCATCGTAGAGCTGCTGATAGATCCCAGCCTCAGTCACTCCCAAACGGCGCTTGTTGGAAATATCATAGATACCTTCAGAAGATTCTGAGTGTTCTCCATGAACACCCCGGATTGAAAGACCGAGTGTGCCACAAATTGCCTTAAAGTTTGGACTTGCCGAAAACTTTGGAATCTTGATGTGTACTGATGCACGCATCGCAGTCCCAAGATTTGTTGGGCATGTGGTGTGATACCCACGAACATCATCGAATGCAAAATTGATTTTTTCATTGATGATATTGAGCGCAGTTGTAAGGCGTGTAAACACCTCGGCAATATCAGCCCCTGGCTGCATACTAATGATACGCATACTATCCTCTTCTGAAACCCAAACAAGGAATTTCTTGTCGTCTGAAAAGAAAATGCCTCGATTCTTTGGCCAGTCACGGTTTACACCAGCGCTTTCCAGAAAACGATCGCCTTGCTTGAACAAAAAGTGGTCTTCAACCAATTTCTGACGTACTTCGTCAGTCATACCGTCGAGTTTGTAGTAGGTACCCTTGAGATCACCAGTAAGTGACTCAAGTACGGCGATAATTTCTCCTTCCATGCTTGCACGATCTTCTGCGCTGATAGCAGATGGGAATGCGTACTTTGCGAAGTTTCGCCCTACACGAATGCGGGTCGAAACGACATAGTTGCCTTCTGGATCGAGATTTTCGATCGGAAGTCCTAAGAGAGAGAGATTGCTTGTATGACCACTCATATCATAGTTATGATATTCCTTGATAACTGGGTCAAAAAGCGGCGCAAGCATAGTGTATGACTCAGGGTCACCTGCATACAGACCAATACTTGAATCAGGATTGTCTATGCCTGATTGAATCGCTTTTTGAAGAGTCCATCCGTGAGGAGTTACCACATCTTTAAGCTGCATTTGCACTACTTCACTGCAGTGCTTCTTCATTAACATGTCGGGGTTTGTTGTAATTTCTGTCATAAGAACAATAGTTTAATTTAAATTTTGAAATAATACTAACTTATAAGGATATTTTGTCAATTACACAACAAACCCCCGTTTTGTGAACGGGGGCGTTTTTGCATTACTTTTTCTTCTTTCTCAAGTCGTGGTATTGAGTGATTTTGATGAACTCCATCTCTCCTTCCCAGCCAATACTTTCAAGTATGTCGTGTATCTTGTGGACAATAACATACTCACTGCTGTACAGTCGCAAAAATGGACGACTTGTCCTCTCGGTATCTACAACCTTGGCGGTGAGTTCAGAAAAGGTGAGGTTTTTGTAATCATCTTCCGAAAGAATCTTTTTGAGCGCATTAGACAGTTGGTCTTTAAGTCTCATAAACTCTGAATGTACATAGCCATGGAATTCGATCAATGGTGCATAGTTATTTTTCTGCATGAGTTAGTTTTTCATACACTATAGTGATTTTTAAGGGTATGTCAAAAGCAAAGATTTGTTGAAATAGTAGTCGCGAGTATGCAATGCATTTCCTAGTCTGCATAGCTATACACCCCCAACCAGTCTGGCATTAATATATACATGGAAGCGTATACAACAGCCCAAATGGGCTTCCCTGAAGTGGTAGCAGTACAAAAGGTGAAGTATTGTCTGTATGCTCGAAAATCGACTGAAGATAGTTCTGAAAAACAAGCGCTTTCAATAGAATCACAGGTTAAGGAGATGCGAGCAATTGCCGAGCGGGACGGACTTGAGATTGTAGACATACGACGAGAATCTCATTCTGCAAAGGACTCAGGGCAACGACCAGTCTTTAAGGAACTATTGGCTGATATTGGACGAGGACGATATACAGGAATTTTGACCTGGGCACCTGATCGTCTGAGCAGAAATGCAGGTGATTTGGGTAGTGTTGTTGATCTGATGGATCAGCACTCGCTCATCGAAATCAGAACATACGGGCAACAGTTTAGAAACTCCCCAAATGAGAAGTTCCTCTTGATGATCCTCTGTTCGCAAGCAAAGCTTGAGAATGACAACAAGAGTATTAACGTAAAGCGTGGACTTCGTACAAGGTGCGAAATGGGATTGCGTCCTGGTCCTCCTATCATGGGATACCTAAACGAAAAACGAATGGATAGAAAATGTCAGGTCATCCTCGATCCAGACCGTGCCCCGATCATCAAGAAAATGTTTGAGAAAGTGGTGTATGAGAAATGGTCAGGACGAAAGGTATACCATTGGCTGAAATTTGATCTGAACTTCAAGACTCCCAAAGGCAACAAAGGACTGACGCTGAGCAACATATACCAAGTATTACAAAACCCCTTCTACTACGGGGTTTTTGAATATCCCGTGAAGAGTGGCAACTGGTACACTGGTCAACACGAACCGCTGATAAGTAAAGAGTTGTTTGATCAGACTCAAGCGCAGATAAAGAGCCAATTTATAAGGTCAGAAAACAAAGAGTTCGCTTTTACGAAATTGATGTCGTGCGGACTCTGCGACTCAGGTGTCTGCGCTGATGAAAAATTCAAGAAGCAGAAAAATGGAAACGTACACCGTCATGTGTACTATGGATGCACCAAAGCAAAGGACAGTAAGTGCAAGTGCGGGTATATCAATGAGCCCGATCTGCTCAAACAGTTTGAAGAGCTTATGGGTACCATCGACATTGATGAGATTGGTATCAAGGAGAAGATAAAGACCGAAGTCGAGCGATTCAAGAAGTTTCAACGGCTGATCATCGGTTCTAAAGAAAAGATCAAGATCGTGGACGTTGATATCCGCAACTATGCCAAGTATATCTTGCGCGAGGGACAGGATGTCGAGAAGCGAGAGCTGCTTGGGTGTCTTAAGGGAAAGATATTATTGACTGAGAAGGTTATTTCGTTATGTTAGATTATTTAAGAGTCGGAATAACCCAAAGACAGTACAACAGTATATCAAGCACTTCAAGACCTAATTTATGATAAAATTGATGTACAAATGACTACAGCAAATATTTACTTAAGAAGACAAGGTAGATTAGGTCTATTTGATGAAAATAGCCTTATTGAACATGTAGAAATTGCTGAAAAAGTCTCTGAAAAACTGTCTGGCAAGCATATTGCTCAAAAAAACTCTGGGAAATTTTATACTCCAGAAGAGATTGCGCTACCACTTATCGATCAGGTTTTAAAGGCTTCAAATTTAAATAGTAGAGCAGGAGTAGTTTCGATCATAGATCCATTTTGTGGAGATGGAAGATTACTTGCTTGGATGCTCCCCAAAATAAACAACAAGAACATCAATCTAGAAATATACCTTTGGGATTATGACAAAGAGGCTGTTGATTTTGCTTATTCTGAACTCCTAAAACTTTCAAAAGATTTCAAGGGTAAGATTAAAATCAATTCAAAAAAAGTAGATTCTTTTTCTGAATTCTTTAATGATAACCAAGGAAAGTACGATATCGTTATTACAAACCCGCCATGGGAAGTAGTAAAACCAGACTCTGGCGAATTAGGGAAAATCTTTGATCAGAAAACAAAGGATTTATATTTAAATAGCTTAAAAGACTTTTCTCTCAGATTGAGTACTGATTTTCCTTTGTCACGACCATCAAAATCTTATGGCGGCTGGGGCGTTAACCTTGCAAGAGTTGGAACCGAACTCGCTATTCGATTAACAAAAGAGGGTGGCGTAACAGCATTAGTTACCCCTTCAAGTATTTTTGCAGATCAAAACTCATCTGAAATCAGAAAGTGGATTTTTGAGCAAAATAATTTAAGCTCACTCAATATATTCCCTGCTGAATTTAAACTATTTAAAAATGTAGACCAACCCTCTGTTAGTTTTATATTAAAAAGATCAGAAAAACAAAAAGAATTGCAGATTTCTAATTATTTAAATAGAGAAGATATTGTAATAAAAGACGTTAAGGGTTTGCTTGAAGAAACTGACTACATCTTACCGATTTCAATCGCCTCAAGTCTAGGTCAAATCAAACTTCTTTCTTCACTATCTCGTCTGCCTCAATTTTCAGATCTAGCTGAAACTGAGCAAATATGGATTGGAAGAGAGTTAGATGAAACTAATTATAAATCTTGGCTTTCTATTGAAGGAAAATATCGTTTTATTAAAGGTAGAAATGTTGATCGTTTCTTATTGGGAAATGAGTCAGGTATGTTCATCAACCAATCAGCGCTTAAGTGCGCTATGCCCACATCTGTTAATTACCACAGAGTAGCTTGGCGGGATGTTTCAAGACCAACGCAAAAAAGAAGAGTTATCGCAACCATGATCCCTCCTGGATATGTGACGGGTAATTCATTAGGTGTTATACATGTTCGAGATGAGTCTAATCAAGAAAAACTAAAAGCATTGTTAGGGCTAATTTCTAGTTTCGTTTTTGAATTTCAACTGAGAGCACACTTGGCAACAGCGCATGTCTCAGCAGGAGTGATGAGAAAAATGAGAATTCCTAACTGGAGTAAAAAACTTGAAATTGAGATTTCTAATTTAGTACATAGCCGATTAGAGGGCGATTCGTTATCAGAAGCAAAAATGGAGGTATTTATAGCAAAATCTTATGGATTAGATCGAAATCAATTTGCGGATATACTTTCAGCATTTCCAAAAGTCACTTCTGAAGAAAGGTCATATCTTTTAGATAATAAAATCTGGCAATCATGATTCCTAATCACTACACAGCTAAATTAAGTGATCTTGATCTTAGAATGATCAAGAATATTCCACCAGGAGGAAACTGGAAAAATATACCTGAATCGATACCATCACTACGATTGGATCAAATCCGTAAAGGATTTAAGGAAGGAAAAGGCAGTAGATCTACATACTATGGGAGACTTCTCCCAAACCAACCTTCCTACACAATAAGTACTTATTTTAACCGCCCTGGGAACGGATGCTTTGTTCATTATGGCAAACAAGATCGTGTTATAAGCCATAGAGAAGCAGCAAGACTACAAACTTTTCCCGATAATTATATTTTTCATGGATCAAAAGGAAGTATCAACAAACAGATCGGTAACGCAGTACCACCTGTCTTAGGATATCAAATCGCAAAATGCTTCAGTAAGCCAGGTATCGTTATTGATCTTTTTACTGGCGCAGGAGGATTATCATTAGGATTTCATTGGGCGGGCTGGAAATCTGTCATCGCAAATGACATTGATCCAAACTTTCTTAAGACGTACCAAGCAAATCTTGGAGGAGAGATCGTTGCGGGAGATATACAGGATAAAAAAGTCTTTGATGTAATTGTTAAAAAGGCTTTAGCTGCAAAAAAATTAAACCCAAATCTACCTGTCATTGTAATAGGAGGACCACCTTGTCAAGGGTTTTCAACTGCGGGTAAAAAGAGAAGTATGGAGGATGAACGAAACCATCTCTTTAAAAGCTATAAAAAAATACTCGATGCAATAAAGCCAGATGCATTTATCTTTGAAAACGTTACTGGTTTGTTGAGTATGGAAGATGGAAAAGTCTTTGAGCTAATAACAAAGACATTGAAAAAAAGTGTAGATAATCTAAAAATCTTAAAATTAAAAGCGGAAGAATACGGAGTACCGCAACGAAGAACTCGAGTCGTACTAATAGGTCATAATAATAACCTCCAGGTTAAAGAATTGAAACCGATCACACCATCTAATCCTGTGACATGCAAGGAAGCGTTAGACGATTTACCCACACTAAAGCAGAGTGAGGATGGATCTTCAAAAGATTATGCGAGTGAACCAAAAACAGATTTTCAGAAATTTGTCCGAGGAAAAATAAGTGTGTCTACGTACTTAAAACTTCTCACTAGCAAGAAAAGTACCAATTAAATTCGTGTAAGTTCTCACAGCATCTACAAACTTAGAGATGTCTGTTTTTGGTTTATAGCTTCCATTAAATAGTTTCTCTAATAAAGCGGCCCTTTCTTCTGGTCCGAGCTCATTTCTAAGAGCTTTAAACATATTCTCTCCCAATTGCTGATCCTCCTCGGATTCTGACTTTGATATAGCAAGTGCTGTATCAATAACTTCTTTGCGGGCACTTAGTTCTATTTCTTCAGGAACTTCGTGGATATTTCTTTTCTCTTTGGAAGCATAGTCATCTAGGGAATCGTAGGCGATTCGAATCATCCGTGCAGCCTTACTTTTAGAATATGTATCAGCTCTATGAATACGGATTATTCTTTCAAAACTGAAATCGGAACCATTTAGACCGCCAAATTCAATCTTCTCCTCTGCAAGCTCAGGGTGTAAGAACATTAATAACAATTCAGGGCGTCCCAAGTCATAAATCTCCTTGAGCAATAAAAGAAAATAATGCTGATTGACACGGAGTAGTTTGCTTAGTTTTCCGGCATCTTCATCAGAGGTGACTTTATTTTTGCATTTATCCCAAAGTTCTTTGATTTGAAAAGAAGCAACGGTGGCACCTGCCTGTTCTTCCTCGATAAGAGTTTTTACATCATTTAGATTTAATCTATTTCCTTTTGAGCTGTTGCAACTTGAGCATAATGGTTTAAACCATGGAGAGTGGGCAAAACCGAGAGAAATAGGTCCTACATGATCAGCAGTCATCAATTCGGTTTTACCGCATGAAGAACACACGCCAGTCGTACCACTTGTCATCAATAGATTTGCTGCTGCCCAGTCACCTTCACACCAAAACTCAAAGGCACGACGATCGTCAGTATATGTTCTAAGATTTTCAGCAGATCTCCCAGTATCTTGTTTGTTTCTGCAACAAAGATTGTATGTGTGAAATCCATCTAGCCTATCTGGCGCGTTAGACATCGCGCCAGGGCTAAGCTTCCCTCGTGGTGATTGGGGCACAATTTCACTTGAAAGAAATTCGATAAATCCTTTGTCTGTTTTTGCTGCATGACTGAGCTCTGGAAATATTGCTATCAAAATATTGTATGCCTCCTCTCCAAGCTTACTACTCAAGTAAGGGACTATTTCGTATATGGTTAGAAAATCATGATATTTAAGCTGATCTTTTTCTTTCAGTCTTAGGTTTATTTTTCGAAAAGTCGTTTTGCTTGGATATACATATTCCAAAGATAGTACCCTGCCACAAGTCTGACAAGGCTTCTCTTTGAAAGGATGAATTGCTTTAGCAACTTGAGAAATCCATTTTCCCTCCACTTTTATACCTTGTTCCTTTGCTTTTCCTTTCCACCATGCAAGTCGTCTATCTCTTAGGTCCTGCCAGCGTCCAGGGGGTCTATTAGAAGGCGCATTCCATCGAACTTGACCATTCTCATCAATTGCATCAGGCATGCCCTTAAAGTTGGGGTGATGGACAATCTTAAGCATATAGCCTACGAACTCAGATTTCCACGATCGGCGGTCATCACCGTATTTCTGGCTTTTTGAGGCTTTATCATTCACGCACGAATAATACGATTTTTAAGACTTTTATTCAACATTCTAGGACGTCCCGCGCGTATGTATAGGATTGGGTACCTTATTTTCCTCTCGCAATATCGCCTTGCAGTGAAAGGTATTCATCACCAGCGCCTTCAATCTCTTCATCCGTATATCCATCATTTTCAAGACGCATTCGGCGTTCATCAAGTATCTCACCCTCATACATCCAATACGCAGGTCCTTGTACTTGCCACTTTCCGCCGAGCGCCTTTTGAGCAGCCGAAGAGAGTGAGATTATCTCACCCTGGAATTCAACATGTTTCTGATCAGGGGCAACGTGACACACAATACTCTCGTCTCGGATGAATTCAAGCTGTGCGCCAGGCGGAATCTCAGCCATTTTGAAATTGAACGCAGATCGTCGTTTACGAGCCACTTCTATTGCTTCTGCATCCTCTTTTGTCTCAACACCAACGTCACGAGAAGGAGTGACTTCTTCTAAGGAAAGAAGTTTGAGGATAGATACGATACGTTCAGGAGCAATGGTGAAAAACTCTCTCTTTGGATTCTTTCGGTGATCACCAAAAGCATCGTGGAGCGCTTTTTCAACTTGACTCACATCTGCAACTCTGACTGCGTAATAGCATTCAAATGGGAGTGGTACAGACGTCGATCGGGACAACTCCAAAACACGCTGGTCAACAGAGGTCGTTGTCTTGCCAATCTTGATGTACCCAGGCATTGCCTCGTTGGTCAAGATATATACTATGCCTGCTTTTTCATCCATAAATTAATTTTGATTAGTATTTTGACCTAATCTGAATAGCTTCCTCGATAGCAGCACCTATATACTTACTGATCCACGCATATCTTTCTTTACTATTTGAACCTACAGGAGTATAGCATTTCACAATTGAGGAGAGTTTCTTCCCACCACTGCCGTAGTCTATATAATCAAAAGGATTAGATCCTTTTGTGGAAATTTCTTCACTACTATTTTTCAAGCCATGTATATAAATTCCAACAACTCCCATGCCGTCCTTCCAAGATTTTATTATTTCGTAATTTATCCATTTTCTATTTGCAGTCTGATTACCGACAAGCACTACTGTACATGATCGATATTTCATTTGCTCGTTGATCCATCTTTTTATTGCCTCATCACCACCTTTCGTTATTGTTTCCCAGTCATTGTCAGGCGCTGGCCTATTACCTTCAATTGCTCCAATAGTTCTAACAGTCGAAGCACGCCAATTATCAGGCTTGTAGTGGAAACTATAGAAGACTTGTCTTTTTGTTGCCATATCAGTTATTTTTCACAATTACATAATCCCCAATGTTGTCATTAATCCGAACTGCAGTATCAATATGAGTATGCATATCAGCCATAAAATCATCCCATTTAACAATATGTATATACGAATGATCTCCTGCGTGAGGTTCACTACCAGTGATATGGTTGTGACATATTACTTTTTCAGGTTGTCTTTTATTTAGGATATTCTTTTTGATAA
Source organism: uncultured Candidatus Saccharibacteria bacterium (assembly GCA_964473175.1). GTDB lineage: Bacteria > Patescibacteriota > Minisyncoccia > Phycocordibacterales > UBA9973 > UBA4124. The sequence continues at coordinate 92,561 of CAYYNN010000003.1, read as the reverse complement.
TGCTGAACGAATTATCAGTGATGATACTTCGGCAATTGCAGTGCGGGCAACTGTTATCTTGAATATAGTGTCCATAGCTACCACTTTCATCAGGTAGTACGGCTGCTATCACTGCATTTGTCCTACTGGTTCTTCCATCTCTGGTATGTTCTTTTAGTGAGTATGAAATCTCCCAGGGTATCCATTGATCATCTTCTGATTCAAGCCAATTCCTCATATTCTTTGAAACGAGCACCACAGTGATACTACTATCATAAATCTTATCTCGTAACACTGATGCAATATATTCGTCTTTGAAACCATCAAGGCTTTCTCCGTCGTCCTCACCTTTAACTATATGATCATTTTCATCAAGATGATCATGTAAAAAATCAACATAGTCTCTTGCTTTCGTAGCAATAATGCCCGGCAATGGTCGCACTCCTTGATCCCAATATTTATAACTAACGAAAATTTTTGCCATATGTTTATTTTGCTGATTTATAAATCAAAAAATACACTAATAAAGTAACAATCACGATCAACGAAACATAGAAAATTAAGAATGTCGTTGACCAGATAGAGGACGGCCAGTTATTCTTTTTACCGTCTTTATATTTGGTGGCATCAAGACAAAAATCTATCTTCTTTTCATCCAACTTTCGTACAACATTGTACATACTTCGATAGAGCCGTTCTTGGTATAAATAATACCCATCTAAAATCCAGAAAATGAAAATTGGGAAATAAGCAAACAAAATGTACTTCGTATTTGCATCTTTTGCAGATAGGGCAAAAATTGCAGCAGTGAGTGTCACCACCCATCCTTTGATCAGAAAGGAGTTAACCGCCATTCTGGTAATTACTATCTGTATAAAATCTAGATGTTTGTGTTTGTCGCCTTCCATATATACCAAACTTACTACATAACTTATTTGATGTAGTCAAGTATGGCTTGGGCGTATTTTAGCAGAAATACCTCCTACACGATAGTTCTTATGGTTCAAACTAAAAAGCACCCAATGGGTGCTTTTTAGTTCTGATTACCGCTCTCAGCGGGTATGCATTTACGGAGTAGTTTCTCGTGTAGATCGACGCGTCTCGTGCGCGATCACCTATCACGAGTTTGCTGAGGAACTAGGACTCGAACCTAGATAAACGGAACCAAAATCCGTTGTCCTACCATTAGACGATTCCTCAATGTTTTTTGCTGATGGTATTCAGCTTGGATTTTATACCACAAAACACCTACGATTTCAATTGTTCCGTACCCATCATCTCGAGCATCGCAAGCTCTAGTGGCAATGCCGGCACTGAGGCATACGAAATACGCTCTATCGCAGTGATCATAGCTATGATGCCACGACTTGATATGGCGTCAGTACTTTCCACTGCTCCCCGCTTCACCAACTCAACATAGAGCTCTGAATGCTCTACTTCAAACGTCTCACGCATCGTGGGTGCATAGCGATACATGAGTGAGAGGCGCATTGTGTTGAGCAAGAGCTGTGCGAGCAACATCATGTCAGTGTGATGTGTTTCTGCACGAGCGAGTGTTTTGTATGCCGCATCGATGTCTTTGTTGATCAATGCAGTGTAGAGATCTGCAATAGTTGTTAGTGATGGTGCGCCGGTAATGTTCTCAACGAGTTCTCGTGTGATAGTGCGACCTTTGGCTGCAGAAAATATTTTCTGCAAAATACTAAATGCGTCACGAAATGATCCGTCCCCGAGAAATGCAATGAGAGACGCACTTTCTGCATCGATGACGAATGATTCTTTTTCAGCAATGTCCGTGATGGTTTGTGTCAATATCTTTTCGTTGGGTTTGCGGAATGAAAATACTTGGCAGCGTGACAGTATCGTCTCGGGCACTTTGTTAAGTTCAGTCGTTGCAAGAATAAATATCACATGTGCTGGTGGTTCCTCGAGAGTCTTGAGGAGTGCGTTGAACGCATCCTTGGAAAGCATGTGTACCTCGTCGATGATATAGACTTTGTACGCAGAAGAAAAAGGAAGGACACGAGCTGCTATGCGAAGCTCCCGAATACCCTCGATACCCCCGTTGGAGGCAGCATCGATTTCATTGATATCTTCAGGATTTGTGCCCAGAGCTGCAGCAAAAATACGCGCAACAGAGGTTTTGCCGGTACCCCGAGAACCCGTAAAGAGGTATGCATGTGAGAAGTTGTGGTTCTCAATAGATGCCTGAAGTACAGAGACAATATGGTCTTGTCCAATCACACTACTCCAGTCATGAGGACGATATTTACGATAGAGGACCTGGTCGTGCATGGCGACAGTGTACCAGAAAAGAAAGTTCCCTGCTGTAACACAGGGAACATACTACCTTCACTACGATAATTTAATTGCGATGTCCAATGTACCGCTTCCCGGTGTGTGTTCAAAATCAATAATGGCACTTTCCCAAATAATATGAGATGCGGCATTCATTCTTTTGATACTATCCATTAAAAATGATTCGTCCGGTCCTGTAATAAAAGGATAGTTGTGTAGTGGTCGAGACATACGCGCAGTTTGATCTTTGGTATTTAGAACGGCTTTTTTGACCAAGGTGTACAAGAGTGTTTTACCTCCGTCATCTTGATGTAGTAATGCAACTAACATATTAGTGCATTCAAAATGCTGATGCAGCATAGTGAAAATATCAGTAGTGATACGTTGACTTTCTTCTTTCATATTTTTGAGTTTTCAATACAATACCAGCTTCCTATAGGTGTGTCAAAAATGTATCGATCACTTCCTTTACCCCTGCACTATCTTTTGTTTCCATCAACTGTATTCGTAGTTCTTTCGCTCCCTTAAATCCAGTACAGTATGCTTTGTAGTGCTTTTTCATAATGGCGAATGATTTAATATCACCGAGAAGCTCTTCGAAGAGTGCGGTGTGTTCGACGAGGACTTCGAGTCGCTCACGAATAGTAATAGGGTTTGTGGCAGACATCGGTGCACCGCGTTTGGTATCAAAAAACTTCTTTAGATATGGGACGTTATAAAATATCGATCGCTTGGGTAGCGTTGCCACAACTTCGCGCGATGCATCGAAAAACCATGGGTTCCCAAACAATGCTCGTCCTACCATGACGCCATCTACACCACTTGCCAGAGCTTTGGCACGACCATCTGCGAGACTCGTGACATCTCCATTGCCAATGATGACGGTATGCGGTGCGAGTGTGTCACGAAGTGCGACCACTTGTCGCAAATAATCCCAGTTTGCAGGCACAACTGATAAATCTTTTCGTGTACGAGCGTGCACGGTGAGCGCCGCAATATCAGCAGCGAGCAGCATTGGTATCCATGTGTCTATCTGGACCGCACTATATCCAACACGAGTTTTGACTGACACGGGGATATGTTTGCCGGCTGCAGCAATACCGCGCTTTGCAGCAGCAATTATTTCTAATGCTTTTTGCGGATCTTTGATCATCGCCGCACCTGCACCTTGTTTCTCTATCGTTTTATCAGGACACCCCATGTTGATATCTACTCCATCAAAACCGAGCTCTGCAGCAAGTTTTGCCGCACCTTCCATATGTACAGGGTCAGATGAAAAGAGTTGCGCAACAATAGGCCGTTCTCCTTCACTATATTCGAGATCGCGCTGCAGTATCTCGCGACCTTTGTTCATGAGACCATTTGCAGAGACAAACTCAGTCCACATCACATCAGGCTTGCCATACTTCACAATCAGGCGACGAAATGCCGCGTCAGTAACATCAGCCATTGGTGCTACCGCAAAGAAAGGTTTTTTTGATTGTTTGATTTTTTCCCAGAAAGACATATCGGTCAGTACTTATTGAAATTTATACACAAGCTTGTTTCCAAATCGGACATCAATGTATTGCAGTACCTTGGAATCATCATGAAAAAGATGTACTAATGGTTGTGTCCGCAAACCTGTATACAATGTATCAAGTGCATCTATCACATCATCTGCTGGATCAAAAAGTATGGCAGTATGCGAACCGTTATGGAAAAACGTGACTCGTAACTCTCTATCAGAAATAAAAGAAAAAGATAACGAAGAAATATCCATTGCGGTGAGACGGTTGTTTATTGTGTGCACCATGACGAGTTGCTGATCAGTTATTGGATGAAATGGGTACGCAGCTCTCTCTCCATTATATATTTTCAAATATGCACTACCCGAAAAGTATGGGGCATCTGCAAACACGGTACCTGTTTCATCCATAAATGAACACGTATCTTCACTATCACACCAAAGGTACACTCCGGGGTATTCTGTGACAGCAACCCGTAGTGATGACATTGAATCACGATTGACTGCTACTGTTTTAAACCGCGCAAAATGTTGCTGTACAAGCGACTGTATGTTGTCAGGAGCAATGAGGATGACACTAGTCTTGGGTAATATCCAGAGATACGTGCCTTGTAATTGATTCATCACGTAGTCTGCTACTTCTATCGGGTCAGCAACGTTGGTCCCCGTAACATTGATCGTTTGTATCTGGAACCGAGGCATTCGAATAAAAAGAACACTCCCTACGATGAAAAGTATCGCGATACCCCAAACCACCATCCGCTTCCATGGAAACGGATGCTTTTCTTTGGACTGAGAATCAGTCTTTAAAACACGATGGTGGTATGAGCGATCATACATACTACTTACCCAATAAACTCTTTGCCCATATATGGGATCAATACTTCAGGAACCTTGATCCGACCATCTGCTTGCTGGAAGTTTTCAACCAATGAAACAAGTATGCGCGGCGTTGGAATAGCAGTACAGTTCAGAGAGTGTGCAAAATTCATTTTACCTTCAGCGTTTTTGTATCGAATATTGAGTCGTCGAGTTTGAAAGTCATGGAAGTACGATGCAGAAGAAATCTCACGATATGTCTCTTCTCCAGGAACCCAGAGGTTGATGTCGTATTTTTTTACCTGCCCCTGCCCAGTATCACCGGTGCAACACACAACTGTTTGATATGGTATCCCGAGACTTTGTATGAACTCTTCAGTATTGGTATTTACTTCTTCATGGAGCTCTACGGATTTTTCATGAGAAGCTTCACAAAGCCCTACTTGTTCCAGCTTGAAAAATTCATGTACTCGTATGAGTCCTTTCACATCTTTTGAGTGTGCTCCAGCTTCACGTCGGAAACATGGTGAAAATGCCAATACTTTAATAGGAAATTTTTCTACAGGAATTGTTTGATCTGCAAAATAAGACATTGTTGCAACCTCGCCTGTGCCTGCAAGATAGTCATCGTCTTGTGTTTTGTACAAGTCATCTTCCCCTCCCGGCAAATACCCTGTTCCCATCAACGTTTGCTTCCGAACAAGTGACGGAACAATCATGAATGTAAATCCTCGCTTGACCCAGAAGTCTTTGGCGTACTGCCAAATCGCAAACGACAGTTCTGCACCGCCATTTTTCAAATAGTACCCTCTGAACCCCGCAACATCTACGCCTCGATCAAAGTCAGCCATATCGAGAGCTTCCATCAATTCAATATGATTTTTTGCAGGGAATGGAAATGTCTGTTTCTCACCCCAGTTACGGATTTCTACGTTGTCATATTCATCATCACCTTCTGGTACAGACATATCAGGCACATTTGGAACTTGTAGCATCATCGTCTGCCATTCTTTCATGACATTTTTTGCTTCTTCTTCAGCAGCTTGTACTTTTTCTTTTAACGGTTTGAGATCTTCTATCAGTTTTGCCCGAATAGAAGCGTCTGTGGCTTTTGGAATTTCATCTGACAGTGTGTTTTGTTCTGTTCGAAGTATCTCAAATGTTTTTTGTGCAGATGACCGTTTTTCCTCTAACGCAAGCAGTTCATCAACATTAAAAGAAAGGTGTTTTTTGCGGACAGCTTCCTTGATGAGGTCGGGGTTTTCCTTGATGAATTTGATGTCTAACATATGGGACACTATACAGCAATTTGCCACTATTTTGAAGTTCTTTATATTTTCTTGAAGATATACCGATATGATTGGCACATGCACAAATTCCCCTTGACCTCGATCGATCCAATACATGCATTTCCACAACTTGGAGAGATACCGGAACCGCCCAAGAAACTCTTTATGCGCGGAACCCTCCAAAGAACTAGTGGCACAAAATTTGTTACTATTGTTGGGTCTCGTAACTGTACAAGCTACGGCAAGAACGCTTGCGAATCACTCATCAAGGGACTCGCTGGGTACCCCGTCACTATTGTTTCAGGACTTGCACTAGGTATTGATTCTATTGCACATCGAGCAGCACTTGATGTTGGACTTCCGACAATAGCATTTCCTGGTTCAGGTCTCGACTGGAACGTGATATATCCGGCGCAACATCGAGGACTCGCAGAAGAAATATTAGAAGCCGGCGGTGCACTTCTATCAGAATTTCCGACTGACACTCGAGGTGCATTTTGGACATTTCCTCGTCGCAATCGACTTGAAGCAGGTATGTCTGATATTACCATTGTGATAGAAGCAGAAGAAAAGTCTGGCACATTGATCACTGCTCGACTGGGCACCGAGTACAATAAAATAGTAGGTGCTGTCCCTGGTCCTATCAGTTCTACTTCATCAAAAGGAGCAAATTGGTTGCTTCGACTTGGAGCAACGCCGATAACTCAAAGTAGTGATATATTAGAAGAACTAGGATTGGCACAAAAAATAATTGCTGATGTTTCTGAATATCTCAATCTCACCAAAGAAGAAGAACGTGTCCTCAACGCGCTCTCAGAACCAAAAAACAAAGAACAGCTTATCGTCGAACTATCTCTCAATAGCGCATCTGCCAATATTATTTTTTCAATGCTTGAAATAAAAGGTGTTATTAGAGAAACATTAGGACTTATTGAGCGAAATATATAAAATAGTATTTGCGTTATCTGTGGTGGCATGGTACTACTGCTCTGTTATATCGTGTATATACTGATCATATGAAATTATTAATTGTCGAATCTCCATCCAAAGCAAAGACTATCGAGAAATATCTTGATGGTGCATATACCGTGCGCGCGTCAGTCGGACACGTACGTGACTTACCCAAATCACAAAAAAAAGCTATTGATATTGCTGGAGGATTTATTCCTCACTACGAAATTTCAAAAGGTAAAGAGAAAGTGGTCGACGAACTTCGCCACCTTGCTCACTCCGCCAAAGAAATTGTATTAGCGACCGACCCGGACCGTGAAGGAGAAGCTATCGCATGGCACATTGAAGAACTACTGAAACAAGACAAAAAAGTCAAAGCACCGATTTCTCGTGTGACCTTTAACGAGATCACCAAAGAAGCTGTAACCGAAGCCCTCACACATCCGCGCGCTGTCGATACCAACTTACGCAAGGCACAAGAAGCTCGACGTGTTCTGGACCGTCTCGTGGGATATGATTTGTCAGGTATTATTTGGAAGAAAGTTCGTTATGGACTTTCAGCTGGACGAGTACAATCGCCTGCGCTTCGTATCCTTGTTGAACGAGAACGCGAGATTAATGCGTTTATTCCTGAAACATATTGGGTTTTGTTTGGAACCTTCAAAACAAAAAACAATATCGACATCACATTGACCTGTGTCGAAGAACCAAGAGATAGAAAAGAAGTTGATCGGATACTCGAGATTGGCAATCGCGAAGATTGGTACATTAAAGAGATAAAAGAAACTGAACAAAAGCGTTCTCCTCGAGCACCCTTTACCACGTCTACTCTCCAACAAACCGCAAGTTCCCGTCTCGGCTTCTCTCCATCACGCACAATGCAAGTCGCTCAAAAACTCTATGAAGCTGGTCATATCTCATACATGCGTACTGATTCTACAACACTCTCAGCAGTAGCTGTTGCGGCAATTTCTACTATTGTTCAAAAGAAATATGGCAAAGAGTATCTTGAAGTTCGAACATATAAAACCAAAGCAAAAAATGCACAGGAGGCACATGAAGCAATTCGTCCAACACATGTAGAAAAAATAAGTGCAGGAAATAATGAAGAACAAAAGAAATTATACGCACTTATTTGGGAGCGGACCGTATCATCACAAATGACTGACGCCAAACTTTTGAAAACTCGAATTGTTGGCAATGTGTCAAGTGATAGTATTCCCGACTTCACCGTTACTGGAAGTCAGGTGCTTTTCCCTGGGTGGCTTGTTGCAGATCCAGATGCGCGTGGTGAGGATGTAGAGCTTCCTTCCGTCAAAGAAAAAGAATCTTTGACAGTACGAGAGCTGACCGATATAGAAAAAGCTACGGAACCACCCAATAGATATTCTGAAGCAGGCCTCGTCAAAGAACTAGAAGCTCGTGGTATTGGTCGACCTTCTACATATGCTGCAATCATACGAACTATTGAAGTTCGCGGCTATATCGAAAAGGTTGGACGCTCACTCAAACCAACTGACACTGGAGATGTTGTGTCTACCTTTCTTGAGCAAAATTTCATGCAATACATTTCTGATACATTTACCGCTGAAATGGAAAACAATCTCGATGACATAGCTTCTGGTGACAAAGAATATACAAAAACACTTCGAGATTTTTATGGACCCTTTGCAAAAGAAGTAGCAGAAAAAGACAAGCTCGATAAAGCAACCGTGCTCGAAGTTGCAGATCCCAAATTCTCATGTCCAAAATGTACTTCAGGCATGCTTGTAAAACTCGGACGAGGTGGCAAGTTCTTGTCATGTGATCGATACCCTGACTGTGACGGTGCGCTGATGCTCGACGGTACAGAAATTAAAAAAGATGAACCCCTCGGTATCGACCCTGAAACCAATCTCCCTATTTTTGTTCTTGTTGGACGATTCGGCCCGTATGTACAACTTGGTCAACGTGCTCCAAAAAAAGTAGCGGTTAAAGCCGCTCGAGATGCCAAAGGGAAACTTATCAAGAAAACCCCCGAAGAAAAACTCGCTGCAAAAGAATCCAAAGAAAAAGAAAAGATGCTTTCCAAACCCAAAATGGCAAGCATTCCCAAGGAAGTTGATCCGAGCACCGTAACACTTACTATGGCACTTCATTACCTAGCTCTTCCGCGAACACTTGGTACGCACACTGACGGCAAAAATATCATTGCAAATATCGGACGCTTCGGCCCGTATGTGGGTCATGAGAGAAATTTCCGATCTATCAAAAAACCTCTCGACCCCTATACTATTACACTTGAACAAGCGCTCGAACTCCTTGCCCAAGAAAAAAAGCCGAGAGGTTTTCAGAAAAAACAGACATAAAAAAAGGCCTTACAAAATTGTAAGGCCTTTTGTGATTCATGTCAGTTTGCAACGAGCCCGGAATAACCTCGACGAAATACTGGCTGCCTATTGCCATCAAAAACAGGCCTACGCTGGATATCTTGCCAATACCCGCCGTTTTGATAACGACCGTCGTAAATCCAGACCTGGTCTACTGCATACTCGATGGTGTTAACTATGATTCTTATAATCCGAGAAAATGAGTTATCTCTATATACAGGATGCCCTCTTCGTGGGTAATTGCGATAGATTACCGGTTCGTTTCTGGGACAATAAATAGAACTCGATCGATGTTGTCGATGTCGGAAGTCCTGGCCATAACTAACATGCATTGAGATGAACATGAAAACACATACAAAGAGCTTTTTCATACCTTTTAATTTAAGGTGAATACTAGATTCAATACTACATATGTTTATTACTTTGTCAATTATTTCAGAAAGTGTGTATTATTCTGTATGATAGATATATGGAATCGCTTATATCCCTTATTCAGTACCCGCTCAGTGACGCCGACAGAGCTATTATTGAAACTGCCTACACATTTTCTGAAGAAAAACATCGAGGGCAAAAACGAAACTCTGGCGAAGAATACATGATCCACGCTGTAGCTGTCGCTAAAAACTGCGCTCTCTTTGGTATGGATACTGAGACGATAGTTGGGGCACTTTTGCATGATGTTCTCGAAGATACAGAGACTAGTGAAGAAGAGATTGAAAAGGTATTTGGACCAAACGTCGTATTTCTCGTTAAAGGAGTAACGAAACTTGGAAAAGTAAAATATGGCGGCCGAGAGCGGCATGCAGAGAGTATGCGCAAGTTCTTTGTTGCGATGGCAGAAGATGTGCGAGTACTCATCATTAAACTCGCTGATCGATTGCACAATATATCTACCCTCGAACATGTACGCCCCGACAAGCAAACACGTATTGCACTTGAAACAATAGAAGTTCATGCTTCTCTTGCTGGACGCATGGGTATGGAGAAACTCAAAGGCATGCTTGAGGACTTTGCTTTTCCGTATGCATACCCCAAGGAATATCTCGCTACCAAGAAGATCATGGACTCCATTGTTCCTGAATCCCAAAAAGTAATTGCGAGTGTTCATACTATTGTAGAAAAAACGCTCAAAGACTTTAACCTCGAAACGTCAACCGTAACATCTCGCATCAAACATACGTACAGTACATACAAAAAACTAAAAAAATATAGCATGAACCCCGAACAAGTGTACGATATTGTTGCACTACGAGTTATCACCGACTCTGTTGCCAACTGCTATCAAATCTTGGGACTCGTACATATGCTCTGGAAGCCAGTCCCCAAACGTATCAAAGACTACATAGCCCTTCCAAAAGCAAATGGGTACCAATCGCTCCATACAACAGTAATCACTGATGAGGGTATTGTTGAAATACAAATCCGCACTGAGCAGATGCATCACGAAGCTGAACTTGGTATCGCATCTCACTTTTTATATAAAGAAAATACGACAGGCAAAGGACCGCTTCGTAATAAGAAACTCGCATGGCTTGATGAGCTCAAAGAACTTCATACCGTCGTACAAAACCCGAGTCGATTTATAGAACAGTTACGAATGGACTTCTTCAAAGATCGTATTTTCGTTTTCTCACCCAAAGGAGATGTTATCGATCTCCCCGACCATGCATCTCCTATCGATTTTGCATTTGCCATTCACTCAGATATTGGGTTCTCAACAGGATCAGCCAAGATCAATGGCAAAATGTCTTCTCTGAGTGCCACGCTTCATAATGGTGATATTGTTGAAATCATGACAAGTAAAAATGCGAAGCCCACAAACAAATGGCTCGAATACGCCAAAACAACATTTGCGCGACGCAAAATCCGCCACTACATCGAAGAGCACGGCGGATTGATTCAGAAGTTTTTGATTAAAGATTAGAGAGAGAAATTTTTAATATTATAGAGATCTTCAATATCTTCTTCGCTCTGCGCTACTTCTGACTTATCTCTATCATCGAGCATAGTGATGTCTGCTTTTGTTTCTTCTGTTTGCACTTCAAGTGCCACCGGAGTCGTGGATTGTTGTGTAGCAAGCACCTGCATAATAGTATCGAGATCTTGCGGTGTGAAATAATCAATAGTGATCTTGCCTCCCTGTTCTCGGGGTTCGATGTGTACGCGCGTACCCAATGTTTCTTGGAGTTTCTGTTCGAACTCTTTGAGTTCTCCGTTTGGTATCAACTCTTTCTTTCGAACCTTGTCCACCGCGATACGGCGAGCGATGCGCTCAGCTTCGCGGACGGAAATCTTGCGCACAGTAATCTCTTTGAAAAGTGTGTCTTGTTCTTCTGGTCTCCCTTTAAGCATCATCAAAGGGCGTGTATGCCCTTCGCTGATACGTCCACCAGAGAGCGCATCGAGCATATTGTCAGGCAACATCAGTATACGAATAGTATTTGCGACAAATTCACGACTCTTGCCCACTTTTTGACCGATCTGTGTGTGCGTAAGCTTGAACTCTTCCATCAGTCGTGCAAATGCACGTGCACGTTCAACAGCATTGATATCTTCGCGTTGCAGGTTCTCGATGATTGCAAGCTCAAGCTTCATCAACGCATCGTCTCCGGTGCGAATGAGTGCTGGTACCTGTGAGAGTCCGGCGAGCTTGGATGCTCGTAGACGACGCTCACCAGCAATGAGCTCGTACGTTGTCATGAGACCTCCATCAGCCGTGACTATTTCAATACGAGATACAACAAGCGGCTGAAGGATACCGTATTGTCTGATGGATTCAGACAAATCACGAAGTGGCCCTTCTTCGAATTCTTTGCGGGTTTGGTATGGGTTTGGAGTGATTTTATCGACGTCGATAAAGAAAATGGAGTTACTGATGACTTCGGACATGTAGAGATTTTAGCACAAAAATGCGCACTGATAAAATTGATTTATTGTTCTTTTTAACGTACGATATCGAAATTGCCGGTGTGGCGGAATGGTAGACGCGTTCGACTCAAAATCGAATACTCGCAAGGGTGTGGAGGTTCGAGTCCTCTCTCCGGCACAACATGAAAGTTCAAAAACCAAAGATTATTGTTGTCTGTGGTCCAACCGCAACAGGCAAATCTGACTACGCAGTAACGCTTGCACAAAAAAACAACGGTGAAATTATTTCTGCTGACTCACGACAAGTATATCGTGGACTTGATATTGGAAGTGGTAAAATTACCTTTCAAGAAATGCAGGGTATACCCCATCACCTACTGGATGTCGCAAGTCCAAAGCGAGTTTTTTCTGTGGTGCAATTTCAAACCAAAGCACGCAAGGCGATACGAGACATAGTAAAGCGAGGCAAAACACCAATCATATGTGGAGGTACAGGATTTTATATTGATGCACTCATCTATGATCAGTCGTTCCCTCTTGTGAAATCAAATACAGTATTGCGCAAAGCATTAGAGAAACTCACTACAGCAGAACTTGCTGAGAAGTTACACATACTCGACACTGAGAGATTTGAAACTATCGATGTTCACAACCGCGTGCGACTCATACGCGCCATCGAGATTGCCACAGCGTTAGGCAGTGTACCCAAAATTGAAAAGAAGTCCCTTTATGATGTCGTGTGGTATTACTTAGACTTTCCTGATGAAGTATTACAGAAAAGAATACACGATCGTTTATTGAAACGTCTATCACAGGGCATGGAAGATGAAGTACGACACCTTCACAAAAATGGAGTATCTTGGAAACGTCTTGAAGCGCTCGGACTCGAGTATCGATATTTCGCCCTATATCTACAAGGCACTCTTTCGAAAGAAACGATGCTGGCACAACTCGAATCAGAAATATGGAAATATGCAAAACGTCAAAGAACCTGGTTTAAGAAATACGCACAGTAATATCTTCTTGTGTTTCTGACGAAACATCCGCGAAGCGATTTTTAGCCTTTTTGAAAAGGATCGCTTCACTTGCAAAAACCAAAAAATCGGCGGGCGATGGAGGAATCGGACCCCCACCAAAGGTTTTGGAGACCTTCGTTCTACCACTAAACTAATCGCCCCAAGTAACTTGTCTAAAATGAACTTTCACACTATAGCAAAATAGCCCCGATTGGGCTATTACTCTTATTTCTTGGATTCCTTGAACGTTATTACTTTGCGAAGTTTCTTAGAATATTTACTGAATTCCAACTTAATACCCGCAAGCTTTTTCTTGTTCTTTGTAGACCAATAGATTTCACCAGTCTCTTTGTTGGTTAATTTTACGAGATTTTGTTGTGGCATAGTGGCAAAACTATAGCAGAAAGACTTATTTTATGCAATTGTAGATTAGTTGACTTTATATTGAAATATGCCATAATAGTAAAAAATAATCTTTTACATGAACCACCAAACAACCCCCAGAGCTCCCGGACGTCATGACGCCCGACCTCACTACGCTGCTTTGAAAATTATGACTGCAAAGCCAGGTTTGAAAATCGTCCTTTTCCGTGGAATATTCTTTTACATGGACGTTAAGGGCAATTATGTACCTGCGCGAAAAACTATTACTGAAGGCACGCTACCTGATTTTACCGGCGAATGGGATTGGATACGGATCCATAAACCTAAACGCATTGCGGTGTTGTCTGATTTTGAAAAGAAGCGTGCAGAAACGATTACTGCACTACTCCGTATATTCCCTTATTTAGGATTGACACCGGAACAAGTAGTAATCATTGAGGCCTGGAAAAAAGCACATCCCTCCAATGCACAATCAAAATGTGCCAAAAAGAAACATTTCAAGGAACTCAATGTTGATCTACACACAAGTGAAGACGAACACACTATTTCCGTAAGGAAAGATGGCGCCGCAGTTATTGTTCAAGGAAATTTTGATCCTGCAACAAATAACTTAGGCCACATGCTGCGACTCGCCGGTGTAAACGTACAAGTGGTGTAAAAAATGTTCATTAGTATCACCCGCCCCCGAAATCATTCGGGGGCTTTATTTGCCGTCCTATCTAAAAACGTGTTACAACATAGTTATGAAATCACTCGCAAAGAAAAATAAAATCAAACTAGAGCGAGGTGCAGAAATCGCAACAAAATGGATTGGTTCTACTCCTTCGCTCATCACACATACAATATTGTTTGTGATTGCATTCTCTCTCCCCTTCCTCGGTATACCGTTTGATAGAATGCTTCTCGTCCTGACGACTATTGTATCACTCGAGGCAATCTATCTATCAATTTTTATTCAAATGTCGGTAAACAAAAACACTCAAGATATTGAGATTATTCAAGAGGACGTCGGTGAGATTCAAGAAGACGTCGAAGAGATTGAAAAAGATGTGGATGAGATCCAAAAGGACGTCGACGAGATTCAAGAAGATGTGGATGAGATTCAGGAAGATATCGAGGAGATCGAAGAAGATAGTGATACTGACGTAAAAATAGAAGAAAAAGAACAGCAGACTCTGTCGGCTATTCAAGCGATACTTTCACAACTCCAAACAGAAATCGAGGAGTTGAAAAAGAAGAAATAAAAAAACCACCAATCATTAAGATTGATGGATTAGTAGTAGTCAGTAGGGGTAGTTACTTCATCCTTAACTTTAGTAATTTTTCCCAAAAGATACAAAGGCATACCAGAATAGCTATAACACCTAACATTTTCCAGGTGTAACTACTGATAAATGCTTTGTAAAAAGTAGGATTATACATCACGGCACCAATTACAAATAAAACATAAGGGACTTTTTTCATTATTTAATTGATTTAGAGGTTCAAATATACTATAGCACCTTTATATATTATTGTCAACTATTCGTATCCGCTTGCATGATATTGACGTTTGATTAAAAATCAGTATTATATAGCAAAAATAACTTCCTTTCTCACAATTAAACACTACGACCATGAGGTACCTTAAAATTATCAAAAGAATCAGCAACCGCGATTCGCAAGCGGTTGAAAAATACCTTCAGGAGATATCAAAAATTGACCTAATCCCTCCAGAAGAAGAAACTATCCTAGCGAAAAAAATAAAAGCTGGGGACCAAGAAGCATTACACAAACTCGTACGTGGCAACTTACGCTTTGCCGTATCTGTAGCAAAGCAATACGAGTATCAAGGCTTAAGCTTGGGGGACTTAATAAATGAAGGCAATATAGGTCTTTTGAAGGCTGCTACTAAATTTGATGAGACCAGGAAATTCAAATTTATTTCATATGCTGTATGGTGGATACGCCAGTCTATCTTAGAAGCACTTAATGAACATCCCAGAGTTGTACGCCTACCTGCAAACAAGAACGGTGAGTACAACAGTGCTCTACGGGCATATGACTCATTTGAACAACAGCACGAACGAGCGCCGAGCAGTGCTGAGCTTGCAGAAATACTAGAGATAGAACCATCTGAGGTAGATACAATTTTTAGAATTAACCAGTACAGTCAATCACTTGATGCGCCGTTGAAAGATGCGGAAGGTGTTAGCCTTGGAGATATTTTGCCTGCTCCAAATCAGACCGATAGCATTGTGTGTCATTCGTATTTCCTTGATGAAATACACAGGGTTCTCTCTAAATGCAAAAAGCGAGATGTGGAAATTTTATTCTTGATGTGTGGTATCGGTGTTGATGATCCAATACCCCTAGATGATATCGCGACTCGATATGACATAACCGTAAATCGAGCACGGCAGATTATCGACAAAATGAAGTTGGTTTTAAGCAAACCTTCTATACAGCGT
Source organism: uncultured Candidatus Saccharibacteria bacterium (assembly GCA_964473175.1). Lineage (GTDB taxonomy): Bacteria > Patescibacteriota > Minisyncoccia > Phycocordibacterales > UBA9973 > UBA4124. Next base: position 76,631 of record CAYYNN010000003.1, on the reverse strand, counting down.
AGATTTCTCCCGTATGTCGATTAACGCAGTTCCAGACCCGAAATATTTCGGGTCTTTATTTATATGCGAAACTCAATCACGTCGCCATCAACAACAGTATATTCCTTACCCTCCGTGCGCACCTTCCCTTTTGCACGAGCTTCAGCATAGCTACCTGCCTCCAACAAATCTTTCCAGAACACGACTTCTGCACGAATAAACTTATCTTTGAAATCAGTATGGATGGCGGTACCAGCGATAGGTGCAGTGCTCCCCTTTGCAATGGTCCATGCACGCGTCTCGTCTTCGCCTGTAGTGAAATACATCTCTAACCCAAGAAGTTCATAGCTTCCCTTGATCAGATCATCAAACCCTTTTTCAAATACACTATCTATCTTTACATATGCTCCAGGTACTGCGAACTCCACATTTTCATTGGCTTCAGAAGTGTTGAGTACATACAACATTGGTTTGAGGGTCAGCAAATTTAGAGATTTGATACGGAACTTTTCTTCGTCGGTGAGTTTTGCATCACTTGCAAGGTTGCCCGCTTCGAGGAGTGTATTAATCCTTTGCAATAGCTCATCTTCGATAATAGCCTCCTTGTCTCCCTTTTTTACCTCTTTCGAAAGTGTCCCAATTCTTTTTGAAACAATTTCCATATCAGAAAGGATAAGCTCCAAATTGATTACACTGATGTCAGATATAGGATCAATCTTATTGGCAACATGTATCACATCAGGATCTTGGAACACACGCACCACATGTGCGATCGCATCCACTTCACGGATGTTGGTCAAGAACTTATTACCCAATCCTTCACCTTTGGATGCACCAGCAACCAGCCCCGCAATATCCACGAACTCAATTGCCGCAGGGATAGTTTTTGCACTCTTTGAAAATTCTGAGAGCTTCCACAGGCGATCATCTGGCACCGCCACAATGCCCACTGACGGATCAATAGTACAAAACGGGTAGTTCTCTGCCGGTACGCTCTTTTTGGTCAACGCATTAAACAGCGTCGATTTGCCGACGTTTGGGAGCCCTACGATGCCTATGGATAGTGACATACAGAATTATTTACCCATTAACTTCATCAATGGTGCCAACTCCTCGCGGTACTTTGCGATCTGGCTCTTGTATTTCTCCATGACAGATACCGCAGCGTACATTTCGTTCATGCCTCCTTTTTTCTTTTCTTCGATATCGTGCTGGATCTTTTCAAAAAGTTCTTTGACTTCAGGGTTGGACTCGAGAGTCTTGAGCGAAGCCGCCAATTCTGGATTTTCAGAAAGTTGTTTTGCAATAGCTTCTGCTTGATCCTTTGGCACGCCCTTCATTTGAAGGGTCTTTTTGATGAAAAATGATTTGATAGACATAGGTCTACTATAGCAAAAAAGGCGGTATAATCAATCTGTGACGCCTTCAAAAGCACTTATAGCACTACACGAACATTGGGCTGATATAAATGACTGTACGCTCAAAAGCACTGCGTCTCGCGCGGTGTTTGGGTATGGCAATGCCAGCGCAAGAGTTGTATTTATTGGCGAAGCCCCAGGCAAGAAAGAAGATGCGACCGGAGTGCCATTTGTTGGCGCGGCAGGAAGATTGCTCGATGAAATGCTCACCAGTATAAAGATGGATCGAATAGATATCTATATAACAAATATCGTCAAATACAGACCTCCGAACAATAGAGATCCTTCACAAAAAGAAAAGGATTCTTGTCGTAGTTGGCTGCATGCCGAACTCGCACTCATTAACCCAGTCTTGATTGTATTTCTCGGACGACACGCAATGAATGATTTCTTTCCTGAAGAAAAAATATCTCGTGCGCATGGAAACGTTTTTATTAAAAAATTTACTGATATTACCACAACACATTATTTGCCGCTCTATCATCCAGCAGCAGCACTCTACAATGGTGGACTACGGGGCGCTCTCTTTGAAGACTTTAAACAAATACCAATCGTTCTCAAGAAACTAAGAAACAAAAAAAGGCGCCCTGAGACGCCTTAAAGTACTGAAGTCGAGATTAAACCGGAAGCGGATTTTTTACGGAATGAAGTCGAAACTGATCTTCATCGTTGAGTAATTCGTAGTTGTTTTGCAGTGCGGGGTTGAGTTCGTATTGAATACGTCCCTGAGTGGCAAGACTAAGTGTCCCCCATTTCCACCGCTTGGCACGTTCAAAGAATTTGTCCGCGGTCAGCCGGTGAAGAATCTTTTCACCGTAGAATATGTAGACCACATCATTTGCCAATCCGTGATAACTCATATCCTTTTTATCTCCAATACCAACAAATCGTACCCTCAGTCTGTTACTCACAAAATCGTCCTTTTTTCCGAAAATCGGATGATGACTCTTTTGCTGTAAAATTAAAAAGGTATATCCGCAAAAATTTGTGCGCTTCTTTTCATCCAAATTTTTTATATCTCGTTTAAAGAAATGAGATAGGATGTACGTTTTGATATAGTCAGTAACTGCAATGTACTGATCTTCTCCGATGATTTTTTTGTTGTACATAGTGGGTTATTTTTTTAAAATATACCCATTTATTGTAAGAAAGTCAAGACCTACCCGAGCCTCAATTCGATACTCAAAAACATAGGGAATTCCTTGCGTGCAGCGTCTTCCATAGTCTGTTTGGGGCCAGGGAGCGACTTCTTGTGCGATATCCATTCCTCAATCCCTACAATAGAGAACCCCGCGTGTTTAAAAGCCTTTGCATACCACTGCAAAGATCTATGAAATGTTGTTGTGGTTACCTTCTTGGCTCCCTTGAACGGTGAAAGATCAATAGGTATTGCGATTTCTGATAAATACTTTTCTATCTTGCGATATTGTAATCCTTTTTCCTTGTCATACCCCCAATCACTGTGTTGTGGGATACGAAATGCTGGATGGAGTAACACAACAATAAATTTTCCATCTTTTTTTAAAACACGAGCTATACCACTAAGAACATCCGCTACTTTTTTGATATTTTCAAATGCAAGAACCGTGAAGGCACTATCAAATGATGTTAGTCCTATACCAGGTATCTTTTCGGCATTACCAACAACGTATGTTTCATTTCCTATCTTTCGCTCCTGTGCTTTTGCGATCAGCTCTTTTGATTGATCAATACCGGTAACGATCGATCCTGTTTGTGCAACGAGTCGCCCAAAGTATCCTTGACCACATGCGACATCTAATACGGTTTCATCCTTTTTACAATTAAGCAGTCGCAGTAAGTTGGGTGCAATAACTTTTGCTTGATACGTATCTGATCCTTCTTCTAGATAGTCGTCATACCATGCAGCGACGTTATCCCAATGAGTTGGGTTATTCATATTGTTGTCCATTATCTACTGCACACCCACCTTTAATTTTGCGGTATTTTTTTCCTTTTTTAAATACAGCGAACACATGTTTGAGTGGGACAATATGGGTAAAGTATTTAAAATCAATCATACTGCGCAATATCCATGGTATCCACCCCGTCATCACGAAGTTTTTATAACTAAAGAGTGCCCAGTTCACCCCAATAGGAATAACAAACGCTGGTCGCTTTGGTATATATGCAGTAGGTCTCTTGTTGTGTATCGATCGATGGATATGTCTGGCGATAAACTGACCATGATCAATGGCAGTTTGAGCTAGTCCGCTATACGGTGTAGCGGCCCCGTCTCCTGCGATAAATATATTATTATCACTTGGCAATGAGAGTGTATTGGTCACAACAATTCTTTTACGTTCATCAAATGTCACTCCGGGTATTTCCATGTACGAACTGTTGATACGAGTTCCGGCAGTCCATATAACTGTATGGGATGACATGGACATGTCTTTGAGAATAACTTCCTCAATTTCTTGTGCCTCTAATGCACGATTAACAAAAATATTCACACCCATTTTACGCAATCTCGCTTCTGCTTTCATTGAAACTTTTGGTGACAATGCTGAGAGTACTCTATTGTTCGCCTCAATAAGGTCAATGGTTACCAGACTAGGGTCTACACTGAACTCCATGGCAACTCTAGTGAGGTATGATCGCAAGTCGCCGGCAAGCTCGACACCAGAAGGTCCCCCACCCACAATCAAAACATGAAGCATCGAAACAAGTTGGTCCTTTGTCAAATCTTTTGCTTTTGCAAAGAGTTCACAAAAATGAGCTTTCAGTTTCAGTGCTGCGGCTACTGACTTGAAACTATATGATAGATCGGGTAACCCTTTTATATTGAAAAAGTTTGTTTCGCTCCCTAATGCAATGACCAGGTAGTCATATGCAATTTCACTTGTATCACCTCCTGCGTGGGTAACTGAAATAATCTGTCGCGCTTGATCGACGGTATTGTAGGTGGCCTCTACAATAGCAATCTTGTTACTTGGGAAAATAGTTCTTACTGGGACAGATACTTCAATAGGGAGTGCTCCAGTAACAAGTTTGTATAATCCAGGATAATATTGAAAAATTGGCTGTTTCGTGACTATGGTTAGGTCTACCTCAGCACCCAATGTGATAAGATTTTTAACGACTTCAATACCCGCAAAGCCACTGCCTACGACGACGATTTTTGGCCTTTTTGAAGATTTCATGTGGCAAGTATAGCAAACTTATAGGCACAATGGAGAACTCTCGTGTATACTTGTAATGTGGAACCCCTTCTATCGTCACAAGATAAGACTGATCCTCTACAAGACAAGGAGACACTATTCCTTGATATGGTGAGTACTTATCAGGATGCTATATTCCGATTTTTATACTTCCGTGTCAGTAATCGTGCAGTTGCCGTCGACATAACCCAAGACACTTTTACCAAAACGTGGACATATCTTGCTAATGGTAAGACCATTGAATACCCTGAAGCTTTTCTGTACCGTGCAGCAAAAAACGCTCTTATCGACTACTACAAAAAAGAGAAATCAGGATCTCTCGATACAATGATCGAATCAGGCTTTGATCCAGGCTCCCATAAAGATACTGACGAAGTCCTCCGAAATGACGACATCGAAAGTATCCGAACACTCCTTGATACCCTTGATGAAGATAGTAAACAAATTATCTTTTTGCGATATACCGAAGAAAAACCGATTGAAGAAATAGCGGCCCTATATGGAAAAAGTGTTAATGCAATGACTGTATATATCCATCGTATCGTCAAAAAACTCAGATCAACTTACAATGAAACATAACCTCGAACAATTATCTACCCTCAAATCTCTCACACTTTCTGAATCAGAACGCGGGCTTATTCGAGCGCATGCAACACATCTCATTGCACATACCCCTACTCCCAATAAATTACATTCCCTATTCCAGAGAGGTGTCTATCACGGCTTGCGCATTGCGCTTTCAAGCTTTGTCTTTTTTGTTTTCGTTGGAGGAATGTGCTCCGCCGTTGCAGACAACGCACTCCCCGGTGATCCTCTCTACACTTTTAAAATCAATGTAAACGAAGAAATCAAAGGATTCTTTCAAAAGACACCTGAAGAAAAAGTTGCCTATGGTGCAAAACGAGTTGAAACTCGCGTTAACGAGATCAAGACACTTGCCGCATCAAAAACACTCACAAAAGCGCGTCAAGCAACAGCACAAAAAGCTCTCGATGAACACATCAAAGACCTTTCGGTTAATCTCAACACGCTTAGCACTGTTGCACCAACTGCCGCACTGACCGCAACAGCAAATCTCGAAGATGCATTAAAAGCAAATAAAGTATTACTTGAAAATAGCACCACTAGTCCTGCGTCCGTCGTCGCCCTTGAAACGGTTGATAACACCCTTAAAAAAGTTTCTGATCAAGAAGTTAAAATCCTATCAAAAGAAATTGATTCTATCAGTCTAGATGTTGCGGCTACAAATACTACCGACACTACTCTTACTGGAACAAAAGATCTCGATTTAAATACATACCTCCCTACTGTGACAAGTACTCCTGTCGAGCCATAAAACGCTCGAGGAGTATCGACAAGCCGATAACGAAAAGCGTGACCGCACCGAAAATAATACTTTTGGTGCGGTTTCGTATTGGGGTAGGCCGTGCATCTCGATCAGTACTTACTGAGAGGTTAGTAAGTATTGGCGATTCATATGGAGCATCATCTTGTGGTATGTACACAGGATCATTACTCAAGGCTACTGGAGTAGATTTTACCAAATCAGTAGATGGGATTATTTTTCCGGAAGGATCCATTAACGAGACAAAAGATCCTGGCGTAATAGAAAGAATTGAAAAAGGGAGTGTAACAGTAGCTCGTTCAGCTACTATGGTTAAGTCAGGGATGAACACAATACTATCGGGTAACGCAATCTTCCATCCAGATAGATCGATAGGTGCCGATGATGTATTTTTTATTTGTAATGCGTTCTTATTGATAATTGTTGTTGTTATCGCAGGAACAGTAGCCACAACTTTTTTGGATCCTGTTAAAAAGTGGTCACGGTGTAGGGGGTCAGTATATTTGAATGAAAGAGTATATGTTCCTGGGTATTCATATATATGAGATATGGGCGCAACAACAGTCTGTCTACGCATTGTACCATCGCCCATATTCCAATAATACTCTCCTATTTCTATCCCATAATGATATTCAAATACTGGTCGAGCAGTGTACATATACGGCACTCCTACATATACATTTGATGGAACAGTAAATTCGATATGTGGTTGATTTGGAGAAACAGCAGGAATTGGATAAGGATCTTTTTCCTCTATAAGTACCTCCTCATCGCTGTTAGCGGTATTTGCTGTATCAGACTCCCCTGATACTCCAGTCTTGGGCGTTGCTACTGCGGTTATCCATTTTGTACCACTCCACTGCATAGTATGTTTCGTTGTTGCATCACCTGCTGGCCATCCAGATGCAAAATCAAGTGATTCAATCACCGTTCCCGACATATCCACTAGCGATAGATCTTCTCCCGTGTTTGCAAGCCCACTTGAACCAAAAGGTCCAGATTCATCAGTAATACCAGATACAGCATCAGGCGCACTTGCTGTTGTTCTTTCAATCAATAGATACCCATTCGCTGCAATGGTTTTGGTGAGTGTGAAGAGTACCGACCCATCTCCTTCTAGGAACTTCCATCCTGCAAGATTTATTACTACATCACCGTCATTGTATAGTTCAAGCCATTCTGAATATTGACTTGAAGCAGTACCCATCCAGGCAACTTCGGTGATGTGTATATCTGCAAAAGCAGTTCTTGTACAAAGAATAAATGCTGCGAAAATTAAAATTGTATACTTCATATTACTCCAATACTTTTTGTAGTTCCTCAGTAGGAATCTCTACGGCTGTATTCGAAGATACTATGGTGTTAATAATTTTTTCCTCTATAACAGGCTCGTGCGTGTGTATCTGCGGTGGAGCTGTTGCAGGAATTTCTCGTGGTGGCGGAGGTACTGATGGCTTTGGAGTAGGTGTTGCGTCTTTCATTGCGCTTTGGAGGGCCGCCTTGAGTAAGTCTCTATTTTTCTCAGTTGGACCACGCTCTGCATGTTTGACTGGCAATACTGTTTCGCGAAGTGGTTTCTCGCCAACAAATGGTGCGTCTGGCTTTCTTTTTTCTTCGACTTTGATTGATGTGTCAGTTGTACCGTCAATAGCCTCGAGTAGGTTTTTGAGTTCTGGCGAAGCAGAGACTGTTACTTCTTGTTTCGTTTCAACAACTACTTTTTGTACTGGGAGAATTTCTGTTTTTTGAATAATGGGTTGTGCGACTGGAGCCATTGGCTTTATGAGCACTTTTGCAAACGGTTTATGCGTTGGATCTTGACCGGTGGGTTTGCTGAATGTACGAGGAATAAATACTGGCGCAGCACTCACCGTTTGCGGTTTTGGAGTATATGGAGCTGAACCAGAAGGACGCGGTGCAGGAGTACTTTGATACGCACGGTTGGGATCTTCCCATTTCTTTTTCACCTTTTCTTCTGGAGCTTCTGCGGGGCCAAACCAATCAGCAATATTTTGTTCTACTATCTCTTTTGGGTTGGCATATGCTGCGCGAGATGCTTCAATGGCATCATTTCTAAATGTAATAGCAGGACGAAGTAATGGCGGTAACGTGCGTGCAGAGAACGGTTGAGAACCGATATCGTTAATCATCAAGGTTAAATAGATTTCTGCCATGCCGAGATTTATCAGATCTGCCTGAGCGAATTGTGGGGTAAACACTTTCTCAAGTAACTCTCCATCAAGTGGACCCACGCGAAACGATACCGTCGTTCCAACGTTTCCAAATACTGCATCGCGTACTTTTTCTTCCATTTGCGCAACGTATTGATGGGCAATAATCAGCGCGAGTTTATACTTTCGTGCCTCTGCGAGAATATCTGCAAATGTTTCATTAGCAAATGACTGGAATTCATCGACGTAAAAATAAAAGTTTGGAAGTCCGCCCATACGACTCGATGAAAGCTCCGCCCTACTCATGGCGGCAAGATAAATCTTGGTAATAATCATAGAACCGAGGAGTGACGTATTAGTATCCCCAATTCGCCCCTTAGACAAGTTGATGATCAGGATTTTTTGTTCATCCATGATCTTTCGTAAATCAAACGTTGAAGTAGCTTGACCAATAATATTTCGAACAAGTGGGTTAGCCGTAAACTGTCCAATCTTATTTTGAATTGCAGGAACCGCCTCAGCCGCCATACGCTCTGTATAGTTGGCAAACTCTTCTGTCCAAAATGCTTTGACTGCAGAGTCAGTGATGTTATCAACAACTTTCTTACGAAATCCTTTTTCAGAAAGCATACGGTTTACCCCCAGGAGTGTTGCGCCGGGATACTCCAGAAGTGCAAGGAGCGTGTTGGTCAAGATATATTCCATACGCGCACTCCATGCATCCACCCAAATCTTTTTGAACGTCGACATCAGTCCAGAGACGACAAGGTGTCGACGATCAGCCCCCACGTCTTCGAGTACGTTAAATGATATCGGGTTATCAGTATCAAACGGTGCGAAGTACACAACATCTTTGATGCGATGCTCTGGAATATATTCAAGCATTTTCTCCGCAAAGCTTCCGTGAGGATCAAGTACGGCTACCCCTTCACCATGATTGATGTCTTGGATTGCCATGTTTTCCAAAAGCGTTGATTTACCAACACCAGATTTACCAATCACATACATATGTCGGGTGCGGTCGCGACTCTTGATACCGAACTTAATGCGCTGGTTACGCGAGTCAGTCTCTGCAAAATAGGTAATGTGATCGGGATCATATGGAACGGTCATAGGTGTATGTAGTATAGCAAATAAAAAAGCTCGCCACAGTGGCGAGCTTAGAAAAAGGTCAACAAAACTACTATTGTATAGGCACTCTATTATTAGGTGTTTTCAATTTACGTACTTTCCTCATTTTCCTTGCGCGTTTTTTAATACCTAATTTTTTTCTCAAAACCTTAAGATAATAAAGCTTAATCCTTCTAGTTTTTAAAATACTATCTTGAATACCAGAAGGAATCTTGTGAAAGAAGGTAATTTTTTCTTTTGGATCTGATACAGAAACCCAGTTGAAAATACCAGTAGGCTTTTCTTGAATTTCCATAAATCTTTTCTTTGAGTCAATTGGTCTTTGTTGTAACGCATACACCAAGAAAGTTAATTCTTCAATAAAAGCGCGTACAAAGTTACCACTTTCAGTTCTAGAAAAAAAACTAGTATACAATTTCTGATCACCTTTTTCACGCTTTGGTGCAGTAATGTGTATCCAGATACGCCCTGCTTTTGTGAAATTTTTTATACTTCGATCATACGATAAATGCGCCCAGATAGTGAGCTCTTCAATCTGCTTCTTAATAGAAACCTGATGTTTTGTTTCTTCAATACGAGGTATCTTAGGGTCTTCATAAGATAACATGTCTTTTATTTTATTCTTTTCTTTATCAGTAACTTCATCAAAGCCAAGACGTTGACTAGCCGCATACATTTTATTGAATAAATAGCGTGCTCGTGTTTTACTAAATTCCATTGTTTTTTATTTAAAGGTTCAAAATATATTTCGAAACCATAATACCACATATTTTACAAAAAGAAAGACCACATTTCTGGGGTCTTTCTTTTGGTTATTTCTTTTCCTTCTTTGGTTTCTTTTTGTCTTTTTGCTGACTGTTGTTGCCTTTGGCCATGTGTGGGTTATCTTGGTTTTTAATATAGGTAGTATAATACGGCTTTCACTTTTTTATCAATCTTATTGTGGATATCCTAATACGATCATCATTCGTGCGATACGAATCTGGTCGTAAGTATAGCGCCCTTTGTAGTGTTGATGAATCGGTGCAAGTTTTGTAGTGTCATAGCTCGTGAAAACAGCCTTGATATCTGCAAATCCGCGACGTGTCTTGTCATCTACCAGATATGCAATGTCCTCATACGACAGTCGTTTGTTTGCGACGAGCTTCTCTATATGCCCATAAATAGTCATAGCAGTCAGTCCACGTTCCTTGGCTATTGCACTGATGGGTTTGCCTTGCAGTACAAACATCATCGTCGTGTCGACTGTATCCCCTTTTTCCTTCTTCTCCTTTTTTGTTTTCGTCGTCAGTGTTCCTCCTGATGCGAGCACAAAGTTGTTGTGCATGAGTTCGAGATCTTCTTTGCGCATATCAGCAAATGTTACGGCTGCTGATTCTGATCGTTGAACAAATGTACTATCAACTTCGAGAATGCGCGGGTGTACCTGAAACGTCCGTTGATTCCATCCGAGCAAATGGAGTCCATCGAGCGTGCGCACACGAGAGAGTGCAACATAGCCTTGTCCATATTCAAATACTTCTCGAAGATCCATCACCGCAGCATCCATACTCATACCCTGACTTTTGTGTATTGTTATTGCCCATGCAAGCCGAAGAGGGATTTGTGAGATCATAGCTTTTTGTTTTCCATTTTCTTCGACGACCCACTCAGTGGGTTCAACAACGATACGTTCTCCGGTATGCGTTTTAATAATTGGGTATTTTGTTCCTTGCTCAAAACCAGTCACTGTCCCCAGTGTCCCATTTACATACCCTTTTTGAGAATTATTTTTGGTACACATAACAATCGATCCCACTTTCAAAACAAGTTTTTCTGGAGATAGACATCCTTTTTGTAAACTCGCGATGAGCGTATCCTTCCCTTTTGTTTGCATTGAAAAAATAGCTGGAAGTGCCTGGAGTTTTTCTAATTCACGGGTATTGATTTCATCAACATCTACATTGTGCGCAAAAAGTCTTGTGACAGTACTTTCATGAGAAAGTGCCTTGTCTGGAGTTATTTGTCTTTTTTCCAAAAAATCATGATGTAGCTGATCGTATTCATTCTTACGTATCGCAGAAAGTATGCTGAGAAAATCTGAGTCGCTCTGACGGTGCTGTTCTGTCAAATAACATACAACTGGTCGCATCTGTTTCCATGCATTAGATTCAAATGCAAAATGTGTCTCTTGTCCAAATTTAGCAATTGGCGGTAACTGAAAAAAATCTCCAACAAGTATTACTTGTAATCCTCCGAACACTTCCTCGCTATTTTTGATTTCACGACATACCATATCAACCATATCAAGCGTGAGTGCGTCAATCATTGATACCTCATCTAGTATCAAGACTTTTGTATGTCGTATTCTTCGAACAAGGTACTCTGTCGTAGCAATATGATCAAGGTCATAAGGAGTCAAAGAACGCTTAATACCGATACCGCTCCATGAGTGAATGGTTTGACCATGGATATGCGTCGCTGCAATCCCCGTAGACGCCGTAATCGCGGGTTCTATACCATGTTCTCGCAAATACGCTACATACTGATTAATAGTGTGTGTTTTACCCGCCCCCGGCTCACCGGTGAGAAACACATTGGCACCGGTCTTGAGAATAGTGAGCGCTTGAGCTTGAGTCATGTTGATGTAGTGTACTACATCGAACCTAAAAATTTGATAAAGAAAAACTTCCTGTTTCCAGGAAGTTTTTTTCTTAGCCTATTGATATCAATAGTATGAGCGACCCAATAATTGCGATATTTTTGGTGAACTGAATTCGTTCCATCATTCTCGCGCTTGGTTCTTTTTCTTTCCAGAATGGGTGCATCATAATGGTGATAGGTATCAATGCAAGCGCAGTAACAATCATACCAAGTATGGCATACCTATTAAAAACGATCGCAAGTCCCCCGATTCCAAACATGACACCACTGAGAATAACGCCCGCTTTTGCAGCTGGAACACCTTTCATTTTCGCATACCCACTCATGCCTCCTATGTCCTTGAAATGATTATACGCACTATAGATAAAGTACCCTCCAAGAAGAATTCGTCCGATTAAAAATAATGCTTGCATACAGAAAATGGTTACTCAATAATATCTCTTAATACTCCCAATTATACACCCTTATTTTGCTTTTACAAAAGACACACCCGTGACCTTACTTGCCTCATAAGTATACGTGATTGTCCCTTTTCCAGTATTATGTCCGTCTTCATACGACACAGCAGCTGTATGTGTACCGGTATCCACCACTAGCGCTGTTGTGTACCACGTACCTCCAAGTTCTGCTTTGTCTGAGATGATAGTTTTGATATTGGTTTTTATATATTTCTCGACAGTACGTAGCTCGTCATACTGTGCACAATCGATCGCAGGGATAGGGTCTTGATACACTGCACTTGCCTTGTCTTTGTAGACATAGACTCCGTTTGCACCTTGTACCATTTCACCAAATGCAGCAGCCGCTTGTTTGTCATCAAAGACGACAGCCAACTCTTCTTTAGCCTGTATACCTTCACCAAGCGTATTCCATATCACATTGGCGATTTGAGTTCCTCCGTCAATGGTTTGAGTTGTTCCGTTAAAAGTTCCAGTTTTACTATCTTTCTCTGCGGGGTAGTTATTAAATTCACCGGTCACCGTACCAGTATCGATATCCAATCTCAGGTATGCTTTGTCATACAAACCACTCGCAGTTTTAGTGGATTGATAATAACAATACTCAGTTGGCATAGTAGTTACCGTTGAAGGCACAACAGGGATACTGACCGTTTGATTACTCTCTTTTACAATACCAACAATACATGCCGCAAGTACCAATAGTGCAAATACAATCACAATATTTTTTGTAGTCATACGATACATTATACCATTTAAACTTCCTCCTAATACTTAATCAATGTGGTGTAGTTTTTTACGCAATGTTTCATAATTGGGAATTTGAGTTGCAACCAAATCCCAAAATGCTTTACCGTGGTTGAATTCTTGTAGATGACACAGTTCATGAACAATCAAATAATCCTGCAATTCTGGCGCAAGATCAACGATGCGATAATTGAAATTAAGATTATTATTACTTGAACAACTTCCCCATCGCGTTTTTTGATTTTTAATAAAAACTTTTTTATACGAGAAATTATAAAATTGATTAAAATACTCAAGCTTCATATGCACGAGCTTTCTCGCGGACTCTCTTTTGCCTTTCGGGATAGGGGCGAGTCTCTTAGGACGAAGAACTCGTCGTCTTCGACGCTTTGGTTTTGCAGGGACAAGCCCTAAAAAGTGCAATAGTTCTTGTAGTGGGTGCATAGCCATCTATCATACCAAATGCTATGCTCTGCACATGAAAATAACCTCCGCTATATTTAGCCGCTCTGTCGTTGACGACGCGTCTATGGTGCCCGACAACTTACCTCAGGTTGCTTTTATTGGACGCTCTAATGTCGGTAAATCAAGTCTTATCAACGCATTGACTGAAACCAAAGGGTTGGCACGATCTAGTAATACCCCAGGGCATACCAAAGAGATTAATTTCTTCTTAATAAACAATACCTATTACTTTGTTGATCTCCCAGGATATGGGTACGCGAAAGGATCATTTGCTCACCGAGACCTCCTTCGCAATCGAATATTATGGTACTTCGGAAATAAGCACATCCAGCAACAGACAGTTGTTCTTATTATTGACGCCAAGGTTGGAATGACTGCTGATGATGAAGATATGCTTACATTTCTTTTAGAACAAAAGAAGAAAGTGATTATTGTTGCAAATAAAATAGACAAGCTCGGCGCAAACGATATCAAGAAATCCATCGCAAAAATTCAATCAATAACAGGGCCGCATCTCATCATTCCTTTTTCTGCAGAAAAGAAAATAGGTGTTGGATTGTTACTCGATTCGATTGCAGTCTAACGTATACACTGATCACGCATTCATCCCCGCAACATATCCCGTCGTCCAACAGAGTTGCAGTGAATATCCTCCTGATGGACGAGTGATGTCGAGAAGGTCTCCAGTGACAAAGAGGTTGTGTATTTTTTTACTCTGCATTGTTTTTGTATCGATCTCTGCGAGAGATACTCCACCATCAGCAACAACTGCTCGATCAAACCCCATCAAGTTAGTGATCGTGAGTGGTAGCGCTTTGAGTATATGAACAATTTTCTTGCGATCTTCACGACTGATACTATGTACTTTTGTTTCAAAGTTTATTTCTTTTGCAAGCAATATCATGATCCCTGGTGCCATACCTGGTGGAACTATTTCTGATACTACATTTTTAAACATTTTATTTTTACTTTGATCGAGTATTTTGATGATCTTATCTTCAAGTGATCCTAGGTCAGTATCGGGATATGCGTCTATCAGAGCAGTAACTTTTGATCCAGATTCAAACAATGCACCAATTTTCCCTGCACTATTTAGTATCAACGGTCCCGATACCCCAAAATGCGTGAAGAGGAGTTTTCCTGTTTTAGTAAATACCTTTTTACCATCTGCAAAAAAACTGATCTTCATAAATGTTAACGATGTACCCGAAAGAACTTTGGACCAATCTTCTTTTGTCGCAAGCGGTACAATCGTGGGTGTACTAGACTTAACACTGTGTCCCAGTTTACTCAGCCAATTAAACCCGTCCCCTGTTGACCCTGTTTCCGGATGAGACAAACCTCCTGTCGCAACGATATAGGTTTTCGCCGTAAAGATTTCTTTGCCTACCACTACTCCGCTGATGCCCAAATCATTGGTTTCTATGTTCTTTACCGGAGCATTTGTTTTGATTGTTACATTTGATTTTTCGAGAAACTTTTTCATAACAGCGACAACATCAACTGATCGCTCTGTGTGAGGAAAAGCTCTTTTTCGCGCTTGTACCACCAGAGGCAAGTTCTGTGACTCAAAAAAGCTAAACGTATCGAGCATACCAAACTGTGCAAATGAAGAATATAAAAACTGTTCAGCTTTTCCATAATGCGACAACAGTATTCGGACATCTTCTTCTGCATTTGTAATATTACATCTTCCTCCACCACTTATTGCGAGCTTCATTCCGAGTTCTTTATTTTTTTCAAGAAGTAATACCTTTTTTCCTCGTGCTGCAGCAGTACCAGCAGCCATCATACCGCTTGATCCTCCCCCAATAACGATTACATCGAAGTTGTTCATGTATTCGCGATTGTATCAGAGGTTTTCCCCTTTACCTATTGCGCTGGTATTGATACAATATAATTCTATCAGAATAATTTTTGAGTTAATCGTATGGAAGAAATGAAATGCGAGAAATGTGGCGCCGTCATGGAAGAGAAGGATGGTGTTATGACATGCCCCGACTGTGGACCTATGATGCCTACAGACGAAATGCCTCACGATTCTGAGAAAGACACAATGTAAGTACGAAGACAAGGCCAACGATAAAAATACTCCATTGAAATGGAGTATTTTTATTTCTATTTTTTTATAGTACTTTGGTGATGCGTTCAACTGTTACGTCTTTACCAAGTATTGATGCGAGCTCAAAGGGGTCTGGTGATTTCTCTCGCCCTGAGAGCGCGACGCGCAGTGGCCAAAGCACATTTCCCTTTCCAACTTCTTCGGCGTATGGCATCAGTGCGGACTTGATAGTTTCCAAATTCCAATCACTCACTCCTTCAAGAATTTCTTTCGCCTTTGCGAGGTGTATCTTTGCGTTCTCGAGTGTGTCAGTTTTCCAAACCAACATCTTTTGTTCGACTACTGACTCTTTGAAGAAATAATCAAACTCTCCTGCATCAAAGAGATCTTTGATATCAGCAAACTTCGCGATGCGGTCGCGAATCAAATATTCAATCTTCGCGAGCATGGTGTACTCAGTATCGATCGCGTACACCCACGCCGGTATCCACTTCTCACCATGTGTCCAAAATGCACTTTGATCCAGCTTTTTGATATATTCACGATTGAACCAATGTAGTTTTTCTTCATTAAAGACTGCTCCAGCTTTTTGCACTTTATCGAGATCAAATACTTCTTCAAGCTCTTGTCGTGAAAATAGCTCTTGTTCTGTCCCAGGATTCCAACCGCACAGACAAATGGCATTGAGAAGCGCTTGTGGTAGGTATCCTTGTTCCAAATACTCAACAACCGGTATCGCTCCTTTTCGCTTACTCATCTTTGTTTTGTCAGGCGCAAGGACAAGTGGTAAATGCGCGTAGTGTGGTATCGGAAAACCAAGCGCCTCATGAATCAATATCTGACGCGGTGTATTTGCAATGTGTTCTTCTGCGCGAATAACATGCGTGACACCTTCGTCATGATCATCAACAACAACAGCAAGGTGGAATAGCGGCTCTTCAAGATTTTTTGCAATCACAAAATCTCCTAGATCAGTAGTATCAGTTGCAATAGCACCTCGAATCAAATCAATAAATGTCACAACTTTATTTGGATTCTTGAACCGAACGATATCTTTAATAACACCTGACCCATCCTTTGCTTCTTCACGAGAAATATATGCACTTCCCTCACCAATCATCTTTTGGAGCAATTCCTTGTGGCGACCAACATGCTCAGATTGGACATATTTTTCATCATATGAAATGCCAATCTTTTCAAAGACTCGAAGGATTTCATCAGTATACTGCTGTTCTGATCGCTCTTTATCAGTATCTTCTATTCTCAATATAAATTTCCCTCCATGTTTTTTTGCAAATAAATACGAAAAAAATGCTGTTCGATAGCCCCCTGCATGTAAGTGCCCTGTCGGACTTGGTGCAAAGCGAGTCACTACTTTTTGAGATGATTCCATGGATTGATACTAGCAAAAAAGACTTATTTCACAAAGTCCCATTTTACTGATACTATCTAGAAAAAATAATATGGTACTCAAACTGCTTTTCTCTATTGGTGTTTTATTTTTTGCTATGTGGCTTGTGTGGATCAGTACTCGAAACGGCGGATTACAAAGTGGGAAAATGGAGTCGTTAGGATTTGGTGTAGGTATTGGTATGTTCTTCTCTTATAAACATACATTTTCTCAGTTATTCTCTGTGTTATCGATTACCAACAGCCGTATACAGATCTGTATTGAATACTTCCTGCCACTGGCGGTATTATTTTCTACCTTTCTTATTGCAAAAAACTTCCCCAAAAAGAAATCGCCGCATCAACAATGATGCGGCTTTTATTTGACAAAGTGCCTATTTGTTATAGTATGCTCAAAACAAGACTATGGCACTTATTATCGCACTAAGTTCGTTATCAGTTGTATATCTCTTCTGGACACTGCATTACATTGGAAGGATCGCACAATATGGAGGCTGGTATTCAGAACCATCTGCTCCCTACCAGACAAAACAATTACCACTGCACAAATTACGTGTATATATGGGTACGCTCGTAACTTCAGTGTTTAGCAGTACACTCATCGAGAACATACAGCCTGACTGGATAGATCTTTCTCTAGCAATTCCCGCAACGGTAGTGTTGTTGATGTACGGGATTAAATATCACCACAACCTACCTGATAAGAAGAAAGAGTTGATAACAGACTACAGCAAAATGAAACGAAAAAAATAACACGATTATTCAAGAAAATGATCGTGTTTTATTTTTTTATATTTTTCCCCTACTCCATTCATACATCACCACGCTCGCAGCGACCGATGCGTTGAGAGACTCACAGTTTGGCTGCATAGGTATTGTGAGTGTAACATCACAAAGTTCTAATGTTTTCTCTCGAATGCCCGTAGATTCATTACCGACAACAAACAGTGTCGGTGTGTCAAACGTAGCATCACGAAGTGCCGTCGTACCATTCATCACTAGTCCATAGACCCACAGACGCTTTTCTTTGAGCAATCGAATGGTTTGATTTACATTTCCTATTTTTACAATAGGTATGCGGAATGCCATACCAGCAGAAGTCTTGATGACCGTGCCTGTGATTGGTGATTGGTTGTGTTCAGGTAAAAGTATTACAGAGGCACCCAATGCTGCAGCGCTCCGTATGATAGCCCCGACATTGTGGGGATCTTGGAGTTCGTCGAGCAACACAAAACATGGATTGGTATCAGTATCAAGAAGCTTAATAGCCTCTTCGAATGAGGTGTAGATTTTCTCAGGATTGATGACGGCAATGACACCTTGATGTACCGCAGTATCTCCGATTTTCTTACCCGCTTCAGCAGTTTTCATTGTGCTGATGCCAATATTATTTTTCTTGAGTAAGTCAGTGATTTCACTATCAGCAGCGGCATTTCCATCGAGGAAGACTTTTGAGATAGCATTTGGGCGCGCCATCAGCGCTTCGCGAAGTGCGTGCTTGCCATATAAATATATTTTTTCTTCTTTCATGTGGTGCGCCGGGAAGGATTTGAACCTTCGTAGCCCGAAGGCGACAGATTTACAGTCTGTTGTAATTGACCACTCTACCACCGACGCGTACGCCGTCTGCATTATTACGCTGACGGCACGTAATCATTATCGAGAAGTCGAAACTTCTTTCTTTTGATTACTAAAAGAACTTGGACGTTTTTTATGTTTAAGTGATGTAGAGATAACAACGTCATCCCCATCCATAGAAACGTTGACACGGTCACCATCTCCGATAGTTCGGTTGATGATCTGTGTCGCAATCGGATTGAGAATTTTGTTCTGAATCAAGCGATTGAGGGGCCGAGCCCCGTAGTGTGGATTATATCCGACACGCGCCAGATATGAAAGCGTATCATCGTTGATTGTTACGGTAATACCCTTATCTAGAAGACGAGCGAGTACAGTATCGGTACGCAATCGAACAATATCCTTGATCGCTGCCTGGGACAGGATATCAAACACCACGATTTCGTCAATACGGTTAAGGAACTCAGGTCTAAAGTAGTCTTTGAGTGCACCTTCAACTTTTTCTTTCATCTGACCATATTCAGCTATCTCATTGTTTGTATGGAAACCGATTGTTTCCATTTTCTCAATGAACTGTGAGCCGATATTCGAAGTCATAATAATAACTGTGTTTTTAAAGTTCACAAATCGCCCCTTTGAATCACGCAGATGTCCTTCATCAAGCACTTGGAGTAACACGTTAAATACTTCCGGATGTGCTTTTTCAACTTCATCAAAGAGCACAACGCTGTATGGTCGATGGCGCACGCTTTCTGTCAGTTGCCCACTTTCGTCATGACCGACATATCCTGGAGGTGAACCAATGAGTTTTGACACACTGTGTCGCTCCATGTATTCACTCATATCGACTCTAATCAATGCTTTCTCATCATTGAACATAAACTCTGCTAATGTTTTTGTGAGCTCTGTCTTCCCAACACCTGTGGGACCCAGAAAGAGAAATGATCCTATAGGACGGTTTGGGTCTCCAATACCTGCGCGGTTACGTCTGATAACATTTGCGATTTTTTCTATGGCTTCATGTTGACCAACAACACGGCTGTTGAGGTGTGCTTCCATTTGTACGAGGCGTTCTCGTTCTTCTTCCAACATTTTCATAACCGGTACACCTGTCCAACGAGCAACAACGTCTGCAATATCTTCTTCAGTAATTTCCTCCTTGAGTATTCGACGAGTCTTTTGCAGTTTCTTCAATTTTGCAGTTTTAACAACAAGTTCTTTTTGTAACGTTGGAATATGTCCATATCTAATCTCTGCAGCTCGTCCCAGATCAGCACGCGACTCTGCACCTTCAGCTTCGAGACGCAGTGTTTCAAGATCTTTTTTGATCTTCCCAATATCTTGAAGAGTGGTTTTTTCACCTCTCCATTTCATATCAAGCTCTTTGGTTTTTTCATGTACGTTCGCAATCTCAGCTTCAATATCATTGATACGTGCTTTCGCAATCTTTACACCACTTTCTGCTTCAATATCTTTTCGCAATGCTTCGCGCTCTATTTCCAAACGCATTATTTTACGATGTGCTTCTTCGAGAGCTACCGGCTTATTTTCTAATGTCATTCGAAGCGCCGAAGATGCTTCATCAAGGAGATCGATTGCCTTATCCGGCAAAAATCTATTGGTGATATACCGAGTAGAAAGCGTTACTGCTGCAACAAGAGCATCGTCAGTGATATGTACTCCATGATACAACTCATATTTTTCTTTGAGACCTCGGAGGATGGCAACAGTGTCTTCTGGTGATGGCTCTTCCACAATGACTGGTTGAAACCGGCGTGCAAGCGCTGCATCCTTTTCAATATACTTCTGATACTCCTTGAGTGTCGTAGCACCGATAGCGCGAAGCTCTCCCCGAGCAAGTGCCGGCTTGAGTAGTTGTGCCATATCTCCCATTCCTTCGACTGATCCTGCTCCAACAATGTTATGAATTTCATCAATAAAAAGAATAATCTTTCCTTCTGCACGCTCCACCTCCTTAAGAATATTTTTTACTCTCTCTTCAAATTCTCCTCGATATTTTGTACCGGCAAGGAGTGATCCCATGTCCAGAGAAACAATTTCTTTATCTTTCAAACTCTCTGATACATCTCCCTTTGCAATACGGTTTGCGAGTCCTTCAACTACAGCAGTCTTACCAGTACCTGGTTCTCCGAGCAATATTGGATTATTCTTGGTCCGACGTGAAAGGATTTGCATAATACGCATAATCTCAGTATCCCGTCCGATAACCGGATCAAGTTTGTCTTCACGAGCAAGAGCGGTAAGGTTACGCGTGAACTTTGCAAGCATTCGCATTTTCTTATTTGATCCAGTATCAGAGTTTTTATTTGTCCGATATTCTGAGACGGCTGTAATGATAGCTGTGCGTTCAATTTTAAACTGACTAAGCAAATCGCTTGCTTGATTGGACACATCAAACAGTGCGATAAATAAATGTTCGGTTGAAACAAAATTATCTTTCATTTCTGCGGCAACTTTCAATGATGTTTCGATCACTTGTGCGAGATCTGCAGTGAGGAACATTTGATACGATGGCGCGACCGTACTTGTACCATCTGCGGTTTCAATCGCCTCAAGTACTGAGTCAGTCATCAAAATAGTATCAACATCAAGCTTCTCAAGAAGGGTGAGTATATTTGACTCTTCCTGCACCAAAAGAGCAGTCAAGAGATGTAAGGTGTTCACACTGTTCTGGCCACGCTCAATAGCGAGCTCATGTGCTCGCTTGATCGTCTCCTTAGCTTTTGTGGTGAATTGGTTTAGTGGTGGGATGGTGGACATGGGTAATAAAATGGATAAATTATGATTCTATAAAAGGAAAGCTGCGGTACAGAAATGAAGGCATTCGGGAAGCTCTGAATGATACTACTATAGCACAAATGTCAAGGGTTTTCTAGTACAAAAAGTGTATACTTAACTTATATGGAAAAATTCCCGAACTCAACAGAAGATGGAAACTCTTTAGTTAAGAAAATTATTATTGGAACGACGACTCTTTTGATGAGTCAAGGTGTTGAGGCACAGCAAAGCGTACCTCATAACTCTACGCAACAAGAATCAATCCATGTACAAACCAGCAATGAACAAGTAGGAGAAAATACAAAAATTCTTTCTAATCTTGAACAACTCGAAAAGTCTTTCAAAAAACTTACCAAAGAAACCTCAAAAGAATCAGTTCCTGCTTTTGCAATCATTAGTGAATCGAGCGCGCTCCGACAAGGCTCTCTCGTACCTAACACTCTTGAATCATTACTTACAGCAGAAATAACTGTTGATATGGCAAACCAAAGTGGTACTGATTACAAAATCATGAGCCGTGATGTATCTACACTCAATACGCTACTTTCCGAACGCACTATCGGGGACACCTACAGTCCCGATGCTAAAAATGACGTACTCAAGACATATATCCCTATTAATTCATATATCACAATCGGAACAAAACGCACATCAGACACAGCGGTAATGATAACTCTCCGACGCATAGATATGAGTACAAAAAATACAGTAGTAAAAAATATTGAATATTCTCTCACTCATGAAAAATCAATAGAAGAGTTTGACGCATTAGAATCCAAAGTATCAACAGAAGTTGCCTCTCTTATGAAAGAGTAGCCAATTTATTTCCTATACTTCTCCACCACTCTCTTCAACGCTTGTATAGCTCTATCCAAGTCCCCTTTCTTGGTCATTCTCCCAAATGAGAACCGTACCGCTCCCCAGCCTTTGCCATAGAGTTTTTCTACGATCGATGACTCACTATCTTCTTCATTTTTACATGCACTCTTTGCGGACACAGCAATGCCTCGAGCGTCGAGTTCAATAACAAGCAGTTCACTATCGAAGTTTTTGATACCCACATGAGTGATATGTGGCGTACGATCTTGATCGTGTGCAGTGATCAATACTTCTGGAATTTTTTCTGCAAGCTGTTGTTCAAAGTATGTCTGTAATTCTTTGACTCGCTCTGTTTCTTGCTCTTGAATATCTATCGCATATTTCAATGCATGAGCAAATGAATGAGCGAGTGCAATAGGTTCTGTTCCAGGACGAAGACCAAACTCCTGACCACCACCGTGCATGATGGGGCTGAGTGTAATATTTCTTTTTTTATACAACACTCCAACACCTTTGTGTGCGTAGAGTTTTGTTGCACCCAGCGTCATCATGTCGACACCGAGCCTTGCGATATTCAATGAAAAGTGTGCAGGCGCTTGAGTTGCATCGGTATGAAAATATATCTCAACATCAGGATGATGCTTTCGCATATAACGAACTCGTTTTGCAATATCTTTTATGGGTTGTACTGTTCCTATTTCATTATTGACGTACAGTATTGAAACCAAGACTACTTTGCATCCCTCTGGAACGACTACGTGTTTTGGATCTACTACACCATCGTGGGTTGGCAGCGTGATGTCCAGCATTCCTGTATCGATATATACATTTACCGTTTCAAGAATTGCGGCGTGTTCTATGTCGCTCACCACAATTGCGATTTCATGTGGCGCTATCCCTTTTTTCAAAGATGCTTCTATGAGTCCCTTAAGCGCAAGATTATCGCTTTCTGTTGCACCGCTCGTAAAAACGATTTCATCGCTATGCGCGTGCACAGTAGCAGCAACTAATGCTCGTGCATCATCCAGTACGCTTCTTGCCAGCACTCCTTCTGCGTGTAGTGCGTGCGGATTGGCACCAATAACACTCATAGGTATGTATGGTGTTTTTTTTATTACCGATAGATCAAGCGGGGTGCTTGATGCGTAGTCGAGATATATACGTTTTGTAGATAGGGTTGATTTGGTGAAAAACTTGAAAAACATGGCAAAATCAGTATAATAGCGTTCTATGCAAGGAAGTATACCACCCATTCTTATGTTCATCGCGGGTGCCTTTTTCATAGGTATTATCATACTTTCTGTAGCACTGTACCGTATCAATAAAAAGCTCCGAGCATTTATGGCCGGCAAAGATGGTGCGTCCCTTGAAGCAACACTTGCGTGGTTGACACAAAAAGCTGCTGCAACAGACGATACATTACACGCACACAAAGAAGGCCTGGAAATGATCGACCGTCGCGTGAAGCGTTCTCTCAGAGGCTACTCACTCGTCAGATATAATGCATACGAAAACGTTGGTGGAGAACAAAGCTTTGCTTCTGGTCTCATCGACGAGCATGAAGATGGGTATATCCTTTCTGTTATTACCAACCGAAACCATGTTGGCGTATACGCCAAGAAGGTAAACCGCGGCATTGCAGATGTATCGCTCACCGAACAAGAAACTGACGCACTCAATGCAGCAAAGAAGTCTCTCAAATAATTACACATTCCTATTATGAAACACACACTTCCATCTCCAATAGTTGCAGTCATGGGTCACATCGACCACGGCAAATCAACATTACTCGACTATATCCGCAAATCAAATGTGGCTGAAGGAGAAGCAGGTGGCATTACACAACATTTGTCAGCGTATGAAATAACGATTCCGTATCAAAATACCGATAGAAATATCACCTTCATCGATACACCAGGTCACGCTGCATTTTCTGGTATGCGCGAACGAGGTGCGAGTGCGGCAGACATTGCTATTCTCGTTGTTTCAGCAGAAGACGGTGTCAAAACGCAAACCATTGAAGCACTCAAGACCATCAAAGCTGCAGGTATCCCCTACATTGTCGCTATTAATAAAGTTGATCGTCCAGAAGCAAATATCGAACGCACCAAACAAATGCTCGCAGAACAAGAAGTTCTCGTAGAGGGGTACGGCGGAACCATTCCATGGGTCGCAGTTTCTGCAACAAAAGGAACCGGTATTACTGAACTCCTCGACACTATCTTGCTTGTGGCAGACCTCGAAGAAATGCACAGTGATCCTGATGCAGTAGTTACAGGGATCGTGATCGAAAGTGCTATGGATCCCAAACGCGGCATTGCGGCAACTATCGTTATCAAAAACGGCACGCTCAAACGTGGTGTGTTCGTTGTTGCGGGATACGCCATCACCACGACTCGAATGATTGAAAATTTCTTGGGCAAAGCAATTTCAGAAGCGGGACCTGGTACTCCAGTAAAACTCATTGGTTTTGATACTCCTCCAGCAGTAGGTTCTACTATTATGGTTTTTGATAAGAAACGGGATGCAGAAGTCCATGTAGAAAATCTTGATGCTGTTGGTGCAGCTAATGCGATCGTTATCAAGGCAAACCACAAAGTGGTGCCACTCATCATTAAAACTGACGTATATGGAACAGCTGAAGCTATCGAACAAGAGATACAGAAAATATCAGTTGAAGGGCTCCATCTCAAAATAATTCAAAAAGGTGTCGGAGCGATTGGTGAAGGAGATATTCGTATGGCTCAATCTGACAAAGAGACTATTATCATCGGTTTCAATGTTGGTCTTGATAGTCGTGCCAAAGAAACCAATCAGACCGTCGGCGCTACAGTAGAAACATTTTCTATTATTTACAAACTCACCGAGTGGTTGGCCATTGAGCTCGAGAAACGGCGACCACGAGTTGAAACACGAGAAGTGATTGGTACGGCAAAGGTACTCAAGGTATTTTCCAAAACTAAAGACAAGCAAGTGATCGGCTGTCGTATCGACAGCGGTACTATCACCAACGGCGCCAAAGTATCTATTATCCGTCGTGATTTTGCACTTGCCCAAGGTTCTATTATTGAAATTCAACATGCCAAGCAAAAGGTCAAAGAAATATCTGAGGGTGAATGCGGTATGCTCGTTGAATGCAAGAACGACATTGCTGGAGGAGATATCCTCGAAGCATTTATCATGAAAACCGTCTAACCATACACAACTTATGATCAGCTCTCGTAACCACAAAATTGAAGAACAGATACAAGAAATAGTCGCCGGCTTCGTCGAGCGTGAAAGCAACAAAACAGCATTACTTACCATTACCCATGTCGAAGTAGCAGACCGAGGTCGTACTGCGATGATCTACCTCTCTGTTATGCCAGAGAGTGGTGAAGACAGTGCCATCAACTTCCTCAAACGAAAGCGCCCTGAGATGCGTGAAGCTATCAAGAAGCAGATGAACATCCGTACGATTCCATTTCTCGATGTCCAGATTGACACTGGACAGAAAGCACTCCACACTATAGAGGATCTTTTGAAAAAAGGAGAAATGTAACACCACACTATATATGACCTGGTGGCCAAGTGGTAAGGCGGTTCTCTGCAAAAGAACTATACGCGAGTTCGATTCTCGCCCGGGTCTCCCTGCCCAGGTGATGGAATGGTAGACAGCGAGGACTTAAAATCCTCTGGTAGTAATACCGTGTGGGTTCGAGTCCCACCCTGGGCACCTTGAAAGAGTGTGCGAAATACGGTATTATTGGGGGCACCAGGCGCTTACGCTGGAGTGGCGGAATTGGTATACGCGCTAGTCTTAGGAACTAGTGCCGCAAGGCTTAAGGGTTCAAGTCCCTTCTCCAGCACAGTACAAGTACATAGGTATGCCTCTATAGCTCAGTTGGTAGAGCAGCTCCCTCTTAAGGAGACGGTCGTGGGTTCGAATCCCTCTGGGGGCACATCGTACACAAAAAAGTCCTATTTCTAGGGCTTTTTTGCTGTATACACTAGTGCTTGACAAAAGTATGTATACCTGCTATAATATACTCAGATTCATGAAGTTGTCGTTGATTGGTTGAGATATCCCGTACTGCCCTGCTGGACGCCTCAACCAATCAATTTAAACTTTAAAAAAATACATCATGAAAAATATGTTCTTTACCATCATCGCAGCAGCAATCGTTTTCAGTACAACAAGTTGTGCAAAAGACGTGCAGGGACAAATCATTCCTCCAACGCAAAGCCCAACGGTCATTACCCCGGTAATAGCCCAGATCGATGCGGACATGCGAGGGGGCTACATTGATTTCAGAAATGATAGAGGTGTGGTTATGGAGACAAAGTATGTCACTGCAGTCGTTCGGCCGTATATCACCAGAGACAACATTTCTGGTACATATCATGTCTGGACAACAGGAAATCCTGGAACCGCTATCAGTACTGTTACGCTTTGCAGACCAGGAAGCGTTTCCCCTGACGGTAGCGTATCAACGTCCATGGTGTACAACTATGATCACAATGCATATGGTGGGAGTGTATGGATCTTGGAAACAAGAACCGATGAGTACGGCACACCCATTTCATGTAGATTGATTTCTGTTCACGCAGAGTGGACAAGTGATCCAAATGAAGCAGCATGGCAATTGACGCCATGGTACTCAGGATGGAACCTGTGTAGAAGTGGTGGATATGCTTACAACCCAAACAATCCAACAACGATTACGTTTACAACGACGTTCTAAGCTGCGATTAAAACCTTTAAACCCTTTCTTTATGAGAGGGTTTTTTTATTGACAAAATGTATATAATCTGTTATAATAAGAACAGATTTAGAAACTAATTCTTTAACAAAATAAAACGATAAAAAATGAGTATATTCATTATCTTCCTTATTGCGATAGTAATAGCCTTATGGCTTTCTACTATTCATTTCTATCAACCAGAAGAAGGTCAACTCTCAGTAATCAAACGTTTCAAAACACACATTACCATTGTCGGGGTAGGCATCCCCGATATACCTATTCCTAAAGAAATATTTGATGTACCTGGAGTAGATCCAAAGATAAAAATAGATAGTTCAAAATCTTTCTACTTTTTAATTTGGCCTTACAGTATAGGGTTATTCGACTATAGATACAAAAAGTTTAGAACACTTAAGGAAATACGCACAACAAATGGTGAGGTCAGGTGGCAACCACTTATCCCAAAAGATAAAACAGGTATTGCTACAAAAACTACAAATGATCCTGATACTATTGCATTAGGCGAATGGAAAGAAATAAAAAAATCTTCATTGTTCGCTCGCGAACGTGAGGACATCGCTATCCCTTTTTTAACAAGAGATGGATATCGTGGAACTGCTTTCGGTTACTTAAAGTATATCGTATACAATTATTCAGCCGCGATTTCAACAACGTACCAAGCAAAAAGCGATCCTGAAAAGTCTGTGTTAGACAAATTCCAAAAATGGACTCGTACTGCTGATTATTTAACAGCAGTATATGGAGTAAGTTTTGAAGAACTACCTGATGCGGGCAATTTCTATCGAACTGTCAACAAAGATAACTACCTCACTGGCGTTATTCTGGAAGACATAGAATTTACTGAGTTCGTTCTTGATCCTGAATCTCAAGATCTTCTTGAGGCACAGGAAAAAATCAAAAAGGCGACGATCGCGTTTGAAGAAGCTAAAATCTTGGCAGATACTACAGAAAAACAGGGTGATGGCGAGCGTCGCAAGAAGATGAAAATCGCTGACGGCGAAGCCTATGCTATTGATAAAACTGGTACAGCAACTAATCTAATTCAAACTGCATTGGATAAAAGTTTAAAGACAAATGAGGTTGACCAGTTTAAATCAAAAAAAGAAATCGAGAGAGAGAATGACGTTAAGGAATTTAGTTCCAAAACGGAAATTACTCTTGATGCAAACAAACAAATACTCGATAAAGCAATGGAACTAAAGAAAGTTCCCGATGCGACACTTCAGGCAAAATATGATTCATTGGCGAAAATTACAAACCTTTCGACGTTAATTCTTCACGGAGATGAAAATGTTGGAGGTAGCGATAAGCTTGATGAAATACTTGAAGCGAACATCATTGCAAAACAAATTGTTCATCCAAAAACGAAGTAATAATGGCAACAAGCAAAGTGATGGCGGCACTTTCCAAATACTGGAAAGTTATCAAAACGGAAATAAAGATAATGAAAGCTGAAATAGATGCTTTCTTAAAAAAGAACAACACAAACACTCCAAATGTACCGAATACTTTTTCATCAAAAATACTGGATAATCTTTTATTCTTTATTATTGGTGGAATGGTTATTATCACATTTATACTTAACTATTTTTTCACCTCATTAGGTGGAGAATATAGTTCAGTCATGGGGTGGTTGATTGTAATTATTTTACTGGCGATACTCTTTAGGTATCTCAAAAAAACAAAGATACCAAAAGTTAAAACTTTAGCTATTGGTACCATGGACTGGTTCCCTGTTTGGTTGAGATGGATGGTTGTTGTACTTATCTTTTGGTTTGTATCAGTCGAATTCGTAAAACCCTGGCTTCACAACCGGGATCAGTTACAGAAAATAGATGATGCATACACAGAAATAAGAATTCAACGAATACTGCCCCAACAAACGACAGTGGTTACCACGACGACTACACAACCCGTGATGTCGCAAGTAACTACACCAGGAGAAGGCTTGATGGTCGATAGTACCTATGCATTCCAATCTGGAGTAGGCTATGTCTGGTTTAACGATGGAGAGCCAAAGTACTTCATACCCAAGAAATGCGGAACGGCAAGGTTTTATTTCAAAAATTTTGACGAAAGCATCCATTGGATAGGTATATTCCAGCGAACCAAAACCGGTGCAGTGCGCGAGAGCTATGATTCATTAGTCTCTCCTGACAACAAACTGCGCAAAGAAATGTATACGGCAACCTTACTCAATGACGATGCAGGCAACATGATTACATTTACTAACAAAAAAGAATAGTTCTTTCGAAGAAAACACAAAGCCGCTCCATAAGGAGCGGCTTTTTTTGTTTATTGTTGTGGGAATTTCAATTCCTGTATGGGCGGAGCTTGGAAGGTTTGTTGATCGTTGTTGATCGTTGCACCTTTGATACCAAACGTTCCAATGAGGAGGTTGATGATACCAAATACTCCCAACATAATCACAAACCCTATCGTCCCCCATAGCATATGTTGTTTGCCGTCCTTGCGTTTCTCTTCACTGTTGGCACCACGAATGTACTCCATGATACCCCACAAGAACACCACCAGCGCGATAATGAATGCAAATTCAATAGCAGGGTTGATGATATTCTTGTTCAGCTTGTTGAGCAAGGTGTCAACAGAGTCAGCATAGGCGATCCAGAGCATAGACTACGGCTGCGGGATTGCGCAGAGCTTGGTTACGTTATTGTACTCAGTTCCAGGAGGACAAACGAGAGCTGGAGCCTGTGAATTATTTGTTCCAAACACATTTCCAGCGATCTTGATGATACCCCATACTGATACTGCGATGAAAAGTCCGATAAGGCCGTTGAGCATCACTTTACGCTTTTCTGCGAGCTTACCTGGATCCTTTTCTGCAATGTATCGAAATACATTGATAAGGAACCACAATGTCATCAATATCATGATGATTGTGATGGACTGTGAAAGCCATCCTGTCGCTTTTGAAATCCAGTTATCTACATAACTAGTATCAGACGTACCAGTTGTTGAGGTCGGCCATGTTACTTGTGCGAGTGCGAGTGCTGGTACAGCAAATGCCATTCCAATAGAAGCAATCGTAGACTTGAGAGCTATTTTTTTCATAATGTATAAAATTCTTATTAATTACTCTATTAATCTTTACGTAATTGCTACGCCAGATATGGGTTTAGTATATCACATCTACAATCGACCCCTATGGGGTGCGTTGTAGAGAACTCGTTTGCAATATAGGGACAACTGAACCTGTACCCAAGGTGCGGCTCACGATACTGACTATCCCCCAAATACTCGTCATCACAAAAAGTCCGATCATCCCTGCAATAATAAACTTCTTCCCTTCTTCTTTTTTAGCTGAATCATTTGCCATGATGAACTTCATAACACCCCACAAGAAGAACATAAATGCCGCCGCAAATATGAGTGGAATGATAGCAATGACGATAATACATTTGAGCCATATCAAAATATCAAGTAGTGAAATAAACTTGATTGCACTACATTGCGCTAGTTGCGTTGAGCCGGTCTGTGGTGTTGCAACTATCGTCGAAGCTACTGGGATTGTTGCATTGATAGGAGTTGTCGGAACACTGCCAAGTGTCCCGAATGTATATGTTCCTGTTGTTGCGGCTGGCAACGTACCTGGAGCGCTATTGGCACCTGTTGTTGTCGTCAGTGAACATCCCGGGATTTGTTGTGGAGGAAGGTTGGTACCAACGATAACCGCATAATATGTCGTGCCAGAAGACAGCCCGCTGTACGTATACGTAGCACCTGCTGCAGTTACCGGAGGGTTCGGTGGTAGCTGGTTGGTTGTGGCAGAGGCATACTGTGTCCCTTGAGCGGTATACAAACTAACACTATATGACTGCATATCGCCGTTACTTGGCTGTACCGTGATAGATGCTGTATTCATCGCTGCGTTTTTTGCAGAACAAGAAAAGCTATTTCTCGTTGGTTGCGGTTGCGTGGTAGGTGCCGTCGTGCCAGTATCTACTGTTGTATCACTATCTATCGTATCTCCTATCGCAAATACCACACTGCCTGTAGTGAGTGTAAAAATAATGAGTAATACTGCAACAAGGAATTTTTTCATATTAATTTGTTATAGAGTTAACCGTACCAATAATCGCATTTGTAATAGTCCAAGCTCCAAGTATTAGAAGCGTACCTATGATCGTGTACCAAAACATTTTCTTCGCTTCGGTAATTTTGTCTGGCTTGCCTTGGGCCAAGATAAACTTAAGTCCTGCCCAGATAAAGAACACGACAATGAACGGTATTGCTATTTTGATCAATGTATCGACGAAAAACTTTATCGCACTCTGAATATCGTTGACCTTCAACGGGTTTTGTAACTTCACATCCAGGAGTATGCCCCCTCCAGCACCAGATGCTGATCCTGAGGCTGTACTTGTACTTGTTTGAGGCGTAAATGTTCCTCCTGTTCCTGTTTGAGGTGTACCGGTCGTAACAGTCCCCGTCTGAGGTGTCCCTGAAATGGGACCAGTTGGTGTTGTTGGGCTTGTGCTAGTCGTCGTCGGAGGCGGAACAGTAAATTCTGTTATACCGCCATACGAGGTGCCGCTTGCACTGGTACCTGTTACCCTTGCGAGATAATTCCCTGGTACCAAGTTAGGAACAATGCATGGATTTGCTTGTTGCCCACTCGGGAACTGTACTGGCGTTGCAGTACTACCACACGAAGCAATGATGTTTATATCAGATGATTTCTTGACCTCTATTTTACCCGCCGTATCAAAGGCTAAGAGCGACTGAACCTTTATCGTTGCTTGTGAAGCTCCTTGCAGTGAAGTTACTACTCGGTATGCATTTGTTGTCTGTGTAGGAGTAGTAGATCCAGGATTCGGAGGAGGTGTTGTACCGTTGGCATTGAGTGTCGTAAATGAACATTTAGGAATTTCACCAATATATATTCCCGCCTGGTCATATTCAAATGTTTTATAGGACGCACCAGGAGTTAAAAAGTCGTACGTGTTGGTCACTCCTGTTGGATTTTGCTGATAGGTGGTCGTCTGAGGTGCCTGTGTTGAGTTGGATATATTGCCTTGTTCTTGGATTTTAGCCCAGTGTAAGGTGTTACTTCCTACCAACTTCATCGTGACGCTCGTACTTTGTGGTGTGATCGATGTACAAACAAACGTTGTAGTAGCAGCAAATGAACTATGAGGAATACCGAGGACTATGAGCGCGAGAGAAACAAGGATTTTATTCATGTGTATATAGTATAGCTTAGTTACCAAGGAATTCTACTGCACTACTCTTAAAATCATCATTAAGCAGTGTGGTCATAATAGTATGCACAATAAGCCATGCGCATAGAATAATAATAATTCCTTTGACTATGTTACCGAGCATTTTCTTGATATCTGCTTTTGCTCCAGCATTTGCTCCGGCCATCAAGTATTTGTACCCAGCGTACATAATAATAATAATGAAAATCGGGATCAAAATTATTTTGATGAAAAAGGTCATGAAGTTGTTGATCAATCGAAATGCATCTGCAAAGGTACATTTGTTCGTGCAAGGAATAATACTCAACGGCTTCCCGTTTGCATCAACAGCAAGATCGTCTGCTTCTTCAACAATTGCAGAGGAAGTGAAACAGCTTGGATCGGGTTCATATTTCAGTGTACCATCAGGGTTATCGACTCCATACCGATCTGCCTTGAGGTCTCCCATCCCTGCACCGTGTCCATAATCTTTGCCGTCCCCTATTTGGTTGTCGATTTTGTCGGTACATTGATCAGTACCAGTTATCACAGTGGTAACAGTTGTCGTTACGCCATTGTTGTTGGTGGTGACCGTAGAGTTATTTGTCACAGGCGTTCCTGGTGTTGCTGTTACCGGAGGTGCGGTGACACATTGTCCATTAACTATTATTTTTGGTGCAGGACAGGTAGAGACCCCTCCGAGAGTTGTCATGTTTATCTTTTTGAGTACTTGTCCACTAGCATAAAACCCTCCACCTTCTTGCACTTCAAAACTATAGACTACATTTGGATTAAGGTTAGAAATCTTTACATCCTTACTTTGGCCACCAGTAATAGGGCCAAATGTTATTGAATTTTCTGGTGCATGAGTTGTCGGATTTACCGCATATGCTACTCCGTTAAAAACACTATAATATCCTCCATTAGTATCCTGCCCCGCTAGACCATTATTTTTAACGGTGACAGTAATAGAGTGTGCGTCAGTTATTTTGGCAGTAAGTGTTATATTCGCAGCAGCACTAGTTATCTTTGGAGGTACTAGTATCGATACAACAACCAGAACTACTTGGAGGAATTTTTTCATATTATTTTAACAAAGATTGTAAATCTCGACTCGCATCAAAGACTGCTGTTTGTGCATCGCTTTTGCCACTTGTCACCGCAGTCACCATCGTTTTAAATACATTTTCAGTTCCAAGTGGGTTTGGATCAGGCCATGCAAATGCAGTAAGTGCTGCATTAAAAAATACTGATACGTATGGGTTAGCTTGTTGCACAAGCAACAAATCTCGACGAGCCGGAGGGAGAGAAAGTGTTTTTGAAAGCGCATCAATACCATTTGCTCCACTCATCAACCCCGCTGCTGCATATGCAGCAGTGAAGTTTGGTGCGTTTTTCATAATACCGATAGCAAGAAATGATCCGAATGTTGCAGGTCTTGTATTGGAGCCTGTCTGGAAAAGTTGCGATACATCAAAATTGAGGTTGGGGTTTTGTGATTGAATAGTAAACAGTTCACTTGCTCTGCCGATATAAAAAGCACTCTTTCCAGCAATAAACTGCGAGAGGCTCGATGGCAGTGAACTGTTCCATGAATAGTTTGTATTTGTAGGGTTCGCAAAACTCGTATAAAAGTCCAAGGCTTGCGCTGTTGGAGCAGAAAGACTTCCCGCGGGTGTCGAGGCCAGGACAACAGTTCCTTTTCCCGTACTTGCACCTCCACCAACAACAATACTGTTGCCTGTTTGTAAAAAAAGCGCAGATAGAATGTCACGCATATGATCGACGTTTTGTGCTGACCCGAGCGCAATAGTTGATTGCTGTATCACTCCTCGCTCATCACGCTTTGTGAGAAGTGGAACTGTCTGCTGGAGATTACTCCACGTTTGAGGAGAAACAACAAAGTTTTCTTTTGCCAAAATATCTTTGTTGTAATAAACGACAAGTGGGTCGACAACAAGCGGCATACCAACAATACCGTCAGTTCCAAGGAATATTTGTGCTCCATCAATAGTGGTATCACGAAATGTTCGCTCAGGATATGCTGCATAGGGAACCGGATATAGCTTATCTTTGAATTGCGCGAGGAGTTCTGAAGAATAAAGCACCATATCAGGAGGATTACCATTTCCAAGCGCTACAATAAGATCTTGTTGGATGACTGAAGGGTCGTGTTCTTGGTATGAAATAGTGTACCCACTGCTACCATTATTATTAATAATCCCGAAATATGTCTGCATTAACGTATTGGGTGCGATACCCCACACAACAACAGTCCCTTGTGGTGCTGTATCTGCCTTTTTAGAACCAAAAGATATAAGCCCAGAGAACACCAATATTGCGCCAGCAAAAACAACTGCAAAGACGATAACGAGAATTGTTTGAAATGGTGATTTCATTCGTTGGTTAAATATGGTTAGAGTGACGATGTCTTATTCAAAAGTATAGCATAGTGATGATCTCCTGCTGGAAGCGCTTCCGTGAGTACACTAAATCCATGACGCTTACAGAGCTGGAGTGCCATTTCTTTGGTAAAAACTGATTGTGGGCGAGGCCCCATGCCATCAAATGCTTCTGACCAATCCACTATCAATATTCTTCCTCCTGGCTTCAACACACGAATAACTTCATTAATACATCCTTCTTTATCCTCGAGTTGAAATAAAATATTTGAAAGAATAATAAAATTTACTGAAGCATCCCCCAACTGTGAACCTCCTTTTATTTCTATATCCCCCCATAACGGGTGCATATTTTTAATATGCATTTCTTCAACTTCTCTCGTAAGACGTGCAATGATATCTCTGTGAATTTCGATAGCAAAAACATTACCGTTTGGGACTAATGCCGAAGCTGCTCGAGCCATAAATCCTGACCCTGCACCAAAATCAGCAACGCTATCGGTTGACTGGAGGTGGCATACAGCAAGCATCGTCGTAGGTTCCATGAACATAACACTCTCAGTATAGCAGAGAGTGTGTTTTAAAATACATAAAATGTATTAAAAAGGTTTTTCTATAAGCACGTAACCGATGATAACGTATCACCAGCGCGAAGCTTCATAATAGTCACACCTTGTGTTTGTCGTCCAGACGAAGGAATAGTTGCGAGGTCAACACGGATCACTTGTCCTTTCTTGGACATTGCAACAAGTTCTGTACCATCTTGTACAACAACTGCCACCATCAATGCTCCAGTCTTGGTAGTAATTTTGGTTGTTTTGATACCTGACCCTCCTCGTTTCTGAATTTTGTATTCTGCTATCTGTGTTTTCTTTCCAATACCATTTGCACCGAGCGTGAGCATGTATGTCTTTTCCTCAGTCGCAACAACATTTGCTCCGATGATTGCATCACCTTTTCCGAGTTTCATTGCTCGAATACCTCCAGCAGTGCGCCCCATTTCACGAACGTCACTTTCTTCAAAACGAATAGATTGTCCTTGACTTGATCCCAAAATAATACTTTGTCCTTTCTGTACCCGGAGCACTGCTTCAAGCTCATCACCTGCGTCGAGTCTGATAGCAATAATACCGCTGCGTCGAACATCTCTAAAAGATTCGTATGTTACTTTCTTTGCAGTTCCCATTTTTGTAATCAAAAACAGTGATGCTTTTTCTTCTTTTACTTTCTTTGGTACGGCAAGAATAGACGTGACTTGTTCATCTCCTGTCAACGACAAG
Organism: uncultured Candidatus Saccharibacteria bacterium; assembly: GCA_964473175.1. Taxonomy (GTDB): domain Bacteria; phylum Patescibacteriota; class Minisyncoccia; order Phycocordibacterales; family UBA9973; genus UBA4124. The sequence continues at coordinate 40,793 of CAYYNN010000003.1, read as the reverse complement.
AAGTTCATAATAGATTTACCTTTTGTTGCACGCTTACCTTCAGGGATATCATACATTTTGATCTGGTACGCCTTTCCTTTATTGGTAAAGAAAAGTAAGTCAGAATGCGTGTCTGTTGTCAGCAGCATGGTCACAAAGTCCTCTTCTTTTGTTTCAAGATCAATAACTCCAACCCCTCCTCGTTTCTGAATTTTGTATTCGTCAGGATCTGTGCGTTTTACATATCCACCTGCGGTTAATACCAACACTGATTCTTTTTCAGGAATAAGGTCTTCGTCAGAAATGTTCTTGGTTCCCCCAGCGACTACTTTTGTTTTGCGATCATCGCCGTATTTGTCTTTAATTTCTTGAAGTTCGTCTGCAATAACTTTGAAAATCTTTTTAGTACTTGCAAGCAACGCTTCTAGACCTGCAATAAGTTCTTGTTTTTCTTTAAGTTCAGTTTCCACTGCTTTACGTTCGAGACCAGCAAGTTTCTGCAAGCGCATTTCCAAAATAGCATCAGCTTGGAGGTCGGAGAACTTAAACTCTTTCATCAAGTTTAGTTTTGCGGCCGCACTGTCTTTGGATTCGCGAATGAGTGTTATCACACGATCCAAGTGATCGAGTGCTTTTTTGAGACCAAGTAAAATATGTTCCCGATCTTTTGCACGTTTGAGATCAAACGCAGTACGTCGTCGAACAACGACTTCTCGATGCGCAATAAATGCAGAAAGAATAGATTTGATCGATAGTGTTTCTGGTGTTCCATCAACAAGTGCGACCATGTTGAAGTGGTATGTGAGTTCAAGCTGTGTGTGTTTATATAAATAGTTAAGTACCTTTTGTGGATTGACTCCAGCTTTAAGTGTCACCTGGACATGCATATCTGCAGTGGAGTGATCCTCCAATCCCTTGATCCCTTCAAGTTTCTTTTCTTGTACAAGACTGGCGATAGATTCAACAAATGTTGCTTTGTTCACTTGGTACGGTAGGGACGTCACATTAATGACAAAACTCCCACTCTTTGCCTCTACAATATCTGCCTCTCCACGACATACCACACCTCCACGCCCGGTAGCATATGCGTGTGCGATATCTGCTTTGTTGAAAACTAATCCACCTGTTGGGAAATCCGGTCCCGTAATGATATTTGCAAGGTCTTCACCTGATGCATCATCGTTCTCGATCATATACAAGCATGCGTCCATGATTTCGCGCAGATTGTGCGGCGGAATATTCGTCGCCATACCAACCGCAATACCCAGTGTTCCGTTGAGCAGCAAGCTTGGAACAGCTGTCGGCATCACTGATGGCTCCTTACGAGTTGCATCATAGTTCGGACGAAAGTCTACCGTGTCTTTTTCAATATCACGCAAAATTTCTGTCGTGATTTTACTCATTCGTGCTTCGGTGTAACGCATCGCCGCTGGTGGATCACCGTCCACTGAACCGAAGTTTCCTTGACCCTTGATGAGCGGATATCGGTATGCAAAATCTTGTCCCATTTTGACCATGGCATCATACACAGACTGATCTCCATGTGGGTGGTATTTACCAAGCACATCTCCGACTACAGTCGCACTTTTACGAAATTTGGCTGTCGATGTAAGCCCGTTTTCATGCATCGAATACAAAATGCGTCGGTGTACTGGCTTGAGTCCATCCCGGACATCAGGAAGTGCACGATCAGTAATAACTGACATTGCATAGTCAATAAATGACACGCGCATTTCTGTTGCGATATTGACGGGCAAAATACTCAATCGAGGAGTTGCGGGGATATCTGTCGGGGCTTTTTCAGCAGGTTTTTTGGCCATATATTATGAGTATTATAGCACTATTTCCCTCCGAAGTATGATTGTCCGCTTTCCAATATTGTGGTGTAAAAATTCTTTATTTTTGACCCGGAATCATTCTCTTTTTTAGGCTTCGCTTTCGTATAGATAATAACAAGCACTACGAACAATATAAGTGCCACTCCAATAGTGATACCGAGCGCGATCATTTGACGAGTACGGTGGGGATGCTTTTCAAACGGTGCCATAGGGTTTATCTGTTATCCTTGCGGTGCTAAAACCATCACAAAACCGTCTTTACCATCGAGGTCACGGCGTTTGAGTGTGAGTTTTTCAACAACTTCTGTCTTTTCTTGTCCTGCATCTTTGAGGAATCGCTTCAATGTTTCGTCGGTGTATTCCATTGGTATGATCACACTCGGATCAAACCCTGTAGCGGTTTTGTATGCAAGACTTGGGTCTTCTCCAATACTCATGAAAATCATATCCGCTCCCGCGGCGATTTCTTTGGCCTCAGTAGACATCTTCTTGTCATCATAGGCAGAACCTAGAAACGCTATCTTGATACCATCGAGGTCAAACCCAAATACTGTGTTGATATACTCCTTTGCATCTATCGTCGCTGTAGAAGGCGCACCTGCAAAGAAAAGTTCGCGGACTTCATATGACCCAGCTGAATCAATAACAAAAGGTTCTTTGTCTCCGAGTGTTACGGTTTCTGCGTCATTATAGTCTGCAGTATTTGCAGTGATCAGTGCAATATCGGCTCCAAACCGAGCTGGTTTGAGTCCCTTTGAAGGTGGGTTGATAGCTATCGTGAGATCGCCGAGGGTGAGCTTGAAGTACTGCCGTCCGTAGTGTGTGATAACCATGAAATCATACTAGCAAAAATTGGGTAATAAAAAAAGCCTTTTTAAAAGAACTTTTTAGTATAAAAAAATATCTCATGTGAAATATCTCATTTTGATATCACATATTATAAAATACTTATACTATATAGTCAATGTATCCATTTCCCCTCTCAAATGCTAGTATTCTCCTACTCGAAAGAGTTAACAACTAACCTAATAGGAATAACCTCATATACGCAAGTAACGGTATCTGAAATCTTATATAGGCAGTTCGGACAGCACAAACAGGCTGTATCCGGATCGCCACATCTGTGGCGCATTTTATGTATATGCCAAAACCATACAAAAAAGACGAATTGGAGCAAATGCAACCTCAAGCTGAAGTTGTAGAAAAAACAATAGTAGAAGGAGAAGATACTGGTCCTCACCGACCGCAAATGGATGAGCTTGTAGAAGGTCCTGTTATTGGTGTTGAAAAGGCTGCAATCTATATTGACCTTGCACCATTTGGTACTGGTATCATCTACGGTCGTGAATACATTGCGGCACGAGACTTGATCAAGAAAACAAATATCGGCGACATCATCAAGGCGAAAGTCGTTGATATTGAAAACGAAAACGGCTATGTAGAACTTTCATTAAAAGAAGCAAAGGCTGCAATGCTGTGGAGTGATGCTGAAAACGCAATCAAAGACAAAACAGTATTCGAACTCACGATCAAAGATGCGAACAAAGGTGGTCTCATTATTGACTGGCAAGGTGTATCTGGATTCCTTCCAGCATCTCAACTCAAGACTGAACACTACCCACGAGTAGAAGATAGCGACAAAGACAAGATTCTCAGAGAACTCAAGAAACTTACTGGTACAAAACTTGCAGTGACCATGATTAGCGCCAACCCAAAGGATGGCAAACTTATCTTCTCTGAAAAAGATAACAATCCAGGCGAACGTCAAGAAGTCGTTTCTAAATACACCATTGGCGATGAACTCGACTGTGAAGTGACTGGTATCGTCGACTTCGGAGTGTTCCTCAAGATCGAGGATGGCCTCGAAGGACTCGTGCACATCTCTGAACTCGACTGGGGACTCGTTGAAGACCCACGTGCAATGTTCAAGTTGAAAGACAAAGTGAAGGCAAAAATCATCGACATCAAGGATGGTAAGATCTCACTCTCCATCAAAGCGCTCAAGAATAACCCTTGGAAAGCATTTGAAGGAAGTCTCAAAAAAGGCGATATCGTGAAAGGTGTCGTGATCAAATATAACAAGCACGGTGCACTCGTATCGATCAAAGAAGGAGTGGCTGGACTTGTGCATCACTCCACATTTGGTGGTGAAGACAAGCTTCGTGTAGAGCTCCAACTCGGACGCACCTACCCATTTACGGTCACACTCTTTGAACCCAAAGAACAGCGTATGACACTCGTATTCGGAGAACAAAAGATTGAAGAAGTTGAAAAAACAGAAGAAACTAAATAAGAATTAAAAACCGCCAGTCAGGAATGACTGGCGGTTTTTAATTAATTAAACTTATTCATTACTTCATCAAAACTGTGGGTCTTTAGTGTGTTGATAATTTCTATCGCTTTGTTGATCCCTTGCTGCTTCATGTCTTCTTCCATTGGTGCAAAGTTTGAAAGGAGATATTTTTCAAATCCATCAGGTGGTGCAATCTTGGGCAGTAGTTCTTCATGAACTGGTCGCACACCAACTCTGATGCGCGCAAATTCATTCGTACCCAGATGGTCGATGACGGACTGCACACCATTGTGCCCGCCTGCACCACGGGCAAATGAGCACTTCACCGTGCCGATATCAATATCGATATCATCATACACAACAACGATCTGTGCATCGTATTGCTTTGCAAGCATGCGCGCAGCCTTTCCAGAATCATTCATGAACGTATCAGGCTTTACCAAAAGGAATTCTTTTCCATACCCCACTATCTGCGCATTGAAAAGTGCTCGCTCAGTGAAGTGTAACCCTTCTCGAGCAGCAAGCGCATCAAGCGTCATGAAGCCTACGTTATGTCGATGTCCAGCAAACTTGTGGCCGGGGTTACCGAGACCAATGAGTATATTCATATGCACACTGTAATTGAAAAAAGATTATATTTCAATGTTTGTACTATATCTGGAAATCAACTATAATTCCCGTACTTATGGAACCAGATATGGCAGTACCGACAACCGCACGCTCAAGGTTTTGGATATTTATAGAAAATGTTCTGTATATTGGCGCAGCAATCGGTTTGGCGCTTTTGATTCAAGCATTCGTTATACGTCCATTTATTGTCTCTGGAAATTCAATGGATCCTAATATCAAGAATGGGCAATATCTCATCATTGATGAAGTATCGTACAAACTTCATGCACCCAACCGAGGTGACGTGATTGTGTTCAAGGCACCACCTGAACCCTCCAAATATTATATTAAGCGTATTATTGGTCTTCCAGGAGATACGGTGACCATTGATGGAAGTACCGTTACGATTACGAACACACAGCATCCGAACGGCTTAGTGTTACAAGAACCATTTATTGAACATACAAGCAAGGATATGATGACGGTCAAAGTACCCGTAGACAACTATTTCGTTATGGGTGATAACCGGAGTGGGAGCTACGACTCTCGATCATGGGGTATGCTCCCCATCAAAAATATTCGCGGACGCGCACTATTGCGACTCCTCCCTATTTCAGCGATCAACTCCTTACCAGCAAAAGTACATTATGAGTAAAGACATGAAAAGTGAAACTCCAAAGAAACCCCAGGAACTTAGTAGTCCAAAAGGTATGCGCGACATTATTGGAGATGAATACTATAAGTTCCAAGGCTTCTTTGAAAAGGCTCAAGAAGTCGCTGTCTATTACGGATTTAAACCTATTGAAACTCCAATACTCGAACACGAAGAAACATTCACCACTGCGGTTGGTGTAGGTACCGATATCGTCGACAAAGAAATGTATACGCTTAAAACAAAAGGTGGTGACCATCTTGCGATGCGTCCTGAACAAACAGCGGGACTCATGCGTGCATACATCGAACACGGCATGCAAAACCAACCACAACCAGTACTCCTGTATCACTCAGGTCCAGTATTTCGTCATGACAAACCACAACGTGGACGATACCGACAGTTTTATCAGTTTGATGTTGACTCTATCGGCAGTGAGAAAAGTATTGTTGACGCATTAGTTATCAAAACGATTTATACCATCCTCGAAGAAGCTGGGGCGAAAAATTGCTGCGTCACGATCAACTCCATTGGCGACAAAGAATCTCGTCCAAACTACATCAAAGAGCTCACCAACTATTACAAAAAGCATATTGATGACCTTGCAGAAATAGACCGAGAGCGTCTCAAAACGAACCCGCTTCGAATATTGGATTCTAAAGAACCCGCAACTATTGCGATCAACGCAGATGCACCGGATTCTGTCAGCTACCTCACCACTGCAGGCAAAAAGCACTTCAAGGAAGTTCTTGAGGCATTGGATCAAATGAATATTCCCTACCAAATCGACAAAATGCTTGTTCGTGGTCTTTCATACTACACACATACAGTGTTCGAAATTATCGAAGTCGCAGAAGATGGAAGCAAAATGACTATTGCCGGTGGCGGACGGTACGACTATCTTGGCAAGCAGCTCGGGAGTAAAAAAGATATTCCTGCAATGGGTGGATCTATTGGTATGGATCGTATTATTGAGCAACCATGGTTCCGTGATCTGACGCCGCGTATCATGAAGAAACCCAAAGTATATTTCATCCAAGTTGGTATGGAAGCAAAACTCAAGAGTCTCAATGTTATTGAAATCTTGCGCAAGGCACATGTACCGATGATTCAAGCACTTTCCAAAGATAGCTTGGGTGCACAGCTCGCAGTCGCAGAAAAATCAGGTGCTCCGTATGTAATTATTTTTGGGCAAATGGAAGCAGTTCACAACACGGTCATTGTTCGCAATATGGAAAACCACTCACAAGACACGGTTGCTATTTCAGAGCTTTGTACCTATATTAAGCATCTCAAATAAATACGACATGAAAGCTATTGTTCAAGAACCCGATCAGGTGTTACGGCGTACTGCACCAGCAGTATCTGTAGGCGATATTCGCACACCATATATAGAAGATATTATTAGTGATATGAAAATAGCACTTAACGGAGAGCCAGATGGTGTTGCTATTGCTGCTCCTCAGATTGGACATAGCCTGCGTATTTTCGTTGTGGCACAGCGTGCATCCAAACTCCTTACCGAAGATACTGTGTTCATCAATCCAGAGATTATCAAACTCGGCAAGAAAAAGGAGGAACTCTCCGAAGGATGTTTGTCAGTGCGTTGGAAGTACGGCCTCGTGAAGCGAGCAACATCTGCAACTGTTCGCGCGCTCAACGCCGATGGCAATGAATTCGTCATGAGCGGTCGCGGACTCTTGGCCCAAATATTTCAACATGAGATTGATCATCTCAATGGTATTCTTTTTATCGACAAAACAACTGCAGTGCAGGATATTCCTCCAGAAAAATAATATGAACATAGCTTTTTTCGGCACTCCACCATTTACGACTGACTTTCTCGATACACTGGTGAGCAGTGGTCTTTCCCCTTCTCTGGTCATTACCGGCCCAGATCGCCCTGTGGGTCGCGGTATGGTGATGACGTCACCTGAACCAAAGGTGTGGGCAGATGGACACAGTATTACATGTATACAGCCAGACAAACTTGATGATGCATTCTTTTTAGAGCTTTCGAAAAAACCATGGGATTTATTCGTTGTCGTTGCCTATGGCAAGATCATGCCTGAGCGAGTGATATCTCTCCCGAAGCTTGGCACGATCAATGTACACTATTCCCTTCTCCCTCAGTATCGAGGAGCAACTCCAACCGAGTCAGCAATACTTAACGGGGATACTGTTACTGGTGTAACTATTCAACAAATGAAATATACACTCGACTCTGGAGACATTCTAGCCACACAGGATGTCTCTGTTGAACTCATCGATACAACACTATCTTTACGAGCAAAACTTAACACCGCAGCATTAGAAATACTTCCTATACTCATCCAAGATATCTTTGAAGGAAAAACAAATCCAAGAGCTCAAGACGAATCTCTCGTCACAACCTGTACCAAAATTTCTAAAGAAGACGGTGAGATACATCTTTCAGATACCGGAGTACTTAGTGATCGAAAGTTTCGTGCATATACTCCGTGGCCAGGAATATACTTTTTTGATGGTGGTCGCCGTATCAAAATAACAAAAGCTCACCTTGATGGTGAGATATTTGTCATCGATGAAGTGATCCCAGAAAACGGAAAACGAATGCCATTTTCTGTATACCAAACTAAGAGCGCAACCCTTTAAGGATTCGTTTTATTTTTGTTGCACCTCGGCGAAACAGTGTATTTTTCTTGCCCTTCGCAGATGTTAGTTCTCGAATGATTTCTTTGCGTACATCATCCACTGCTTCATACATATCTGACTTTTGAGATACAGCATAGTGTATCTTACCCAACGGAGTGGTTACACTTGCCTTTGCTTCAAATATGTCACCCTTGTGGTGGTGTCCTGTTGTTTTATCCAGGTCGACAACGACCATCGGTTCCCCTCCAGTGTATTTGGAGAGGCCACTAAAGCGCTTCTCTACATACTCTTTTAACGGTCCGGTAAGTTCTATACTGTGTGCGTTAATTGATATATTCATATATCTAGTATACCACTTTCTCTATCGAGACAAGTTCTACTCCACAGTCAAAATCATCAGCATATTTGTACTTCCTGTTACTCGAAACGGCACTCCCGCAGAAACAACAATATGGTCTCCCTTCACCGCAACACCTTCTTTTTTGAGTGTTGCATTCACTGTGGGAATAATCTGCGCAATAAATTGAAATGGTTTTATTTTCACTGGATAACACCCATACACCAAGAGGAGGTGTCTGACCACTCGCTCATCAGAAGTAAATGCGATAAGCGGTTGTTGCGGTTTGTAGCGAGCAATCATACGAGCTGTTGATCCTGTTTCGGTCAATGCAACAATCGCAGTTGCTTTCACATCTTCTGCGTTGTGTACCACCGAAGAAGAAATAGAGTCTACAACATCACCTGAATGCACTTTCAAACGACGGTGTGTCCCTATCTCTGCTTCAGTTATCTCTGCAATATGTGTCATCATAGAAACCGCTTCAACAGGATATTTACCCAACGTTGTTTCTTCAGAAAGCATGACCGCATCAGCTCCGTCAAAAATAGCATTGGCAACATCAGAAACCTCTGCTCGAGTCGGTACTGGTGTTGTGATCATACTTTCTAACATTTGTGTCGCAATAATCACTGGTTTTCCGACATTATTACATTTACGTACGATTTGTTTTTGATACAACGGAACTTTTTCTGGACCTGCTTCTGTGGCCAGATCTCCGCGCGCAACCATGACGACATCAGTCGCTTCAATAATAGCGTCAATATTTTCAATTGCTTCTGTAGTTTCTATCTTGGCTACTATTTGCGCAGAAGAATCATGTTTTTTCAAAAGCTTGCGAAGTACTTCTATATCATGTGCTGTACGCACAAATGAAAGTGCAACAAAATCCACACCCAGCCCTAATCCAAAAACAAGATCCTTTTTATCTTTTGCCGTGAGTGCGTCAATAGAGAGGTATGCTCCAGGAATGTTAACTCCCCGACGAGATTTTATTGTTCCCCCAATAATGACCTTGGTATATATTTCAACTCCTTTTACCTTCATCACTTCCAACTTCTTTTTCCCATCATCTACCATCAGTACCATACCCGCCTTGATATCAGTAACAATATGTGGGTAGTTAAAATGCACACGATGGACATCTCCCTCGCATTGTTCTCCTGTTAGGATAAATTCCTGCCCCACAACAAGCTCTACTGGTCCCTCTTTGAAGTCTCCAATACGGATTTTGGGACCACAGAGATCCAAGAGTATCGCCACAGGAATTCCTTCCTTTTTTGATACTGTTTTGATGTTTTGTATCTTTGATGCCTGTTCTTCATACGAACCATGACTCATGTTGATACGTGCAACGTTTACTCCCGCTCGCAATATCTTGGCAAAAGCATCTTTCTTCTCAGTAGCTGGTCCGATAGTTGCGACGATTTTAGTCTTTTTGGTGAAGTGATGCATAGTATCGATGGGGTTGAAAAATTAAAATTGATAGGTAGTATAGCCTTATGGGTAAAGTATTGGCAACTATTGGCGCGCTCCTGCTCGTTTGGGTCATGTACCCGCACCTTGTGCGCGGTGAATGGATCGCACCAACAGCTATACCACCAGGTACATGGCTTGCGGCACAGGCGCCTCGATATCTCTCAGAGCCCCAAATAGGCTATGGATGGGGACGGTTTGATGTATGGAACAACCATCCAAATGCACCGCTACGAACCGTGTATAAAAGCGATTTCAGGCTTTGAAGCCATTGAAAAAAATGGTATAGTCTTCAAGTTCAATTTTGAACACCGCATTCCCTTGTAGCTCAGCGGTAGAGCAATCGCCTGTTAAGCGATGGGTCGTTGGTTCGAATCCAGCCGGGGGAGCCTGACTGACAAAAGTGGCACATGATGCCACTTTTGTCGTATGTGGCCTGGCTTTTTGTAGGTTCGAGCGTGCTCTATTTCCTGTTGAATAGCTTCTCGTGCTTTTATGAGGCTCAAAAAGAAAGAACTGTAAGAAAGCTGGATCTTTTTGTCTGAAATGGTGAGGTTCGAGCCAAGGCATGCGAGTATCGCTCTTTTGGTCTTTTCATCGCCATTCTCGTACCAAAGGTGTGCATAGCAAGCAAAGTCAAAGGTTTGTTCTGAAAGTTCTGCCCATTGTTCGACCGCCTTATTCTTGATCTTTAATTCGTCTTCAAGAAGACCCTTCTTTCTGAGTAGCTCAGACTTAAGAGACTGGTATTCCTGTTCGCCAATAACGTTTCGAGCCTTGTTGGAGGGTGCAGTGAAGTTCAAAGTCAAAGACTGCAGCTGCTGCGTCACTTCTTCACATTCCTTGTGTTTGGTCCTTATTGCAATTGAGTCACTCTCGGCTTCATTCTTGCGAACCTCATGGACATGGCGGACCGCCCAGTCACGATATTCTTCTGAAATTTTTATATCCTTAAGTATTGCCCCGATCTGGAGGTGTAGCAATTTTACTTCGACATGCTTTTCAGTGCAGCCAGCGTCATATCTCTTTTTGGTGCAGTTGTAATAAACATAATGGTGAACATTACCATTCTTGCAACGCTTTACTTTGGCTTGAGCTGTAATACTGCAACCACAAGTGGCACATTTCATAAGGCCGGTAAAAGCGAACATTCTCTCCTCATGTCGTGGACGTGGCTGGTTGGTTCTACCCATAACCTTTTGTACTTGATCAAATTCCTCTTTGGTTACCATTGGCTCATGCGCTCCCTTATTCCAATTGCCACTGTGGAGCGGAAACTCAAACCAGCCGTAATAAAATGGATTACCAAGGACTGCATAAATTGCTGACCGTGAAAGATGTTCGCCGCCAATGTTCCTACGTGGGACCGTTCGGAGATTCAACTGCTTTCTTGAGATATTCCAAATCTGGGCCATTGAATAATTGCCGGTAAGTGCAAGGTCAAAGAGTCTTCGGACCAGTGGAAATCTTTCAGGATCTTTTTCCAAAGTCTTATAACCCTTTTGTTTATTTGGAGTATTGAGGTATCCGATCGGTGCGCCACTTGGCATCCATCCATCTCTTACCTTCTTTTGTAGACCTCGCTTTACGTTCACTGATAGGTCTCGGATAAACTGATTGGCCATACCAAGTTCGACCTGCATCATGAGAACGTTGTCAGTGGGATAGTAAGTTCGGCCGAAGGTAACAATTTGAGATACGGCACTCTGCTGCAACATCCAACTTATCTGGCCACCATCGACAGGATTACGTGCTAGGCGGTCTAGTTTCCAACACAGGATGCCATTGGCTTCTCCTTTATAGATTCTCTCAAGCATTGAGTTGAATACTTTCCTGCCTGGCTTTTTGGCTGATTGTGATTCTTCAAGGATATCTAGGATGTGTAAGCCTTGATCCTTTGCAATCTTCATAAGCTCGTCTTTCTGGGCATCGATGGACGCTGCCTGACGGTCTTCTGCCTCGCTTGATTTACGTGCGTAGAGGAAGTATTTAATTGTTGGTTTTGTGTTGTTCATAGTTTTTATAATGTTGCGCTTCCTGGTCCGATGTCTTCATTGTTGATATTCATCAGGCCGATACCTCCATCTTCCTTAGTCCATTTTTCTCCATTTATAAATGGATCCTCGGGAGGTTTTTCGACCGTTATTTCCCGTTTATAAACGGCTGATGACATGCCATGTCTCTGACTTTCGGTTCCCGTTAATTTCCCGTTATTACGGGTATCAATCGTAGTGGCATTAGTGCCAGTACGATACTCTTGTTTTTCACCTGTTCTAACAAGCGTATCAGGTCCCATGTCTTCTGCCTTTTTGTCATCGACGACAGTATTGCTAGAAGGTGTGGGAATAGCAACCTTAGACGGGTCTTCTGGCATTTTGAATCTTTCCCTTAAAATATCTCCAATATTTTGTATTTTATTATTATAGTTTTCTCTTAGGTTAGTTAGATTGGCAGTAGGGCCAGTACGATAGGTCTGTTTTCTGCCAGTGCTCTGGACGGAATTTTGCCATTGCGGTAATGGATCAGTGAGCTTAATCTTTTTCATGCTCTTTGAGAGTGGTCTCCAATGTCGGACCGACTGAAAGAAATAGACATTCACTGCTTTTATCCCTCTCTTGGACCGACGAATGTTGAGTATCCCGTAGGCCTCAAGAATCCTCAGAGCACTAATGACACTTCGAGTGTTGGTACATCCGGAGAGTTCTTGAATGGTGACAATGCTCGGAAAGGCATCCTGCCTGTTGAGGTTACAATGGACAAGTAACGTGAAAAGAACCTGAGAACAGACTGGTGGAAATTTCGCTAGGTAATAACCTTTGACATACTCGTTATCGACAACAAACCTATTGGGCTTTTTCTTACTGCGAAGTGTGTCCGGATTTATTTCACTCCTGGTTTGTTCGAGGTGGGTCTTTTTGAATTCTTCGAACTTCGCCACTCGTTTCGGCGATTTGTACTTCTGACTGAGAGCTCTCTGCCATTCCTCGTTTAGATTTATTTTGTCGTCCATATTCTTCGAGCCACACTTTCTTTATCGGCCTGTAGACGAAGTTAAAAAGCGTGAGCAAGTTAATTGCCTCATTAGCAAGAACATCATCGGGAAGGACCGTACCGGTTTCTTCTCGGTGGAGTTGTTTGTATTCTTCTAGTGCCTGTTTGGTAAGCATAATGAGGGGTTCGACCTTTGCGGAGTTCTTCCTGAAAACAGAAAGAGCTGAGTCCCAGTTGCGAGTGACTCAGCTCTTTCCGCGCAACTGGAATGTTTATATTGTCGATCTCAAAAAGTGAAAAACGTGTTGCATTACTTTTCGGGACCAACGTTGTAATCCTAAGGCTGTAAATTTTCCTAACTGTAGGAATTACTTTCTTAGGACTGTCCTTATCGTAATGTGTAAAAAGTGCAAAAAATGGTGCATTACTTTTACCGCTTAAAATAAGGATTCTTTAGCGTCACTAGCTGTCATCGCTGTTGTCTTAATGTTCTCGAGAAGTTTTTGAACTGCGATTGCAGCAGGAGGAATCGGTGTAGAGATTACCTCTCTCAAACAATCTTCAGCCATTGACGTAAGTTTCAGCCCTGTAATATCTAGCTGATTAGGATGTGCCGCGCTAGCGTTGTTACGCATGTACCTAACAAGATCCATATTTCTGTAGCCAGTTTCTGAAATTAGGTCAATTTTGAGAGCACCTCTAAGCAATTCGTCGTCTGTAAGCTTTGAAATATCGTCAATGGTTTTTAGGTCTTTTCTTTTATCTGGAGAGGCAGCTATTTCATAGAAATATTCAAGATCATAGACCTCTACACGTTTTCTTAAATGAAGAATAGTTTCGTCCCAGATATAATTTAAAGCAGCATCAAATAGACCGGCACCAACAGCTGCGAAGAATTTTGAAACATATATTGCCTCGGACCTTTGACCATTATCTATATTATCGAGCAGAGAGTTAGCGTTAGAGAAAACAGCTATTCTTTCTTTGATTGGGACAAATATACCCTCAGTTGGTAGGCCATTATTACCAAGCAAGATTAAAAACTTTTCTTGTTGTTGTTCAAGTTGCTTGTCATAATTTACTAACTGATTTTTAGCTGCCTTCTTCATAGATTTATATTTCACTCAAGGTTACAGAAATCTTATTCTCCAGGATTTCAATAATTTTCTTGTTTAACTCGATTACTTTTTCTTCTGTTTCCATTTCTGAAATAAATTTGTTCTGATCTTCATATGGAATAACGGGGATCTTTATTTTAGATATATAATCAAAACTTACTCTGGGCAATTGAGCACCTTTGATACCATTCAATACTTCTCGATTAAATTCATCGCTCTGCAAAATAAGAGAATAAACTTTTGATGATATTTCTTTTGATGTGGGACGCAGAATTAAAATATCTGTTGAGCAAATTCCGTCACAGTTAGCAAACCATACCTTATTTAAATTCGGTCTTAGTTTTCCATAAAGGATATCTCCTTTTTTAAAAGCCCCCTTTATGCTTTTAATTGATTTTGTATTAGATTTTATATCCCCAACTAGAACACCAGAGTTAGATTCAATATTTTCAAGCCCAATATAAACTACCTCATAATCATATTGTTGCGGATTAATCTGATCACTTACTTTATTAAATATATTAGCCATGTCTGTCATTTGATAATTTAACTTTTTAAGTGACTGGCCAAAATATCGTCTCTCTCTCTCTAGATTTTTGATAACTTCCCGAGCGCCCTGGATAGCCTTTTGTCTAACCTCAATTTGCTCTACAATTTCTTTTTGAACTTCAAGTGGCGGAAGAGTAATCAAATATTTTTCAACATCTGATTTTCTTATTGATGGTAAAGCTGATGCAGATGCCCAATCAGATAGATTAAGTTGTTTCAACAAGTAAAAAAGAAAGGATGGATTTATTTTTTCATTAGGTATTAACCCCATAACATTGTTGTCATAAGCAGATTCCCGAGATAAAATTCTCTTTTTATTTGTAGCGATGGCTGCACCAATCTTAGGAAAAATTATTGTTCCTTTTGGCGCAGTTTTAACCTTAAGTTTTTTCAGTGTTTCCTTATTAACAAAGTTATTTGCATGATTAATCCATATTTCATTACCAGGTAAGTTCATGTCACTAACCTTTAAGAATGGAATATCTCCATTTGTAGCGCCTTGTTCGTCTACTGGAAAACCGCCACCGCTTAATATCTCACAAACCTCATCTATCCTAACCATTGGATATTTAGTACTAGTAAAATCAGACGTAGCGCGATAACGATCACCTGAAAGATTGTAATCATTGTCTTTTGCTATCTTTTCCTTCGGAACTAGCACCGCAAACTCATCATCACTTTGAAATGTGATTTTTCCACCTTCAAGAACACGTTGTTTATAAAGGCGCAATATCTCAATCGCAGCTGGGATATGACTTGTTTTTAATGGTCTCCGTTGAGCACCAAGCTCAAAACCATCATTATTAATTTTTACAAACAAAACATCACTAGCTTTCTTGGAGATTTCATTATCAAAAAATAAAATACTAGTTTTCACACTACTGTAAGGTTGAAATACTCCGGATGGCAAACTTACTACAGCATACAGACCATCGTTTACAAGATTTTTCCGAAGTTGCTGGTAAGCCGCGCCCGACTGGAAGATTATTCCCTCTGGCACAATGATGCCGGCGCGACCTTTTGGTCTAAGATGATTCATTATGTAGTCCACAAACAACACTTCGGACCGAGTCGATTGAATACCAAACTTATTATGAGTACTTACACCACCCTTCGGAGACATGAATGGTGGATTTGCTAATATCACATCAAATTTATCATTCCACCTTTCATCCATTGAAAGCGAGTCATACTGTACAATCTTTGGATTCTTGAATTGGTGTAGGTACATGTTTACCTGTGCGATACGGACCATTCCAGGATCGATGTCATACCCTTCAAAGTTTTGCATTAAAGTTCGGCGCTGGTCGGGAGTAAGAGGCTTTTCCTTTTTCTTTGGATCATCTTTACCATCGTGTTGCTTGAGAATATTTTTGTAGGCACTAATCAAGAAGCCTCCAGTACCACATGCAGGATCTAGGACCTTGTCATCTTTGGTTGGATTTACTGCCTCAACTATAAAATCGATAATGTGACGCGGTGTGCGGAACTGCCCAGCATCACCTTGTGATGACATGATTGAAAGTAAATACTCATATGCATTTCCCAATTCTTCGGGATGTGAGTAATTAAAATAATCTATCTCTTTTAGAAATAGCCCGAGTACATCTGGGGACCGATATGGCAAATATGCTGATTTGAAAATATTTCTAAATAGTTCCGGAAGTTGTTTTGATTCTGAAAACTTTACCAATGCCTCTGAATAGAGATTCATTCGCTCTTGGTTTCCAACACGAGTATCCATGAGTCTGGTCCAAGCATATCTCTCGAGGTCACCTGTAAAAAATGATGCTTCGCCACCAGACTTGATTGCAGATTGGTCCATATCATCCATAAATTTATAGATGAGTGCATTGGTGATCTGATCTATTTGAGAAGTTGGGTTAGGGACCACGCCTACGAGGACCTGCCTGGCTGCATCTATATGTCTTTTGGTTTCTGCATTCATAGTTTTATAGGTTGGTTAGCTGATAAGCGTAATCATTAATGTATTGAGGTACGACCGTTTTGAAACCATTTAGTTTCTGATATTCATCAAAGCCGAAGGTGGCACAGAAGTTAAACTGAGCAGGAGTATTCTTTTTAATAATCTCTCTCACTTCACTGTCGACAATGTAAGCTTTGAAAAAACTCTTAACTGCATCAAAGTGTTCTTGGTCCACAGGATTCACTTCTGTAAACTTGGTCCATTCGGATTCTAGTAAGTCGTCTTTTGTTTCAAAGCCTGTTTTTTGTCCAAATGCTACCTGTAAAAACTCCTTAACGGTGATGCGACGATCAACATTAAACAATTTACGAATATTAGCAAGATTGAGGAAATGCTTAGGTTTATCAAGGATATTTTTCTTTACGTAATCCTCAGCTTCCTCAGTGTCGCCGTTATCCCACATATTCTTGAGAGTCTGGTTTCCAAGCACGTCTTCTTCTATGGCACGCTTGAAACCTTCACGATCAATGCGCATACCTTGGTCACCGACATGAGTCTCAGCTACTGATACGACTTTGTCATCTGTATCAATATCTACAGGTCCTTTGAATATCTTCTGACCATTCTCATCTACAAACTCACCTTGAGTAGCATTGGTATCAATCGAGGTCTCGGGACCGGTAAGCTGTTTAATAGTAGGTAGCTTTATCTTTTCATCGTATGAGAACTCTTTTTCAAAATATTCACATGTAGCAAAGAAGTCGAAGAACTTGAATTTGTCTTTAGGAAAAGCAGTTCTATCATTTGTCGAATAATCTTGATATTCAAATAAATGCTTTCGAGTACCACGACCCTTGATCTGGACAAAGTCTGAGGGACTGAACACTGGTCGCATAAGGGCAATGTTCAAAATATCCTGACAATCATATCCAGTTGTCATCATTCCTACAGTCACGCAAACACGAGTTTTACTTGAATCGTATCCCTCTGGCTTGTTTGTTTTACCACCGAGCATGTTGTTGGCAAAGTTAATCGTCATCTGCTGCGCATCGGACACTTGAGATGTTATTTGCATTGCAAAGTTAGACTCACTGTACAGGTCTGGCCACTTTTCAAATGCTAGCCTATTGAGGATATTTGTAACTCTTGCCGCATGTTTTTGAGAGACGCAGAACACGATAGATTTACCAAACAAGTTCACACCAAGCTCTTTCGCTACAGGATCGAATAAGCCGTTATCGATAAATGCCTTGCTCATGGCAATATTGGTCTCTTCATTGAAGAACTTTCTTTCGTAGTGTCGTTCGTTAAAAACCTTATCAATCAACTCACCATCATCGGTTGTGGTGTGGACCGCATAGCCTTTGTCTGACAAAAGCTCAGTTGTAATTTCTGTACGAGCGTCTACCACTACAGGATTGATAAGGAATTTATCTTGAACACCTTTTATAAGGTCATAGCGGAATGTTGGCTGTCCTGCCTCACATCCAAACGTTTTATAGGTATCTAGTAGTTGTCGTCTCTCAAATTCTCTTTGAGTGTCGGCACCGTCGTTATCAAACCCCTTAAGGTAATCTTTAGGAGTAGCAGTAAGGCCAAGTTTATAGCCCACAAAATATTCAAATACCGCACGACTATTACCGCCAATTGATCGATGTGATTCATCTGAGATAACCAGCTCGAAATCCGTAGGTGAAAACTCTTTGCGATATTTATCACCAGCGAGGAATGATTGAATTGTTGAAACTACTACTTGAGCTTTCTGCCATGAGTCACGACTGTCTTTGTAAATCACACAACCAAAGTCTTTACCAAGATAATTTCTAAACGCCTTAAAAGCCTGATCTTCAAGTTCGATTCTATCCACGAGGAATAGGACCCTGCGTGCGTTACCAGATTTCAAGAATAGTTTAATAACTGCTGCCGAGATAAGAGTCTTTCCTGTACCTGTTGCCATTTCAAACAAAAATCTCTGTTTACCTTCTTTTGCTGATTCCTGAAGTGCTTTAATAGCCTGGACCTGATAAGGACGAAGTTGCTTAAGGTTATTGGTTCTCAAAAACTCAGAGCGAGTAGATTCATCTTGGAAAGCAGGGTCTTTTGCAAAGGTGGGCATCTGAGTCTCCACGACATAGTTTTCATCGACTGGTGTGTTCGCAAGCTCAGCAGGATTAGGTGTGTATTTCTCATACTGAGTAATTGATTCTTGTGTTGGGAATCGTGAGATGGTATCTGGATTACCATGCTTTGTATCCCAGAAGTAATGAATATTTCCGTTTGAAAGAATGACAAAGCGAGCACCGACATTTCGAGCATAGTTTCTAGCCTGTTCTTTTGCAGAAAGTGGATCAATGGATTCTTTCTTCGCTTCAACAACGAGTAGCGGTCGATTGTCTTTATCTAAAAGCAGAAAGTCTATAAAACCATGAACCTCATGTTCAAAATCATCACCAAGTTCAGAATATTTAACTCCTGGCTCAAGTTGAATATTTGCCGGACCATTTTTATCCGCCTCAAAACGCCATCCTGCTTCCTCGAGGAGTTTGTTTATTTTTATTCTTGCTGATGCTTCTTTTTTGTTCATAAATTTATTTTTGTATTTCCTCGTAGTCCTCAGAATTCCCGAGAACCCTTACAAGATCCTTTGACCCATCAACCGAAATAGCCCCACACTTACATGCAGTTAATCCACCGTTTGTAATAGTAAAAACCTCGGTGCCACACTTCTTGCACTTGATGTAGGTTTCTATTTTGTTTGGACTTGCAACCGGAGTCATATTACACAACACTTTACCATTTTTTCACCTAAAAATAAAGGTTTTCTCCTATATAAAATAGGCTAAATGTGGTAAAATATTTTCCGCATGGAAGCCAAAAAAACCTATAATATTTATTGCGATGAAAGTTGCCACTTGTTGAATGATAAAAACAAGACTTTTGTGCTTGGAGCTGTATGGGTTTCTAAGGACAAGACAGCTGAGATATTCCAAGATTTGAGAGATATTAAAATCAAACACAAGCTGGCTGAAAACTTTGAGGCAAAATGGACAAAAGTATCACCGGCAAAAGCTGACTATTACTGTGACCTAGCAAAGTATTTCTTCAGCAATGAAAACCTACACTTTAGGGGGGTGGTAGTACCTGACAAAAGTATTTTGGACCACTCAGCTTTTGGACAGGACCACAACACTTGGTATTACAAAATGTTCTATGTTCTGCTTAACCAGATAGTGGGAAGAGAGGCTGAAACATCAGAATACAATCTTTATCTCGATATCAAGGATACCAAGAGCAACGTAAAAGTTCAGGAATTACAGCGAATACTCAACATTGCGAGTGTTGAGGATGTGTTTGCTGTCTCGAAGGCACAACAGATTAGGTCCCATGAAGTCGAGCTCATGCAATTAGTAGATATTCTTATTGGTGCACTTTCTTATACCCACCGAGCATTAAGCTCAAATGAGGGTAAAAAGAAAGTAATAGAAGTCATAAAGAGCAGTATCGGAGAGACTGAAATGCTTACGTCTTCTGCAAAGGATGAGGATAAATTTAACGTTCTTGTATGGCGACCGAAGCAATAGATAATCAGCAGCCACCAGAAATCTTTGAATTTCCTGGAGATTGGCAACCATACGAGGATGCTCTTTTTAAGATATTCCAGGATACCATTGTAAATGGCAGTCTAACTTTTCTCGGCCTACCGATTAAAACTAGATATTTCGAGCCCACAAAAGGAAAACATTTTACTTTCTGGCATATCATATCTGAGGGAGAAAAAGAGTCTGAAAGAACGCCAGACATGAGACGGTGCGAGCGTATTTCTTGGATCGCTTGGGTCATTAAAAACCACGAAACACATCCGAATATTTCATATTGGGAAAGTAAGAGAAAGTCTTCTAAAAACTTTGTAATTTGGTACGAGGAAGGACAGTTTGCGGTAGTGCTATCAAAGCGAAGTACTAAATTTGTCTTATTGAGTGCCTATCATGTGACAAGCACTCACCGCATTGAATCATTTAAAAGAGAGAGGGATAACTACAGAAAGAATACCCCTAAAAGCTGAAACCGCCCCTTGCGGGACGGTTTCTGATGCTCCTTCTACGCATGGTAGATGAGACTAAATATAGTATAACCTAGATTGACAATTATTTCAATTAGTTCCCATTCAATGTGGATAACCACTTTTATAGACGATCGGGTGCAGTTTTGCTTACATAGTCATATTAAAGTTTGGATCCTTAACCTTTAATATGAGGATCTCAAATTAAAAGTTACGCTCCGGTCCATTGTTCTTTGCATTCGGGACAGTATGCATAACCGGTATGCTCAAAAGTATCTGTAAATCCATTAGGTACGTATGTTTGAGATTTTTCATCCCAGATAAACTCGTCATCAATCAGGGTTTGGACCAATTTACGATCACAGCCGCAAAACTGGCAGGTGTGTCTGGGGAATGTTTCTGTTTCATTTTTCATACACCGACGATCATTGATCGAATAGCATTACAAGTCAATAAAGTGGTAATATATTGCCCAATATGGGTAGATATAAATACTATAAACCAAGAAAGTATAAGGACCGCAAAATGTCTGAGCAGGAGAAATTCCAATGGGTTCTCACGGCCATTGTTTTCGTTGTGGTGTTTATAGGAGCCTTTATCTATTTCTTCGCTAGCAATTGTATATTTGAATGGCCGATCAGATGGGATATCAAGGCATGCTGGCATGAACAGGTACAACCAGCAAAAGAGGAGGCTATCGATAAGGCTGCTAACTTTGTACCCTAGAGATTAGCGATAATTCGCCATTTCTTTAGCGGTAGGCTGCTTAATCCCAAAGAACCCCTGCTTAATATTCGGTAGCCAAATGAGCTCCTTATTCGTCTTCCAGAAGGTTCCAATATCTCGCACCATGTCGAGCTATTACTTGACTTTTATAGTATTTCATGTTATTATATAACTATAGTAGTTCTTTAAGATATTTGGTTATTTACTGTTGATTTTGTTGGGTTTTCTGTGTTCCCTGTTTGGGACCAGAGACAACCTAATAATTTATAACAATTAAATAAACAAAAAAAATGAATATATTTGCGAATTACACATCAAAAGCTGTTTGGACAAAAGAAGGTAATCTACATAGCCTCACATTGTCAAACGGTGAAAAAGTAGCAATTAAAGCAACAATTAATTCGATTCTGGGCCTAATGGATTTTCTTTGGAAAAATCATCGTTCAGAGTTAACCTGGTGGGGGAAATTTTCCTACTGGATGAACCAATAATCCACTTAGTGGTAGAAAAAATCTACTACCTCAGTGGATTTTTTCTTTTATGAGTTCTGAACGTGTCGACTGGGGGGCACCCGCCATAGCTGCTAGTAGATTTTCTTGATCCACATCCTACAAATAACCAAAATAAAAAACACCTTTTCAGGTGTTTTTTATTTTACCTTATTGGCTATACCAATTTTTCTGCCACATTTTCATCTGTGCAATCTCAGACGTCTGAGCTTTTATAATAGTGTTTGCAAGGTCTTTGATCTCTTGATGTTTTGCATTGGTGAGTGCAAGCTGTGCCATATCAATTGCGCCTTGGTGATGAACAATCATTTCTGCGAGAAATTCTTTGTCAAACGTATCTCCAGTCTTGCCTCGAAGCGCAGCGTTCATATCATCCATCATAGCGCTCATAGCTGAGTCGCTGCCGCCCATCATCGTACCGTCTGGCATCATGTGGCCATTGTTAGTCTGTAATTGTTGCTCTGGCTTTGTGGTACCCCACACAAACCAGCCAATGCCTATTCCAAGGATAAGCATGCCGATTGTCATAAATATTTTATTATTGTTTTGCATAGAGCTAGTATATAGTAATCAACCTTATTTGAACAAAGGTCATCTACAACAAAAAATCTTATAGCGAAATACCAAGTATTTTCAAAACTATTGGCGCAATAGGGTCAGCACTTGTTCCGTACACCATAACTCCTCCCAATACTCCTGTAACTGAGATAGCAATGAGTCCTAAAATAGCTAGCACAGTCGAGAGAATAGAGTGTGTAAGCAGGTCTCTAAAAAATACCACTATTTTTATTATTTTTGAGGATGTTAATGTTGTGACAATCCGCGGCGTTAGTATCGACAATAGTTCCCCCACTAGTAATGCCGAATACATCCATACCGCTGCGGTTGCAAACAATGAATGTGCATCAACGAGACCGTGATTTGGACGAGTGAGATGTTCCGCTGTCTCACCAGATGAAAGTGCTGCAAATCCCCCTGTAATACCGATAACGAGCAGTATCCGCTCAATATCCTTCCAAGACACCGCTGGAAACCATCTACGGAGTGGCACCACTTTAATAATGGAATAAAGAACAAGGAGTGCAATAGGAAAATGGACAAAAATTGGATGAAGGTTATATGTCATAGAGTATTATTTCAGTATTCCAACCAAGAAACCGGCGAGCTCCTGCTCTGGTCGTGATTGTCCACCATGCTGCCCATTAAAATTTTTTGAGCCATCTATCCCACAGAGTTGTGTAATAGCATTTTGCCCTCCAGGATGTTGCTGAATCCATGGTGTCAGATCGTATACCTTACCGTTAACGATTGACCAACAGCTATCTGTATTTGCATGTCCACGTACCTGAGCCGCTGTGTAGTATGTTGCTGTACCTGTAGAACTCGAACCTTCTGAAGCCAACGGGGTGCTTTCTTGTACCGGAATAACTACCTCACTAGGTGTCGTAGTCTCAACAGGAACAACCTCTGAAGTGTGTGGTTTTAAAATAAACCACCCCACAAGCGCCACGAGAACAATACTGACTGCGATTGCTATTTTTTTCATAGATGTACAGTATACATCTCTTTATATGTTTTCACATCTGTGATCTGTCTGTATGTTTGTCTGGAAAATACTCAAGAAAAAATGATGTGCTATACTCTCGACCCTATGGCACAACATGAATTATTACAAATAGTAGATCCGGACACAGGAGAACCAACAGGAGAGCATGTTTCGCGCGCTAAGCTGTATCAAGACAAGCTATGGTGTCGAACTACCAATATTTTTATATTAAACACAGAGGGAGACATACTCTGTCATCGCCGCCCCATGGATAAAGAAAATTTTCCTGGTGCATGGTCAACACATTTTGGTGGACACATTGTTGAGGGAGAATCATTCAAAATGGGAGCACTCAAAGAACTCGAAGAAGAAGTCGGACTCAAGATAAATCCATACCAACTGATCCCTTGGCGTACAAGCAAGAAGACCGGTTCTCGTATTTGGGTTCGAGATTTCATTACGGTGTTTGAAGGTGATATTTCAAAAATGAAACTCCAAGAAAGTGAAATCATGGAAATAGCATGGCGCACCGCAAAGGAAATTCTTCAATCGCTAGATGAAGAAGGTGTGGAGATCAGTACAGAGAGTGTTTCTTGGATGGCAGGGACACATGACTTCAATGCAGACTATCAATGTATGCGCGCAGTACTCACAGCAACCCTTGATGCTGGCATCTTTGGAGGAGATTTCAAGCCACTCCATAAATGGCACCCACCAAAACACGATCCTTCAGCTTAACCGAAAAGATTACTGTTCTTACATCGCTTATGACACATACTTATAGATACCGATAGTATCTATTGTGACTAAATCGGAGTACAGTATATATAAGGTTTTACCTTTATTTCTCGCTTGTTTGGAAGGCTCATGGAGTATTCATTGTTTCTGCAGCAATGTAGTAACGGTTTCTATGATCTGAGTACTAACCCTCTATGCAAGTTTTTAGGAACGACCTTCTACAGCAACACCCCCGAAAGGAGGTGTTTTGTATTTGTTTTATATTTTTTCAGCAATTGAACAAACTACTCTCTGATAGCACCAGAGGGCCGTGGTACAATCCCTACATGCTTCTCCGTACTTATAAAATGCGTATCGGTATCATTTCTACTATAAGCTTCCTTTTATTAATCTTATCTGCTTATGGAGCGTACCGATACCACAAAATAGTAACTACACTGAATGCTAAACAAGTAACCATTGCAAATCTGCAGTCGTCGATACAAGAACTTCAAGGTAACTTATCTCTTTCACAATATGAACGTGATCGATTGACGACAGTGCTAACGACTAGCCAAGAACGTGCCGGAGCACTAGCAGCTCAAACGAATACCCTTAGTGATACGGTTGATACATTAACCAAACTGACGACATTAGATCCTGAACTTCTGAAAAAGTATTCAAAGGTATATTTCTTGAATGAACATTATGTTCCAAGTTCTCTTATCGATATTCCAGCCGAGTATGCTCGTGGAACAGATCGCAAACTCCAATTCCATGGAAGTGCATGGTCAGATATGAAAGCAATGCTTGATGATTCAAACGCAGAAGGATTAAATCTCCGTATAGCAAGTGCATATCGATCGTACGGTACACAAACAACACTCAAAGCAGCCTACAAAGTAACGTATGGAACAACAGCAGCAAATAAATTCTCAGCAGAACAAGGATATTCAGAACATCAGCTCGGTACTACCGCCGATCTCACTACTGCAAAAACAGGTAGCCTCACTACTGCGTTTGATACGACACCTGAGTTCAAATGGTTGAGTGCACATGCATACGAATATGGCTTTATCCTATCCTACCCAAAAAATAACAACTACTACGTCTATGAACCGTGGCACTGGAGATTTGTAGGGAAAGCCTTGGCGGCAACACTCCACGAAGAAAATACTTATATGTATGCATTAGAGCAACGAGATATTGATACGTACCTCCTCCATATCTTTGATTAATTATTTAACAAAACGTTTAATTACTACGAGAAATACCGGCGTAGCAACAACTGCAGCAACAACTGCGCCTACACCCAGGAATGCTACATTTTGTAATGCAAATCCCTTACCAAAGAAATACCCAACAAGCGTCACAATGGTAATCCACACTATGCCTCCGATAATACTCCATGCGGTATACGTTTTTCGATTCATACTAACCACCCCTGCAAAAAACGGTACCACTGTTCGAATGACGGGGACAAACCGCGCAAACAACACTGCAAATACTCCATATCGTGTATAAAAAATCTCTGCTTTTTTCAAATGTTCTGTTCTAACCTTTGGAATATATTTCCCTTTTTCTAATCCACCTCGTGTAATAGTACCAAGGAAGTATCCCAATATGTTCCCTAGTATTGCAGCAACTATCAGTAGCGGTATCATGTGCCACAGACTCACTGAACCTTTGTTGGCGAGAAGTCCTAATGCAAATAAAAGACTGTCTCCTGGTAAAAAGAAGAGGAAAAAAACACCTGATTCTGCGAAAACAATCAGAAATGCAACAATATAGAGAAGTACTCCTGAAAATGATTGGATATCCATATACTGCAGACAGTATACCAGGAAACGTATATACTAGGCCTATGAAAAAACTCCATAGATTTTTCCTCCCAAATCCCCCTCGTTCAGAGATTTTTGAGATATCTGATAACAAATTAGTACATCAACTCTCCACTGTGTTGCGTTATGCTGTAGGAGAATCGTTCATCGTTTTTTCTGAAGGAACAGATGACACAGTCCTCCATATAAAAGAGATTACCAAAAAGAGTATCGTTGTTTCCGTAGAAGCACTACTCCCGGCACAAAAAGCTTCACCTGTACGAACCATTGCTATAGTGAGTATTATTAAACGGGACCTCTTTGAACTTGTCGTACAAAAACTTACTGAATTAGGTATATCCGAAATAGTCCCACTCCTTTCAACGAGAACCGTAAAGCAATCCATACGCATAGAGAGACTCCAAGATATTAGTAGAGAAGCAGTCGAACAGTCAGGAAGAAATAGCCTCGTTGCTATCCATGAACCGTTAACACTTTCTCAATGCTTAGAGCAATTCCCCTTTCCTTCTATTGTATTTGACCCTCGAGAAAATGAATCAGACTATATAAAATCAGACACTCTCGTCTTCTATATTGGACCCGAGGGTGGCTGGAGTGAGGAAGACGAAGCAGTATTCAAACAGCACGCAGTGACCTTTAGAAAACTTGCTCCAACTATCCTGAGAACTGAAACAGCGGCAATAGTTGGCGCATATACTATACTGAACACATGATTATTCATACATTTATTCTTGGTATTATCGAAGGCCTCACTGAGTTCATCCCTGTTTCTTCAACCGCACACCTACTGATAACTGGACATATCCTAGGTATGCCTACAGATCAGTTCTTGGAAGCCCTTTCTATTTGTATTCAAAGTGGCGCCATCCTTGCAGCCGTATTTTATTTCTGGAAACTCGTATTTAAAAACAAGTCACTCTTTGGCAAAGTCATTGTTGGATTTATTCCCACAGGTATTGCAGGTCTTTTGCTCTATCCTGTTATCAAATCATTACTGGGTAGTACTGCCATCATTGGCGTCGCACTCATCATAGGAGGTATTGGACTACTCTTGATCAAACCCGTAGACGAACCAACCGCTCCGACAGATGTCACCTACAAGCAGGCATTTTGGATCGGGCTCATGCAAATATTTGCGTTCATCCCTGGCATTTCGCGCGCAGGAGCAACATTGATCGGTGGGACATTACTTCGTATTCCTCGCGCAACGATTGTGACATTTTCATTCTTACTCGCCATTCCGACCATCCTTGGTGCGAGCGTTGTTGAGATACGTCATGTCACCGGTATCAGTGGCGGACAATGGACACTTATCGCATTTGGTACTATCGTTGCATTTGTCACTGCACTCTTTACGATTAAATTCTTTATTAACCTTCTAACAAAAAAACCACTCAGTTGGTTTGGGTGGTATCGTATTGCTATTGGTTTGGTTGTATTATTATTTATAAAATAAGAAAATAAAAAGTCCCGCATAGTATATGCGGGACTCGGTGTTTTTTTGGTTAGCTTTTTATCCTCGCGGATGAGCTTTTCTGTATGCTTCACGCTCCCTCAATTGCTGAATAGTTGGACGTGCTGGCGCACTAACTTTTACTGGTTCCGGCGTAGATGCTGGTTTAGTTTCTGTAGGTGGTTCAGTTTTTATCGCTGTTTCAATTTGTGGAGTAGTCTCAACCACAGGAACAGCTCCCGCTAATTGATAGTCCAATTTATACCCTGTTATGCGATATAAATAGCCATTCAATTCATTAGCTCTTTCTTTATTCACTGATCCTTTGAACTGTTTCCGGTAAAACTTTGATAATGCGCCCATTGAAGTTCCTTCTATGGTTACAATATTATCAATGCCATCAAATACAGACGTATCGGCATTCATATGGTTCATAATCTTCCTGAACAAGTTGGGATTTTTTGTTAAGAATCCGTTCCCATGAGTAACAATGAGATACGATGTGTCATTTTTAGAGATGATAACGAGTGAGTCTGGAATAAGAGTAATGTTCGTTTGAACGGTAAATGCTCTGTCTTTTATCTGAGCAAATGTGATCGTAAAGATTGTCATACATAAACCTAAAAAGATTATTTTCTTTTTCATTTTTCTATTTTTTAAAGAGTGATTGATTTAGTTTCTTTGTATATATGATAGCATATATAATACTAATTGTCAAGTATCCTCTTTAGGAAGGTTTTCCTATGCAGCCTTGTAAAACCTAGCTTTTTAAGCAATGTGTAGTGCTCTGTGGTACCATATCCTTTATTTTTCTCCCATTTATAGCCCGGGTATTTTGCCGCTATTTTGACCATATAGGCATCTCGGCTCACCTTTGCAACAACAGACGCGAGTGAAATGATCTTTTCTTTCAGGTCTCCCTTGATGATTGTTTCTTGATAGAGATACTCACTTGGTGCCTTTAGTCCCCCGTCCAATACCACCGACACATCTTTGGGATCGATATCGAGAGTTTCCAGTATTTCTCCGATGCAATCCTTGATACATTTCGAAATTCCGCTTTTGTCTATACGACTTGCAGTTTGTGATGCAACACCAATACGCACAACACCCTTTTGCTCAAGCTCTGCCGCATGCGTATACCATTTCTCTCTCGCCTTTTGAGTAAGTTTCTTGGAGTCAGTGAGTCCTATCCATCGTGCTTTCTTGTAGTCATGTATCTTAATAGCAACCCCGCAGACATAGACCGGTCCTGCTATTGGACCTCTGCCGACTTCGTCGATACCGATGATCCATTTTTTGGAGCTTTTGACCATATTGTCAATATAACAGAGACCCGAGCTGACTGCTATAATAGCCGCACATGTCATACGTCCACCTCCATACACATAGTCACTATTCCCTCCTCGATGGCCTTTCCAAAATACCAGAGCTTGTCAAGCGTGCCAAAGAGTTCGGCATGCCAGCACTCGCACTGACCGATCACGGATCCATGTATGGTGCAATCGAGTTCTACAATGAATGCAAAAAACATGATATTAAACCCATTATTGGTGTAGAGGCATATGTTGCTGAGCGCACTCGTTTTGATAAAGAGTCTGGTATTGATAGCAAACGTTACCACCTCACACTTCTGGCAAAAAACAATGCTGGCTACAAAAACTTGATGAAACTTGTCTCCAAGGCAAACATCGAAGGGTATTACTACAAACCGAGAATCGATACTGAACTTATGCAATTACATAGCGAAGGTATTATTTGCTTGTCCGGATGTCCTGGAAGTCGATTTATCAAGTACCTACGGGATGGCAATATTGAAGAAGCAAAAAAGTTGTTGCAGTTCTATATCGATACGTTTGGCAAAGAACAGGTGTATGTCGAAGTCATGAACCACAAAGAAGTTACATGGTATATTCCACTGATTCCTACAATCATATCCATTGCACAGACAATGGATCTGCCCATGGTTGGAACATGGGATTCACATTACCTCAATGTCGACGACGCAGAAGCCCACGATACACTCGTTGCTATTAATACCGGTACCGAGGTGGGTTCTAGTAAAATCTCAATGAAAGCGGGTAACTATTCATTCATCAGCCCAGAGGAAGCAGCAGAAATATTCAAAGATGTTCCTGGAGCAATTGAAAACACACTCAAACTTGCTGCATCTGTCGATATCGACATCGAAACATCTCCATGGAAATTCCCTACATATCCTATCCCTGAAGGAAGTAATTATGATGATGAACTTCGTAAGGCTGTACTCCTCGGCATCCAACAAATGTCGTATCCTGATTCGCAGGTCGTACAAGATCGTATAGAATTTGAATTAGATATCATTCGAAATAAAGGATTTTCTTCTTACTTTTTAGTTGAAGCTGATTTAGTGAAAGCAGCACGCCACATGGGTATCTATACAAACACTCGAGGATCTGCTGCGGGCTCACTCGTATCATACTTGACCGGTATTACAACTGTCGACCCTATTAAATATAAACTCCCCTTTGAACGATTCCTCAACCCTCTTCGGCCAGGTATTCCTGATATTGACCTCGACATTGCAGACGATCGACGCGATGACCTAATATCATATGTCAAAGAAAAGTACGGCATGCATGCAGTCGCACAGATCTGTACCTTTGGAACGATGGCTGCACGAGGTAGTGTGCGAGATGTTGCCCGAGCACTCGGATATCCATATGGCGTTGGGGACAAAATCTCAAAAATGATCCCGATGGGGAGTCAAGGATTTCCTATGACTATCGAACATGCACTTTCTATTGTTCCTGAACTCAAAGAACAGTATGAAAATGATCGAGCAACAACAGAGATCATCAACCTAGCCAAAAAACTTGAAGGAAATGTGCGCCATATTTCAGTCCATGCTGCGGGCGTGATTGTTTCCCCTACTCCAGATATTACTGAATACACACCGATACAGTACGATACAAAAGGCGAAAATAAAATTATCACCCAATACGACATGTTCACCGGTGGACGTGACGGTGTCGTGAACCTTCCAAAGTTTGATATGTTGGGTATCCGCAACCTTCAATTTATATCCGGTACTATCGACAGAGTAAAAAAGATTCGAGGTATTGATATCGACATCGACAATATCCCCTTGGATGATGCTAATGTTTTCAACATGCTTTCTCGTGGTGAAACTATGGGTGTATTCCAAATGGCAGGTTCAGGTATGACAGCGTATGTTAAAGACCTGCAACCCACAACAGTTGACGACCTTATGGCAATGGTTGCACTATATCGTCCCGGACCAATGGAAGTGATTCCTGAGTATATTAAACGCAAACAAAATCCAAAACTTGTTAAATATCCCGATGCTCGACTCAAAGATGATCTGGAAGCGTCATATGGACTACTCGTATATCAAGATGATGTTTTGATCACTGCCATCCGACTTGCCGGATACGACTGGGGCGAAGCTGATAAGTTCCGAAAAGCCATGGGCAAGAAAATTCCCGCAGAAATGGCACTACAAAAAGAAAAGTTTTATAAAGGATGTAAAGAACATGGCGGGCTTGAGAAGAAAAAGATAGATGAGCTCTGGGCACTTATTGAACCATTTGCTGCGTACGGGTTTAACAAGGCTCATGCCGCAAGTTATGGGATGGTTGCATACAAGACAGCATATCTCAAGGCAAACTACACTGCAGAGTATCTGACAGCGTGTATGACAGCAGAAAGCGGAGATATCGAAACATGTAGTGAGTATATTGCCGAGGCACGCCGCATGGGATTCTTTATTCTACCCCCTGATGTCAACGAGTCATTCTCTGACTTTACGGTTGTTGTTGATGACGAAGGAAAAACAACCATGAATATTCGTTTTGGGCTTGGTAATATCAAAAACTTTGGAGATGAGATTGGTAAAGCCATTATTGAAGAACGTAGAAAAAATGGAAAGTATCGTTCTATCGCAGATTTTCTGGAACGAGTCCAGCATCGAAACCTCAACAAGAAATCCTTGGAGGCATTAGTTATGTGCGGAGCAATGGATGCCTTTGGTGAACGAGGTGCGCTCTTTGCAAACACTGAAGCGCTTCTCGCCTTTCACAAAGGAATAGCTGTCGGTGATAGTGCGCAAGTTTCTTTATTCTTTGGGATGGCAGAAGAACCAAAAAGTACCCTTGTACTCATTCCCGCTGACCCCGCTACCATGGAACAAAAGCTGCTATGGGAGAAAGAACTACTGGGACTGTATATTTCTGGACATCCACTTGATCGGTTTATAGAACGCATAGAAAAATCAGGAAATACAATACATTCCCTGATGGAGGAAAAGAAGGCAAAAGAGAAAATCCTCGTCTGCATGGTTGAGACCATCAAACCGCTCATGACCAAAAGTAATACTCGTATGGCATTTGTAACACTCCGTGACAAATCCGGCACAGCTGAAGCGGTCATATTCCCTGAGGCATATAAGGAGTTTGGTAGCATGATTATGGAGGGTTCAGTAGTCGCTATTCAATGTAGTGTTTCAGAGAAAAATGACCGAAAATCTATCATTGTAGATAAAGCAAAGGTGTTGAGTTGACATATTAATTGTCCATGGTAAACTTTTTCAAACTAAACCTTACCATAATGCAAGAAGTAAGATCCCCTGAGATTGCATCTGAAAAAAAGATTACGATACTCAGAATAAACCAAATAGAACACGAAAAGGATGTTGAAAGAGACTCTATTGATGCTTGGTGGAAATGTAATATTTTATATCTTAGCTTCAAATCAATAAGACCACAGCGAAAAGAAGCGACGATTTTAATAAAATCTTTCAGTAAAGAATTTATTAAAACAGGAAAATACTTATTAATATCAAGCAATGAGCTATTAAATCTTCCTTCTTTTGAAGCGGCCCAATAGGGTCGCTTTTAGTTTATATACCAAAACCCCCACAGTACTGTGGGGGTTTTGGGTTAGTGCTAAATTATGCTTCAGTTTTTTCAATCTTGGTCATAATACTGAAAATTTCAGTAGTATAGGCCGGGATAACAGAGTTGTATGCTTTCAACTTACCCTTAATATCTTTGTTGGCATAATACTTTGCCGTTGTCGGCATAGCACCACCGAGGTGGTCACCGACTATCTCGATACCTTGGTCAAAGCTTTCATACTTTGCAGTCCCGAATCCGAAACAGTTCTTGTTACTTTGGATGATAAACTTACATCCTGTACTTTCGCGCATTGCGATAGCAGGGAGAAGTCTCCAGTCAAGATTATTCTTTTCAGCGGACATAACCATCTGCATACCGTGCCCCGCAAGCGGGAGGTCGTATTTGGCATAGTACGCATCAATCTTTGCTGCCTTTGATTCACGATCTTCCTGAAGAGCAATCTCTTCGGCAGAAGGTGTGTCAGTGGCTGTTGCTTTGGCGACAGCTGCATTGATGGCTACCGTAAAGGTATTCATCGATATAGTTGTTGCGAGAAGCGGAACGATAATAAACGACTGAATGATATTTTTTGTTGTAGTTTTCATAAGTTCCGGTTTAGCTCCGGAGGAACTCCAATGTCGGTTGAATATTTATTGCTGTTCATAGTAGTGAACAAGAATAAAAAATCCCTTATAGGCGAAGCCTGTAAGGACTGTCAATATAGTAGCATATAGCAATCATATTGTCAATAGTTATACAACAAAAATAAGTGGTGTCAAATAGAAAAAACCCTTATATAATAAGGGTTTTTTCGACCATACTCTTTGACAACTTGGCAAGAAATATGTGCTATTTTGTATACCTGTAACGGTTTTCTGGAGGATCTCCTCTTTTAAGGTCTTATACTTTGGAAATACTCGAAACCATCGATATAACTTGATCTTTGAAGCGCGTTTCCATCTCCTTGAAGAGTCTGGTTGACTCTTTTTTGTATTCTACCAAGGGTTCTCTTTGTCCATATGACCGCAGTCCGACTGACTGACGCATATGTTCCATGGTATCAATATGCTCTACCCATAGGTTATCGGTTGTGTAGAGTATGATACGTCGGACATTTTCCCAGAAGCTATCTTCACCGACAAGTTCAATCTTTTCTTTTGCGATTTCTTCTAGGGTATCCTCTCCTAATGCGTAGAAGGTAGAAATAATATGCCCCCTATCCCCAAGCACCATAGCTCTTCGACGTCCATAAATAATCCCTCGTTGATATGCAAGTACCGTATCATATTCTAGCGTGTATTTTCGTGCATCAAAGTTAAAGCCTTCAATCTTCTTTTGTGCACTTTCGAGTGCTCGAGAAACAATACCATTAGCAATAGGTTGGTCGGCTGCCATACCAAGTTTACTCATCATTCCTTTGATACGCTCTGATCCGAAGATACGCATAAGATCATCATCAAGAGAGACATAAAACTGTGTTTCTCCAGGATCACCTTGTCGACCAGATCGTCCACGGAGCTGGTTATCGATACGACGTGCCTCATGTCGTTCTGTACCAATAACATACAGTCCTCCAATATTCTTAACCTCTTCTTGTTCCTCTGCAGTCGAAGGGTTCCCTCCGAGGATGATGTCGACACCACGGCCAGCCATGTTCGTTGCGATAACAGCAGATCCTTTTTGTCCCGCTTGTGCAGTTACTGAACCTTCTGATTCATGGTTTTTTGCATTCAATACTTGATGAGGAATACCTTCACGTTTGAGATATGCCGACAGAAGCTCATTCTTTTCTACCGAAACAGTCCCAATAAGCACTGGCTGACCTTTATCGTTGAGTTCTTTAACTTTTCGAGCAATCGCTTGAAACTTCCCTTCTTCTGTCAGGAAGATGAGGTCTCCATGATCAATTCGTTTACTTGGCTTGTTCGGAGGAATAGTTACAACACTCAAACTATATACTTTCATAAATTCTTCTTCGGAAGTCTTGGCAGTACCAGTCATTCCTGCAAGTTTTTCATAGAATTTAAAATAGTTTTGATAGGTAATAGATGCAACTGAACGAGTTTCTTGTTCAATCTTTACGTTTTCTTTTGCCTCAATAGCCTGATGCAGTCCTTCACTCCATCGACGTCCTGGTTGCATACGTCCGGTAAAAGGGTCCACAATGATCACTTCATTATCTTTCACGACATAATCTTTGTCTTTTTGAAATAGTGCTCGAGCGCGAATTGCGGTTTCGAGATAGTGTACGTACTTGATACTCTTTTCTGTATATAAATCAGTAATTCCCAAAAGCTTTTCTGCTTTTGTAATACCATCATCGGTGAGCTGGATGGCTTTTTGCTTTTCATCCATCGTGTAATCTACTTCAACTTCAAGTTGTGAAGCAATATTTTTGACAGTTTTGTACAAAGATTCAGAGTCAGCAACAGCACTTGATATGATCAGTGGTGTTCTTGATTCATCTATCAAAATAGAGTCGACTTCATCGACTACAGCATATGGATGTCCACGCTGTACGATTTGATCTTTATCGTTGACAAGGTTATCGCGCAAGTAATCAAAGCCAAATTGACTATTGGTACCGTAGGTGATATCTGCAGCGTATGCATCTTTGCGGGATACTGGTCGAAGAAATTGTTTTACAACCTTGAATGCACCTTTTTCATCGCGTTCTTGATCAAACTCTTCATGAGTTGGATCATAAATAAAAGAAGTGTTTTGATCATTAACAATACCAATAGAAAGTCCCAGGAAATTATAAATTTCTCCCATCCACGTAGCGTCACGACGTGCCAAGTAGTCATTCACCGTAACAACGTGCACACCTTCACCAGCGATAGCATTGAGATACACAGGCAAAGTTGCAACTAATGTCTTTCCTTCACCGGTCCGCATCTCTGCAATTTTACCGTCGTGAAGCACCATACCCCCAAGGAGTTGCACATCATAGTGACGCTTACCGAGTGTACGTTTTGATGCTTCGCGAGTAAGGGCGAATGCTTCTGGAAGTAAGGCATCGAGTGATTCACCGTTCTGAAAGCGTTGTTTGAGTTTTTCAGTTTCGGTAGGAAATTCTGAATCAGCGAGTTTGGACATACTTTCTTCGAGTGCATTAATAGCTGCTACTCGTTTTTGGTAACTACTTATTGCGCCCTTATCGAAAAAAGACTGTAGGAATGGTATAGACATAAGACCCCTAGAATAGCATAAAACACCCTATTTTAAAAGACCGTTTTGGTCATCTGTATAAAAAAACAAAAACTCCCGAGTGGGAGTTTTTGTTAAGTGGAAAGAGATTTAAACGATTATCGCTTCTTCTTTGAAGCCTTCTTTTTTGCTACTTTCTTTGTAGCTTTCTTTGCTACCTTTTTTGTAGCCTTTTTTGCTGCTTTCTTTTTTGCTGCCATAAAAATATTTTTGTTTCTAATAATTATCTGTGATGATCGACCACTGTATTGTGATTGAACGCGTTATCACCACATGTACATTTATTATCTCGCACACAACACGCACATGCAATATTTTTTTTATATAAAGTGTGGATAACTTTTTTATTTTTTATTTTTTTTATAAAAATAAATTAAAAATATTTTTTATAAAAAAGTTTTTTCTTGTTTTTATTTATTTTATTGAGTGCTATAAAAAGTATTTCATACTTATTTTCAATTTAATTAAAAATACACAGTACTCTAGTTTTTTGTAACAAAAAAGAATCTACCGAAGTAGATTCTTTTTTGCGTTTACCTTGTTTTCTCCTGATCTGGCAACGGCGGGTGCTAACTCCACCACAAATGCCCATGTGAGCGCAGCCGCCGATGGCAAATCACGAACTCCATAAGTATAACTGTTTATTTAAAACTCGCAACATACAATAACGACAATACTACAAAGAACAAAACCCCTTGCGGGGTTTTGTTCGGGCATTTGTGTGTTAAAAACTTGTGGAAATATCAACTCACTCATCTATAGTATCAAAATAAAATCAAAAAGTCAATGCATCGCTCACTGTGCACAACACTTTGTGAGTGTCTGGTGAACTGACCTGAGGACCGAGCAAAGTGTTGTGCACAGCTCGCTTGTAGCTATATGTGACAAAGCACTCCAGGAGGAGTGCTTTGTCATGATGTTGTACTCGTAAGCCGAATTCTGTTTGATGATCATTTATCTAGGATGCATGTTGCCATACACCTCAAGCAGCACTTCTCTCTTACGAGAGACACGGCCTTGCACACGGATAGACATTTAGCCGTTTCACTCCCACTAAAGGGATTCGTCACTGTTCGCAGTCCTAAGCTTGCGCTCGACGGGTATTACCCGCTACCTGTATGGAGTGAACCATTGTGTGTTCGGACTTTCCTCACCCTTGCGGGCGCGATCATTCGGTACAACAAGCTATTATTAGCATATATTGACAAATATAGCAAATGATGTAATATTTAAAAAAAATCTTTATGAAGAAATCAAACGTTCTTATTGAAAAGTGTATCCATAAAAGTGATACCAACACTCTTTTTGACCAACTTTCTTTTAACTTATCAAGCGAAGAAGATGGTGAGATGAAACCTTGGTATGGCGCAGGAGTTGGTCGCAGCGATGAGCCTGAAGAGGTAATAGAGACAGCTTTAAAAGATATAGGTATTCATATTGGAAGATTTGTTACCGCAGGTGCGTGCGAAACTGTAACAATTGAAACAATATCAAGCCCACGAATAAGTTTCTCAAAAAAAGGAGCTTATATTTATTATCCTGTATCTAGAAAAGAATTGGATATTATAGCCGAAGCGCTAAGAGGTACATTACTTGAATGATTTAAAAAGCCACAGAATACCTGTGGCTTTTTTTATTTATTGATTGAGATTTCTTTTACCCCTCACAATTCACACACACTTCCCCTACCACCGTCACTGCGGCCTTCGTTTTCTTTGATTCCTGTTCTTGAAGTTTCTTGCGGCCGAACTGCTGGGCGGCGTTCATGGAGTGCTGGTAATAGAGTGTTTTCACCCCCTTTTCCCATGCATAAAGATAGAGTGAGTTAAGGTCCTTTGCAGACACTGATGGGTCAATCATGATGTTGAGGGATTGTGATTGATCAATATATATTTGTCGGTCTGCTGCTTGTTCAATAATAATCTTTTGATCTATTTCACTAAAGGTTCTGAACACCTTTTTTTCATGATCAGTGAGAAAGTCGAGGTGCTGCACTGAACCATCGTTATCACGGATACTTGCCCATGTTTCTGTATTGTTCATACCCTTTTCTATAAGCAATGCCTCAAGTGTTGGGTTCTTGATCGTCACCTTCATCTTGTCGACGTCTTTGACAAATGCATTGGACATTTGTGGTTCGATACCTTGAGAGACTTGTCCGAGGATAAATGCAGATGAGGTAGTGGGTGCAATAGCAAGCAAAGTCGTGTTGCGTCGACCATACCCCTTGAGTACTTCGGGTTCCCCAAAATCCTTTGCCATTTGCTCAGATGCCTTGTATGCCTTTTCTTTGATGAGCTTAAAGATATCCTTGTTCAGTTGCATTGCTTCAAGACTATCAAATGAGATGTTACTTTCCTGAAGAAAAGTATGCCATCCGAGAACACCGAGTCCAAGCGCTCTGTGTTCCTTGGCAAACTTATGTGCACGCTGCATAAAATAAAATGCAGACTGCTTGTGTGTGTCAGTACTATCTCTAAAACTTTCTAATCGTTCCGTGAATTCAGTAATGACCGTGTCGAGAAACATTGTTAAAACCTCTACTGCATCAGTATCCTTCCATTCATTGTAGTGACGAATATTAATAGAAGAAAGACAGCACACAAAAGATAGTTCATCTGACGTTGGGAGAGCGATTTCAGAACAGAGGTTACTATTATAAATCTTCATCCCTTTGTCTTTGTACACATCCACTGTGTTGTTGTTCACGGTGTCGGTAAAAAAGATGTATGGATATCCCATTTCTGTTCGTCGCTGAATAACTTTGGCCCAAATCTTGCGTTTGTCTTGATCACCGTCCACCATTGCCTTGAGCCATGCATCCCCAACCGTCACCGCATAGGTTGATTCTTGGATAGGGTGTCCTTCTTTTCCAATATTTAAAAATTCTTCTATATCACCGTGCTCGACTGGAAGATATGGTGCACAGTGTCCTCGACGCACAGTGCCCTGACTAACAATGTTGATGAGGTTATCAAAAAGCTCCAAAAAGTGCACTGATCCTGATGAGTACCCATTGTCTTTGATTAATGCACCGCGAGGACGAAGCGCGCCCAAATATACTGATGTACCACCTCCATTTTTTGTCATCATCCCTACTTCGCCATGTGTATAGAGAATACGAGACATATCATCATCAACATAACTTCCAAAACAACTGATCGGAAGTCCTCGCTCCATGCCATAGTTTGACCATATGGGGCTTGCGAGGGAATAAAAGCCGCGAGACATGTAGTCATAGAACTTATCAGCAAAACCTGGTTTTCCAAGATGTTTTTCTGCAACTTCAGCAATCTGACGAATACGATCTTCGGCAGTCATACCGTTCATGAGATACCCCTTTGCCAAGAATGCTCTACTATTTTCGTTTAGCCAATACATATGTTGAATAATTTATTGATAATTTTTAAAAAAGGTCATCGCTCGTAATACTTTGACTCTTTTTGTTGTAGTTAATCGACCGTTTATTGAAGAAATCTCCGTGTTTCGTTGCAATCACTTCATCATAGAACCATTCTGATTGCTTCAGTAATGCTTCGTCAGTATCAAATATTTTACGAATACCGATACTTTGTAGTGAGTTATTAAATCGCTGCTTGATAAATTCCAGAACAGCGTCTGTAGATATGAACTCGAGGTCTCCTTTTTCAAAAATCCATTCTACTACTTGCTTCTCCGACTCATATGCTTCTTCACAAATCTTTATGACATTTTCTTCAAATTCCAGATCAAACCATTCTGGATGCTCATCTTTAATAATGTTAATAAGATCTATACCAAAGAGTCCATGAATTTGCTCTTCTTTGGAAGTCGCTTCGACAGCGTTGGAGATTCCCTTGAATAAGTTCTTGTGCTTATTAAATGACATCATGATCAAAAACTGCGAGAACAGAGAGACATGTTCAATAAAGAGAGAGAATAGTAGTACTGATTGACTATATTCTCTGTTGTCTTCACTTCGTGCGTTTGCAAGTGCTTTGTCGAGATAATGCACCCGTTTTATAAGTACTGGTATTCCATCAATATGTTTAAATACATCATTGAGTCCCAATATTTCAAGCAAATGAGCATATGCATCAGTGTGGCGCACTTCACTTTCTGCAAATGTAGCTCCAACTGCACCGATTTCGGCTTTTGGAATCTTCTTATACATATCTCCCCAAAATGTTTTAACCGCTACTTCTATTTGTGCAATAGCGAGCATCGTGTTCTTGATTGCGTTTCGTTCGGCTTCGGTGACATTGACTCGGAAATCTTGGACATCGCTGACAAAGTTGAACTCAGTGTGTATCCAGTACGAGTGACGAATAGCGTCTACGTATTCATGAAGTTCTGGATACTCATAAGGCTTGAGATATGACCTCTTTTTAAAAATATCTCGTATTCTATCTTTTGTTCTTTCTTGTCTATAAAGAATATATGCTTTTGCGACGTCAAAATCGCCTTTTGTTGCGATTTCCTTTTCTACAATATTTTGAATCTCCTCCACAGAGGGTACTACTTTGTCTCCAAAGCTTTTGTCTATCTCTATCAATACACGTTCTACAAGGCCCTGAAGCTCAGACTGTGGTAACCCAACACTTGTTGCTGCATAAGCACTACAAATAGCGTTCTCGATACGAGTACGGTCAAAAGCGACTACAGATCCGCTTCTTTTTTGTACAAGCAAAGTCTTCATGAATGATTTATTATACAAAAAATAACAGGCAAACAAGAATATATACCCTTTATTTATCAGCAACGTAATAAAAAAAGTTTATTGTAAAGATAACCGACGAGAGAGCATTATATACAAGTCTCGTTGGACACATTTTATAGAAAGATGCTCTATTTTTGAAAGTTCAATTGCGACCCGATCATCAGGCTATTCGTTTTTACTTCATCAGCATTGACTTCTAGTGCATAGAGAATCGGAGTTGCCGATCGAAAGACTTCAGGATATGTCTCTGGTACTACATTCTTAGAAATATCTACTACACGCCAGTTTGTATCAATCCAAAAAATATCCAATGCGTACTTCATATCTTTCATCCAAAACCCATATGTTCCTGGTGTATCAAATATAAAAAGCTTACCTGTACCCTCTTTAAGACTCAGCGTATCAGAAAGACCCTGCTCTCTAGAGAGTACCGTATCTGCAATCGTAACAACCAAGGATTCTTTTTCAGTCAAAATATACGAGGTCCGGCTAATTGACCCTGTCCTAGTATGCAAAAAGAGCACTGTTAAAAGTGCTCCTATTGCGAGTATTGATATATATATTGCAGTGTTTTTTTGAAGAATGCGAGAAATCATATTTCTTTTGCCTCGATCTACCATTCGTATGCTCTATAGATACATGCGAATGGGTTTGTGTGCTCTAACCCTTGCACAGGGAGTAAGTATTGAGTCACTTACCACAACCTTTTTTCTGAGTTACCTCAGTTCAAC
>CAYYNN010000002.1:0-136123 GCA_964473175.1 uncultured Candidatus Saccharibacteria bacterium | reverse complement strand
AGTTCTGGTGGATTCCTCCCGGCTATTCGTGTCCGGAAGTACTCAAGAACAGTGACAAAAGAGGTATATGCATTTCGATTACGGGACTATCACCCACTATGATGCTGGTTTCCAACAGCTTCTTCTATACATACACTTTATAACTCCTCTCAATAAATTGACATCACTGTCTTACAACCCCGGTGCAACATGGTGAAGTCAAAATATAAATACTTTAACTTCACCATGTTGCACCGGTTTGGGCTGTTCCCGTTTCGCTCGCCGCTACTAAGGGAATCTTATAACATACGTTACATTTTTTTCTTTTCCTCCAGGTACTGAGATGTTTCACTTCCCTGGGTGCGCACAAGTATCACTTACGGATACAAGTAATAGAGGTTTACTCTATTGGGTTTCCCCATTCAGACATCTCCGGATCAAAGGTTTGTAGGCACCTCCCCGAAGCGTATCGCCGCCTCACACGTCTTTCATCGCCATGTAGAACCTAGGCATCCACCATATGCTCTTAAATTTCCTATTAGGAAATCTAGAAATCATTTTAACCATGTGTTGCTTACACACATGGCTTTCGTCTCGTCTATGTACCACCGCTGGTACATGAGTTGACTGTCTGTCTCTTCCACCTGCTGATTGGGTTACTCACCCTATCAAAGAAGGACAGCATGTAGTTTTCAAAAAACGCACTCTATGTTTTTGGACAAAAAAATCGCCTTTCGGCGGTCTAACGATTGCTCGGTTAGGCCGCTGGGTTTGAGGACTTTTCGAACGTAAACATATAGTGGGAAGAGTATATAGAAGAGAGTATAGTATGTCAACTTTTTCCTTTAGCATTTTTTAAAGCACCAGAAACACAAAACAAGCCCGTATTCTCAAAGGAAACGGCCTTGTTTTTACCGACAGTAGTATCATGTTTGGCTACCAGAAAACGAGAGAAAGGAGGTGTATGATTTCAAACTCATCGTTATGGCAACATACTCACAAATAGAAGTGGATTGAAGGCAGATGTTGAGCCAGGGCACGCCTGGGCCATATTCGAACTTGGAGGGTTTTCGAACCAGTTAAGGTTGTTGGCGCTGATCCATTGGTAGTAGGTGTTATTGATTGGATTATAGAAACAGACAGCAGAGATAGTGATGGAAATAGAGTATCCGTGTCCAAAATCAAAAAGCTCCTCATGAGGAGCTTTTTGATTTTAGATTCTGTTTGAACTTATTGTTGGTTGTTGTGGTGTCCACGGTTTGATGAAAGATCATCAGACACACGTCCGAGCCATTTTCCAGCAACCTCTTTGCCGCCGAGTCCGAATGCCAAGCCAAAAGCAAGTGCAACCATAACAACGAGACCAGTAAAGAGGATTTGTCCGAAGTATCCGAAGATACCAAGTTTGTCCAGTGCAGTAACAAGCGCAAGGATCCAGATTGCATAATATGCAATAGAACCAAGCATCTTTGCAGAGCGAACATTCGCTACAGCTGCTGAACCACTGACTACCTTGCGAACAAAGTCAGCGAGTATAGTTCCGGCAACAAGAATAAGTGCCGCAATAATTACTTGCGGAATGTATGCAAGTACTTGTTGAAGGAACACTGTAACAGCGTCAAGGTGCAAAATGTTCAATGATGCAACCAAGAATACGATAATGATGAACCATTTAACGAGTTCACCAAAAACCTTACCGATATGGAGACGTGTACCAGCACGAGCAAGTGCTTCGTCTACACCAGTATTTTTGAAACTGCGATCTAGTTTGAGAGCATCAACTGCCATCATAACGAGACGGCCGAGTGTCGTCGCAACAATCCATCCAATAATGAAAATTATGATCGCTAAAAGTATCCGTGGGAACGTTTCGATGAATCCGTACCAGAGACCTTGGAGAGACAATAGAAATACCTGACTCCATGATTGTATCAACATATAATTTGCAGCGCAAAGCGCTAGGGCATAAAAATTAGTAATAACTAGTACCCGCCTACAGTACTGATACTAGTATATCCTACGTTGCCCTGTTTGGTAAGGTGAATATCGCGAATTCTTTACTTGCAATGAGGGGCTCGTGTGGATAATCAAAGACGTCTCGCAAGAGTTTGTCATACATAGACACTCGATATTTGAAATCAGAGGTCTCAAATACTGCATACGAGAGCTCTTTGCCAAGCTCGCTCTCTAGGACACTGACTGTTTTTTGAATGATGTTTTTCTTGAGATTGTCCCCTACAATCAACAAATCTAGCCTGCTTTCACTATCTTGTATAAAGATCCCTGATACAACAAGCAGTTGAATACGCCCCGCAGGCTTGAATCGTTTGGCGATATCAGAGTGCTTGAAGAACTCTCCTTCTACCAACAATTGCTTGAGTTCTGATATATAGGGGAAATTAGGGTTAAGAAACCATCCCTGAAGACGTTTCTTGGTTATCTTTCCAGTACGAGTATTTTGTATT
Source organism: uncultured Candidatus Saccharibacteria bacterium (assembly GCA_964473175.1). GTDB lineage: Bacteria > Patescibacteriota > Minisyncoccia > Phycocordibacterales > UBA9973 > UBA4124. The sequence goes on along the minus strand of CAYYNN010000002.1, from coordinate 133,679 downwards.
TCCCGAACCATTGATTTCTTGCTAATAAAATCCATAGCAGCAAGTTGTGTCAGTGCCTTACGAGAATGTACTGATGATATGCGACATCGATCAGTAACATCACTGGCTTCAAATCCTCCTTCTGGGTTGAGGAGAAATAAGCGCATGATTTTGACTCGCGGTATACCGCCTAATAATTTTCCTAGTATGTCCATAATGCTTTTTCGTCTTTCCGCTTCACTTACAGGTAATTATATTCTCTTTAGTCGCTTGTGCACAAGTGCATTGTGGGGTGTAAATAAAAAATCCGCACTTTTTTGTAAAAAGTGCGGAAGATTCTGTGTAACAACTCTAATAGTCAAATGCTGATGTATCCACTATAGGAACTCCATCGTTGCCGGGGCGTGAAGTCACAATACTGATTGGTACGCGGTAGTAGGTCGTCAGATTATGAGCCAAATTGGGAGCACCTTGTGCCGCAAATTCAAATATAGGACTTGTTCCTTCAGGAATCGGGATATTAGTGAACGTTAAAATATCTAGATTACTTGGGCCTGTTTCCGGTGGAGTCTCGCTATGAAGCCAATAATTTGTTCCTGACTGACGAACCCACATGTTAACCGAGGCAAGGTTGCCTATTTTGAAATAAGCTACATTGATAGCCAATGTATAGGCAGAACCATTTGGGGAAAAGCTGTATGAAATACCCACAACTTGAAGTCTCGAGGTGTTAGTGATTTGATCCCACGGCAGTATCTGGCGAGAATCCAGTCGGATTTGTGTCCATCCAGGCCTCGTTTCGTCAGGCATTTGCGGTACAAGCTCAGAACTTGCCGGAGTTACAACTGCGTCTTTTTTACTACAAGAAGCAAGACCGAAGCCAATATATGACACGGCCAAAACAAATAATAGTTTTCTCATTTTTTAGAGTTTTATTTTGTTAGAGAATATAGTGCAAAGTATTTCATTTATTAAATACCATATTGACGAATATGTCAATGGTTGTATTAAAAAAGCCGCATCTCGAAAGATGCGGCAATAACAAAAGAATAATGCAACTACTGAATGAAATACGTGTTCGTCCTTGTACTGCATCCACTTACTCCACGAGCGACCAGATCAAATAATTGACCCATACTTGCCGGAAGCATTACTGCGTAATGCAGAACATCATATGGACTGGTTTGAGGTGCTGCTACTTTGAGCACTTTCCACAGATTGGTGCCTTGGCTGTGTTTGCGCATATACAGATCAAAATATCCATTCTGCACATTGCTTGAGTACACCAGGTCAAAGTAGATTTGTGTCATGTTTCCATTTGGGGAAACAAAATAGGATAGACCTACTGACACTGTCGTACCGGTACATTTGCCGTTTGCATCAAGTATCTCGATGATACATGGTGTTGTTGTGTCGGCGTTGATCATATATGGCTTGATCCTGGCATATTCTTCTGCTCCCACAACGCGAAGCGTTGGGGTCGTATCCGTTGACTGTTTTTTATAGTCAGCGAGATTGTTTTTCTGGCAAGAAACCATTGCGAAAGCACTAAATGCTACGAAGAAAGTGAGTACCTTTTTCATGTGTATGTTTTTGATTTGTGAATGATTGTTTACGATTCTGAATATATTATATCCTATATATTGATATTTGTCAATATATGTGTCATTATCCCCTTTTCTATACAAAAAAGCCCTATTTCTAGGGCTTTTTTGTTATTTTAGTGAATAAAGCTTATTTGAGCTCTATTTTTCCACCTGCTTCTTCGATAGCTTTCTTCAATGCTTCCGCTTCTTCCTTCTTCATGCCGTCCTTGAGCTTGCTTGGAGCTGCATCAACGAGGTCTTTTGCTTCCTTGAGACCAAGTCCGAGTGCTTCCTTTACAACCTTCATAACTGCAATCTTTTGTTCACCTGCACTTTCGAGCATAACGGTGTAGTCAGTCTTTTCTTCTGCTGCCGCACCTGCGCCAGCTGCTGGAGCTGCTGCAACTGCTGCTGCAGAGACTCCAAATTTCTCTTCGATCGCTTTCACGAGTTCGTTGAGTTCGATCACTGATGCTCCTTCGAGTTCGGTGAGAAATGAATCAAATTTTGCCATAATAATATAGTAGTTAAATCTAGTAGTAATAGTTGCGTTACTTCGTTTTTGCCACTTCGTTCACTGCAATAGCGAGACGTTGGAGTGGACTCTTGAGGAGATATGCGATCTGAGAAAGCAATACTTCTCTCGGTGGGATTGTCGCAATCATCGTCATGCTGTCTTTGTCTTTGTATATACCTTCAAAGATCCCGCCGACAAGGGTCACCATGTCTTTGTGAGTCTTCTGGAAGTCATACACGAGACGAGCTGGAGCAAGGAGGTCAGTACTCGCTGCAATAGCGATCTCACCTTCGAGTTCTGGCATGTCACCCTGAATGCCCATATCTGAGAGCACACGCTTGAGCAATGTCTTCTTCCCTACTTTGTAGGTGACGCCTTCAGCTCGAAGTGCGCGACGAAGTGCATTGGCATCTTTAACGGTGAGCTTGTTGAATTGCACGAATGCAACGGACTGCGCGTCCTTCAACATATCAGCAAATGAGGCAACGATTGAAACCTTTTTATCTTTTGTAATTGCCATAGTTGTAATTGAACAATAATAACCGTGTAGTCGTAGAGAGTTCGACCTCGGCAGGATATTAAGATCTTGCGATCTCCTGCTGTCTTGGATCTACACAAGGGATACTATAGCAGAAAAGGTGTTTTGGTCAATACGCAAAATATCCTCCATTTAGGAGGATATTTCCGACACCGAGACTATTTGACTGAGATGGTCGCCGCAGCGGCACCGTTACATGTCACCACCATATCTCCTGCAGTTTTAAGTGCGTACGTGTAGTAATGATATGGGTCGAGTTTTTCTGATTTATCAGAAAGTGCAAGAGTCAGTGCTACCGATGAGTTGTTGGCAACGAGGATCCGTGTTCCTACGGTAAACATAGGAGTCACTGGCAATGACTTACATGCTGCATCAAAGATTATCACCTTGCCTGCGTACATACGGATTGCTTCTTCATAGCCACCAGGACCATTACTTGTTGCTGTACGTACCTCTGTATCAGCTGTTTCTATTGCTGATGGGCACGGCTTACCTGTTTCCTTACTAAATACGTCTCCAGGCTTACAGTCCGCAGGTACATCATTGACCGCAGTATCACTAGCACGCTTCCACTTACTGTTTCCGACAAGGGCAGCAATGACCACAATAGCTACAATAATACCTGCAATACGTAGCGTTTTGCGGTTTCGTTCTTCTTTTCCTACAACGGTTGCTTCCTTCCGAGTTTCATTGTTCATAATACGTTTCCACTTATAGTAATACTGGCATTGTACCTAAGGTTATTACTTACTAACACTATACAAATCGAGAAACTATTCTGTAATTTATATAGTCCGCACACTGACTACCTTATTGAAACGGTCGTTATACCTGTAGTCATATCACAAACAGTGTACACAGTGCCGAGTTTTTTTATATTCATAAGTTTATAATGGTGAGAAGCGAGCACATATGGAGATCCATCAATAGAAACGCTATGCGGTTGTGCTGTTGAATCATTTGCAATCATTATTTGTTGTCCCATAGGCACATTGAAGCTATATACAATAGGATCTATGACACATGCGTCAGTAATGCGTACGACGCGATTTTGATATTTTATTAACGCATCGGTATATGACAATGATGCTGTAGTGTTATTTATTTCATTCATTGAATCAGAAGTACCATCTGCTCTATCTGATATTTTTTCTAGAGAAGATACTGGTGCGATCGATTTTCTCGGTACTGCAAATGCAACAAGTGCGATGATGCTAATTATAATAATAACGGATACTGTTATTCCACGCCCCCTATGTATCGGTGACTGTATATGTTGTTCCATACCCTAAGTGTATGCTTCTTTTATGTCTTCGCAATAACCACAAATCGATTCGCTGCTCCCAAGAATGCTCAATGTGTACAAATTCATAAAATGTTATATAGTATTTTTATGTTTAATAACCGCCAAACGCTTCTCATTTTCGGCGATATTTTCATACTTGCCCTTTCTTTTGGGTTAATGGTATTGATACGTTTTGATCTCCACTCACAAAGTAGTTTCATTGCACTCCAAGCGCGTTCGTTTGCGTTTCTTTTTATGATATGGCTTATCATATTCTTTGTATTCGACCTATATAGTTTAAGACGAGTTAATCCCAATCCTCGAAATATCGGATTTCTCATTATGGCAATTTTGACCAATACAATCCTTTCAGTATTCGCATTTTATATATTTTCTACAGGCGCAACCCCCAAGACTAATCTTGCCATCATTACATCTATTGCATTTGTACTACTCGTAGTGTGGCGCCGCCTATTTTATGTACTTTTTACGGCCCGATTTACACGATCAATAGCGCTCATTGGTACGAGTACTCATTTACAAGAATTGGGTGAAGAGATCAGTCACCACCCTCACCTAGGCAACGTCGTTGCCCTCTGGAACACAACTACAACATACGCCGAAACAACACAAACTCCTGTCGACCTTATTATTACCGAAACAGCACCTGCTGATGTGTTGCTCTCATTTTCACAACAACTCAACACTGAGTCCTTAACGTTAACGGCAGCATACCAACAACTCTTTGCCAAGGTACCCGTTGAACTTATGACCAACGAAAAAGCGCTAGAAATCATTACCCACGAAGATAACCAAGGAGTAGCCGTTGTGTATCGACTCATCGAGATCATCGTTGCAAGTATTGTACTGATCATTACTTCTCCTTTCTTACTTTTAGCTGTCATCGCTATTTTGATAGAAGACGGTAGTCCATTATTTTACAAACAAAATCGTATAGGGAAAAACAGCAAAATATTCTCTATATATAAACTTCGCTCAATGAAAAAAGATGCTGAACGAAATGGTATACAGTGGGCTGACCACAAAGATACACGTATCACACGCGTCGGTGCCATACTCCGCAAAACCCACCTGGACGAAGTTCCTCAAATGATCAACATTATCAAAGGAGATATTGCGCTCGTTGGTCCGCGTCCTGAGCGACCAGAACTCGTCGCAAGCCTTGAACAAGAAATCCCCTACTATTATTTGCGCCATGTTATCAAACCTGGATTTACGGGTTGGGCACAAATCAAGTTTCGCTATGCGCGAACCGTGCTTGATTCGAAGGAAAAGTTTGAGTACGATCTGTACTACCTCATGAACAAAAACCCAATTCTTGATAGTGGTATTGTACTTAAGACTATTCAAATTATTTTTACTCATTAACTCTCATGCAGCAACTGAAACAATTTTTATTTAGCAATACCAGCAACAAGCAAACAGCGCTTAAAAATAGTTTTTGGCTTACGGTTAGTGAAGTAGGTTCACGACTTATTAAACTCGCCGTGTTTGTCTATGCAGCGCGAGCACTTGGTGTTACCGAGTGGGGTGTGTTCTCGTATGGCCTTGCGCTTGTTGGAACATTTTCGATCCTTTCTGACATTGGTATGAACGTCATTTTGTTACGAGAAGTATCCAAACGTTCTGATGCGATGCGGCGATATATTGCAACAGGCTTTTTTATCAAAGCCGCATTGTCGCTCATAAGTTCATTATTAGTACTTGGAATGTTACTTTTTATAAAAGATCATTCTATTCGAGTACTGATTCCGTTTATATCGGTATTACTTTTTATTGATAGTCTTCGAGAGTTTGGGTATGCCCTAAATCGAGCATTTGAAAAAATGGAAATCGAGGCAGGAGTCAAGATTTTCTCTACAGTACTCTTGGCTGGCTTTTCAGCATATACACTCTTGGTACATCCAACTGCACAATCCTTGCTCATTGCGTATATTCTTTCAGGCGCAATTGGGCTCGTTGTGCTGTACATAACAATTCGAAAGCACTTCTCAAACATCTTTCGCTCATTTGATCGTAGTCTTATTCGCACGATATTGATCGAAGCATGGCCCATAGGTATCATTGCCGTTTTTGGAACAATACTTTCAAGTATTGATACTATTTTCTTGGGGTGGCTGAAAACAACAACCGAAGTTGGCTACTACGCTGCCTCACAAAAACCATTACAAATCTTGTTACTTATTCCAACACTTATTGCTACCGCACTCCTGCCTTTCTTTTCTCGATCGGCAGGAACTAATGATGGCGCATTTGCTGGAGTTCTCGGTAGAGTGTTATCAATTGCACTCTTTATTATTATCCCTCTAACAGTACTTTCTATACTCTGTGCGAAACCAATTATTCTTATTTTATTTGGCCCACAATATTACCCTGCAATTTCTTTATTTCAAATTACGGCACTAAGTACTATCGCTTCTGTCCCGAGTATTTTTATCTCAAATGCGCTCCTCGCTCACGGAAAACAGAAACTGATCCTCCTATTTATTGGTATCGGGGCACTCTCAAATGTGCTACTTTCTTTACTCCTTATTCCACTTTATGGAATGTATGGCGCCGCAATTGCATTCACCGTATCGCAAATCATTGCAAATACTTTTATTGTTTTTAAAACTCGATCATTGCCAGCATTTCGTTTTTCTTTAAATAGGACTATCCTGATCAACGATATAAAAGGTTTATTCAAAAACTAGATTATGCCTTTCGTGAGATTGACTGAAGTGTATAGAGTAATGACCGAGGAAATGGAATGATTGAAACTATTACAAAAAAACTTAAGCGCAAAAGACAGACGATATACCCAATCAAAAAAAATGGGTATTTTTTTCTCCATACCATACATAGAGCAAGCATTCGCTTTGCTTGTACAACACGATGTGTTGCAGTAATACTTTGATCAGAAATAGTAAGTGTTGTCATGTATGCCGGAATATTTGCCAGCGTACCAACTGTACCAAGCCTTAACCAAAGTTCGTGATCCTCTACGTGACGATGTTTTTTGTTTTCACTATAGAAACCAACTTGTTGTACTGACTCACGCCTAAACAACACTGCTGCATGTACAAAACAGTTCTTTCGTAATATTTTCTGACGAATACTATGATCATCTTCTGGGACAAGATATCTGGTCAACTCTTCCCCTTGTTGATCTCGTAGTATTGCTCCAGTTCCTACGAGTACATAATCAGGATGTTCATCCATACATGAAACTTGTGTTTGTAGTTTCTGGGTATCAGACCAAATATCATCTGCATCAATCCTTGCGATATAGGTGCCCTGCGCGAGAGAAAGGCCTTTGTTTAATGTCTTTTGAATACCAACATTCGTATCATTTTTATAATATTTTATTCTCTCATCTTCGTATTGAACAACAACTTGTCTCGTCTCATCAGTGGAACCATCGTCTATTACGATACATTCCCATTGATTGAAAGTCTGCTGCTGCACGCTCTCAAGAGCGTCTGCAATATGCGCTGCCCCGTTGTACACAGGGAGAATAATGCTTACTGTAGGGAATTTATTTTGCATAGGGTTTGAGTAATGCTTCAATAGCAGCATTATGCACACGTTTCAGTCGCCACCACAACCTGACCTTTCGTATCATTCGTACGAGTGTTACCAAGAGTGCTTGTCCACATCGCTTAACAAAAGATTTTCTTGAAGAGTCTGCATTCATCAACGCGAGCGTTAGCTTCACATTCCATCGAGCAATTTCATTGGCAATGATTGTTTGCTGTACTGCTGTTATTGAGAATGTTTTCTGTTTCTCAAGTACCTGAAGTGCTGTCGTATACATGGTCACCGCGTCTGCTGAGAGACTATTGGTTCGCATACGGTAGAGTGTTAGTGGTTTTGATAGATAGCCTATATTGATCCCCGCTTGAGCTATACGCAACCAATATTCCCAATCCTCAGCACTTCGAAGGCTTTCATCAAATCCTCCAATGCGTTCGTATACTGAACGGTTCATACAGATAGTGTTTGGGTTAATATGGTTACCTTTTAGTAATCCTTCATATTGATCATGTGAAAGCTCTGGTATATCCAATCGATATATCGCGCTGGTTCCATCCCAAAAATGGTACAGATCAGAATACATAACATCACACGTAGTATTCTCCATCCACGCAACTTGTGTTGCGACTTTCTCTGACATCATCACATCATCAGAATCAAGAAGTATAAAATAAGTACCCGTTGCCACCGCAAGGCCTGCATTTCGAGCAGACGCAAGTCCGCCATTTTCTTTAGATACAATACGTATTCGTGTATCTTTTTTCTGGTATTCTTTTAACATACCTAGTGTGGTATCTGTCGAACCATCATCCACGACGACGATGTCGAGGTTCTGATATGTTTGCCCAAGGACTGAATCAAGGCACTGCTCAATATATGAAGCAACGTTGTAGCATGGAATAATGACCGAAACCTGTTTCATCTTATTGCATTTTCTTAAACCAAAAACACCCACACCCCAGTGTATCGGTACCAATAATTGATGGATCGGTATTCATGAGTAATCCTCCTCTTTTTTCGTCTTGAGGTATGTAACTAAAATCTACTAATTCAAACCCAGGGAAATATGAGACAAATGTTTCATATTCATAAATACGATGCGCATTGAATTCCGTTCTCTGGTGTATACCCATCGGTACAACAATCAGTAATGACCCCAAAGGGGCAACAATGCGACTGAGTTCTCGTATTGCTTTTCGATCTCCTTCTGGATCAATAGGATCCCCATATCGCCCGAGACCGATATGTTCAATCGTATGTAAGCACGATACTGATTCTTGAGAATTATCAGCAAGGTCAATACCCACCAAGTTGCCAAACTTTGACACAAGTCCAGGAAGCTCTAATTGTGCTGGTCGGTAATCATAAAACTCAGTAGGAATAAACGCGGAAAGAGTGATAGGGAAATAAAGAATGGATCCGAAATCTATATGTTTTGTTGGATGTATTTTTTGAACACATCGCACAGCCCACGCGGTATGGTATACATATTGTCGTTCAAAATGAGTTGTTTTTGTTTTATCGCGAAGTATCGGATGAACATTGTTGAGATCAACCGGCGCATGTCTTTCGGTATCTTTTGTAAAAAAAGTAATATAGTCAGGCAAAATAAAAATAAACCTAACCCACATATATACCTTATATCGTATTTTTTTAAAAAGTTTGATCATATTGTAACTATTTCTTATTTACAATAGCTTTCCAAACAAAGAAATCCTCTCTTTCTTCTATCTCAATATCAGAAAAATCTTTGTCTGATAACAGTGCGACAAAATCCTTGATCGAATATTCTCTGATATGAAATGGGCTATCCGAATACTTATATAGGTCTGTTGTATTCTTTGGTGTTGACCCAACAAACATACCTCCATCACGCAAATGCGCGTGTATCCAACCAAGCAGATTCTTTGCGTCTACCTCTGATATGTGTTCAATGAATTCAGTACTCGAAACAATATCTACTACTGGAACGTCTTTATCCTCCCGATCGAGATTGGTAATATCTCTTTGTAGGTACGTAATTTTTTCATTTTTATTCCTAAACTCTTTTTCAGAAATTTTATCAATAGCATAGATATGGGAAATCGATGAAATCTCACTGAGTATTTTTGTTACATATCCATATCCACAGCCAATGTCTATCAGCAGACTATTATCTTTTTTGAATCTTTTTATATGCGCAACGACCATGTGAGAGTATGCGTCTACATAGTCAATTTCAGCATCTCCCCTCCTCGCATCAAAACGTTCAGTTGGTGGTGATAGTTTTTTATTTATTGTAGCAATAACAGGTAACTGAGTAAAAAACTTAAAGAAACCAAGTAGTCTTGGATGCTTTCTTATTTGTGCTTTTAATTTTGACCATATAATAATCATATAATTTTATATTCGTATCCATTCCAGAGGAACTCTATCGTTTGTTTCAATAGAAGCGTCGCCGAACCACTGTTTTGGCGCAATAACGATTTTTTCAGAACTTTCGCCAAGCCATGCCGCCCACCACGCAAATGAACTGTTTGGGATAATGAAATGGCTGCACGCACGCATTAGCGCAAAGTGTCCTATAGCCCGTTCTCCGGCATACTCATCTCCGACAAAGGTTGTTGGTTGGTCGAAAGTGAGATTGTCTCGACACCATGCAATATCATCTGAAAATACATATAGATGCTCAACCTTAATTTTCTTTAAAAGAATTTCTAGTGCGGTGTGGTAATAGTCGTTCTTTACCACTTCATGAAATGCATTACCAACATAGTCCCCTCTTCTGATATGAATACATACCGAGGACTGTTCTTGTATTTCTTTTTTTAATATCTGTATTTCATTTGAAAGTGATGCTGTGATTGAGAAATCTTTCCGAATGACATCTTCATACCCAATGAAGTATTTGTGACTTTGCCAATACCCATCCAGATATGTATTTGGTCCGAGTGACAATATACTAGTATTAACCTCAACGTGATGTTCTTTACCTTTATTGTGAAGCAGTCTTCTGCGAACCTTCCCCAATAACAGTGCGACCGTACCTGTGCCGAATGAACGATACTTCCATGGTATTTCTTTTGAAGAGAGAATACTGGCCTGAATATTAAACAAATCAAGATCGTAATTACGGAAAGTAAATCCTGTATGACGAGGTGTGCGGTCGAGGAGATCGTGTAGGTCTAAACCGAGCGTTGTCTTATTTTTGATCGACAATACTCGCCCCAACGCATATTGAAACATCTGATTTCCCATCCCCCCAGAAAGTCGAGTTATAATCATTTTTTAACTACATTAGTCTTATACCATTCATATGTTTGCTCGATACCCTCTCGTAACTCTATCTGATGTTTCCATCCGAGTCCATGCAGCTTGGATACATCGAGAAGTTTGCGCGGAGTACCGTCTGGCTTAGAAGTATCCCACACGATGTCGCCTTCGTATCCAACCACTTGCTTGATCATCTCTGCGAGTTCTTTGATAGACAGATCCTCACCAGTACCAATGTTGACAATGCTCGGATCAGTATAGGTCTCCATCAGATACACACATGCCGCTGCCATATCATCAACGTGCAAGAACTCACGCTTCGGAGATCCTGACCCCCACAAGGTGATAGTAGCTGCGCCACTGTTTTTTGCATCATCAAATTTGCGCATCATTGCAGGAAGCACATGTGAGGACTGTAGATCAAAGTTATCATTAACACCATACAGATTCGTCGGCATGACCGATATAGTCTGAAGTCCATATTGTTTAGCATAGGACTGCGCCATGATGATGCCCGCAATTTTGGCAATCGCATAGGGTTCGTTGGTTGGTTCGAGTGTATCAGTCAGCAAATATTCTTCTTTGATAGGCTGTGGTGCCAAACGAGGATATATACAAGAGCTTCCGAGAAATAATAATTTCTTTGCGCCGTGTTTGTATGCACTGTCGATCACATTGGTTTGTACGTACAAGTTTTCACGGATGAAGTCCGCGGGTTGTGTACTGTTGGCCATAATGCCGCCCACTTTTGCAGCAGCGAGAAACACGTACTCAGGTTTTTCTGTTTCAAAAAACGCATGTACTGCTCTTTGATCAGTCAGTTCGAGCTCTGCATGAGTTCGAGTAACAAGGTTTGTATACCCCAACGTCTCCAGTCTGCGCACGAGCGCGGAACCAACAAGTCCACGATGTCCTGCGATATAAATTTTGGAATCTTTTTGCATGTTATGGTATGTACTGTCTACTATCGAGTCCGCGCTCGGTGAACTCAGCACTCAACATGATATCTGCAAGCTCTTTGAAAGTGACTTTGGGTTGCCAGTTCAACTGTGTCTTCGCTTTGGTTGCATCTCCCAGGAGGAGATCAACTTCTGTTGGACGATAGTATGTTGGATCGATTTTTATAAGCACTTTACCAGTCGTACTATCTTTACCGACTTCATCTAAACCCTGTCCTTCCCATACTATATCGTATCCAAGACGACTGGCAGTGTATACAACAAATTCACGCACTGAATGCATTTCTCCTGTTGCTACAACATAGTCATCGGGTCGATCTTGTTGCAACATCAACCACATAGCTTCGACGTATTCTTTGGCATACCCCCAATCACGTTTTGCCTCAAGGTTGCCGAGATAGAGTACATCTTGGGTACCAAGACGAATGTTTGCAAATGCCGCGGTTATTTTCTTGGTGACAAACGTTCCTCCGCGACGAGGAGATTCGTGGTTGAAGAGTATCCCGTTACAAATAAACATGTCATATGCATCGCGGTAGTTGACACATATGTGATGTGAGAATACTTTTGCGCAACCGTATGGACTCTGCGGATTGAACGGTGTTGTCTCTCGTTGCGGTGTCTCGAGTACCTTGCCAAACATCTCACTCGATCCGGCCTGGTAGAACTTAATACTTTTTTTCTGTCCTCTGATTGCGTCGAGGAGTCTCAGTGTTCCTATTCCATCGACGTCCGCAGTGTATTCAGGCATATCAAAACTCACCCGCACATGACTCTGTGCCCCGAGGTTGTAGACCTCGTCTGGTTGCACGAGTTCGATGATACGGTTGAGGTTACTCGAGTCTGATAGGTCGCCGTAGTGGAGTATCAATGTGCGAGATGCACTATGTGGGTCCTGATAGAGTGATTCAAGTCGACCAGTATTAAAACTTGACGAACGTCTGATAATACCGTGCACTTCATACCCTTTCCCTATCAATAACTCAGCTAGATATGAGCCATCTTGCCCTGTAATACCAGTAATAAGCGCCTTTTTCATTGCTCATCCATCATATCACTTTTACCAAAAAGACAAAGATTCCTTTATCTTTTCTTTAACTTATATTTCTACACTGTATACAAATCATTTTTTAACTTCAAAAACAAACGTTATGAAAAAATTGTTCTTTGTATGCTCGCTTTGGGTATCGCAAACTCTTTACGCACAAGTTGCAATAGATCTACCTATCAACCAAGTCATGGATCCACTCGCCGCATTTCAGGTATGCGGTACGGTACGGATAGATAGTCTTCCATTATCGGTGACGCCCACCTATGTACTACTCCTCGACGCAGATGACACCCTCATCCACAAAATGCCATTTGCATCGTTCGTCACGCTCATCTCTGAGTCCATTTCAACAACCACTACCGTCCCCATTACGCGTCTCTACACTTCCAACACTACATGGACCAAACCACTAGGTCTCAAGTACATTGTCGTTGAAATGGTTGGTGGTGGTGGAGGTGGTGCAGGTAGTGGAATTGCAAGAGGTCAAATAGGAGGAGGTGGTGGAGGTGGAGGCTACACGAGGAAAACTATTTCCTCTCTCTCGCTGAGTACTACAGAAAATATTGTTATTGGAACAGGCGGTGCGGGGGGTGCAATAAACGGCGGTAGTGGTACAAATGGCACTACTTCTTCTTTTGGAAATCACTGTTCTACTACCGGAGGATTTGGAGGAGTGAGTATTTTTTCAAATGCACAAGGCGGGATCGGAGGTACCGGTATAGGTGGTGACATAAACATAACAGGTAACGGTGGTGGAGGTGGCGCAGTGATTGGTAACGGCATCGGGGTAACAGGAGGATCAGGGGGAGGGTCATTTTTTGGAGGAGCTGCACCTGGTAGCGGTGTGGATTCCGATGGATTAAATGGTGGACCTTATGGAGGAGGCGGAAGTGGTGGTTCTTTTACTAACGCCACACGCAGAGTTGGCGGTAGAGGGGCTGATGGGGTCATACTCATCATTGAACATTATTGAGGTTTCAAAAACGCTTGGATTTTCCAAGCGTTTTATTATTGCATTGTAAATCCAGGGATTTCTTTTTGAGCGTTTGCAAGTGCTTCTGCGTATTGCTTTTTAGTACCCAATGCTTCTAGAAATTGTAATAACAAACGCTGGGAAGATGCGAGCGTAGGATCAACAGCGATTGCATCCTTGTATCCTTGTATCACAGCAGGCAAATCATTTTGCCATGCAGCCATTTGCGCAATGGCCCAATATAGCTGTGGGTCGCGAGGAGCAAGAGTCTTTGCTTGTGCAATATGAGCATCGATCCGTCCTGCAAGTATTGGATCGTACGGGAGATCCGCGAGATAGATATATGTATTGTAGAGATGAATAATACTGAGCTGGAGTCGATAGTCAGTTGGATCTTTGGCGGCAACAATTTCTATATAGTCTATATATGCAAGTACGTCCTTTTTGGCATACGGTAGCAGTTTTGCATCTGTTTTTATCGCGTCAGGATTTTTGGCATAGAGCTTGTATTCGTCGTGAGTAAATCCACCGACATCCCAATAGTTACCCACAGGAGATCCTTGTAACAACTCACGGTACAAATCCGGTCTCTTGTCCAATGTAGCACTAAGTACTCGACCAAACGCGACCGATTTTCGAGCAGGAGTATATCCGTACTGGTACCATCCAAAGATTGCGCACAGCAACAATACCGTACCAAGCATATATTTCCTACCCTCATCGAGTACGAGAGGGTCGTGTGTTGCACTCTCACTTGTATCTATGAGTCCAATACTTATTGCTATGAGGATAAAGAGAACAAAGAGTGAAGCAACACTATCAAACACAAACAGGTTTTGAAATACATACCCTATTACCAGACCAACAAACATACTTACTTGCGTACGAGAAAGTATACCTTTTCGATATATGGTTCTCATGCCTGCTATCACACTTATGAGAAATGCTATATAGAGTGCAATAGCAGGATATCCTCCTGAAACACCTGTGTCATAGTATATGTTGTGTGCCTTATCGGTCCATATTTCAAATCCCTGGTCTCTGGAAAGAAGTTGCGGCTCAAAATATGTCTGTACTGCTCGAGGGAAGTTCTCTGGACCATAACCTACGAAGGGTCGCTCATGCATTGCGCGCGTAGCAATAGACCAAAACGTAAATCGTGTTTCTGATGTTGCGCTCACAAATCTCTGATGAATACTTGTTCCTGGAGTCATCAATTGGTTCCCTATAACTATAAAAGCAAGTACCCCTACCACACTACTAAGTACTCCGACTATTTTAATACTACGTTTTTGAGAGGAAACCATATACCAACATAGCGCCACCCCTGCTGAAACTGCAATACCAAGCGTTGCCCCTCGTGCGCTTCCCCATATACCCCGTCCATTAAAAAGTCCAAGGAGATTGATAAATACCGGTGAGAACAGTATCACCGCGAGAGCGACACCGAGCCACCTCTTCGTATTTCGTGATACCTCTTTTGCAGCTAGTAGTACCGCTCCAAAGACGAGTACGAACAATAAATATGCTGCAGCAAGTGATGAGTTCCCGACAAGTCCGCCTCCACCACCCTTTTGCAGTACTGTTATACCGACATTGAAACCTTCGTCCCCGAGCCATATACTCGCTCCCACAATAGCACCTGCGGCAACAGACCACTTGAGTATATCTAGGGCAAATACTTTGCCGTACTTATGAATCAATGACGCCGTCATGAGTGCCAGTGCGAGACCATAATAGAGTGTCAAAAGCCCGGTACCACGCATGAGCGACCCCCAAAGTGCAAGACCTGGATCGACTGCAAATACCCCTGCGATACTCATCCATGCGACATAGCCAATAAATGGCAAGAGGTACAGCCATTGTCGTTTGGTGAGGCGATATGAGCGATCGGTCGATACCATATAGAGCCAGAGTGCAAACAAAAGTTGTACTGCCCCGTAAAAGAAAAAGGTCTTGCTCGTGATATGAGGGAATACTCTGTTACCAAAACAAAGTACCTGAGTACCAAACACGGTACCGATAATCCCCCATTTGAGCACGGTGTGACGTAGTGATTGCATACGAGAAGTATAGCCGAAAATCTATTATTTAACAGCAAACAAAAAACCACCCCGAAGGGTGGTTTTTTGCGTCATACTAATTTCTGAGCATCAATTAAATAAGTGATTATTTAGTGATGTTTTGGTAGTTAGTCTGGAACTGTCCTACAGGAAGTAGAGTCTGTTCTGTACTTGTAAGACCAAGACCAGCATTAGTGAATGTTGCGATTTCTTTCAAAGCTACGCGGTAAGCAGCAGCAGTGTTTCCACCGGAGAGGTTCACAGTGACAGTAAAGTGCTTAGTTGTACCATCATCAAGACGGTAACCTGTACCACCTTCAAGCACTGCATCATTAGATGAAAGTGTTGTTGTGTACGTTACGCCTGATACTACATCTGTACTTGGTGCACTAGACTTCTGGAATGCAACAGCAAAGGCACTTGAGCCTGTGTTTGAAGCAGCCAAAACTACTGACTGACCAACGTACAAAGTGTTACCGAATGAAGTTACATTCACTGGAATAGTGTATGTAGCCTGATCGTATACGCCTTGCGCACCAGCTGAGTATGCAATAGATGGAGAGCCCATAGTTACATTAACTCCAGTTGAACGGAATGTCATAACTTCACCAATAGCTGAGCCAGTTCGGTCACCAGTTACGAGCTGATCGAAGTTACTGTCTTCTACATCAAAGTAAGTACCACTTGTAGCAGTTACGTATGATGAAGGGATAGACGCCATAAGGGTTTCGCCTTGTGCGTAGTTTCCAGTAAGTGAGTTGATATCAGCAGTGATAGTAGCAGTAACAGTATCGTCTTTAGAGATATCAAGATTGAGATCATCAAAAGTAACGATGTTTGTTGTACCAGCACCTGATACTGATTCACTAAATGATTGCCCTGCAATGTTAAGGGTTACATTTCCTGTTACAGATGACACACCAGTAGTGGTAGATGTCAAAAGTACTGGGATCTGGTCAATCATCATCTTACTACCCTGAGCCTTGATAGTGAACTTCAAAAGTTCAACATTGTTGGTCTGAGAAGTAGTAGATACCTTTACTGTTTGCGCTGTCATGTTTGAAGATGAAAGGTTAACTTTCATTTCGATATCACTAGCAGAAGCGAGTGAAGTGAATTGGAAAGTCTTTGAAACAGAATCAGTACCAGTGAGGATAGCACCAGTAGCATCGTTGAAACGAATACTATTTGCAGTTGCTGTCCAATATGTACTCTGATCATTTGAGTCGATATTATCAACAGCATCTACTGAAACGAAGAATCGAGCCTTCTGGTCTGCACGAACAACAGTGTTTGACACTGAAATGTTACGTGAGTAACTGTTAGATGATTCTGAGAAATCAGAAACACTTGATGATCCGATCTTTGTTCCACTTTCATTCCAGATTGACACAGTGTCAGCATATCGTGAAAGACGGTTTGATCCTGAGCCACTAGATTTTACAAGAGTAACCTTGATAGAACTAATAGCAACGTCAGATCCAGCACCAGCTTCGATTTCGAAACCGAGTACCTTTTGATTGTTTTCACCTTCACCAACCTGAGTCTCAAGACCAGATGAGTAAGAAGTTACTACGATGTCACCAACTGTACCTGAAAGGGCACCGTTGTTGTTTGTTCCTGAAGAACATGCAACACCAGTAGTTGAACTATATCCAGCAGTTGACATACAACCAGCTGGAAGAGTTGTGTTTCCAGTTGAAGTACATGGCATACCAGTAGTTGAACTATATCCAGAAGTTGACATACAACCAGCTGGGTAAGATACAGAACCACCAGTCATAGCTGCAAGAGCTGTACCAGTCTGAGCACCTACAACGCCATCAGCGCCGAGGCCTTTTGCCATTTGAAATGACATAACAGCAGCCTTAGTCTTTGCACCGAAGTACATAGATTCCATTCCTGGAGATCCAGCACCTGTTGTAGAGATCAAGAAACCACCGCAGTTAAGAGTCTGTTGAAGACTCATAACTTGTGAACTAGTCATTCCCATTTTGAGAAGACCAGTGTGCATGTAAGCAGCAGAAGCTGAAGTACTTACTACGAGAGTAAGTGCAAGAGCAGCAACAGCGCCTACGAGAAATTTTGTAAATTTATTCATAGTTTAATTAATTGTTGTTAATCGTCCACGCACTATATATATGAGTGAGACGTTTGTAATGTGTCTCTAGTCTTTATCACCAGAGGTCACTATACGAGTGATTGCAGATTGCAGTAACGAGCTGCGTATCTGCCGTGTCGACAAGGCCGATATCATCTGGCTTCATTGCTGAAGCCAGACAAACAAAACGCCCGTCAAATTCTAATAACGTCATTTTTTGATTTCGCTATTTCGTTTTCAACGAGCTTGGTGGGGTACCACCATCTACCTTTTGCACCGCAATATGCGAACACATTGAGGTACAAAAGACAGCTTTCATACTACCACAAGTTTCGCAATGAAACTAGGGGGGTCAGATGTAAGCGTCAAGATAGAGATGCTATCCCACTCAATACGGGTGACTCCCGTACGACCCATATATTACATATGTATTACGAATGTGCGGAAAGATAAATACTCCATCTCTTGCTTCCACGTTTTGTGATTTGTCCGGAATCAACAAGTGCGCCCAGTTCGCGCTGAATGGTCTTTTCACTGACGTCAGTAAAGAGTGTGGCGATGTCCTTGATGGCGGCACTCTTACGGTCATTGATAAAGGTCAAAATTTGTTCTTGTCTCTTATTTTTATTATCATGAAGAGCATGATTTTTTGTAGGTATCTTAGAGACATTTTCCGATGTAAAAGACATTCTGGATGCATTTCTGTATGAACTACTCAAAGACATATCTACAGGTGGGACATCAAAGAGTGTGCCGAATATACCATGAGCAGGACTAGTGTAGTGGTTCAAAAAGTAGGTGATTTCTTTCACAAGTATTGCGACGTTTTGTTCACTCATGAGAGAAGCATATTGAGCAATATGTAAAAGATCAATGATATTTTTACTTACTACTGCAGTATCATCTGTTTGAGTAATGAGAGTGATTGCTTGTGTCCTGATTGCATTACGCAATGGGTCAAGGTCAGGTAAATGATTGGTGACGAGATATAGTGCAGCAACAATTTTCTGTCCTTTTGAATTGTCTTTTATAGCTCTTTTATCTTGTATTGTATGTGTTTTTTGTATCATGTCTTTTTGTCCTTGATATGTCTTATATAAGACATCTGTATTGGTCAGTATAAAGGACAGAGTGAAGTTGTACAAGCGCGTGCATATGTCGCAATAATCCTTATATTGCAATGGTTTTACAGGATTTTGGTGATATACTCTTATGACACAAGCCATGGCAAAGAAACAACCCCAAAAGAAAGCAAAGCCAAAGAATGAGCGTACCAACCACGTAGTCCTCGGCCTTATCCTCATACTCATTTCACTCATCGCTATCGGGGGTATGTCAGGTGGCGCTGGAGTTGCAGGATTTGTTGTTTCTCGTGCTGCGTATTGGTTGTTCGGTGCGGGAAGTATCATTATTCCTCTTTCGTTTGGATCAGCAGGTATACTCCTCCTGCGTAACAAGGAACTCGAAGTAACTCCGAGAGAAGTTATTAGTGGTATCGTTGGACTACTCTCTTTATTAACACTCCTATCAATGCATGATCCTGCATATGGTGGTGTCTTTGGGCGAGTTATATCTCTACCTCTTGTTGGTGCATTTGATACTATTTTTGCGACTATCGTATTGATGTTTGTCGTACTCGGCTCATTTAGTATATTCTTTGATCGAACACCCAACCTCTTTCCATTTTTCGCCAAAGTATGGGCACGTATCAAATCTATCTTTACAAAAGAAACCATACCTACAGAAGATCTCGATGACGAAGAAGACAGCGCTCCTGTTTTACAATCACGAGAACCGTCGCCTCTGCCCGAGAAAAAGGCCGAGATGCGCGTTACCGATGCCTCTGCGAATGAAAGTTTCACTATTGATACAAAACGCGCGAAGCCATCATTTGGTGCATATATGCCTCCCCCGCTTTCACTCCTTGAAGGTGATCGTGGAAAAGCAAATGTTGGTGATGTCAAAGCTAATGCAAACGTCATCCGTCGTACGCTCGGGAACTTTGGTATCGAAGTCGAAATGGATGAAATCACGATTGGTCCCACTGTCACTCGTTATGCCCTCAAACCAGCACAAGGAGTTAAACTCTCGCGTATCGTTGGTCTCCAAAATGATTTGGCACTTTCATTGGCAGCTCACCCGCTTCGTATCGAAGCACCTATTCCAGGTAAGTCCCTGGTGGGTATCGAGATACCAAACAAGACGAAAGCTACCGTTGGTCTTTCTAACCTTCTTTCTGATCCGGCATTCCAGCAATCCAAACCGCTAACCGTTGCATTGGGACGTAACATTTCCGGAAAAAGTGTCCTCAAGAGCATTGGTAAGATGCCGCACTTACTTATTGCGGGAACAACAGGTTCAGGTAAGTCAGTGACTATTCATGCCATCATCACATCATTACTGTACAAGCATGGTCCTGACGACTTACGATTTATTTTCGTTGACCCAAAACGCGTTGAACTTACGCTTTATAATGGCATTCCTCATTTGCTCACCCCTGTGATCACCGAACCCAAAAAGGCTATCCTTGCCCTCAAGTGGGCAGCAACAGAAATGAATCGACGCTATGACATACTCGAAAGTGAAGGCGCGCGCGATATTGATTCATATCACAAGAAATATGAGTCTGTCTTTGCAAAACCATCTACAGGAGCAGATGGTGAACCGGAGCGAATGCCTTTTATTGTTATCATTATTGATGAGTTGGCCGATATCATGCAAGCATTCCCTCGTGAACTCGAAGCTGCTATTGTTCGGCTCGCACAGATGTCTCGAGCGGTGGGTATACACCTTATTCTTTCAACACAACGTCCGGAAGTCAATGTCATCACTGGATTGATCAAAGCAAACGTTCCTGCTCGTATCGCGCTACGTGTACCAACAGGAATAGACTCACGAACCATTTTAGATACGACTGGAGCGGAGAAGCTCTTGGGTCAAGGAGACATGCTCGCAATTATTGGGGATTCTCAAGCAGAGCGTATACAGTCAGCATATATCACCGAAGAAGAAGTGAAAAAAGTAGTGAAGTATCTCAAGGAAGCGTTCCAAGATGATATTCGAGACACTATCGAACTCTCGGGTAATGTCACCGGTGAAAAGGCAATGTTTGGTGACTCTATGGAAGATGGGGATGAAGATGCTCTCTATGAAGATGCTCGTGCATGCATTATGGAAGCAGGCAAAGCATCAACCTCATACCTCCAACGTAAACTCAAGGTTGGGTATGCTCGCGCTGCTCGACTGATGGATATGCTTGAGTCAAACGGCGTTATTGGCCCCTCTGATGGTGCAAAACCTCGCGAGGTATTGGAAGGTGGTATGAAAAATGCCACATCCGATATCGTTGCAGAAGAAATGGGTATATAATATGAACATTATTAGCAAATCAATGGAAAAAAACTTTACCCTCAAAAAAGCCGTCATTGCGCTTTCTGGTTTTGTGGTCTTGGCAATAGTCGGATATAACATGCGTGACCGCATTCTTGGTACTCCATTGTCTATCACCATAGCGCAGAATGGTTCTACCGTCACAACACCGTTTCTCCCTATTACAGGAGTTGCCAAACATGCACGTGAGCTATCCATAAATGGCCGCACTATCACTGTCGATCGAAGCGGAGTGTTTGATGACGAGGTATTGCTTTCCCCTGGATATAACATTATCGAAGTCGCCCTCAAAGACCAGTTTGGTAATGAGAAAGTAAAAACATATCAAATCGTCGTTTCCACACCATCTGCAGTCGCAACAACTGCGCATTCCCCTTATCAATAAATTAAATCTATTTTAATACGAGTTATTCTATGGCTAAAAAATCAGCAAAAGAAGCAAAGACAATGGATTCTTCTGTCGAAGATACTATCAAAAGCATTCAAACTAAGTTCGGTGAAGGCGCTATTATGAAACTTGGTGATGCACCCAAGGTAGATATCTCTGTCATCCCTACAGGTTCTATCGGTCTGGATATCGCACTTGGCATCGGAGGACTTCCTCGTGGCCGCATCATCGAGATCTTTGGTCCTGAATCTTCTGGTAAAACAACTCTCGCTCTTCATGTCGTCGCGGAAGCACAAAAGCTTGGTGGTGTGTGTGCGTATATCGACGCAGAACACGCAATGGATCCTGACTACGCCGGCAAGATCGGGGTCAAGATCCAAGAACTCCTGATCTCTCAACCTGATACTGGGGAGCAAGGTCTTGAGATCACCGAGTCTCTAGTACGCTCAGGCAAAATCGACGTCATCGTCATCGACTCAGTCGCAGCGCTCACTCCAAAAGATGAAATCGAAGGTGATATGGGTCAGCAACACATGGGCAAACAAGCGCGTCTGATGAGTCAAGCACTGCGCAAACTCACAGCCATCGTGCACAAATCAAAGACCTTGGTGATCTTTATCAACCAGATCCGTATGCAGATAGGTATCATGTTTGGTAACCCAGAGACAACTCCAGGCGGTAAGGCGCTCAAGTTCTATACATCTATACGTCTCGATATCAGACGTATCGCCCAGATCAAAAAAGGTGAAGAAGTTGTCGGCTCTCGCACTCGTGTAAAGGTGGTGAAAAACAAAGTTGCTGCCCCATTCAAACAAACTGAATTCGATATCATCTATGGCGAAGGCATCTCTCTTGAAGGTGAACTCCTCGCGCTCGGTGAAAAGCTCGGCGTCGTTACAAAAAGCGGTACGTCATACAGCTATACCCCAGAAGGGAAAGAAGAAGTCAAACTCGGCCGTGGCTACGATGCATCTCGTGTGTTCATGCGAGAAAACCCAAAGGTTCGCGATGCGGTCACCAAAGATGTTCGTAAGAGAATGAAAGATGTAGTGATGGAGAGTTCTGGAGAATAGACTTTCCTCCCCTTTTCGGCTAAACTCAGTGCCTATGTCTATGCTTGAATATAACGAAATTAAAGAGAAAAAGATCATTGTCTGGGATGGTGCACCGCATGAAGTCGTATCCTCTCATGTCTTCCGCAAACAGCAGCGCAAGCCAGTGAATGCGACCAAGCTCAAGAACCTCATCACCGGTCGTGTGGCCGAGATCTCATTTGGTGGATCCGAAAAGGCAGAAGAAGCTGATATCTCTACGAAGACTGTTACGTATCTGTACACAGCAAAAGGCGAAGCGTGGTTTACTGATCCGAGCGACAAGGCAAAGCGTTTCTCCCTCAAAGAAAGTATCGTTGGTGACAAGATCAAATACATCAAGGAAAACGGTTCAGTTGATCTCACGATCTACACCGACGATGACGACGAAGAACTCGTAATCGGCGTCAAGATCCCGGTCAAAGTAGACCTCGTTGTCACCGATGCCCCTCCATCTATCAAAGGCTCGACCGTCACTGGCGGCAACAAAGTTGCAACCGTTGAAGGCGGCGCAACGGTCAATGTCCCACTGTTTATCGAGATCGGCGAAAAGATACGCATCAATACTGATACTGGTGAGTACGTGGAACGAGCGAATAATTAATAGGGAACAAAAAACATCTGCTTTTGAAGCAGATGTTACTTTTTTTCTATATCAGGATTTACTTTGTCATTAAGCAGAGAAACGCATACCGAAAAGATCATTATTCCTATTGTAAGAATAAAAGACCATAGTGATGGTATCTTACCAAAAATTAAAAGTCCGATATGGATTAGGAGAGAAATAAAGCTCAGGCTTAGACAGACGTTAAAGATCCACATTATATTTGCCAACCAAGGCCATGTATCTTTCATATGCTATATTTTTGATAGTTATACCAGACTTCCGCTCTTTTGCCTACAAAAACAAAAAAGCACCCCTGAGGTGCTTTTTTGTAACCATTAGTTCGCAACGAATGGAAGGAGTCCCATAAATCGTGCGCGTTTGACGGCGTCAGCGAGTTGGCGTTGGTTCTTGGCAGCGAGCCCTGTGCGCTTGCGTCCAAGGATTCGGCCGTTTGGGTTCAAAAACTTTTTGAGGCTTTCGAGATCCTTGTAGTCGATGAAACGAATGCTATTTGCGTTGAAATAATCGTTTTTCATAAGTGTAATAATTGATGGTTAGAATGGAATGTCTTCAAGATTGATCTCTTCATCTGGATACTCAATAGTATCAAGATCTGCTTTACTATCACCTTGCGGAGCCTCAGCGTCACTCATACGAGGAGCGCTCGGATTGAAGTTACCTGTAGCAGGAGCACCGCCGACTTTGGGACCGAATTGAAATGTTTCAAGAACTATTTCAGTACGATACTTTTTCGTGCCGTCTGTTGCATCCCAACTGCGTGTTTGGATACGACCTTCGACATAGAGCGATGAGCCTTTTTTACACCACTGCGCGATAACTTCTGCCTGTTTGGCAAATGCGACAACGTTGTGATATTCCACATTTTCTTTCTTCTGTCCTTGTGCGTCTTTCCATGAGCGATTTGTCGCCATAGAAATAGTTGCAACTTTGATACCACTCGGAAGTGATTTCAATTCTGGATCACGAGTAAGGTTTCCTAAGATGATTGCTTTGTTGAGATACATATAGTGATTATTAAGCTTCTGGTGAAGCGGTAGGTGCTTCGACGGAATCGACCTCGAGTGTTGGAAGTTTTTCATGTTCGTCCTTCACCTCTTGTGCTGCTTCCGCTTCTGATGCTGCAATGAGGGCCGCCATGTCTTCTTCGCTCAAGGCGGTCTCACGTTTTGCGTCTACTTTTGGCTTTTTAAAGACAACCGTATTCTCGACGTTTGTCTTCACTAGTATATACCGAAGTACAGACAAATTACCATCGAGTACTTTGTTGATAGCTGCAACAGCTTCTGGTTGAGCATCAAACTTGATCCACCCAAAATACGCTTGAGCATATTTACTTTTCTTGCTTCCTACGGTTTTCTCCATAGTGTAGGCAAGATCGATATATTCAGGAGCGCCTTCTGAGTGCATAGCTGCACCTGCTTTTTCAATTGCGCCTTTGATCGTGTCTACCTCGCCCGGGATTTCCACTTCTGGAATAGTCGGGATAATGAGGTATCCAAGTTCATAAAAACGCGCTGTGGCTTGTTCTTGTGTTTCTGACATACGTATATTCTTTTTTTATAATAAATAAGACCTATTTCGGACATATCCTATAGCAAAAGGGTCGTTGAGACTCCTCGGCCTGGGGCCACCATAGGAAATAGGGCTACGGGGCAATACTACACTATAGGGAGGGGTTTGTAAATTAGGCAATACCAAACAAATGCTTCGCATTCTTGAGGAGCTGCGCCTCGGTTTCCTGTATTGAAAGTCCCTTGATTTCAGCGATCTTTTTGACGACTTCTACGACATACGCCGGTTCATTTCTTTTGCCGCGATATGGCAACGGCGCTGCAAATGGGGCATCGGTCTCACAGAGGATACGGTCGATAGGCACTGATGCGACAACACCACTGTACTCAGGAAATATCGTAATAACTCCTGAAAAAGATATGTAGAATCCAAGATTGATGAACTGCTCTGCTATCTCTTTTGTTCCCGCAAAGAAATGCGCCGTCCCTCGCATCGACGGCCACGTAATGCGTGCGTCTTGGAGCATGAGCAGTGCTTCTTCGTATGCGTCCATGTTCCCTTGTTCGGGTCGGATATGGAGCATGAGCGGCAAGTCGAGTTCTGCTGCAATATCTATTTGCGCTTGGAAGAGCGCCTTTTGTGCAGGCTTGGATTTGCGGTCGTGTTCGCGATAATAGTCGAGTCCGCATTCCCCGATACCGACGACAGTATGGTTTTGTGCGAGTCCTCTCAAGAGATCATACTCATACGGTATTTCCCAATGCGTTGGATGTATACCAACGATAGCCCAAATATCTTTATGAATCTCCGCGATCTGCACCGCAAGCAAGCTCGTCGCATAATCAATACCAATACATATCGTCCCTATCCCCCCTTCTACCATCCGCGCAATAGCCGCATCGCGATCATCATCAAACTGCGAGAGATTGAAATGTGAGTGGGTGTCGATAGTGTGCA
This sequence comes from uncultured Candidatus Saccharibacteria bacterium, assembly GCA_964473175.1. Taxonomy (GTDB): domain Bacteria; phylum Patescibacteriota; class Minisyncoccia; order Phycocordibacterales; family UBA9973; genus UBA4124. The sequence goes on along the minus strand of CAYYNN010000002.1, from coordinate 107,872 downwards.
TGATCCTATAGTCGATTAAACAAAGGTGCTTCCGGCTTTTTATTTTCTTTAATAGCCATAAGTATTTTTGCGGAGGTTGTTGGCATAAACGGTGCAAGTTCAATCGCAATAGTATAAAGCTGTTGTACATGTTTACCAATCATCACCTTCCCTGCTTCTAGGTCGACCTTCACGAGCTTGAACGGCTCACCGCTTTGGATATCAGCATCAAGAGCACTGATACAATCCCAAATACTATTCATTGCTTTTTGAATATCAAAATCTGCAATATGTTTTGCAATATCTTTTCCAAGTTCAGAATATCTATCACCAGAAAACGGTTGACAGTACTTTTCTGAAAGCGTGAGGATCCGGGAAGTAAGATTACCCAATCCATTCACTAGTCCCGAAGTATATGCATCCCTTACCGTTTCCATAGTCATGTCAGAGTCCTCAAATGAGTTCACATGGCGAAGCAGATAGTATCGCAGTACATCAGTCGAAAGGTCTCCTGTCGCAGTTTTATACCCTTCAATAAGTTCGCTTGGACTAATGACGTTGCCCAGAGATTTGGACATTTTCTGCCCATTACTGTTGATGAAGCCGTTGATGACGATATGGTCCGTCGTCGGAAGTCCCGCTGCGAGCAGCATTGCTTGCCACATCATTGATTGCTGACGAACGTTGTCCTTGCCACAGTATTGGATCTTGGTTCCCTGTTCCCAGAACTTCTGGTAGTTGCCGTCAGTGTCCTCGGGCCAACCGAGCGTCGAGATGTAGTTCGTGAGTGCATCAAACCAGACATACATGACATGATCCGGGTCTCCAGGTACTGGAACTCCCCAGGACATCTTGGACTTCAATCGTGAAATAGAAAAATCTTCGAGTCCTCGATCGAGAAATGCCTTCATCTCGTTGAACCGAAACTCTGGAATCACAAGCGTTGGATTCTTTGTATAAAAATCTACGAGAAGTGGTGCAACTTTTGATAGTGCAAAGAAATAATTTTCTTCGTCGATCAATGCAATCTCTTTGTTTGGATGAATCGGACAACGGCCCTCTACAAGTTCACTATCAGTTTTTTCAAGTTCGCATCCGATACAGTATTTGGTCTGATAGTTTTTCTTATAAATATAGCCGTTATCACTAACGATCTGCCATAACTTTTGTGCGGCGAGTTCGTGGTGTGCATCAGTAGTACGGATAAAGTGAACATCGTCACTGATAGTGAGAAGTTCTTTGAGTTCTCGAAACTTGGCCGCAAAGTGATCGACATAGTCTTTCACTTCTTTTCCTGCAGCTGTGGCATCGGCGAGCAGTTTTTGTCCGTGTTCATCAGTACCGGTATTGAAAAATACTTCCCTTCCTTGGAGTTTCTGATACCGAGCAATCACGTCTGCTCGAATAATCTCCATTGCGAAGCCGACATGAGGGGCCGCATTCACATATGGCAATGTTGTAGTTATGTAGAAAGGTTTGTTCATGGTTTACACTAGGGGGTGTTCAAGTGACTGCGTCGTAACGGGTACAAGTTTACGTTTCTCAACATCACTCATGTACTCAAGGATGAAGACTGCGACAGGCATCGCGACGAGTGCTCCCCAGAAACCCGCAAGAGTAATACCCATCAAGAATGCCAGCAGTACGACGAGCGGTGGAATACCTACGACACGGCGAGCAACGATAGGACTAAAGACATAGTTCTCGAACTGCTGAATGATGACATAAAAAATGAATACTTTTACCCCAAGTAACAACCCTCCATCAATAACCGACAACAAAATAGCTGGTACGGCAGCAAAAATAATACCAAATGGGATGAGTTCTGCAATACCACTAATGAGACCGATCAAGAAAGCATACTTCACACCGAGCAACGCTAACACAATGAAGGTGATGGCCCCCACAATAAGTCCGAGCAAAAGCTGCCCCTTGAACCATAGACCAATCTTGCGCTGCGTACGACTCCAAAGATCGAGTACATACTTTTCATTGCGTGCTGGTGTCAACAAGCGAAGGAACGCATCAATTCCCTTTTCTTGAATAGATAGATAAAATGACATCACAATAACTAAAATGAAGTTCAGTAATCCACCAAAGGTTGATCCGATGAATGATGTCGCTCCTTGCGACAGAACAACACTTGCATTTTTGACACTATTTAAAAGATCTGTAACTGAGGAGTGTTTTGTAATGGTGTTTACAAAATCAGTTGCGCCTTGAATCGATTGTTGGTTAATAGCTGAATCGGTTGGGAGATATTGAAACAAGAGCGCAAGCATATCTGAAAGCTCTCGAACAATGATTGGCACAAATGCATAAAATATAGTAAAAACAATAGCTATCGTTACGGTAAAAATAATAGGTACCGATACCATTCTGTTAATCCTATACTTTGCTAGTGCATGGACGCCTGCTTCCACAAATGACGCAATAACAATGGAGACGAGAATAAGGAGTAATACATCTTTGAGTAAGAACAAGACATAGGTCAAAAGAATAAGCAAAATCCCTTTAACAATTGTGTTTGAGCTTATTTGGATAACTTTTCCTTCGTGCATACACCCATGGTACCACTCGCCCGTCTGCCTTACAAGGCGAGAAACGCATCTGTTTTGATATCTTTTGTATCAAATGGGCCGACAATAGCGATACTCGTATTTGTTGCAGTGAATACTTTTTGGGCCATCCGACGAATATCTTTTGGTGTCACTGCACGATATTCTCGAGCAAGTTCAGCTAATGTTTTATAACTACCCTTCAGTAATAGTTGGACTCCAAAGAAACCAGCAATATCATCACTTGATTCAAGCCCAAGACGAGCAACTCCTAAAGAATATTCTATAGCCTTAGAAAGTTCTGCATCAGAAACAAAAGTTTTGCGTATCTCTGTAAGTATCGATGCGATTCGATCAAGGACGATTTGTGTTTTGTTTTTATCAACTCCTGCACTGATTTCAAAAATACCATGCCCTGTCGAAGGTTCTTGACCTGCGCCGACATAATATGCAACCCCCATTTCTTCACGGAGAATCTGAAAAAGTCGTGAAGACATACCTCTTCCTAAAATAGTACCTAATAATGAAGCGGTTACTGCATCAGCATGTCCCAGTGGTACAGAATGAAAACCAATCGCAATATGGGCTTGGTCTGATGCTTTTTTCACTATATTGAACTTCAATGCTTTTTTCTCAACACGAACCTTTTTCTTGGATACCGGTAAAGCATTTTTTATAGAACCAAAAGAGTCTTCGACACTTTTCTTGATAGCAACACTATCTACATCTCCCGAAACGACGACAACGGTATTTGCTCCATAATACTGTGATTGTTGATATCTGATGACATCATCACGAGTAAATGATCTAACCGTTTCTTTTGACCCAATCACAGGCCACCCAGCGGGCTGATCCCCGAACATAAGTTTCATAAGCTCTTCTCCCACTTTTTGCTGCGGCATATCTTGATACATATTGATCTCTTCAATCACCACACCTTTTTCTTTTTCAATTTCTACTACAGGAAATGTCGAGTGTTGATATATATCATTGAGTATTGTTATAAATGTTTGTACGTGTTTTGGTGATCCTTTGGCATAGTAGCCTGTGTATTCTGTTGAGGTAAATGCGTTTGCTATAGCACCGATCCGATCAAATCGTTCCATGATCTCCCGAGATGTTTTTAGTTTGTCTGTTCCCTTGAAATACAAATGTTCCAAAAAATGAGATAATCCATTTTCAGCTTTACTTTCATATAGAGACCCTGTTGCAACAAGTATCAACACTGTTGCTGTAGCAGCGGTAGGTTGCGGAATAACAAGCACGCGCACTCCATTGGCAAGCGTCGTAATTTTGGGTTTCATTAGTTGAGCTTAGAAGTTATGTAATATTCCAACTCAGCAATAGCGATTCTCTCTTGCTTCCCACTATCACGATCACGAATCGTAACGGTATCAAGAAGTTCAGGATTTTCTCCAAGCGTATCAAAGTCAATGACCACACACCATGGTGTACCAATCTCATCCTGACGACGATAGCGTTTGCCGATGTTGCCGTTGTCGTCCCAGACAACTGCCCCGATAGATTTCTTGAGCATACTGAACACTTCATTTGCCTTACTAACAATCTCAGGTTTATTTTTAAGCAATGGAGAAACACACACCTTAATGGGTGCAATCGCTGGTGAGAATGAAAGATAATCGCGAGCAGTATCACCCTCGCCATCCGTTTTATAACTTTCAGCAAGTACGGCAAGTATCAACCGATCAAGTCCAAATGTTGGTTCAATGCAATGTGGTGTAAATCGTTCTTTTGATTCTTCATCAAAGTACTGAAGATCTGTACCACTTCCTTTCATATGTGCATTTAAATCATAGTCCGTTCGATACGCCAAACCAAGCAATTCTTTTTGACCAAAAGGAAAATCATACTCAGTATCAACCGAACGTTTTGAGTAATGAGCGCGGTCGGCATCAGGTACTTCAATTTTGTGAATCTTGTTTTTATCAAGACCAATGCTTTGCAAAAATGACATTTGCTCTTCAAAAAGCGCATCAAATGTTTTCATAACTTCCGTCTCATTGCGAGGGTCAATAAAGTATTCTATTTCCATTTGCTCAAATTCTCGTGAACGAAACACAAAGTCGCGCGGTGCAATTTCATTTCGAAATGCCTTGCCTATCTGTGCCATACCGAATGGAAGTTTGGGGTGGAATGTATCTAATATATTTTTGAAATTAACAAACATCCCTTGTGCGGTCTCTGGACGAAGATATGAGATAGACTCATCACTTTCTACTGCACCAACCTGCGTCTTGAACATCATATTAAATTGTCGCGCCTCGCCGAGTGTTCCACTTTTGTTGCACTGCGGACATATGTCACCGTCGAGATGATCTGCACGAAAACGAGATTTACAATTTGCACATTCAACCAATGGATCGGAGAAGCCTCCGACATGCCCACTCGCCTGCCAAACTTTCTGGTTCATGAGTATTGATGCATCCATACCGTATATGTCACTGCGATCAGAGACAAACTGTTTCCACCACATATTCTTAATATTATTCTTTAACGCAACTCCTAATGGCCCATAATCCCATGTTCCTGCAAGCCCTCCATAGATCTCACTCCCTTGGAAAATGAAGCCGCGACGCTTACAGAGACTGATAATATCTTCCATTGAGACAGGGTTGGTTGGAGATGTGTTCATAGAAGCTTATGGTAGCACACGATCCGCTCCTTCGGTATAGATAGGATCAGTGTCAAATTTGGTGGTAAGTTTTGGTCGAGTGAGCGTTATTGGAGTATTGGTTACCGTATCAGTTGCCACAACCCGAGTTTCACTCATGAGATCGATAGGAGACCCTATTTGAGATCTGGTCGGACGAACCTTTACTTGGAACGAAACAATTTTCGTTTTCGGAGTGGATGTCGACTTCGGCAGTGATCCAATATTCCATGTCACCGTTCGAGTATCCGCACTATACGCAATAGATTCAGTAGTTGGCACAATAGTTCCTGTCCAGTTGACTCCTACTGGTAACACGGCAGTTGCAGTCACTCCTGTCAAAGCATTTTCTGAAGGAAGAACTGTCCACATCACGGTATATGTCGTCTCAGTGTCGGCCTTTGGTGGGTATGCACCGGTGTTACGAATTGGTCCAATACTATACAAAGACTGTGAAGCAAACTGAATACTCGAAGCAAACCGAACTATTTTTTGATCAATAGTATTGATTGTTTGTTCAATATTCCCTTGATCAGGAAATGTTCCCTTCACAGATAACCCAAGTGTAATGTCTCTTGTGTTTGCTGCGGTAGCAGTTGTTGCGAATGAAAACGGTAATTCGCCTTTTGCACCAGGAGCTATGTATGCAAGACTTGTATTAGAATCAGGGGTCCACGTAATAGTCTTCTCAAGCGCATTATAGTAACTATTTGCAGCAGCAATAGTATTGACGTTTATCGTGTCGCCATTTAATGAAAGAGTGAATGTTGGATTAACGATTGGATACGACGAGGTATTGGCCCAAGAAATCTTGCCATTAACCGTGTCTCCGATCGAGAGCGCGATAATGTCATCGCTTATATTTCCCACCGAAATAACACCAGTAATAAATGGTTGTGTGACGCGCAATGTGGCAAGCGCTGAGTTGTACGCAACAGCTATTTTGGAACTCGTTTCACTTTCTGGTGTGCCGACATAAATACGAAATGCTTTTTCATCATTTATTTCACCAATCAACTTTCCTTCAATTGCAATGGTACGTTCATCCCCTTTTTGTAAATCACCCAGATTCCAGACATTGTTCCCAGAGATAGGTGTAGGAGAAGCTGAACCAAAAACAAACCCATTTGGATATTCGATACGTGTAATAACATTATTGAGCAATTTATCTCCAGAGAAAGAGTTATGTAGAGTAATAGTAAATGGCTGATTGGATACAACGGCAGTTGGTGCGTCCACCGTGAGTCCCACCGGACTAGAACTCACCATCACAGAGAATGAAGCATCTTTTTGAAATGAAACACTAGACCCTGCAAGTTGATACGTTAACGTTGCTTTAATCTCACGACTAATACCTTGTTCGCCGTACAAAATAGCGGTGAATTCTTCACTTTTTGTTTTTCCACTACCTATCGTCCCCATTGAACGATCCAACCGAACGACATCCGTACCGGTTTCATCAGTTGCCCCTTTTGGATAATCAATCGAGAGTGTTGTGTTGACCAGGTCAGCGGCATTTTTATTTGAAATTTCTATTTGAATTGGAAGTGCTTCTCCCCCCGCAACAAACGAATTACCTAAAATAACAACATCAACGTTTTTACTTGAAAGAGTAATTGCCCCTCGATAGTATGAAAAAAGTGCAGCCCCCAAGCCGAGCAGGAAAAAGATGAGTGCAAATATAAAAAACCGTTTATATCCCGTAGGAGTTTTGCGATGTACTATTTTTTCTTGAGATAACTCAGTGTCTCCCCATGTTGATATCGTTTTTTCTTTAACCGGATGCAAAATACCATACTTGCGTTTTGGCAAATTGTCGGGGTCGCGAGTATAGAGTTTCTTTTGAAGCTCTGCAATGTGATCCATCCCTTCGTTCATGTGGTATCAGTATAGCAAAGAAAGAGACAAATTAGAGATGCGTTTGGGTGATTGTTTCATTTACCAACCCGATAAACCGCTTTCTCGTCTCTTCATCAATCAGTTCTACCGCTTGTGCGAATGGTATATTGAAAAATCCAAGTTCATTTTCTTGTACCGCAATATAGCCGAGATGTACCAGTGTGCGCCATATGGCCAGCGTATCGTATATTTTTGCTTCCACAGTTGCGTGGTTGAAATACTCTCCGCATTCTACAATATGCGCAAATAATTCTTCATGCACTCCTTCGTCTATGAGAAATCGCTCTAGTGTCGCAAGGGTTCGGACATACGCGCGAGCAAGTGGATGCGTTACATTACCCTCAAGCGGATTGTGTACCTCTGTGGCACTGACGAGACGCCACACATCCCTGCCCTGTACGAGGTCGACATCAACAAACGCATAGTCGACAAGCTGTCCCTTGAGCTTTGCGCCTGATTTTCGTATCCCTGTCGCAATAGCAACAACAAGTCCAAGTTCACGGCTAAAAAGCCAAAACATCTTGTCTGCTTCTTTGGAGGGAGTACTCTTGATAATGACTGCACGAGTGTGATGAATGGTGTGCATGTAGCTTCATTCTACATCATTGACATATGTACTATAAACTGTATAGTTGCATAAAACTACAATATGATAACATTGAAAATTTATGCCAAAAATCAAAACTGTGCACTTATTAAGTACGGTATAGCAAAACTGCTCACTGAGAGAGTACAGTCTGTATATCCTAAAGTAAAAGAAAATGATATAGATATTTTTTTCTTTGAACCTACGGTATTAACAAATAGTGTTATAGAAATAACACTTGATGAATCTATGATGTTCAATAAAATGCTTGTTAAAAAGATCACAACAATTATCAGAGATCCCGAGTTTCAATTTCAAGAAACAAAAAATATAAAGTTTTCTATATTTTATGCACAAGATACTATAAACGATACTGTATAGCACAAAACCCGCACATGCGGGTTTTTCATTTAATAATTTCTTCCAATAATTCGGGAAATGTAGTTGCCCCAGCAAAATCATCGAAGTGTCCTCTGTTTTTGAATTGCTTAATCTTTATATTCTTAATTACTTTTATTTTTTCAACACTCTGTAGTATAAAATTTTCATCATCATCTGAAATAAATATTTCTATACCTTTTGTTTTATCAACAAGATCTTGATCGATGGTGAAACTGAAGAAATCATTCTTAAGTTCATTCACTGGATCAATCCATGGCGCAACAAGAAATACTTGCCCAACGTTTATATCGTGTTCGGAGAGCCATCGTACAATAAATCCTGCTCCACCACTATGTCCGACGAGTATCGTTTCATCATCACAAGGAATACTTTCAAATACTGACTTCCATTTTTCATAGTTTGGAGCGTATGGTTCAGGCATTGCAGGCACATGAACCTCATATCCTTTTATTTCCAATTCCTTCTTGAGCCATGGCAACCAATGCGCATCTACTGGTTGTGGCTGTGCTGGATCAAAATATTCTTCTTTTGATGGCATGCCGTGGATGATAATTGCTGTTTTCATATTATCCAATGATTATTTCTTCTCCACTGACCGCAATCTCGCTCGCTCCAACAGTCTTTTTTAATTCTTCACCAAACGTATCGACAATTTCTTGATACTTCGTTGGAAGCGTAAGTGAAATCACATCTTGTGGTTGCAATCCTTTCTCTTTACGAAGGTCTTGGACGACACGAACGAGTTCGCGATAGTCTCCTTCGAGTTTGAGTTCGGGAGTTATAGCAGTATCAAGTTTGGTTTCTGCTCCTTTTTCGACAGCTTTGACGTTAAGCTCTTCCATTACCAACACTTCGTACTCATGTGATAGATTCCATTCTTTTGCAATAAGTTTTGCAAGTGGTTGTCGTACAGGTATCGCTTCTTTTTTGCGAAGCGCATTTCCTTCAGTACAAAGAATACGCACTACTTCCATATTTTTTATGATTTCTTCATCAACACTTCCCGTCTTTGACCAGACACTTAAATGCACACTTTCTTCATCACTCTCAATCTTGAGTTTCTGCCACAAATCTTCTGCCGTAAATGGTGCAAATGGTGCAAGAAGTTGTGCAGTTGTTTTCAATACTATATATAGTGTGGACTTCGCAGATATATCTCCATCCTTTAGTCGGTCACGACTACGGCGTAGATACCATGTCGAAAGGTCATCAAGGAATTCTCGAAGTGCACGTGTTGGTGTAAAGAGATCATATGCATCAAGTTTCTCAGTCATTGTTGCAACGAGCTGATTCATACGTGCGATGATCCAAGCATCGAGCACGTGCTCACTTTGTACATATTCTTTGTTTTCTAGTTCTTTGTCGCGATACAGTTCATAAAACGAATACACATTGCCGAGCAAGTTGAACACTTTGTTGTTGATCTCGACAATACTTTTTTCATCATAGTTTTTACTTTCTCCTGGCTGGTTGACCGAATACATCCAGAAACGAACTGCGTCGACACCAAACTTGTCCATCTGTTCATATGGTTCCACAATGTTACCAATGGATTTGGACATCTTCTTGCCGTCTTTGTCGAGCAAGTGTCCGAGACAAATGACGTTCTTGTAGGGCGCCCCACGTTCCATGAGCACTCCGACTGCAAGCAATGTGTAGAACCAGCCACGCGTTTGATCAATAGCTTCAGAAATGAAGTCTGCTGGATATGATAAATCATCCTTGTGTTCAAATGGATAATGATCTTGGGCAAATGGCATACTTCCTGAATCAAACCATACATCCATGACTTCTTTGGTACGACGGTATTCTATGCCATCTTTGACAAGTACAACATCATCAATATATGGACGATGGAGATCGATCTCATACGTATCGTTGTGTGGAAGTGGTGCAAAATCAATCTGTCGGATTTCTGCATTTGCGAAGTTCGTATAGTCGCGAGTCGTTTCAAAAAGCGACGAGACACTGTATCCGCGCGCAACAAGTTCAAGCGCACGAGCAACTGCACCGTGCGTCACTATAAGTATCTTTTTTCCTTGATACTTTTGTTCGATGTCATAGATGAATGCTCCAGCGCGAGCAAGGATATCGAGATAGCTTTCTCCATCATCTGTTTTGAATGTATATCGGTCTGCACTACTATTGCGTACATCAAAGTATTCTGTAAATGGTTTGTTGTTGAACTGTGCGCCTACTTCCCATTCTCGCAAACGATCATCTTGAACAATCTCTGCGGCTAAACTTTTTGCTTCGCTAAACAGTCGCGCAGTCTCCACAGTGCGCGTATATGGGGAAGTAATAACAATGTCGATATCTCCATCAAAAGATGTTGCAACATCTTTTGATTGTTGCATTCCCATCTCCGTCATCGGATCAGGTGTTCTAGGATCGCAATTCCACTCTTGTCGAACATTGTGTTCCGTTTGCCCGTGGCGCATGACATAGTAAGTATTGCCTGACTTCTTTGCATATGTCTTGAGTGTTGCAACACTATCGACGACAATACGTTCATCATCTCTGCTCACCCATATTGGCAATGGTGTCCCCCAATATCGTTCGCGAGATATTGCCCAGTCTTTGACTTCGCGAATCCATTCACCAAAACGCCCTTCCTTGATATGGTCTGGCTCCCAGTTGATGGTCTCGTTTGCATCAATGAGTTCTTGTCGAAGCTTTGACATGGCGATATACCATGAGTCACGGGCATAATAAATAAGCGCCGTTTTACAACGCCAACAGTGTGGGTATGAGTGTTCGTATTTTTCTTTTTTAAAAAGAAGAGAGCCTGTGGGACGGTTGGCCAAGTCCTTGATGATATCAACAGCCACATCTTCATCTTTCACAAATCTGCCTGAGAGGAAATCCATGTTGGGCAAAAAGTGTCCGGTGTCGTCCACAGTGTGCATCTTTGGCAACCCAATCTTGGTCCCAAGTTCGAAGTCTTCTTGACCATACATAACAGCAGTGTGCACAATACCAGTACCATCAGTCGTCGTTACAAAATCCGCCGCGTATACTTTGAATGATTTCTCAACCGCCTCTTTTGATTCGCCTTTTGCAACTAACGCATCACGTAGATATGAATACAGCGGCTCATACGAAAGTCCGACAAGATCTGAACCTTTCATTTCTTTCACTATGTCATATTCACCTGTCACAATTTCCAATCGCGTTTTTGCAAGTATGAGTAACTCATTATTTTGTTTGATTGTGACATAGTCGATGTCATCACCCACTGCAAGTGCAACGTTCCCCGGTAATGTCCACGGAGTTGTCGTCCATGCGAGGATGAATGTGTTTTCTTGGTCTACGAGTTTAAACTTCGCTGTCACCGTCAGATCTTTGTCATCATGATACTCTTGGGCAAGTTCATGACTTGCAAGTGCCGTTCCACACCGCGGACACCATGGCACCACGCGATAGTCTTTGTAGACGAGTCCACGTTCATATACTTTGCCAAAAATACTCCACAAACTTTCCATGTAGTTTGCATCAAATGTATAGTACGCATTCTCCTTGTCTACCCAGTATCCTATGCGATTGGTGAAGACTTCCCAATCCTTGATGTAGGTAAATACGCTGTCACGACATTCCCTGTTGAACTTCGCGATGCCATACGTCTCAATGTCCTTCTTGGAAGTACTGCCGATCTTTTTTTCAATCTGTAGCTCTACGGGCAATCCGTGTGTGTCCCAACCAGCTCGTCGTGCGACACGATACCCTTGCATAGTCTTGTAGCGAGGCATGACATCCTTGAACGCGCGCGCTTCGAGGTGGTGCAGTGCAGGTTTTGCATTTGCGGTTGGCGGCCCTTCATAAAAGACGAAGTCGCCGTTGGGATAACTACCTTTAGTCAGTGTCTTATTAAAAATATCTTGCTCTTTCCAGAATGCCAAAACTGCCTCTTCGCGAAGGGCTGCATTGCTTTTTGTTTGTGTTGTATGTGTGTTTTCCATATATATAAAATAAAAATCGCCCACAGAAATAATCGTTTGATTATTTCCAAGGGCGATTTTTCATTTCGCGGTACCACCTTGATTCTCCGCCAATAGACGGACTCATTTGTTGGGGTCTACATCCCTTGCAGGATTCTTCCCAGAAGCTCGGGATTGATAGTCCCTCGAGTGCTTGTAGTTCTATCCTATCATATACAGACGGTTATTCAACTACGCATGAGGTGAATCCTTTTGCAGTTGTGCACGATCAGCTTCTACCATCTTGATCACTTTCTCTATCAAACGTTTTGGATCTTCATCAAATGTCACATGGTCTCCTGGACGGTTACTTTTTTCAATCATATCTTTGATCTGATCGGCCATTGTCCATGGTCCCTGGAGGACACCGAGCGGTTTTCCATCTTCAAATGCAATAGTGAATTCGTGAATCGTTCCTATACGACCACACCCAATGATGATAGCGTCACAGCTTCGAGTAAACAAAAGATCTCGCCCTGGGAAGCCAAACCCTGTGTAAATAATAAGATCCATATAGTCCACCGGTAAATGCCAGTTCTCGACGTGGTCACGTTCGCTCATTGCAGGAGACAGTCCGATAGAAATACCTCGCTCTTCTTTGGCTCCCATAGCAGCCCATAATGGGAACCCCGTGGTTGCGCCGGTGATAACAATACCTCCTTGTTTTATGACTTCTTTTCCGAGATCCTTTGCCCTGTCGAGCGCATTGAGTCCACAGTGACCCGTTTCAGCAGCACCTGAAATGCCGATTTTAATTTTGACATGACCGTGCTTGGTATCATTTTCTAGAGGACCATTGAAGCAGACGTATTGATTTGTTGAAGGTGTTGTATCAGACATTGAGATTCATCTATATTATTTACAGTCTAATTCTACCACATCGTTTTCTTCTGGAGCGTATGCTTCAATACCAAGGTAGTCACGCAACCGCTGCGTGAGAAACAATGCACTTTTCGGTTCACCCATGACCACAAATACTTTTTTTACATTATCTGCAATTGATCCGACAAATTCTACAAGATGGTCTGAGTCCTTGTGTCCGGAATACCCATCAATAAACACCACGGTTGCTTTTACCGGGATAACGTGTCCGTTAATACGAACTTCTGTTGCCCCATCTTGAATCATACGCCCCATAGTACCGAGGGACTGATATCCTGTCAGCAAGAGTGTGTTCTTGGGGTCGGGTAAATAGTTCGCCTCATGATGCAGTACTCGTCCGCCGTTACTCATTCCACTTCCCGCAATGACGATCTTTGGATTTACTGAGTGTAGTATCTCTTTGGACTCTTCGGTCAACAACGTAGACTTGAGTCCTGGAAAGTTAAAAATATCATTTCCTTCTTTGATAAGTTTACGAGCAAAGTCATTATAGTATGCAGCATATTTGCGATAGACAGCGGTCAGTTTAATACCGAGAGGGCTATCAAAAAAGATAGGCATCTGTGGTACGCGGTCATGCTCAACAAGCTGATCTATTTCGAAAAGAAGCTCCTGTGATCGTTCGAGAGAAAATGTTGGTATCACTAATGTGCCTTTTCGTTTATAGTTATCTTCTATTGTTGCCTCAAGGCGTTCTCGGCGGACATTTCGCTCAGTGTGATTGCGATCACCGTAGACGCTCTCCATCAATAAGTAATCGACATTCTTGAGTGCTTCTGTATCGCGCAACAATGGTGACGGTGAGTTCCCGAGATCACCAGTAAAGACAATCTTTTTATTATTATAGATAAGCTCCAGCATGCCAGAGCCGAGTACATGCCCTGCGTCACGATACCGAAATACAAAAGGTCCAACTGCGAGGTCTTGGTGATAATCAATAACTTTCCAGTTTGCAAATACTTGCTCCAATATTTTTGGGCTATAGATTTCTTTGAGCGCAGGGTTTTCAGAATGACTCAAAATATTTGCAGTATCTTGAAGCATGAGTTCAGTAATATCTTTTGTAGGAATTGTTGAGTAGATGGTGCCTTTAAATCCGTCGTGCACAAGTTTGGGAATACGACCAATATGGTCAATATGTGCATGAGTAATAAACAACATGTCTATAGTACTTGGGTCATAGATAAAGGGATCCCAGTTTTTCTCATCAGCCATTTTTGTTCCTTGATTGAGTCCGCAATCGATTAGGAACTTCTTTCCCTCACCTTCCAATAAAAAGTTTGCTCCAGTCACACTTCCTGTTCCACCAGCAAAGGTGAGTTTCAGCGTGTACGGTTTTTCGACTGTTGTTGTATTGACGTCAAACATTATTCTCTATTGTACCGTTTCTGCAGAAGAATAACAAAACTTATACCAAGTATTCCTCCTATCATATCCGCAACAAGGTCCCCAATAGAATCTGGAATATCTGCAAGATGTATATTTTTGATATAAAACTGCAATATATATTCATAATATTCCCAAGCTAATCCTACGATAAAAACAAATAGTAGTGCCGTAATGACCAGCTCCCTTTTCCGAAGCGTCTGCGCATGTTTGTATAAAAATGCACTTCCGGCAACTGCGGCAAATATCCCGCCTAACGTGTGGACGAGTTTATCAAAATGAGTGATCGAAGCATACCAATAAAACGTAATCGCTAATGCATTAACCGCAAATACCGCTATACCGAAAAATGCTGCGCCTAGAACAAGTCTCTTGTACATGCTGTAAGTATGCCATATCAGCAGAAAAATCCCTCTTCAGTGCGAAGAGGGATGTTTCGTTACGGCTATTTGTAAAATAGTACCATAGCTTTTAAGCCAGGTGGGACACGGGGAGCAAAACGATGCCTCAGCAATATATAAATAAGTTGCCAATGCGTCGAGTTACCCACCACGGTTTCCCAAAAGATTCTGTTCTAGGTACTATTTTAAAATAGCCGTACGTTTATTATACCTTGCACACTATGCTCCACAAGATAGACAGTGGATAAGTGTGTTGTTGAGTTGCCTTACAAGCAAACAACAAAAATTTTTTACATCAAGTCGTCGGAGAAAATGAATTTTGTATCAACCTTGTCGTAGTCTACGATCTCATCCTCTTCAAAAAATCGCTTGATCTCTATTGTTCCATTTTCAACTGAGTCAGAGGCGTGCACAACGTTGGATTGCATTGAGAGTGCCAGATCCCCACGAATAGTTCCCGCAGTAGCTTCATACCCTTTCGTCGGTCCGACAATAACACGGATTGCGTCAACGGCCTTGATGCCTGCAACTGCCATCACTACGACAGGAGATGACATCATAAAGCGTTCGATACGTGGATAAAATGGTTTATCAGCAACGTGTGCGTAATGTTCCTTCAGTAATGCATCTTTGAGATGCATCATTTTCATACCGATAATCTTGAGACCCTTTCGTTCAAAACGAGTAATAATCTCTCCTACCAAGTTTCGCTGTACTGCGTCAGGTTTAATAATAATAAGGGATCGTTCTTCTGTTTCGTGTATCATATGCGCCGTATAGTATAGGAAAATAAAAAAAGCCGCAAACTTTTAGTCTGCGGCACACTAAAATTATTATTCAATACATTTTTGATGATGTGATAATTACTGGCGTAAATTCTTTACTCGTAATAGTAAAATATTTAATTTCTGTGTCACCATTTTTATCTAATAATTGCATTTTGCCTGAATAAAAAGTAGGACAACTAACTTGATTGCCAGGGTACAGATTGCCTGTTTCATTTACATCCACTTTATCATAGACCCTGATAATAATACTCTTATTTTTGCGTATCATTTCCTGTCGATACTTTTTAAGATTTATCTTTTCTTCTATCAATTCAGAATTTGATCCATCAGGTGAATCCATTTGACAACTAGGATATAAAATAAGTTCTGTAAGATTGACAGATAGTATCGTTCTTGGATCAATATCCAACTGGAAATCTACCCGATAGTTAAGTGTATCGGTATATCCAACAGACTCATTTGTGTAATATGTTGCAGTAATGTTATTTTGGGAGACTTTCCGGCCCCAAATTAAAAAACAAACAAATATAACGACCACTGTAAGAATTGTCAGAATTTTTTTCATCTTTATATATTTAATTAGTTAAAAGAACTGTGGTTTTGTTATAACAGTATTTTATCAAAATGTCAATGTATTTGGTTGCTTACATCCTCTCCGGTACATCTATCCCCAATACCCACATGCCATTTGTAAGTGTTTGTTTGGTTGCTTGTACCACTGCAAGTCGATATGCCGTTGCGGACTTATCTTCATCGAGTATTTTTGCACCTCCATACCAAGAGTTAAATGCCTGCGCGAGGTCTAGGAGATAACCGACGATCGTGTGCGGTACCCATTCGCGCTGAGCAAGCGTGATGACTTCGGGATAGCGTGCAATGAGTCGTTCGAGTGTCTCTGTGCCAGCAAATGGAGTCGTGGCATCAGGAGTGATAGCTGTTTCATTTCCTTTTGCCAAAAGTGTGGTCGCACGGACTGCCGTGTATTGCAGATACGGCCCAGAGTCTCCGACAAATGAGAGTGACGTATCAGGATCAAAGTTGATGTTGCTCCCTGCAGCTGCGCGGAGGATCGCAAACTTGATCGCTGCAATACCTATAATCTCACCTGCTTGCGCGGTGATGTCAGGATTCTTTTCCTTAACTTCATCGATGATACTTGCAAGTACATCGGTGACGAGTGGCACACCCCCGAGACGCGATGACATCTTTTGTCCCTTGAATGACATGCGACCATGGTATCGGTGCAGAGATCTCTCTACCCAACTTGCATCAATATGTTTTGCAGCATCGAGCACCACTGCAAAGTGCGAGACTTGCTGTGAGTCTGTGATGAATATGGAGAGATCAGGATTGTACTGTTTGAATTTCAAATGCAAGAGTCCGATGTCCTTTGCTTCATACGTTGGATTGCCCTGTGAGTTGATGAATACTGCAGTGTTGATGTCCTTGCGGCTTTGATCAGGCACGTACACGATCGCGCCTTCACTTTCTGTAAATACCTGTGGTGTATTTTCTAAAACAATTTTCTTGCCCTCAACACCTGCTTCACTCTCATATATATATGTATCAAAATGTGAACCGAGCTTTGCCACAATGTCTTCAAAGTATGCGATGTTCAACTTCTTGCACGCTTGAAATAGTTTCCACTCAGGACTATCAATACCTGCATAAAGATTGTCCGCAATTTCCTTTACGCGATACTGCGTACTACCGCATGACTCACTTTCATTGTCATCATATCGCTTGATACCTTCCACATATGCGTCCCCGAGTACTGAGACATCTACTGGAACAAAGTCTGGTCCATGCGTTTCGAGAAGTATAAATATTGCCTTTGCCACACCGAGCGATATATCAGACGGAAATGAAACAGTGCTCACTTCTGCTCCTGATACTTTTGCAAGTCGTGTAATAGACTCCCCAATCGTATTGTTCATGAGATGTCCGATATGAAATGGCTTGAATAAGTTTGGTGAAGAATGTTCTATAAGTATTTTCTTGCCGGCATAGACATTAGTATGTCCATACGTTTCTACATTTGCGGCTTCTCGTACTGCGTCGACGAAGTGTTTGCGAGATAGCGTGAAGTTGATGAAGCCTGGACCTGCGATAGAAATAGAGTCGATAAAAATTTCCTTGTGTGTGATCAGATATTCAAGGAGTGCTTCGGCGATCTCGTTTGGAGACTTCCCCACCTGCTTTGATACTGACAGCGCTGCGTTGGTGGCATAGTCACCATGCGACATATCTTTGGGATGCTCAACAGCAAATGATGCGTCAGAAATACCAAAAAGGCTCTCGAGGGCGGTTGCGACAAATATATGGAGGTGGTCGTTCATGACAAAACTATACCAGAAAAGTCATATCTGGCGAGCTTTGACTTTATGTATTTTTAGAGTAGTCTGAGAACAAACTACTTAATATGTATCAAGAAAAATCAAACGCGCAGTATGATCAAATCATAACTGCCTGCAAAAATGAGTTTATTGAAAAGAATAAAAAATATGGAAATAGTCTCGATGTCTATGACGCAAATGGGATTCTGTCAAAAGTGTATATAAAGCTCTTTCGTATTCATTCAATACAAGAAGCTGGTACATACAAAGTGGACGAATCTATCGAACGGGAATTTCTTGGTGTTATCAACTATGCACTCTACGGTATTATAACGGCATCACAGATATCGACCGGGATACGCGTACTCTACGAGGGTGAGCTTTTACTTAAAGAATACGGCAAAGCAGCCTCACTCACACGAGATCTTTTTCAAAAGAAAAATCACGACTACGGAGAAGCGTGGCGTAACCTTTCGATCAGCTACATGACACAGGAATGTCTTTCAAAATACACACGTATGTGCAATATGTACAAAGCACTGAAATTCAAACCGGAGCAAAAAGCTGATCTACAAAAAGAATTCCTGGAAGTATTCTCAGATATCTGCAACTATTCCATTTTTTGTTCAATTCGTATTTCAGAAGGAACTAATCCAATGATTTAAATTAAAATCCGACACGTATTACACGTGCGGATTTTTTTGTGTCAACCTTTTGACTTTCCCCTCTTTTGCAGTAGTGTATGGACAGAAACAACTATTTTTCATTCTTAAACAAAATAATATGCAACAGTATTTAGATCTTTTACGCCATATCAAAGATAATGGCACTAACAAAACAGATCGTACAGGTACAGGTACTCGCAGTATCTTTGGGTATCAAATGAGATTTGATCTTTCAAAAGGTTTTCCGCTTGTGACGACTAAAAAAATTCATTTAAAATCAATTATTCATGAATTGCTTTGGAAACTATCAGGGAATACGAATATAAAATACCTTAATGATAATGGCGTTACTATTTGAGATGAGTGGGCAGATGAGAAGGGCGAAGTCGGCAGAGTATACGGCTATCAAATGAGAAATTTTGATGCAGATGTACGTGACGGCGAAGGCTTTGATCAAATCTCATTCCTACAGGAAGCAATAAGGAAAAATCCTGACTCTCGTCGATTGATTATGACATTATGGAACCCCTGGGATGTTCCACATCAAAAATTACCTCCCTGTCCATGTTTCTATCATTTTGAAGTGCATGATGGAAAATTAAATTTGCAAATGTATCAAAGAAGTTGCGACGTATTCCTCGGTGTACCGTTCAATATTGCCCAGGATGCATTACTACTTATGATGATGGCACAAACGACTGGATATACTGCAGGAGAATTCATCCATAGTTTTGGAGATGTACATATCTACAACAACCACTTTGAACAAGTTGATTTGCAGCTCTCCAGAACTCCCTATGACTTACCAACAATGAAAATTAATCCTGAAGTAAAAAACATTCTTGACTTTAAATTTGAGGATTTCGAATTACTCAATTATAAGAGTGATCCGGGTATTAAAGCAGATGTTGCTGTGTAATGTACAAAAAAATAAAAGCCATACAATCTCTTCAGATATGTATGGCTTTATTCATTTTCTAAAATACTTTGGTAACTGCGGCCCGCTGGGTTGAAATTTATAGTTCCCTGCATATGCTTTCGTCGGTTCACTACTCATGTATTCATATTGAATCTCACCAATAGATTGCCCGTGTCTTGTACCGACACCTTGCTCCTGTGTGAGTACTTCAAATGTAATCGAGTTACCGTTTTGTGTATCAGTACCAAACCCTGGATCAACAAATCCTGCAAAATGCGTCCGAAGCTCTCCATACTTTTCAGAAAATGGCACAACTTCTGCGGCAAGATATGATGGTAACCTAATCCGTTCGAGTGAACCAAGTAAATATCCCGCGAGTTGATCAAGAACCAAGCCATTCCCCCTGGTTCTATCTTGGTAGATATACTCAAAATACTCCTTTGGATTTACATCTCGCATAGACAACAGTATAGGCTCATCGTTACGCTTTGTTTTGAATGCAACAATGTCACAACTCATGTCTATGGTCAGTAAATTTGAAGCTATATCTTCCCCGAGTACTGGTACTAGAGATTCGAGTCCTTTGAACAATACAGGAGCACTTGGTAGGTCGATAAAGTTATTTCTGCTTATTTCACGTTCAAGATCCTTTCGAGAAAGTCGATCATTGCCCTTAAAAAAACGTAACTGACTGATCGGCTCCCCTTCTGCAAGGGTGATGTTGAAACACTTTGGTGACAACATCATCCAATGACATCCAGGCTGATGCTCGGGATAAATTTCATCAAATGCAGTGTGTCCGTCGGTCATCAATCTGCTATGTAAAAATACTCTCCCCGGACTTGATTTAGGATTCATGCGAACATAAAAAGGTAGTCCTTCAATACGCTCAACTATTCTTAATAGGTATTTTTTGCCTACCTTTAGTGTACTACCGTGTATTCTTCGTGCCGCTTTTCCAATACAAAGATCTTTTAAAATCGTTTCTACTTTTTCACCTTTTCGAGGCGGGAAGAAGTAATCAATTTCATAAATATCATTTAAGTCCGGCAGTATATCAATACTGGCTGGTTGAACCCGTGAGTAATCACCATATTTAATACATTCTGTTTCGATAAATTCAGAAATCACCTTGTCGGGGAATACTCCACGCTGGAGGTTAGTAAATGTTTGCATAATGTAAAGAGTTTGTTTGTTCACACACTACCCTTTCTACACCACAAGTCAAAGTTGACAAAAAACTTATAACTGGTAATGTAAAACAAATTTAAAAACATATGAATATCTATTTAATTGCTGCAGCATTCAAAAATCTAGTAATCGGAAAAGACAACAAGATGTTGTGTCATCTCCCTAAAGATTTAGCATTCTTTAAAAGAACTACCGTAGGCATCAACAATGTCGTCGCTATGGGACGTAAGACGTATGAATCCCTCGGGAAATATACCCCTCTTCCGGATCGTTGGAATTTCATTATTAGCAGAGACCCAAACTACAAACCTAAGAATGCCAATGAACAAACCAAGGTTTTCAAATCATTAAAAGCTGCCGTACTATTCGCCGAAGAAGAAGGGTTCGAAAATTTCTTTGTCGGTGGTGGCGGAGAGATATACCGACTCGCTTTAGAACAAAAAGATTTTGAAATTACCGGCGCATATCTCACCGAAATTCAGGCTGAAATGGAAGGAGATACTTATTTCCCAAATCTTTCATTATATTGGGAAGTAAAACACAAAGAACTTCTTGAATCTATTGAAAAAGATGAGAGGCACAAATTTGAAGCCACGATTTCGTTGTATACCCAGTACAAAAAAACTGTGTAATGGAATGTAAAAACCGCCCTATCCGGAGCGGTTTTTTTATTTCTGAAATATACGTAGTGTGTTTTACCCAACTACTTCGATCCCTGCGCTTTTTGCAGATCCTTCGACGATCTTCATTGCTGCATCGATGTCGTTGGCGTTCAAGTCTGGCATCTTGCGTTCTGCAATAGTCCGGAGCTGATCTCGAGTGATTTTACCTACCTTTGAGCTCCCTGGTTTCATTGACCCTTTGTCGAGACCTGCAGCCTTTTTCAAGAGACTTGAAACGGGTGGAGTTGAAACAATAAAGTCATACGTGCGGTCTTCGTAGACAGTGATTTTCACACCGAGAAGTTCGCCGCGCTGATCTCCTGTTGCCGCATTGAACTTCTGAACGAAGTCTCCAATGTTTACCCCAGCCTGACCCAGTGCCGGACCAAGTGGTGGAGCAGGAGTAGCAGCGCCACCCATTGCTCGAACTTTAATTTTCTTTGTAATTTTTTTTGCCATAGAATAAATGATTTGTTGCTAATGTAGAAGCAATAGCGTAACGGGTGCACTATAGCTTATAACTTCTTGACCTGCAAGAAGTCGAGTTCGACAGGGGTTTCTCGTCCGAACAATGAGACCATGACTTTGACCTTCCCACGTTCTGAGTCTACTTCTGATACACGTCCCTCGCTTTCCTTAAATGGCCCATCGTTAATAACGATAGTTTCCCCTACTTCGAGATCAATAGTATGTTTGGTGACAGAGTCATCGTCCATCTGACCAAGGAGATAGTCAATCTCTTTCTGTGTTAGCGGTACCGGAGTAACACCCGCACCCACAAATCCTGTTACTCGAGGTGTGTTCCGTACGACATACCATGAGTCATCGTCCACAATCATATCTACCAAAATATATCCTGGGTATACTTTTTCTTCTACTTCGACGCGCTTACCTCCCTTGATTTTGATCTTCTTTTCCATTGGCACGATCACACTAAAAATCTTGTCTTGCATACCAAGACTATCAATACGTTGACGGAGGTTACGCAATACTGCATTTTCATATCCTGAGTATGTGTGAATAGCGTACCAGTGGCGAATGCCTGAGTGTTCTTGTTTAGACATATTATTTTACGAGAATAGTTTTAAGAATTTCTTGGAAGAGCGAATCAAACCCAAAAAGTGTATAGCCCAGCACAAGCGAAAAGATAATAATAATAACAGCGTACATAATGGCACGTGCACGTGTTGGCCACACAACATGCTTGAGTTCGAGACGAGTTTCTTTGAGGAATTGAAGTGGTTTGATCATAATTTCTTTTATACTAAAAAACGCCCGCAAAGAAGCTATTGGGCATTACCGTTCGATAATACCGTATGGGCGAAAATTAGTCAAATAGCTTCAGTATTTTGAGATATCTACAACCCTACTCCATGATGCTGGTCCGAGGGAGGCAGTAAGGATAAACGTTGTCGGCTTTGGTGGTGTTTGCACGCTCATACCCGTATTGGGGAATGTTGTTGCGGCACCATTGAGTATCTGTAGCGGAGTAGGTGTACCCGCAGCATTTGGCCTCCATGCCGTAATCATCATTGAACAACCCGACGGCGATGTCCATTGAAGTGTTGTTCCTGGGGTAATAGCGTCAACGGATGGAGGGTAAACTCTGAGATCAAAGATCATGCACTGGTTTGGAAGATTCATACCCGCATCAACCATCGTAATCGTTGATAGTCGAGATGCAGTACTTATCGCATTTGCTGCAATCAATACAACATCATGAGTATTATCTCCTACGATAGACATATTTGAAGGTAGTGTATATGTTCCATCAACAGGAACAGCGTATCGATATCGTTGCTGTCCTATACGAGATTCAATGACCACTGACGTACAGTTGGTTGTATACCACTTGACCCTGTTTTGAAAATTTAATTTTGAACTTTCTGGTGCTTCAAATGAGTCAATCTTGCATACATTTCCTGGGCCGATCGTGATCGGGTATTGTGTATAAGCATAACTGTTATATATATAACTTCCGTTATATGTTGCCTCAAAGTCCAACCCACCACGGAAAGTAAGCTTGTTTATTATATGTCCTATCACCGCACTTGGTTTTACGTCTGCATATATTGAAACTTTTGTTACTTGATTTGGTATCAAAGTCACAGGTGCGTCAAGTGTTGATGCGCTAAGATAGTCACACCAAAAATCTGGATCTTGCGCAACGAGAACACCTCCAACATAGTAGCGAACATTTATCAGGTCAGCGTCATAGAGAGTCGACGGCACACATGTTGCACCGATCAAAAACTTTACAAGTGTTGATGGCATGGTGGTACCAGTGAGCTTAAAATCAAAATCTGCAATGTGTACATTTGCCGCACCTTGAGGGACAGTCAGAGCATGTGGAGATGTTGCCGATGGTGTAATGTACAGAAGTAGCGAGGTTGGCTGTGTTGACGCCATGACTCCTGCAGTACCCTGAGATATCACTCGAGTAGTATTAAGCTGTTCTGATGTTTTCAAAGCCGTCGTACGCAAGGTATCAAGAGCGGTAAGCGCGTCTGTTGGAGTCATGGCCACAAGATTCTTTCTGAGAGCAGATACTTCACGTTCAATAGGAACTCCTGTATGTGTTGTTTCTTTACTGGTTACCCATACGAGCACCAATCCTAGAAGAATGATTAGGAGTATACCTTTGAGAGGTCTTTTATTTAATTTCACCTCTTTATAGTACAACATTCTCGAGCAAATAAAAATGAAAAATTATTGAATCTCGTACACAACCGTCACGTTCGATGTGATGTTTTGATCTCCGATCGGAAGTGATGGATTTGTTGCTTTTTCTAATCCAGCAACATTATCACGAGCGGCATACATCATTGGATACGCTCCTCCGTTTTCACTAAATGAAACAATACGCACAATATGAACATTGAGAGATTGTGCAAGTTTTTGTGCTTCAGTACGAGCATCTTTGATAGCGAGGTCACGAGCTTCTCGCGCAATAGCCTTGTCATCATCGAAACCAAAGTTTGGACCAGATACGTTCGTGACCCCTACATCTCCGAGTGTGCCGAGAACAGCTGAAACAGTATCCAAATTTTTCACACTCACGGTCACGTTGTGCGATACCTCGTATCCACGAAGCACTGGAGTGCTGTTGCTCGGACACGGTGTCGTGATACAACGAATCGTATTTATGTAGTCATATTGAGGATTTGAATTATAACTATCTGTTTTAATATATTTCTCATCAATACCAAGTTCTTTGAGCGACTTTGTGACTGCGTCAATCTTGTCGCTAACATTTTTTTGTGCAGATTTCACCTCTTTTTGTTCATCAGTAACAGTGAAAGAGATTTTTGCAGTATCAGGCGCACGATCTATTTTACCAGTACCAGAAACGGTAATAGTATTCGTTGCACTAACACCAGATCCGACAAAGCGATACTCTTTCATCTTGACTACTGTTGCAGCAAAGAGAAATAGTGCGAGAAGTATTCCGAGTCCGACAATAATACGAATAATGATTGTTTGATATTTTTCGATAAATGTAGTCATACCTCTAGTATACCAAACGAAATGAGTATTAGTTCATTTTATCTCCGATAATTTTTCCATCGGCAAGGGTGATGATACGGTCAGTGAGTGCAGCGTATTCTGGCTCGTGTGTCACCATAATAATAGTCTGTCCTTCTTTATTAAGCTCAAGAAATGCATCAAGGACATTCTTGGATGTTTCGGAGTCAAGGTTCGCCGTTGGTTCATCCGCAAAAACAATTTTGGGATCATGCCCAATAGCTCGAGCAATAGAAACACGTTGCTGTTGTCCACCAGAAAGTTCTCCGGGCAAGTTATTCATCCTATCTCCAAGACCTATCCGCTTCAGTGCGCGTGCTGCTTTGTTTCGTGCTTCTTTTTCATCTATCCCCTGCATCAGGAGTGGCACCATGACGTTCTCAATAGCAGTAAGTGTTGGGAGTATTGCGTAGTCTTGAAAAATATATCCAAGCGCATGGAGGCGCATTATCGTTTGTTCATTATCAGAGAGCGCAGTGACATCAACATCATCAATATGTATTGTCCCATGAGTTGGTCGATCAAGGAGACCGAGCTGATACAACAATGTCGACTTCCCTGATCCAGAACGCCCTGTAATAGCCACGAACTGTCCGTCAGGGATAGCAAAAGACACATCGTCTACTGCACGAATCTCATCATCTCCACTTTTAAATATTTTTGCGAGGTTGTTTGCGGTAATCATACAAGTTTATCTCCCCAATATTGCACTAAGTGTATTTTGCTTGATAACTATTCGCGCAGGAATATATCCTGCAACAATCGTTGCACCGAGCAAAATAATCATTCTAATAAACGTACCCCCAACCGATGCGACCAATATCCCATCAGAAAACGGGAAGTCGATAGGGTGTGATACAAAAAGAGGTTTCAAAAATCCAAAGACAACGACCGCACCGATCAATGACCCTGCGAGTGCATAAAAAATAGATTGCACCATATAGGAAATGGCAATTGCGCGCGGTGCTATACCAATACCCTTTAAAATTCCAATGTATCGGCGACGTGTAATCGCGTTTACAAAGATGACGATAAATATCGTAATCGCAGCAACAACAAGACCGATACTTGAGATCGCATTTCCCAGTATGCCAAACGTTGCCTGAATATCTTTCAAAAACTTTGGCAAGGCTTCGTCGTGCGTCTGAACACGACCATACTCTCCTACACCACTTTGAACGAGCATTGATTTTGCAACAACAGAATCAGTTCCGGGCAAAAGTTGAATTGCTATCTGGTTGGCATCATAACTACTTCGGCCAATCAGTTTGCGTGCTTCGGAGTCGAGCATAATGACAGAGCTATCAAAGGTATCAACCTTACTCGAGATAATACCCTTTACTGTATATTCCTTTTGCACATCCCCTACTGTAATGCGGATGCGAGAACCGATAGAAACGTCTTTGAGTGTCTGGAAACCAGGTGCTTCAATCGGTGTGTATTTGTACAGTAAGTTTTTCCCTAATACCACACTATCACTATCTCCTGGTTCAATAAAAGAGCCTTCGACAATAAACGTATCTACTCCAGAAAAATTGTGTTCTGCAACTGGATCAATCCCCAGGAGCGACCCACCTGCTCCATCTCGAAGATCTCCGGGTTTAACTGTTGTGCGGTAGTTACTTTCAACACGAGCACTGGCCGTATATCTGACAACTGATGCAACATACCCCGGAATAGTTTTTGCGATTGCCGTTGCTTCTGGTGTATGTTCAATATAAGACTTATTGAGAAACGGAGAAACGAGTATGTCTCCTGATGAGTATTTTTTATCAGCAGAAACAGAGCCTTCGATAAGGCCCACCAAAATACCTGACACAACAACTAGGTTGAGGAATGTCAGAAGCATCACAAAAACAATGAGTGTTGTTGTCCACGGATTGGCACGCTTGAGGTCACGTTTTGCGAGAAACATACCGACAACTCCGTCAGTTTTCAGTCGTGTCCATGCACTGTGTTTGCGAGACATAGATTATTTAACAGGAGCTGGAGTCCACTCGACTCGATCACCTTCCTTTAAGCCAGTTTGGATTTCGACCAAATCTCCATCCCCTTTAAGTCCTGTCGTTATCATTTGAGAAATTGTTTTATGATGACGCTCATCGGTAACAAGCATCACTGAAGTACCCGCAGTTGTTGTATCAATAACTCGTCCAGGCAGAACAAGCACGTTATCTACTTCTGCGGTCTGCACAGTCATATTTGCGGTCATCCCAGGACGAATATTGTCCGTATCCGTCAGTAGTGCTTTGATTTTATAATTGACTATATTATTTTCAATAGTAGCGGCGGGGTCTATAGATGAAACAGTTGCCTGGTACGTGTCTCCGGTAAATGCATCAAAGGTTACTGATACTGGTTGCCCTACGGCGACGCTTTTAATACTGCTTTCATTTATATTAGCTTCAAGATACAGATTAGATACGTCTTGTATTGCAACAGCAACTTTTCCAAGTTGTGGTATTTCACCGATTTTTACATGTACCGCTGTGACTGTTCCATTTGCAGGTGCGCGAAGGATTGTTTTCTCAAGAGAAGCATTGGCATTGTCTACTCCCGCTTGTGCTGTTATCACTTGTGCAAGAGCTTCATCAATATCCGGTTGACGCGCAGTCGCTTGAATAATCGCCAGAGATGCTTCTTTTTCATCTACTGCTGATTTATTGAAGACGTATGAACTGCTTTCTATATTAGGAATAGTTATGATCCATACCGTACCGCTCGATACCTGTGCAAGAGAATTTATAGGAAACTGTACATACAACCCTTTTGTTCCAAGTTTTTGTGGGACATTTTCGTTTACTCGAATACTTCCTTTCTCTACCCCACTATACTCAAGTGTATTTTGTGCAAGCGTATTTAGTTCAATTCGATACACACCCTCAGTTCCTGTATATGTTCCAGAAATAGTAGGAGCAATGGTATTTTTGGTATCTTCAGGTTTTGCAATAAGGCCTTCGGAGAGTAGTGTGCGACGCGCATTATTAAGTTGTACTTGCGCGAGCTGTACTTCCTGACTTGACGATCCTTCAAGGACTTTTTTGTATCGAGCTTGGGCAGCCAACAAAGAACCCTTTGCTGATGCAACAGCTGCTCGTTCGGTACCATTGGATAGACCAGCAAGAACATCTCCTCTTTTTACCTTATTCCCTACAACAACCTTTATACTTGAGACCATTTTACTCTGTTCAAAACCAAGGTTAAGATCAGTCGAACTTACGACAGTCCCTGATGCAGATACTGTCCGGATAAGGTTTTGTCGCTTAACTGTCTCAATAGTAGTATTGGCATTAGTTCCACCTCGAGTTATCGCAAACACAATAACGCTCACAATAATGAGCACATAGAGAACCTTGCGGCGCATTGATTGTCGGCGCAACCACGCTTTCAGAGACACAAAAAAGGATGTTTTCATAGTACCTGATACTACCACAGGCTTACTTGATCGCCAAAAGCGTTACATCAAAAACCAGTGTTGCATTTGCAGGTATGACAGGTGGCATACCATTTGGTCCATATGCGAGTTCTGAGGGGATAGTCAAAGTACGACTCTCTCCAACCTTCATACCAAGGACGCCTTGGTCCCACCCCTTAATAACCTGACCGACACCAAGTGTGAACGAGAATGGTTCTACGTGTTGAAACTTAGGGTCAACATTAGAGTCAAAAGCTACCCCGGTCGTCAACCTGCCGGTATAGTTAACTACTGCTGTTTGCCCACTTTCGATTACTGCCCCTGTTCCTTCTTTTGTTATTTCAATTTTCATACTGTTACTGTAGGTTACTTTATTTTTTGATAATGGTGCTGTTGGATTATACTGACTTGATGGTATCGGTTCTTGTGGTCCCGCAAGCGCAGGGTCTGATGGTGGGAGCTCGGCAGTGCCCGGTGCAGAGCGCTTGTTGTTCACGACGAGCCCAATAACAACGGCAATAACGACGATACTGATCCATAATTTGGCGTGTTTCATATCCATAGAGTATACCTGAAAGATGCTCCTTTTTGAAACTACCTAATAATAAACGCAGTGTCTACTAGAATGCTCTTTATTAATTCATTGTACCAAGGTTCTACCTCAGACTCTGTTAATGTTTTTTCATATGATTGAAACACAAACCTATACGCAAGACTTGTTTTCCCTTCTTTGGTAAACATATCAAAAAGTACCGGTGTGCGAACACAGTACGTTGCCGCAAAATCTGAGACTATTTTCTGTAGACGCACTTTATCAGAATCACTCGCAACCCATACAGCTACATCACGAGTAATGAACGGATAAACGGACCATTGTTTAAACGGGGTGATATCACCTGCAACTGCTAACGATACAGCATCGGCGGATATATCATGTTCAGTCATAAATATTTCAAGTGGTACTTCTTTTATGACACCCGCATCAATCATTGCGACATGAGTCTCCTCTTTATCAAGAAAAAATACTGTCCCAATTTCAAAAAGTTTAATAGCGGGTAATCCCAAAAATCCACTATTACGTTTATTCATTTCATAGCTTTCTTTTAATGCATCTGAGAGATTGCTTCGAAGTGCAGATTTATTTTTAGGCCCTCTGTTGATGAATACTTCTCCATTTTTTGCAAAAGCATATGTCTGTACTTCTTTAAACCCTTGCTCAACAAGCCATTGTTTTGCTGCACGAATTGATAGATATACGGGAGAATGCTCAGGGATGAATGTTTTAGGTAATACTTCTACTTGTAGTGTGTCATATCCAATGATGCGACCAATCTCTTCTGCAATATCATGTACTCCGGTGATATCGAGTCGTTCATAGGGAACGGTCAAAGTGTACACCTCCCCTACTTTTGTATACTCGTATTTATAGTGTGAGAAAAATACGTCATCAATCATTGTACTCGTAACTGATGTGCCAAGTAGTCGGGTGATGTCATGTACTGTAAATGACAGTTTTGTTTGTTCAGGTTTCTTGGGAAAATACTCAAAAACTCCTACCACCTCTCCTCCAGCGAGTTCTTTGATGAGCGCAACCACTTGTTGTGCTGCATCAAAAGCAATTACAGGACTCATATCATTTTCAAATCGCTTGGACGCATCGGTCACGAGTCCTAGACTACGAGATGTCTTTCTAATAGATACAGCATCAAAGTTGGCAATCTCTATAATAATAGAGCTTGTCGATTCAAAAACTTCTGCATTCTTTCCGCCCTTCACTCCCGCAATAGCAAGTCCCCCAATATAATCAGCAATGAGCAACATATCAGGCTTGAGTATTTTCTCTTCACCAGAAAGTGTCACTATCTTTTCATCTTCTTTCGCAAGACGAATAACAATACCTCCGTCAACGCTAGCACTATCATATGCGTGTACTGGCTGCCCTCTATCAAAGAGGACATAGTTCGTTGCATCCACAATGTTGTTGATGGATTTTTGTCCGATGGTTTCGAGAGACTGCTTGAGCCAGTCAGGAGATGGTGCGACTTTTATTCCATCCATTTTGATAGCAATGTAGCGTCGACACAAGTCGCTCTTGATCTCAACATTCATATCGAGGTCAGTACTCGGTAGCGGTTTGAGTTCCAGAGGTTTCAATGTCAGTTTTAAAAGTCCCGCAATCTCGCGCGCCATTCCGTAGTGTGACAATGCATCATGTGCACGGTCAGGCAATACTTTGATATCCAAAACACTGTCATCATCCACAGTTTCAACATCTTCTACTTCAAATGCATGAAAAATGATCGTCTCTTTGAGGGACGCAACATCAGGAAGTTTTTCTTCGATATGTGTTTGTAGCCAGTTGTATGAATATTTCATGTATGTCCTTTTCTAAAACTGATTGATGCGCAAATCGCCTTGATACAGTGTTCGAATATCAGTAATCCCAAACTTGATCATTGCGAGCCGATCGATACCTCCCCCAAATGCGAAGCCCGAATATTTTTCTGGGTCTATGCCACCATTCTTGAGTACGGTCGGATGTACCATTCCTCCGCCCATGAGCTCAAACCATTTGCCATTGAACTTGGCATCGATCTCTATAGATGGCTCAGTAAAGGGAAAGAAGCTTGGACGAAGTCGTATCTCTGTCTCTGGTCCAAACAAGTCTTTAAAAAATGAAAGGAGTGTTCCCTTGAGGTGCGCCATCGTAATACCTTCTCCAACAACCATGCCTTCTATTTGATAGAACTGCATCTCGTGTCCTGCATCAGTTGATTCATTTCGAAATACTTTGCCCGGAATGACGATAGCGAACGGTGGCTTGTGCGTCTCCATATATCTGATCTGCACCGGAGACGTATGCGTGCGTAACACAAACCCTGGTTTGTCTTTGATGAAAAAGGTGTCTTGCATATCTCGAGCCGGATGATCCTTGGGCACGTTGAGTGCATCGAAGTTGTGGTGTTCATCCTCTATTTCAGGACCGAGTGCAACTGAAAAGCCCTGCAAAGCTAGGATATTGACGGCTTGTTCAGTAATCAGCGTGATCGGGTGCAGTGCCCCTTTAGGTATTTCCATGTATGGAAACTATACAGAAAAAGAGGTTTTTTTACAATTTTACGTAAAGATACTTTTCATCTTTTTGAGTAGTTTTCCGAACGGACTCTTTGTTACTTTCATACACCCTTTTGGGCAATGCGTTATTCCCTTTTTCTCCAGTTGTGCTTTTTCGCAATCAGTACAAATAATGAACTGCCCGTTACATGCGCCACTACGGCAGTCGACAATGTTTTCACTTTTTGCACCACAACTTTCGCATGTGCCAACGATCACATGCTTAGGGTCGTCAGTGTAGAACCCCATCACCACGCGCCCATCAAAGACATAGAGTTTGCCTTCGAAGTCTTCGTTCGGATATTTCTCCATATAACTCACTATCCCACCGTCGAGTTGATATACATCCGTAAATCCTTGCGAGAGCAAGTAGCCTGATGCCTTTTCGCAGCGTACGCCACCAGTACACACAGTCACCACTGTTTTGTTTTTGAGATGTTTGAGACCTTTGGTGATCTTTTGGAGATCACGGAAGTTGTTCATCGGAGGACAAATAGAGCCATTGAACCGTCCAACTGCATGCTCATATGCATTGCGCATGTCGACAATATATATCTCTTTGCCGCTGTGTATCCACTCATGAAGTGTGTCAGGTGCGAGGTGTACACCAGTGATTTGGTTGGGGTCGACATCACAGACACCGAGTCCACCAGTGACTATTTCATCACGGACTTTTACTGACAATCTCGGGAATGCCTTGCCTGTCCCGACACTTTTCTTGTAGTGGATAGTGTGGAAACGTTTGTCAGACTCCAATATTTTGATAAAGGTTTCAGTATTTTTCTGTATTCCTTCGAGGGTGATGTTAAGTCCTTCTGACCCAACAATGAGACGCCCTTTGAGTCCATATTGTGTACACACATCAAAAAGCCAATCGCGTACAGCGACTGGATCATTGATTGCTACATATTTGTAGAATAAAAGGATTTGATATTCCTCTTGTATAGGTTCCATAGGAAGAGCTTATCAGAAAACAAATCTTTTACCAGTTGTGTTCACGTTCGTCGTCTGTCGCAGTATCCTTTTTCTGAAGATCAAGACAGACACCGTTCATACAGTATCTGTTGCCGGTTGCAGTTGGTCCATCGTTGAACACATGACCGAGGTGCGACCCACATCGCGCACACACTACTTCAGTACGTCGCATACCGTGACTGTCGTCGACTATTTCTTCGACAGCGCCTGGAATCGCTTGGTCAAATGACGGCCAGCCGGTACCACTATCAAACTTAGCATCGCTCTTGAACAAATCATTGCCGCATGCCATACACGTATACGTGCCGTCTGCTTTCTCGTGCAGAAGTGAGCTACTCATACGAGCCTCAGTTCCCTTGCCACGCAACACTTCGTACTGCTCGGGTGTGAGCTCTGCCTTCCATTCTTCTTCTGTCTTTATGATTTTGTCTGTCATATTATTTCTTATAGATATCTTGTAATAAGTCTGCGTACTTTGCTTGCACTTTCTCGAGCTTGGGATTGATCACTGCTTGGCAGTATCCCTGATCTTTGTGATTGGTAAAGTAGTCGTGGTGATAGTTTTCTGCTTCAGAATAATTGATGAGCGGAGATACTTCAGTCACCACAGCGGCGCCCATGGTATCGTTTGCATCGATGTCTTTGATGAATTTTTCAGCAATCTCTTTTTGTTCCGGAGTCGTATAAAAGACTACTGAGCGATATTGCGTACCGACATCTGCACCTTGTCTGTTGAGTGTTGTCGGATTATGCGAACCAAAGAACACCGTGAGCAAGTCCTCATATCGCACCTGGCTCGGATCATACTCGATGTGCACAACTTCTGCGTGCCCAGTATCACCACCACATACCTCGTCATATGTTGGATGCTCTATCTTGCCTCCGGCATATCCAGGCACAACCTTTGTTACTCCTTTCATCATCTTGAAGACTGCTTCGGTACACCAAAAGCACCCTCCCCCAAATACCGCTATCTCATTTTTTGATTTGGTATCCATACTTTAATTGTATCAGAGTCGTCAAGTAAAAAAGTACCCGCATAGATACTTTTTACGTTCTTTATCTCTCCCCAACCTGCTGTCGCCACATCGCTTGATAGAGTCCTTGTTTTGCAATGAGCTCTTCGTGTGTTCCGCTTTCACTCATAGTTCCTTTTTCCAATACATAGATACGATCGGCATGCATGATAGTAGAGAGTCGGTGTGCGATCATGATCGTGATATGTGTCGAGGTCTGAGACACGTCTTTGATCGTCTTGCCGATTTCTTCTTCAGTAATCGAGTCCAATGCAGACGTTGCTTCGTCAAAGATCAACACCTTTGGCTTGCGCAGGAGTGCGCGAGCGATTGAGAGGCGCTGTTTTTCTCCCCCCGAAACTTTCACTCCACCTTCTCCTATTACAGTATCGAGTCCAAGTCCGCCTCGCTCAAGGAGGTTTTGACACTGCGCTTTTTGGAGCGCGTCGAGACATTCTTCATCAGTCGCACCAGGACTCACGAACAACAAGTTTTCTCTGATTGTTCCTGAAAACAGCTGTGTGTCCTGCGTGACAAATCCAATCTGTTTGCGAAGCGCATCTTTGTCGATGGCATCATACCCAACGCCATTATACAAAATAGTACCTTCTGTTGGTTCATAGAGGCCCACTAACAATTTTACAAGAGATGTTTTTCCAGATCCTGATGGTCCCACAAATGCGATAGTCTCGCCTTGCGCTACTTTGTAGTTAATGTTGGCCAGTGCCTGTGTTGCCGCAGATTTATATCCAAATGATACGTCTTTAAACTGGAGTGTTGTTACTTCCGCTATGTTTGCCGGGTTTTCAGCACGAGGTTCTGGCTTTGTGTCCATGAGTATTTTGTAATTGGCGATCGATGCTTGTGCAGTACGATAGGTCGCAATATACGCAACAAATTGTGGCAGTGGAAAGAAAAGCCAAAATGAATAAATGTTAAGCGAAATATATTGTCCCAATGTAATCTTCTGTGTAAATATGAGATAGAACAAAAAGAAATAAAGTCCTGCACGAATGAAGTTAGTGACAGTTCCTTGTATGAAATCGAGCGTACGTAAGTATTTGAGCTTCTTGAGTTCGAGTTTCAAGATTTTCTCAGTTGTTGTGTTGAGTCGATCAACTTCTTGACCAGTGAGTCCGAGAGATTTCACCAGTTCAATATTGCGCAATGACTCTGTTGTAGCTCCAGCAAGAGCGGTCGTTTCTGCGACAATAATAGTCTGTATATTTTTTATCTTTTTTGAGAAAACAAGGGTAATCCCTCCGATAATAAATATCATCCCAAAGAATATGACCGGTATGATCCAAAATACCGTAGCAGCATAGCTCAATACAAAGATAAGAATAATGCTTGAGGTAAAGACAGTATTAATTGTGTCTTGGATAAGCTTCTCAGTATCTTGACGCGCCTTCTGAAGTTTGCCGAGTGTTTCTCCGCTTCGTTCGTCTTCGAACACTGCGTACGGCAAGTCGAGTGAATGTTCGACACCTTCACGATACATGTCTGCACCAGAGCGCTGACTTACGGTATTGAGATAATAATCTTGGAAATTTTTCGCAATACGAGAAATGAGCGCAGTTCCCATATACACCAATAAAAGTGTGATCGTTCCTTTAAAAAAGATAGCTTTAGTGAGTGTTTCAAATTTTAAAGCATAATTATCAATAATGCGCTGAAAGATAATCGGCTCGATCAACGAAAAAACGGTGTTGATAATTGCGAGCACGATAACAAGGGCACACATTTTCCAATATTTTCGAAGGTATTGTTTGAGGATTTTCATAGAGGGCAAGTATAGCAAAATCTCCCCGAATGGGAAGATTTTATAGATGTTATCTTACCGGCATGTCCATACCACCCCACAGATTGCTTGTACCGAGGGAAGTATTACCTGATGCCTTGATGTACAGAAAGAGTTGCATCTTGTATGCCGCTGCCCATTTGACGAGGTTCTCTACCAAGTATCTCCCTTTGGTCATATCCCCCATCATATATATGTTGATACCTTTCTCAAGCTCTGCATCATCAAACTTTTCCATCATTGTCTTCCACATCACAAGTTGTGCATCCATTTTCTCAGCAAAGTTTGCAACAGTTGTATCTGCCCCAGAGAGTGGTGCGGTCTTGTATGCATCAGTCGTACCTTCATAGATGACATGAGTACCGTTTACAAACACAGAGGATAGATACTGCAGCATTTCAAGGGTTGTTCGTTGCCCTTCAGTCGGTTTATACCCTTCGGTATCAACCGGGATCTTTTCTGCGAGATGTTTGATAATTCGAAATTCATTGGTAACTGAGTCGATAAGGTTTTGCTTGGTATACATGAGAAATCTTGATTATTATTAAACGTATATTATAGTACCATATGGAGTATTACTGGAATAAACGAGACACATATATGTTGAGATGGGCTTTTATTTTCCTTATTATCGCACTTATCGCTGGACTATTTGGGTTTGGTTTTGTCGCAGGTACCGCACTCTCCATCGCCAAAATATTATTCTTTATCTTTATTGTATTGTTCGTTATCACTCTTATATTGGGTATTACCGTATTCAAGAAAGTAAAAAGTGGTGTACAGGATTTATTCAATAAATAACCGTATATAAAAAACACCCTGATACAGGGTGTTTTTTATTATTTCTTCCATCGTTTGAGTTTCGGAATACCTCGAGTGAAATGAGTTCGGAGAATATTCGGTATACGGTATTGATCCTTGAGTCTATCCTTTACCTGTTCTCTCATTTCTTCCATCGTTATCGATGGTTGTGTAAATACACCTTCGGCATAACAATAACTACAGTACGTATCGCTCTTTGAACCATCCGCATGTGTCCCTCCCCCCTCTGGGTCTTGAGATAACGGCATTGCACAACTTTGACATACTGCTTTTTTCTTGAACATATCTCTAGTATAGCAGTTTTATACTCCAATTATTATTTGTTTATTGGGGGCCTATCGGGAATCGAACCCGAATCGAAGGTTCCACAAACCTCAGTGTTAACCGTTACACCATAAGCCCCATGTACTGTCCCCCCCGAAGTGGGGCCTTTCTCGTATCGTCAGCGCTCTCCTTTATATCAGATTTGCATCCGTATGACCAGGCGGTCGTACGTCTGTTGTGGGCCCCGTGATGATCCGTTCATATATTTGACTCCCTATAACCACTACCATCAGCATAGCGACATACGTTGCAATACCCTCTCGTAGCGGGAGCGTGATCTGTCGCAATGAACCCAACAGAAATGCTGTATACCATGATGCAATAGAAATCCCTCCCAGCGCAAATGCGAGTCGTCGGAAGTGTTTTGCTGGCCGTGTTTGTGCAAGTGAAAATGATCGCATGCGAGGTCCGACAAAAAGGTTCAGTGCAATGCCGTTAATAACTAATACACCTATAGCAAATACTTTCAACAAGAACTTTGGGGAGTTGTTGAGACGCATTTGTTCAGGTAAATACAGCATCAGTCCCGACACTATTAATATCATTAGTCCTATCCAAATAATATTGGAGAGTGTATCCATTGTTGCTTTTCCCTGTTCAGAAATACGACCGTGTCTCAAAAAACGAAGGAAAAATATATCGGTAATAGTTGCTGCGCCCAGTCCGAGTATAAAACCAATATTGTGTATGATGACCCACCATATACGCTGTTCATAGAGTAATGCAAAAAGATCGTACATGTTGTGCCCAAAGAGCGCGATCACCAACAGCAGCGTTGCAAATGTCGACCCCAAACACCACATACACCATGCGCGTATCACTACTGCTTGCAGTGCGGTGAGGTATATCGAAAACAATGCCCCCATACACGTCATCAATGTCAGCACCCAGAGCATGGGCGCAGTGAGGAGTGATGGTAGTACGAGTACTGCTGCATAGAGAATAGCAACGATAGTGTAGTACGCCAATCCGAGTAAGGTGTTATCAATACCTGCTGTTGTTGCGTAAGTACTGTGCACAACCTGTTCACAGTTGCTCTCGCGAGGACAAACGAGTTTTGTTTTCTTTTTTTTCTGATGATGAATGTAGTACGAGATACCAATACCGATAGTGGCGCCAAGAAGTCCGATGAGGATGTGCATAGAGAAAGTATACCACGCCAACTTCTTACTTCTCCGACCTACTCTTTTTGGTATATTCTATTTCAGTCTTGTACACACTTGCCAGTGCATACATAAATGAGATTGATAATGGTCCGACAAGAATACCAATTGGTCCCATCAATGCAATACCCCCAAGTACTGAGAACAACACGAGCAACGGATGAATATCAATCTTGCGTCCAACGAGAAATGGGTTGAGTACGTTATCAATGGATCCCACAAGAGCCGCTGCCCAAATTGCCATACCAATAGCTGCTCCGTTATTACCCATAATAATTAAAAAGATAACTGCGGGGATAGCAACAAGTGCTGTACCAATAGAAGGGATCAGTGACGCAATACCTGCGAGTACTCCAAAGAGTGCCGCGTTGGGTACACCAAATATCCAAAGCCCGAGCCCCATGAGTACTCCTTGAGCCAAAGCAATCAGTAAATATCCTTTGATGATACCGTTGACTGCAGCTTCAAGCTTATCCAGTATCTTTGTTCCACTTTCATCAGAGAGTGGACTGAACCGCAATAACATATTACGCCAACTGATACCATCCTTAAAGAAATAAAACATTGCAAGTATCACGAGAACAAAGGAGAACAGTGTTGTAAGTGTTGCAGTAAATGCATTACCTATACCCGCAGTAAGATTTGCGACGACAGACGTAACACTATCCTTGAGGTTGATAGATCCCCCAGGAAAAAGGTTTGTAACCGAACGGTTAAACACTGTCGTGATATTGTCGAGCCCTCCATGATCAGCCACCCATCCATACAAACTTTGAGATTGTTTAAAGACGAGCGTCCCGACGGTAAACAACGGGATACATAACACGATGACGAATATAAGCACCGTGAACAACGACGCTACCCATGGCACTTTTATTTTGCGAAGCAACATTCGATAGAACGGGAAAAGTACTGCAGTGAGCGCTACTGACAACAATAGTACTTTGGCAAAAGGCCACAAAATAGCTGCGACAAGTACTGCTCCTCCGATAAATAACGCTGTGTAAAAGTATTTGCGAGTTGATTGTTCGTACATAGCCAAATTCTAACACGTTATATGCAAAAATCCCCTTTCAGGGATTTGCTTTTAGTGCCCGAGAGAGGACTTGAACCTCCACACCTTGCGGCACATCCACCTCAAGGATGCGTGTATACCAATTTCACCACCCGGGCAAGGGTATCGTACAAGCCACACTATATCCAAAAAGACCCCGTAACGCAAACACCACCCTAGTTGGGTGATGGTTGTACTGATTTATTCCTGTGTTGTTGTTTCGGTTTCGGTAGTTGTCTCTGGTGCATTATTTGCAGCAGCTTCCATTTCCTCGAGTTCTTCTACCTCAACAGCTATCTTGCCTCCGAGTATTTGCTTCATCTTGCGGCGGATTTCCTTGGCAGCTTTGTCTCGGATGTAGTAGAGCTTGCTTCGTCGAGTCTTGGCATGCTTGGTAACTTCGATACGGTCGATCATCGGAGAATAGAGTGGGAAAATACGCTCTACGCCGACTGAGTTAGATACCTTGCGGACAGTGAATGTCGCTGTTGGTCCAGAACCGTGCTTACGGGCCAATACGAGACCTTCGAATGCCTGAAGACGATACTTACCTTTATCTTCGATTTTTGACCATACACGAACAGTATCCCCTGAGGTGAACTCAAGTTTCTTTCGGCTTTCGATGTCAGTTGGAGTAAATGCAGTTGTCATATTAGGCACCAAATCTATCACGGTTTCGGGTATTTCGCAAGAGCTATTTCCATTGCTCGATCAAAATCCTCTGGATATGGCGCAGAAACCGATATTTCCTCCCCTTTTGGCCCCGTGAACGTTATGGTTCGGGCATGGAGCGCGACTCGACCAAACCCTAATGCTTTGGGTTTAGTAGTCGCGTACAAACTATCTGAAACAATAGGTCGCTGCAGGTATTTCATGTGCACACGCAACTGATGAGTGCGCCCGGTTTTGGGCCAGAGATACATGAATGAAAACTGCTCACCAGACTCATCAACAAACTGTATTACTGCTTCCCATTTGGTCAACGCCTCACGCACTTCTCCTCTGGTACCTCGTCCTGCAAGCCATCGTCTGAAATCTCCACTACTTCGCCCGATTGCCGCGTCCACAATACCAGTACGATCTTTAAAATGCCCCCATACAAATGCATGGTATTCTTTCTCCACCTTCCTATCTTTAAATTGTTGTTTTAAATATTCAAAACTTGCCTGAGTTTTAGTGATGACTAACACACCTGATGTTTCTTCATCAAGTCGATGCACGATACCAGGCCGTTCAATCACTTTGCCATCGACTTCCATATTCTCCCCAACCCCGACAATGTCTGGTCGCTCGCGTAGTATCCAGTCGACGACTGTCGGCACGTCACTTTTACCATCACCATGGGTGCGGAGACCTGCGGGTTTGTTGATGACGATGAAATCAGTTGTTTCTAATAAAATATCGATATGCATAAAAAATAAACGGTTCCTTAATAAATTAAGAAACCGTTCCTATTACCTCTTCACCAATATACACAATCTCACCATCCTCCATAACGAATGATCCGAGAGTAAATTTTGGTTTTTTTCCAATAAACAACTTAATGCCACCGAGTACTTTTTCATCCAAAATGAGCTCATTTTGATTGGTAGTCTTTGCGGTTGCATATGCGTTTTCGACTATTTCTTTGTACTGTTCTCCTATATACATAAGGTATGATTTGTTATTATTATATTTATTAATTAGATTTTGTCAATATCCTTTGTAGCATGAGTGGCGCCATGGCGCTTTTAAGATTTCTCACCATATCTTTATCGTCTTTGAACTTCCCTGCCACTAGTTCATATCTACCTTTTGTCGGATTATACACATTCGCCATTTCCTCATATGTAGAATCACTTCCTGAACCTTCAATAGCTGTTCCAAAATCAATAATCACCGGAAGTCCTTCCTCATTTATCATAACGTTTCGACTATGGAGATCCCTGTGATAAATTCCTGCATTGTGCATTTTAATAATCTGTTCATCCAAATCTTTCATGAATTCTTCATGAGAATATTTTTCAGGAAGATTTGATGGTTTTGCAAGTACCTCTTCTACCGTGCAACCAATAACCTTTTCCATTATAAGAAACTTATTGTTGTCTGTTTCAAGAGAAATTAATGTGAGTGGTGTACGAACACCTGCTTTTCTTGCCAAACCTTGTAGTTCATTTTCTCGATCAATAGAATTACAATCTATTTGTGGCATTTCTTTAAGTCGCTTCAAACAAACCTTAGAAAATGACCCTTCTTCAATAGCCATAACTTCAGCATTTCCTCCTTCACCAATAGATACTGCATGAATTTCAAGAGATTCAATACATTCCACCAAAGCTTCTGTTTCTCTCGACTCGACTATTTTTTGAACTTTTTTAATTTCAAATGGTTTGATATGTAGGTTTTCCATATTTGTGCGCCCTGAGGGATTCGAACCCCCGACCTTCGCTGTGTAAAAGCGCTGCTCTACCAACTGAGCTAAGAGCGCATGCTCTATATATTGTGCCCCCGGTAGGAATCGAACCTACAATAACGGCTTAGAAGTCCGCAGTTATATCCATTTAACTACGGGGGCTTTCTCTAGGGGCGCAAAGCTACTGTACCACCGAGCTAGTATTTTGTGAAGTATTTTTCTCCACTATATATTGATACACCAGTACACACACTGCCGCGAGTCCAGCAGCAAGTATCGTGGTGATGATAATAATACCTATCTTGTGTAAGATGTGCAGCCGATGTTCCTTGCGCACCATTGCATGCTCCGATGCTTTGGGTAACAACGAAATATCCGATGGTGCAGGCGCGAGTGCTAACCCGATTGCTGCTGCATACGGCGCAGCTTCATCTCTTGAAATATCTGGAATAACATCTTGGAATGAAAAACAGTTTTGCCACACATTAGTTTGAAGTACTTCGTGTCTGAGCGTCGCACTGAGATAGTCTGCAAGACCGGGCACTGTACTCGCCTCTCCAGAAAGATGAAAACGGCTGATCGGTATATGGTTAGCGTGCCAAGTCTTTTGTTCGTGCCAATATGCTGCAGCACGTTTTACCAGATCTTCGAGAATCACCAATGCTTCTCCAAGTTCTTGAAATGCTTTTTTACCTTCACCGTCAGTTGACACACCGTGCGTTTCCAAGAGTTCCCACGCCTGCTTGGTATCAATGCCGTGTACCTTACTGATCACTTGCGACAAATCGCGTCCCCCAAACGGAACCTCTTCTGTCATGATCGGAATTCCTTTTGCCAATACACTGACCGACGTTCTCGTACCGTGAATATCAACGAGAATAAAATACTCTTCTCCCTTTTTTGTTATCGCGCGAGCAAGTGCTGCATGCCGAGGCTCGATACCAACCAGTGCAATACCCGCATGTGAAGTAACCAAGAGGTATCCGTCTAGCACATCTTTTGCAACTGACACCACTTGTACTGCCATACCTGCAGGAGTTTTGCCAAGCACTCGATGATCAAAAAATACTTTGGTTATCCCGGTATCGGTGAAATGTTTTTGTATTCCCTGTCGTACTGTTTTGTACGAATTGTGCGCCAGTAATATCATTTCTGTTGCTACTACCGTATCTGGCAACGATGCGTATGCGCGATGAATACTGCATGATTTTTTAATCTGTTTCAGAAACGTAACAGCTCTTGCTTTATCAGTAATGATGCCATTAACAACAACTCCGTCTGGCCATGAAAATGTTCGATGCAAGACCGGTATCATTCCCTTATTGTTTCGCTTGAGTTTTATGACTCGCACGCTCCGTGTATCAAAATCAATACCGACATGATCGGAGAAAATAGGATCTATTGTATTGAAACGTCGTGACGACACTAGGTATAGTATAAGCTAAGTTGTGTACTATCGCACCTTTGCACCGCTTACAACCTCTGTTTCTGGTACGATAAATACTGGCGCACCATCTACACCATCGACCGCCATCAACATACCATTACTTTCAAGTCCCATCATAGATCGAGGTGCGAGGTTTGTGACAAACAACAACTGCTTCCCTATCAAACTCTCTGGTGTGTACCATTCCCTGATACCCGAGAGTATTTGCCGTGGTGTTTCTTCTCCAAAATCCAAACTAAGTTTGATCAGTTTTTCTGATCCTTCTACTGCTTCAGCCGCTAATACCTTTCCGATACGGGCTTCAACTTTTTTAAATTCGTCGATAGTGATGTGATCCATATATAAATTCTATGCTACTTTTTTTGTTTATCCAATCTATCCAAATACCGTTGGAGTATGATTGCTGCCGCACTATCATCTCTCTTGCCTGCATCTATCTGATAGCGATGTGCCTCCACACTTGAGAAATCTTCTCGTATAGAAAATATAGGGAGTGTCGTCGCAACAGTGAGCCTTGCCTTGAATGTATTGATTGCGTTCAAAAGTTTGTTTGGCTCTCCGTTACTCGCAACTGATTCTCCAATAACAATGGCTCCAACAAGCTCTGTTTTGCATAGCGTCGCTATCTGCTCTATCGCCTTTTCGCTTTCAACTATCGCCTTTGGAAATGCAAAAGAACCATCATCGTCAGAGATTGCCACCCCTACCCTTTTCGTCCCAAAATCTATGCCAAGATATTTCATACAAAAAGACTACCATAGCACCGTTGAAAATCCATATTCTGTATGGTACAGTGGCACTACTTCGATACCACTGAAGTAACGTTTGGAAGCGTGGCAGAGTGGTCGAATGCACCTGTCTTGAAAACAGGAGTCCTCGTAAGGGGACCGTGAGTTCGAATCTCACCGCTTCCGCAAAAATTGAGGGTGACGTTGTTATAAAACCAAGTGTTCAAACAATTCAAAAAATCTCCAAGTCGTTAAGCGTTCCTATTGAGGATTTATTAAAATAACAATATAATTATGAATATGAAAAACTCACAAAAAGGTTTTATTGTGCCATTACTTCTAGTGATTATTGTAGCATTGGTAGTCGGGGGCAGTGTTTATATTTACAAAAATAAAAAAACAGAAGCACCTATTGTCGTTGATACTAAAACACAGTCATCAAATCAAAATGAACAACAGACAAATACTAAAATTCCTAGCCAAACTCCAACTCCTTCGCCTACCCGATCACCAAGTCCAACTGCACCATTAACTCAAAATCCTTCATTAAGTAACGATTGTGGTAACTTGATTAATTACAGTGCAAAAGCATATTTTGACGGTTGGGGAAAAACATTTAAAAAGGAAAACAATCTTTCTGATTCAGAATTTAATTCTTATATCACTGCCACTGCCGTATCTCTGCGACCAGTAGGTAACACTTGCGAATTGACAGTAAGATATGCAGTCAAAAAAGATTGGTTAACAGTAAATCAAATAGACAGTATGACCCTTGGTGTTCCACCAACTATTTCACCAGATACCCTTCCTCTTGAGAGCGATCCTACAAAATCCGGACGAATAGGGGTGTCAACTGTTAATCTTCGCGACAAATTGTTTTTCAATAGCCAAAGTGAAGCGTTGAACTTTTTTGTTGATAAATATAATTTGAAAGACACTGGTGCGAAAGTTCAAAACCAGGGTTTTCAATATTTCTGGAATAAAGAAGGTGCAGAAAAATCAGGTTACCCGTTCGCTGGTGAAGGCGGTGAAGCGTTTATCTCTGTATCTGGCACTTTAGACCAAAATCAGAATAAATGCTTTAGTGGTGAGTTATCACTTGTTACTAAAGAGACAACTTATCACGACACACCTTGCTTGATTAACTAAAACAGTCCAGAATTTGTTCCTAAAGAAATGATGTAGGCAAGCACGTACAGACTTGTTTGTGCCTAGTACAATCCATATTCTTTGAGTTACCACAGAACGCGGAGCGGACGAGGCGCGCATCATTGTTCATCAGGATTCAATTCAAAATACATTCGAACTTCGTTCAATATACACCACAGTTTTTATTGCTCTATGTCTTCTACAATCTTCGTTCACAACCTTATTATCGTCGGCACACATGGTGCCCACCTCCCTACTGCCAAACCCAAAGAATTCAAGCTTG
Organism: uncultured Candidatus Saccharibacteria bacterium; assembly: GCA_964473175.1. Taxonomy (GTDB): domain Bacteria; phylum Patescibacteriota; class Minisyncoccia; order Phycocordibacterales; family UBA9973; genus UBA4124. The sequence goes on along the minus strand of CAYYNN010000002.1, from coordinate 63,362 downwards.
ATATTGAAATTGACGTTGGTGATATATCACAAGCCATTACAACTGACGATATCGCACATGTGTTTGACTATAGGAAAGTAGTCTCGATTGCACGTGGTGTTATCGAGGGACCTTCTGTTCACCTTATCGAAACACTTTCAGATCGCATTATTGCAAAGATTTGTCTCATACCGCGAGTTCAACATATAAAACTTACATTAACAAAACGTGAGTTGGAAGATGATTTTGATAGCGGCATCACCGTCGAACACTCTGTGCTATAATTTTTTATATGATCAAACACAAACTTACAGGCTTCATGGACTTCATTCGTGAGCAAGGTGTTGTCGGACTGGCTATTGGGTTCATACTCGGCGGTGCAGTATCAAAGACTGTAAGCTCACTAGTGGACAACATTGTTAACCCTCTCGTCGGACTCGCATTGGGCAAAGTCGACCTTGCAGACAAGATGACAATGATTGGCGCAGCGTCCATCAAGTGGGGTGCATTTATCTCTACTATCATCGACTTCATCATCATTGCTGCAGTTGTATACTTTGGGATCAAGGCCCTCGGGTTGGACAAACTCGATAAGAAAAAAGAGTAAGTCTCAGTACTCCTCGTGATACACTAGAGTCATGGAAGAAACAGCTCCTGTAACACCAACTATTCCAACTCCTTCACAACCACTCACGTGGTCAGTCCTCGAATTCGAACACCGTGAGCGCCACCCTGACTGGTTGTGGTATGCCGGGCTTATATTTGCGATCGCAGCAACGATATCTTTTTTCTATGCAAATATTTTCTTTGGTATATTCCTCATTGTCGCAGGAGCTGCAATCATTCTTTTTGCTCAACGACGTCCCAAAATGCTTTCGATAACACTTGATGAGAAAGATATCACCGTGGACAACGAGCGTATTTTGTATGAGCGAGTCACACAGTTCTGGATTGACGAAACAGGAAAACCAGATATGCTGCTATTGCTCATCAAGGGGTCTTTTACTCCTATGATGGCAATCCCCCTCGCAAATGTGACCGCACAGAGCGTGAGGTCAGAAATGCTCAAACACGCCCCCGAAACAATGATGCGCGAATCCATGGGGTCCAAAATAGCTGAGCGCTTAGGATTTTAATAATCCACACAATATCTATCCCTCTCGTCGTTCAATGGATAGGACGTAACTTTGCGGAAGTTATGATATAGGTTCGATTCCTATCGAGAGGACAAGTTTCGTAATAAAAAACAAAGTGACCGTTACAGTCACTTTGTAGATACAACCAAGTACAAAAGGTATTTACGAATGATACGCTATCCAGATTAAGCGGATATAGATCGAGAGTGCAATGATGCCCACAGCAATACTTATTCCTACTGTTTGCTTTCTCCATTCATATAAACTGTATGAATACATACCAATACCAAAGAGTGCCCAAAACCATTCTCCGGGCAATATGTATGCCAAGAAAATAACTACGCAAGAAAATGTAATCTCACGCCAGCATTGGACTGTGCTCCTTATACTATCAACAATATCCCCTTTTAAAGTAATATTGTGAGATTGGTGAGAACTACCTGTTCTCCCATAAAAGTCCCCCGAGCGTTTTTTCATTATGAGTAATTTGAATGAATACTAATACAAAAATAGTATTTGTCAAACTACTGCACTCCTGCCCACTTTTTCAATGCATCGTACTCTACTTCCCCACACAACCATTCTTTGTTTTCACTGTTGTAAAAAAAAGGTACCCCTCCACACTCATCGTTTTTATCACATTCTTTGATGAATGCCATATTTTTCTTATCATGCCAGACTTCTTTGCGCACAATGCTCACTGCGGGAAATTCCTTCATTAGTTTTGTGGTCATCTGACGCATACGCATGCAGTGGGGACATTCTTCTCCGTAGAATTCGTATAACATATATCTAGTATATCAAAAAAACACACAATTTTTGAATTGTGTGTTTTTAGATACCTACTTCTCTTTCGACATCCGTGACAAACGAGCTTTCTTGCGGTTTGCGGTATTCTTCTTGATTACACCGTTCTTTGCAGCCTTATCGATAGCACTATAAGCAGCTGAGAGTGAGCTTTTTGCATCTTTCCAGTTCTTTGCAGTTACGAGCTTTTCAATGCTTTTTGCTCCTTCTTTCAAAGCTTTCTTGGTACGTGTGTTTATCGCGTTCTTTTTATCTGAGACGCGGAGTGCTTTTTTGGCGCTTCTGGTGATAGGCATAGTGGCAAAACTATAGCAGGCGCAGGCATTTTGCGCAAGAGGAACAAATTGAGTGAAACTTTTGCTATGATAGAGACATGATTGCACGTATCACCGGGGTAGTTGTTGAGCTCTTTGAGAAAGGGATGGTTATTGAAACAGCCGGTATTGGATATGCAGTGTATTCCCCTGCCATTTTTTCAATCGGTGAGCGCGTCACCCTTCATACGCATTTGGTTATCCGCGAGGACGCACACGAACTCTATGGGTTTGTCTATCCTGATGAAAAGACATTGTTCACCAGTCTCATTTCTGTTTCTGGTGTCGGGCCCAAAACCGGACTACACATGCTCACGATGTATCCGCTCTCAGAACTTGTTCGCGCCATCAGATCAGGAGACGCAAAAGCGATTTCCCTTGTTCCTGGTATCGGCAAAAAAACAGCGGAAAAAGTTATTATTGACCTCAAAGATAAACTCGCAGGTTTTGGAGTATCTGAACAACTTGGTGCAAGCGATCTAGTAGAAGCTCTGCTTTCTCTCGGATTCAAAGACGGTGACATCCGCAATGCCATTTCAAGTATCGATGCGTCACAAACACTTGAGCGCCAAATAACGCTGGCACTACAAATTCTAAAAAAATAAGCTCCCTTATATAAGGGAGCGTAACGTTACTTCGTTGATAAATTTTTAGTGGAAGCCTTAAGCCATCCGAGGAAAATGCGTAGATGCAGTTCATTGAATACATAGAGTAGTTCTTTGTTTTCATTTGATCTCAAGAAAAGGTTACGGTATTCCCTTTCATGTGCACATACTCGATTACTAAAAGCAGGAGGGTTCCTGCCCAAGTTTTTCCCATTATTCATTGCACGAGCAACTGCATTAAAGAATGCGACATCAACATTAAATAGTCTCACTAATGGTATGTGCCAAAATGTTGACCGGTAGATGCAGTAGCCTCGATATGATTGAGCGGTAACGCCATACATATTTTTGAGACTTTTCACCTTATTGGCCAACTCTTTATTCGGATAACTTGCCAATTTATCAGTATGCTCTTCCATCAATATCTGCCCCAGGAATAATACTCCTTCAGAAAATGATCCGGGGAAAATAGTATCGACATGAGTAAAATATGTTTTTTCTGAAAAAGGTACATAGAAACTAGGTACTACTTGTTCACTGTTTTCTAAACGCATTTTGATATCTATCAAAAGCTTTTTTGTTAGTTCAGGTATCGGGACCTGTGCCCAATCAGTGGTGTGGGTACTTTCTAATGAAGTTGTTTGCATATAAAAGAATTTTTCTTTTATCATACTCATTTTTGATATTTTGTCTAAGAAGAGCGTGTATACTATATGTATGCACCCCGAATTCAAATGGTTCCTTCTTCTCTTGGCAGGTCTTTGGCTTGCCTGGTTTGTAACCGGTGGACCTGACCGTATACAGACCAATAGAGCAAACCCGTTCATGGAAGAATCTACCATCGACCATACTGGGGATATTTATGGTCCAAGCGACCTCAAAGCAGGTACTCGTCCATAATCTTTTCTCTTAAATCCCAAGCATTCGAAACAATGCTATTCCGCCAGCAACTGAGACATTAAGCGATTCTTTTATTCCGAGCATTGGTATCATTGCAACAACATCACTCTTGTCGAGTACGGCCTGCGGAAGCCCTTCGACTTCATTACCTAATATAAATACTATGGACTCTTGAAGTGGTACCGTTTTATAGTCAACAGCACTTTTTGATTGCTCAATAGCTACTATGTGCACCCCTTCTTGTTTCAGTGTTTTCAAGAGAAGATGAATATCATTATAGGACTCCCACTGAACACTCTGCTCTGCACCGAGTGCTGTCTTTGCAATATCTGTACGCTGGCGCCCAAACCGATCTATCGGCTGCGGTGTAATAGCCGATAGATAGATACGTGTAATCCCTGCAGCATCGGCGGTTCGAAAGAGTGCTCCAACATTTTGTGCACTGCGAATATTGTGTAAAATCAGCATTGATTTCATATGGCTTGCATGGTATAGTTTTGCTACTTTTTTGCAAGGCAATGACTCCTTGCGATGAAAGAAACAACGCGCCCATAGCTCAGTTGGTAGAGCAGCTCCCTTTTAAGGAGACGGTCGCAGGTTCGAATCCTGCTGGGCGCACCGATTATAATCCTGCGATCTTGATTGCAAAATAGAGTACCGCGACCCCGATCAATGTCGCAACAGTCGTCCAAATTGTTGGATGATTGTGATGACTCTCTGGCAACAAATCACTTGCTCCGATATACAAAAAGAATCCCGCAAAGAGCGCAAGAATAATACCAAGTGTAGTTTCGGGGACAGAGAAAAATACTGTTGCTATCACTCCGAGTGCTGGAGCTAACGCATCAATGACGAGCCATTTGCGTGCATTTTTGATAGTACCTCCATTTTTTAAAACAAGATTGACGGTGTTGATACCATCTGAAAAATCGTGTACCAGTACTGCCGCCGTAACAATCGCACCAACGGCAGGAGAAACCTGAAACGCGAGTCCGATAACGACTCCATCCAAGAAACTATGGACTGATAGCGATCCCGCGCCCAACTTCCCTCTCGATTTTTTTTCGTGTTTTTCTTTCGATTCATGTTCCGATATAGATGTATGCCCATCTTCGTGATGATGGCTGTGCAATATGACAAATCGATCTAAAATCATAAATACAAAAAATCCAAGCGCAGTAATGCTCAACATATGTGTCGACGTAAATCGTCCACTTCCAAGATTGAGTGCCTCCGGCAAAAGATCAAAAAATGCCACAGCGATAACTGCACCAGCACTAAATCCTAAAATGAGGTGTAGTTTGTCTTTACATGCTATTGCGAACAGCCCGCCAAGATAGGTTGCCAGAAATGCGAGCACTGCAATAAGGAATATCATATCGCTATCATGCCACCAAATTGCGTATTATGGAAGTTGCAAAAAAAACTCTCGCGAGTTACCGTTAGTAGATATGAAGAAATCAAATTGGATCTGGGTCGTTATCGTTGTACTCGTTATCGGAGGACTTGTATCATTACTCGTAGTTCAAGCAAACAAGCCAGGCAAATACGATGGTGTTGCACAATGTATCACCGACAGTGGTGCGAAGTTTTATGGTGCGTTTTGGTGCCCTCACTGCCAAGCAACAAAAGCGATGTTTGGAAAAAGCGCAAAACTTCTTCCCTATATTGAATGTTCACAACCGAGCGGAAGTGGGCAGCTCCCTATTTGCGATGAAGCAGGTATCAAGGGATATCCAACATGGAGGTTTGCAAATGGAACAGAACTCGGCGGTGAACGAACATTACAAGAACTCGCAGAGAACACAAACTGCTCAGCACAACTCGACAGAGATACTGGAGTGTCTCCAATAGTCGCCCAATAATATGTTTAACCTTTTTGCGGCGCTCGGAACTATGGGGATACAAGTTTTTATTGTCGTGGTTATTGTGGGATGGATAGTACGTGCACCATTCATGACATTCATCGCGCGAAATGCAGGACACATCATCGCAATTATTTTTACACTCGCTGTGTTGATGAGTTTCGTGTATCAATATGGCTTTGGGTATGAACCATGTCTACTGTGTTGGTATCAACGTATTGCAATACTCCCTATCGCAATTCTTTCATGGACCACAAATCTTCGTACGAGCAAGTTGCTACAGAACCAGTTATTGATTCTTTCAATTGCCGGTTTTCTTGTAGCACTCTTTCATACCATCATTGATATATTCCCGACTGGTCTGGATGTGTGTGGAGCGACAGGACCTTCATGCCTCATGCGGTACGTCTATGAATTTGGGTACATCACCATTCCTGTCATGTCTCTGACAGTACTCGGCGCAGGTATCCTCGTAAACCTTGTTGCACGACGTTATCCACATGTATCAGTTGTGAAGTTGTAAAATAGGGCTATACTAAGTGTATAAGTTCTTTAGAATGTATTTCATATAGGGATAAGCCTAAGTGCGCCGTTCCCATATTCATTCAAACCATTTATATCTTGCATATAAACTGCTCCTCCCCCGAACGTTCATTCACATTTTTTACAATAAACCTCTCTATAGACTCGACGAAAATAATTCATATTATCTCGTCACAATATCCAAAAAGCCTTTATTTCTCATAAAGGCTTTTTCTCTTTTTATGTTATTGCGTGAGAATTATTTTTTCGATCAGTACCTCCAGTGATGCTCCGGTCTCCCACGCACTCGCGTGTGCCTGTAATAATTTTTTATACAGTTCATTATACTTATTTTTTTCTTTTGGATTCTTTGTTGCGAGATCTCGCACTTTCCAATACAAGATTCCCATCACTGCTTCGATCGCATGCGTCTTCAGTGTACTGCGATATGCTATCCATCGAGCTTTTTTGTCGGGGGCAGTCAATGCATGTGTTACCGCAAAAATATCTCCATCTTTTTTTACCCCTATGCTTTTCTTGTCTTCATGGACAACAACGCCAGATTTTTTAAACATTGTTATGACAGCTGGAGACAGCGCCATTTCTTCAAACAAAAACACCGTTGGGCTTGCAAGTAATTTTTTTAAAAAAGATGCAGTGATTGTCTCACCATCGCTTCCAATCATAAATTTGAGATGTACTACTGGTGGAGCACTCATAAACAGTGACGGGTATACATAGTGTTCCAAATCAAGTACCGTTCCATACGTATCGTCGTACACTAACACATCACTGCCCGATAACGGTTCCATAATTTTTTGTATCTGCGAAATACGAGATTCTTGGTTATCGCCAACAACAAGAAATATCATTAGAGGATTTTTGGGACCTTACTTTTATATGCCTTGTATTCCCCGTCATAGGTTCGAACGAGTAGTGCTTCGTACCGCTGGAATAAAATATTGGATATAAAGTATGCAATAATCGTGACTCCGAAAAACACTAATGAACCAGAAACGGCGGTGTACCCAGTAACCAAAAAAACAATGCCAAGATGTGTGGGGTTGCGCATGTATCGATAGGGTCCCTTGAAAAAATAAGGATTTTGTATTTCTTCATCGTGCTTCATATATCGTGATGTATATTGTGCCCAGATGATAAGGAGTGTCCCCACCCCAAAACAAGCAACTGCTATTTCATTTGTGTATGCGACATAGGTCATAGAAAAACCAATCACTGTGTCGGCAAATAGCCCGACAATACTAAAGATGAAGTATGTAAGGTATGAGTGCGCAAGAGTACGGTGTAGTGATATGTGTTTCATAGATTATTTCAGCTGATCTAGTCGAGACCCTACCCCTACCGAAACGGCAAGCGGAACGGTTGCAATAGTGACTGGGAGCGGGCTACGGGCGAATGCATTATTCATTGCCTTGATAATAATATCTTCTGCTGTTTTTTGCACGCTTTCTGCTACTTCATATACGAGTTCATCGTGCACTTGTAATGTGAGGTGTACCTTGTCAATAAGTCCTGCATTTCGCAGATCAGTGTCGATGAGTACAATAGCGATTTTTACAATATCTGCATTCGTTCCCTGTATTGGTGCGTTCACTGCCATACGCTCTGCAAATGCGCGAAGAAATGGTGCACCAGAAGATATACCAGGGAAATACCGACGACGTCCAAACACGGTTTCGGTAAAACCGTTCTCTCGTGCAAACTGTTTTGTCTGCTCGAGATACGCAGCAATGGTTGGAAACGTCTTAAAATAATTTTCATAATACTCTGTCGCCTCAGCACGAGTAGATCCCAAGTTTTTCTGTAACGCTGATACACCCATACCGTACAGAATACCGAAGTTGATGACCTTGGCCTTGCGACGCATATCACTTGTTACCGCCTCGATTGGGACACCGAACATATCTGAAGCAACTCTCGCATGAATGTCCTTGCCGCTTTCAAACGTTTCGATCAACCGTTCATCTTTTGAAAGCATAGCAAGTACGCGCAACTCGATCTGCGAATAATCGCTTCCAATGAATACGTGTCCGGGACGAGCAACAAATCCATGACGGATTTCTTTTCCACCTTCACCTTTTGCAGGGATATTTTGTAAATTGGGATTGATCGATGAAAACCGCCCAGTCGCAGCGCCATGTTGCAAAAACGTTGAATGCACTATGTCTTTTGTATCAGCACATTCGAGCAACGCCTCAACATACGTAGAGAGCAATTTTTGCACTTCGCGGTGCTCAAGAACTTTAGGAATGATCGGATGCGCATCAACGAGAGATTCGAGTGTCTCTGCATTGGTAGTGTAGGCACCAGATGCCTTTTGTTTCCCTTTTGGTTTAAGGCCTAATTTCCCAAACAGAAGCTCTGAAAGCTGCTTTGGAGAATTCATATTTATTGTTTCACCAGTCAGTTCTACAACTTCACGTTCAATGCGTAAGATTTTTTCTTTCATCGTCTCTCGAAGCATTTCAAAATGTGGGCGATCGATCATAATCCCCCAGTCGTGCATATCAGTAATAATCGGAATAAGCGGCTTTTCTATTTTATCAAAAAGTTCTAACGAGTTTTTCTTTTGTAGTTCTCCCAGGATTGCTTCGTACGCATCGACGAGATTTTTCTTGCGAGTTCGTTCAAGTATTGCTTCATAGTCAGGATTCGTATTTTCGGAATACAGTACCCAAAGCGCAATAGATGCACGGTGTAGGAGCTCTGGATCGACTTCTTCCTTTGGTCCCTCGTCCTCAAACGCAAAGAGTTTGCGAATACGTGGCAGGAGTGAACGGAATTCATAGTCTGCTATTTTTGATGTAACTTTTTCTTGATCAATAGATTCTCGATATGGCTTTTCTGGCAATGCAAAACTTACTGGTGCATCCCGCCTGATCGTTGCAAGTGTTTTTGAAAAGAATGCATCATCCTTGTGTTCAGTGAGAATACCGATGATTCGAGGAGTGAGTCCTGCTTCTGTGAGTTTCTCTGGTTTCTTTTCCAATGCTTTGTACAATCCCTCAATAGTTCCAAATGTTTGAATAATAGTTGTGGCAGTTTTCTCTCCAATGCCCGGTACTCCAATGATGTTGTCGGACGGATCTCCGCGCAACCCTTTGTAGTCAACAAGTTGTTTTGGTTCAAAGCCATACCGAGCAACTACCGCAGCCTCATCGTAGAGTATTGTATCCGTGACTCCCTTTTTCAACGTAAAGACCTGTATCTTTGTATTCTCGACAAGTTGGAGTGTGTCCATATCACCGGAAGCAATAATGATCTTGATATTTGGATCAGCTCGATATTGCTCAACGAGCGTGCCTATCACGTCGTCCGCTTCAAACCCTTCTGCATCCAGGCACTCGATGTTAAACGCCGCAAACAGATCTCGAGATGTTTTCATCTGAGCCACGAGGTCCTCGTCTGCCTTTGCTCTCCCCTTTTTATAGTCGTCATATGCCAAATGTCTAAATGTTGGTTTTGGTAAATCATACGCCGCTACGATGTACGTTGGTTTCAATTCTTCTACGATACGAATGAGCATTGTTGCAATACCATACAGCGCACCGGTTGGAATACCCTGACTATTAGCGAAGTTAGGTAGTGCGTGATATGCACGATGGATGATAGCGTGCGCGTCTAAAATGACGAGGGTTTGTTGTGCAGCATTTTTTTCTGAAGATTTCTTTTTCATGTTCGGGTGATATGACGACTATGACCGTTATGCTCTATCGTATAGCGTATTGTTGTCTGAGGAAGAATTGCACTGACTATTTCTGGCCACTCAATGACGACGAGTGTTTGAGGTTCTTGTACTATTGTATCCCATCCAAGTATCTCCAACTCTTTAGTGTCTTCAATACGGTACGCATCGATATGAATAAGTTTCTTCCACTGTGAATGGGTGGTTTCGTAAAACTTGGCAATGACAAATGTCGGACTTACAACGCGCTCTTGTACACCCAACACAGTGGCGACAGATTGCACTAGCGTCGTTTTACCTGCACCCAAATCGCCCGACAACCCAACCACTGTTGCGTGAGTTTCAGTAGGGACAAGTCCCTGTATCAGCACCCCTGCAACAACACCAGTTTCTTGCTCCGTATAGACCGTATCCATAACTGGATTCTAGCACAAAACAAAACCCCCGCTTGTAGCGGGGGTTTTGTAAAATAGAAGTTATGCTATTTATGAGTGGTCAGTCTTTTTGTAGAGCTGACGACCAAGGACAATAAGTGCGAAGATTACAAGTATGAGAAGTAACCATCCGATAAGGGTACTTGGGAGGAATGAACCGAATCCAAATACACTTGCACCGAGAAGACTAGGACAATCGTTTGATACCGTGATCAGTGAATACGCAATAGCGTCTTCTTGAGCATGTGTTCGAGCGTTTGTGTATACCACTGTTGCAGTTGCAACGGTTAGGTTGCCACTGAGTGCAGTTTCGTTTACACGAGCATGCACAGTGATAATTCCTCGTTCTCCTGGCTGAACTTCACCAAGGTCAATAGTCATCGTTCGGTCAACTACTTCGTAGTGTCCGCCCGTTGCTGATAGATAGGTAAGTTCCTTCGGGTGATTAAACTGGAGTACTGCCTTTTGGAGTACTGTAGTCGAAATGTTCTCATAGGTGATCGTATAATCGATCTGACCATTGATACACATTCGATCATAATTGCTTTCGACACTGAGTTTAAGTAATGACGGCGCGCTCTGGGCTACCACTACATTGTGTACAACAGGTGTCGGGTTCACAATTACTGGCGATGGAGTTGTTGATCGGGTTGTCTGAAATCGTACAGTATCGCCATAGGCTATTCCGTTTTGATTTTGGACAACTGCACGGTAGAAATATACGCCACCAGGAACAAGTCCTGAAGCAATATCACTATAGTATTGTGAATTATTTCCACTTGATACTGTTTGCGAAATAGTACGGTTTCCAAATGATCCACTTACTCCCCATTCAAACCATGCGCTTGTTGTAGAGTTAGTAGTATTGGGTACAGCGATACCGTTCAATCGAGCTTGTGTGTTACCAAGTACTGTCGCAACAGTAGTGATGGCTTGTGGAGCAGTTGTTATCTGAGTACTTCGTACAGAAACAGTTACTGAATCTGTAGCGGAATTTCCATTGTTACAATATGCACGAAGTGAATAACTTTGTGTACTGTATGGACTCACACTTACTGAACCGTCTTCACTACGGTTACCTGACAATCCTGAGATAGTCACATAATCGACACCTCCACTGGTTGACCAACGAAGTGTACTCGTGTCCCCACGATCGATTGTTGTCGGAGATGCATAGAAGTCATCAACACGACATGATTGATTCTGTTGCTGGTTAACAGTAACAGTTCTCGTGTCAGTACCTCCGAGAGTTCCATTGTCGTTATATGCACGGAGCGTATACGTTGTGGTACTACTAGGACTTACTGAACGGTTTCCATCAGCACTGAGATTTCCTGAAACATTGGTGAGTGTCACATAACTACAATCTGATGTGTCCCATGAAAGCTGAGATGAGTTCCCTTCCATTATTGTAGAAGGACTTGCATTGAAGCTATCGATCTGACATTGGTTGTTGTTAACCGGAGCATTATATTCAGAGTCATCAGTTGCTGATGAACATCCAGGATCACTCGGATAGTCAGTGTACCCGTCGCCATCGTTGTCGATGCCATCGTTACATTGATATGTTGTATTCTGAGCGACACCGTTTACTCGGAATCGAGCAACGAGTGTTCCCTGTTCTCCAGGATTTACTGTTCCGATACTGAAACCTGATGTTCCAAACAATGCGTCAGCGTTTACTGAACGACATCCACTTGTTGCACTTGGTTCCCAACATGCTGCATATTGCCCATCCATGTAACTAAAGGTCGTTACCTGTGAAAGTGTTGCAGTTGCAGTACCAGTTGCGCGAGATACGGTGTCTGAAGCGACTCCTCCGTAAAAGCTTACTGCTGTTCCTGAACGACTTGGCTGAATAGAGAGTGTTGCATTTACTGCAGGCACGTTACTCGTATTCTTATAATAAATGTGTACGGCGATAACATCTCCAGGCACCGCAGTTGTATGCGTTTGCCAACAACCATCAATCCCGCCAGCAGAACACGGATGTGTCGTAGCGTTTGTAACAGTTACTGTTGGCATAAGGCCAGGAGCGTTGAAACTTGAAGCAGCTACTGCAGTCGAAGAGACAGTAGATACTGCCATAATGAGTGCGAGTGCTGTGATAATAATTTTTTTCATACTTGTTTTGTTGATTTCCACTTATAATTCGACGAGTGTATTATACTATTTTTAATAATAAAAGTCAATACCTCTCTTCAGTGCCCTTGTGGGGCAACACATAGACACTAAAGAAAAGTAGGTTGCTGTTTAGGCAACCTACACATTTTAATACATAAAGCACGTTTAATTCGCAACTAGCCCCCTACGCATCGGGGATACCGTTCCTACTCTCTGTACAACAGACGAAGCACCTTGGGGAGGATTAGATCCTTGACCAAGGAGCCATGTGTGTCCACCGATTGGGGGTGTTGAGTTAGGATCGTTAGGGATAGGGGTTCCATTGGGCTGATTGGTACCAGCCGAACCACCTTGATGAGGAGTCTCATCAGGCCATCTTGTTGGAGGGTTAGACGGGCCATTTGGTAGAGGCACATTTATCCTCCCTCTTCGGTTGTAGATACCGTTGAGGATTGCTCCTCCAGCGACTACACCAACTGTTGTACCGACTGCAGTACCGAGAATGATTCCGCCGACTGTTTGACCGACGCGAACTTTTTCTTTTGGAGCAGGTGCTGGCGTTGAGCCACAGGTGCCACAACCGTATACATTTGTTGTATTGGTTGCTACGTTGCCGCCATTTGGTGCAGTAACTACTGTTGTGTCATGAATTGCATAAGGAACTGGACGATCAACAGGGTATGGAACAGGTCTGTCCACATACTCAATTTTAACTTCAGGCTTATAAACATGACCTGGCTCATCGATGCCTATGGCAAGATTGCCACAACATGCCTGGAAGTTGATAATATCACCATCGACGAGACTGTACTCGTCTTCAGGTGCATATCCTCTATATCCATCGATATAGTCTCCAGTTTTGTAAGGGTTTCTTGATTCGAATGAACCATTGCCATTGTTATCAAGCCTCAATAGCGCATAGTGCTCTTTGAGATTACTGGGTGTCAGTACAAACGTTGAGCGATCAATTATTTCTGCTATTTCTTCAAATGTCAGTAACGTATTGTCGCCAACGGGTTTGTATTTAGTACTCATTTCCTTCTGGATAATAGTCCTTTGGCTTTCCGGAAACTGGAAGTAATTCATTGATGACTTCTCCCCTAATACCAAACCGGCCAATAATCGCTTACACTCAGCATGGTTTGCCGGGGTATTGTATTTAAACAAATACTGAGGCTTGAATGCGGCGTGCATTGTCGAATTAGGATGCAATGTTTCCAATGTAATCGGGAACATGCGTAAATTTTCTGCTTTTGTATTAAACGATATTGATATTAATACTATCAATATCGCCATTTTTGAACGTACATTCATTCTTTATAGTTTTAAAGTTTAAAAATATTTTGAATTAAGATTTGTGTATATCATAGCATACTATACATATATTGTCAACTACTTCCCTATAGACCAAATATGTGTCGAAAAGGAGCTGTTTTTAAGCTTATAGTAGGGGTATCTCCAGGGTTATACGCTATACTATATATACAATGGTCCATTTTGATGAAGAAGAGCAACAAAAGAAGTTTGCGAGCTTGCGAACCGAAGAAGAAGAAGGCTTGGTATCGATGCTTGCACGCGACCGCTATGGTATAGAAAGTGTCGACCTCTCAGGTATGCCTATCGACAACGATGCTATCCGACTCATGGAAGAAAAAGATGCTCGAGGACTCGATGTTGCTCCCTACAAACTTATCGGCAAAAAGCTCAAGCTTGCCGTTCGTTCTCCTCTGGCTGATGGTGCGCTACAAGCCAAAGAAATGCTTGAAGCAAAAGGGTTTGAAGTGACGTTTGTGATGGCAAGTGAGCGCAGTATGAAAAAGGTATGGAGTAGATACGAAGACTTGTCATTTGCAACTCGTTCTCGAGCAGGAGGACTAGATGTGTCCCCTGATGTTCTTGTGGATCTTTCACATAAAATCAAAACGATTGATGACGCAGTCCATGAAATTGAAAAAGCATTAGCAGATGACTCTAGTGCCCATCACCTCTCACGTATTTTGGAAATTATTCTTGGGTCAGGTATTGGTATCGGCGCATCTGACGTCCACATTGAACCAATGGAAGACAAGGTTGAACTTCGTTTCCGTCTCGACGGAGTATTGCGTGTGGTAACCTACTTTACCGCAGCTATCTACAAACAAATAAACACTCGCATCAAACTACTCTCTGGGCTCAAACTCACCATCAACAGTACTCCTCAAGACGGACGGTTCAGTGCATTTCTGGGGACTGGCGAAGAGCAAGTTGAAATATCATTTCGTACATCATTGATTCCTGGTGCATATGGCGAAAGTATTGTGCTTCGTATCCTTAACCCCAAAAGTATCCGAGTTCAACTCGACACCATGGGCATTTCTGCTCCGATGTTTGACATCTTTATGCGCGAAATCAAAAAACCAAACGGTATGATCCTCTTGACCGGCCCGACTGGCTCTGGAAAGACTACGACACTCTATGCATTTCTCCAAAAGATATATAGTCCAGAAATCAAAATCATCACCATCGAAGACCCTATTGAATATCACTTGCCTGGTATTACCCAAACGCAAACTGATCACAAAAAAGGCTACACATTCCTCGAAGGTCTTCGCTCTGCACTCCGACAAGACCCCGACGTTATCATGGTGGGAGAAATCCGAGATCCAGAAACGGCAAAGATTGCAGTAGAAAGTGCACTCACGGGTCACTTAGTCTTTTCAACACTCCACACCAACAACGCATCCGGTGTCATCCCCCGTCTCATCGACCTTGATGTGAATCCCAAGATCTTGGTGTCGGCACTCTCGCTCTCTATTGCGCAGCGTCTCGTGCGAACATTGTGTACTCAATGTAAATCAGAACGACCAGTCACTGATGAGGAAAAGAAGTACATCGAACACATCTGGGATACTGCTGTTGCCAAAGGTAAAAACATGGAGCAGTTTGGCGTACGACGTGATGTGAACACGCTATGGCAAGTTGCAGGGTGTAGTAACTGCAACAACACTGGGTACAAAGGGCGACTTGGAATATTTGAAGTCATCCAAAACGATGAGCAGATTGAGAAGATCATTATCAGTAGTCCAAGTGAACGTGATATTAAAAAAATTGCTGACGCACAAGGCACGCTCGATATGCGCGAAGATGGCCTTATAAAAATCCTCCAAGGAAAAACTGATTTTGCAGAAGTGAGAAGTGTCGTGGATTTGGATGATCAGAAATAAAAAGAACCGACTTATGCCGGTTCTTTTTATTAATATGTACATAAAAAAGCTCAAATCTCTAAACAGTCCTTATAAATATAGAAAATATAAGTAAGACAACGTTGTAGGATAGCCCCAGTCGAAACCAGAACGTCCTGCGCAGAGATCTAGAACCGTAGCTGACTGCTTAGAGATTTGAGCCTTCTTCGATGTATAATGAATATATGTCTAGGAACAGTCTAGCATATATATAAATTATGTCAAGTACACTCCCTGATTCATTAGAAAAAGCGCTCGACGGACAGTTCTCCGACACAGTACTGCGTCCGGGTTCTTTTGACGACTATATCGGTCAATCGCATATCAAAAAAAACCTCAGCATACTCATCGGTGCCGCCAAAGAACGCGGTCACAGTCCTGAACACATCCTGTTTTATGGTCCGCCAGGACTTGGCAAGACCACTCTCGCGCATGTGATCGCTCGTGAAGTCGGTGCAAACATTCGTGTAACAAGCGGTCCTGCGATCGAACGCGTCGGCGACCTCGCAGCGATACTGACCAACCTCCAGCCAGGCGATATGTTATTCATCGATGAGATTCATCGTCTCAACAAAACTATTGAGGAGGTCCTCTACCCTGTCATGGAAACCGGCAAGATGGATATCATGATCGGCAAAGGCCCGTCTGCGCGCACAGTGCAGCTCGACTTGCCACCATTTACGCTCGTAGGAGCAACCACCAGATTTGGAATGCTCTCGGCACCACTGCGTTCGAGATTCTCTGGTGGAGCATTCAGACTTGAGTTTTATAGTGACAATGAAATCTCAACCATTCTTGGTCGCTCTGCGAAGATCCTCGACATCACACTTCCCCAAGAAATGCTCGCCGCAGTTGCTTCCCGATCGAGGCAGACACCACGTATCGCCAACTATCTCCTTCGTCGTGTTCGAGACTATGCACAAATGCACAAGCGCGATATTGACGCAGAAAGCGTTCGTGAAGCGTTCACACTGCTCGGCCTTGATGAAAACGGTCTCTCTGCAAACGACATACTCATTCTCAGAACGCTCAAAGAAAAGTTTCATGGTGGCCCAACTGGTGTCAAAAACCTCGCAGCAGCAACAGGCGAAGACGAAGGAACTATTGAAGACGTTGTAGAGCCATACCTGATACAGCTCGGACTTATTGAACGAACATCGCGAGGTCGTGTGTTGAGTGAGAAAGGAAGAGAGTATATAAATAAGTAATCTCCGAGGATTGCCATATTCTTTCCGAAAACTCGGCTTCGCCTCAAACAGTTCTTCAATAATATGGCAATCCTCGTCAATATGCGATACTAATTTTAATGAACACCATTCTCGCCATAGATCCAGGATACGACCGTGTTGGTGTTGCCATTGTTGAAACGGGACATCCGGCAAAGTTGATTGATTCAATATGTATTGAAACCAACAAAAAGGATTTGCAGGAAAAACGCCTGCTCGATGTATACGAGCAAGTGTCAGCGATGATTGAGCAGTGGCATCCGACACATATTGCACTTGAAACATTATTCTTTTCAGTAAATAAAAAGACTGCAATCAAAGTCGCGGAGAGTCGTGGCGTGATCGTATTGATTGCAGGACAACATCAGCTCCCGCTCATCGAGCTCTCTCCACAAGAAGTGAAACTTGCGATGGCAGGTGTAGGGAATGCTGACAAGAAACAGGTGCAAAAGATGGCTGAACTCACACTCAAGATCGATATTTCAAAGAAACTCGATGATGAGATCGATGCAATTGCGCTCGGATTTGCTGCAGCAGAAGCCTTGCGTGTTCGAGCTTTTCAATAAAAAAGAGTTTTTTGCAAAAAAACCCTTGCAAAAGAAAACAGAGTTTGATACAACTATCTGCATACTAACGTAAATAAATATATTTGTTCCATGCCTGATGATGAAGTACCCGAAGAACTACACGATGATATTGATCCCGCAAAAGTACTCCTTGTGGATGAAGTACTCGAAGTAGAAGTGATCGACGAGATTCCACTCCTTGCAGATGAAATCAGTGACGACGAACCAGTTGACGAAGAGGAAGAGCTCATCGCACAACTCATGGACCCGTACGAAATAAGTGATTATTAAATAAAAACCCTCAGTATGAGGGTTTTTATTTACTTCTGTTCTCTTTTTTCTTTACATTTTGCACACAGACACCCTTTGGGCTTGATATATTCATTCCAATATTCTTTGCCATAATCGTAACAGAGTTCTTCTCCTGGTTGAATGTTTTTGATTGCAGATATGTAGACTCTTCCTCCAGATGTATCAGGTTCACAGTTTGCTCGACATGAGTGGTTGATATACCGAGCAGTATTGGTGCGACTTGTCCCATCAATGTGTCTATTTGAAGATGTTTCAAATAGATAGCGTCCTCCGCGTTCGTTGGCTTGTGCGGCAGTGATGATTTCTCCGACGTATTCGATAACGCAGTCCCCTTTTTTAATTGGGACCTTTGCAAACAGTCCAAGACCGTTAATACCGCGCTTCACTGCTAAATCGTTGGGGTACTTATACTTTGGAAGATATTTGGGTGAGGCCATACGCGCGCATTATATATTATGCTTGCCACTTGGCATAGATACCGGTTGTCAGCAGTCTTTCAGAATCAACTTGTTTGATACCGATATCACCGTACTCTATCGATCCATCTTTCATCACTTCTCTCAGAAGCTCAGCAAATGTTCGAGCGCTGTACCCCGATGCGTATCCGTTAAGGATAACCAATCTGGCTTTTGGAGAAAGTAGTTTTGGTATTAATGACAAAAGTTCAGTGAGCGATTCTTCTATTTTCCACATTTCTCCTTTTGGTCCACGCCCAAATGCTGGCGGGTCCATCACGATCACTTCGAAAGTTTCCTCACGTTGAATCAGCCGCTTTACATATCGCAGTGTGTCTTCACATATAATACGTATCGCAGTAGATGGAAGTCCAGAAAGTGTTGCGTTTTCTTTTACTATTTCAATGGTACTTTTTGACGCATCGATATGTGTCACGTGCATGCCACCGAGCGACGCTGCGACACTTGCCGCTCCCGTGTACCCAAAGAGGTTTAACATATTGAGGTCAGGTACTTTCTTGGCAAGTAGGTGTAAATCTTCCCATTGATGTGCATGCTCAGGAAATATTCCGATATGCTTAAACCCTTTCAATGAAAGGGCGAGTGTCATGTCTCGCCACCGTATATGCCAACTTTCCGCAAGGTCTTTTGATGCCTTCCAACGTTCTCCTTTGTCTGCCCATACGAACTGTGCGTGTGCTTCACTCCATCGCTCTATACAAGATTTACCCCAGAGTACTTGAGGGTCTGGTCGATCGAGTATCACCCCGTTGAACACTTCGAGCTTTCTGCCTTCTCCACTATCTATAAGTGAGTATTCGCTCCAACCAGTCGTTTCTATATCAATACGGTTCATATTATTGTTTTTTTGTTATCGCATCTGTCATTGCAGCAAGTACGGTTGGGTATGTAAAAATAAATCCTTTATCCATAATAAGCTGCGGCAGTACTCGTTGACTTTGCGTCAACCCAACAGTCAGATCCCCAAACAGCATTCGCTTAAGCCACACTGGTAGAGCACCAATAACTCGACGATGTGTTACTTGCCCGAGCGTCTTCATAAACGTTGTATGTGTCACAATCTCTGGCGCAGCGGCATTGATGGCACCTTGTACAGTGGATGTTTGTAGTGCAAAGAGATACGCATTCACAATGTCATCTTCATGAATCCATGGCTGCCAAAAATCTTTCTTTGTTAATGCAAGCAAGAAACCAAATCGCGCACTTTTTCTCATCTCTGCAATCATCCCTCCATGTCCAACAACTGGTGCAGTACGGATACAGACAACTCGTGTACCAAATGCTTCTGCTTTGTGTGCTTCTGTTTCCCATTCACTAACAACGTCGCTGAGATACCCTGTTCCTTTTAATGACTTTTCGGTAAGCTCTTCTTCACCGCGTTCTCCGTAATACCCCACAGCTGATGCGTTGATCAATATGGCAGGACGTGATGTTGCTGCGTACATACTTTCAACAACGTGTTTTGTGCTGATGATGCGGCTGTCTCGAATAAGCTTCTTGTATGATGGTGTCCATTTCTTGGATATTGATGCACCGACAAGGTTGATGATTGCATCTGTATGCTCCAGTACGTTAAATGGGAGCTGCTGCGTGGTAATATCAGAAGCAATATAAAAAAGGCGCTCATGCGTAAAGGTTGGGGCACTCCGATCGACAACAATAACCGTGTCTCCCAGTGCAAGAAGCTTGCGAGATAGTTGGGTACCAATGAAGCCAGATCCCCCAGTCAGTACAATAGTCATACCATTATGGTAGCACAAAGACCGGCATGACTCTTCGCTGCACAACAAAAACACTCTTTTGCAAAAAAGGTGAAGTGCGCTAGTATGCGATTTATGGAAATAATCGAAAAGATACTCATTTCACTACTGAACTTTGCACTCTTTGTGCTTGTATCTTTGGTATTTCTACCTTCTTTTTTGATCGTGACCCTTTTGCAGAAAACATGGGAAGACTTGATGAAAAAGACGCTCAAGCTTTAGACGATCTTGATGAATCGGTTCTTGCCTATTTTATAGACCCCAGGATCTACCACTACCTTGGCATCTTGTAATTTTTCCTTAGTATCGAAATTTGAAATAGCTCCGGCATCCATCAGTCTACGCATGACACTTTTGGACTCAACAAGTTTTTCTGTAATGAGAATATCTTCGAGTGTTCGACCGTTGGCAGTTACCTCTGTTATATCGCCAGTACTTTGTCCTTGTTGAAACGTCGCAACGAATGCGCCCTCAGCTGACACGGCTTCTTTTTCACTACTACAACTTTTTACAATTTCAAATGCGAGACGCATTTTGATATCACGAGGATTGATGCCGGCCTCAAGTTCAAGTTTGATAGTGTTACATTGATTCATGCTGTAGTCAGTACACAATTCAAATCCGGACACGATCATGTCGTCAGTCCACGACATGACTTTGCCATACATATCTGCAGGCGTATCAGAAAGGGCGATCATGTTACCCTCAGTCTTGCCCATTTTCTTGCCATTTGCATCTGCAAGGAGCTTCATAGTGATGACAAACTTTTCTTTATGTTTCAACTGCTTGAGTAGTGTTCGGCCAGCAAGCATGTTAAAGAGTTGATCATTCCCTCCCACTTCTCCATCAACATCCATCGCGACACTATCGTAGCCCTGCATCAAAGGGTACATGAACTCATGTATATAAATGGGTTTCCCTTCTTCGTTTCGCTTTTGGAACATGTCACGCTTGAGCATTTGATCTACCGTCATGTGTGACGCGAGGTTGAGCACATCAGCAAATTTCATTTTGCCGAGCCATGCATTGTTAAACTTTACTACTGCTGCATTTGTTCCAGTAAATCGGATAAATTTTGACGCTTGTTTTTTGTACAGCTTCAAGTTTGTCTTGATCTCTTTTTCAGTCAGCTGACTTCGTGCTGCACCTTTGTCTGTAGGGTCCCCAATACGTGCAGTGAAGTCTCCAATGAGAAAAATAATCTTGTGTCCCAAATCTTGGAAGTGGCGAAGTTTGCGAAGCGTGATCGCGTGTCCAATATGCAATGTTGGTGCAGTAGGATCAAAGCCGCAGTAGACTGACAATTTCTTGCCGCTTTTCAGTGCTGCCTCAACGAAGCCTTTACTTGGTAATATCTCGGCTACTCCCTTCTCAAGCAATATCTGAATTTTCTCCTCCTTTTCCATGTGTTCCATATATGGATGGATTGTAGCATTTTTGGCCTATTTCGACATTTTGGAATAAAAAAAGAAGCACAGTGTTGTGCTTCAAATAATAAGAATGTAAACGTTATTTTTTTGTTGGTGGCTTTGCCTTCTCTTTATTTAGTAGAGCAATGATTATTGCAATAACGATAACTATCGGTAAGACCTTGTTAACCAGTATAAGAAATATTGCATCAAAGAATGCTGAGACCTGCTCCATATGGAAACATCCCCATACAACCAATAAACCAGCAATTGTCGCCAAGCAACGTTGCGGTGTACTCAAGAAAAAACCTATAAAGTTATTCATTTATTTTCTATTTTAAGGTGAAAGTTTAAAAGAACTATGTCTGTATAATAGCATATAATATTTGACATGTCAATACTTCTATGATAGTATGCTTTTAATCATTCATTTAAAAATTCTATATGGAAAGTAAAATAACTGTTTTATGCACACGATTACAGTATGGCTACAGGCTCACCTATTCCCTACATATCAAGCCGTTACCTATTGATCAAATGATACGGCCCCAATTTCGGGAAGGTATTATCGAAAGATTATTAGAAAATATTGGATGGTGGGTCGGCCGATGCGTTAGTCATTCTATCAAAATCATTGCAGTAGAACTTATCCTCCCTCCCAGTCTCGAATACGCCAACCTAGAAAAAGAACTTACAGAATTCTTTAAAGAGGAAAAGATTGCATTCTCATTCGCAATTGGAATGAAGATCAATATTGAAGATGAGGAAGGTGAGACCTCTAATGAGGAAGCATTTGATATTCTCAATGGC
Organism: uncultured Candidatus Saccharibacteria bacterium; assembly: GCA_964473175.1. Lineage (GTDB taxonomy): Bacteria > Patescibacteriota > Minisyncoccia > Phycocordibacterales > UBA9973 > UBA4124. The sequence continues at coordinate 41,190 of CAYYNN010000002.1, read as the reverse complement.
AAAAACACAAATTTAAATTAAAACACAGTGGCCTTCATTTTATGAAGGCCACTTTTACTATATAGCGCAATGGTATACTGAGGTTATGGAACAACTCTCACTTACCCCCGAGCAGCAGCCATCGTTTGAGGAGCGATTGAAAGTATTGATTGATACCGCTCGTACTCATTTAGAACAACGTCCCAATGATACAACTGACAACCTCCGAAATATTGAAATGTTTGAAAAGAACTTCCCTGCTGCACTTAATGCCGACGGTACAGCATTTTTGACATCACTTAATGATTCAGAATTTGAGAAAATAATCGGTGGAACATTTCACTACTATACTGGCAATGCAAATCGTTCACTTGAAACAATAGAACCGCTGTCGGTAGATAACCTAAAAAGCATGGTGGACTATCAGCGCGTTCGAGGATACGGCCACCCCGACCTCGAGCGCCGCAAAGAGGTATCTCCGATGCCGACAGCACAAGAGCTATTGTTGGGATGTTACATAGAACAAATTGAGTCACAAACACGAGATGCTGTATTGACACTACGACGCAAGGGGTACCAGACTACTGAGTCGGGTTTCTGCGATGAATTTGCTGGAACTCAATTCTTCCATTTACGAGATGCCGTAGTCGTACCCGAGTCATTGACCCAAGGCCTCAAAGAAAAGTTTGGTACCACCGTCACCATCGATGATGGTCACATACACTTTATTCCCACCACCTACACATCCCTCGAACAATGGAAGGAATGTTTGGACTACTTTGCAGAACATATGCCACAAATCGGTGAAGAAACATTTGCACCAGTTGGTGGTGCGGTTGGTTTTGCACTACATGCGATTGAGACATTCCATATGGAAGAAGTGTTGAAAACTACAGAAGATAAGCATGAGCGAGAATTAATACAGAAACTATACGCGTGTAAGAACGAGGATGAAGTTGTTGAATTACTAAAAATTAATAAGTAAGGAAAGCCGAGCAACTTCGCAAGAAACTCATGAAATACTTCGTCTTTTACAAATAAGCAATTATTGTAATACTCTGCTATAGTAGCTCGTCTTTTATAAACACTCCCCAATTGCTATGATACCTACTATGCCAAAGAAAAAAAATACTATAACGGACTGGTTCAAAACCTTCAGCTGGAAAAAAATACTATTGGTCCTTATCGCCTTCGGATTCCTCCTCATAGGAAGTGGCCTGATATGGGCCGCAACAATCAAGCTTCCTGACATCTCTACATTTGAAGCTCGCAAAATAGCCAACTCTTCCAAGATCACCGATCGCAATGGTGTCGTACTCTATGACATCAACCAAGGTGTCCGCCGGACCGAAATCCCTTCAGACCAAATGGGTGACAACATCAAAAACGCAGTTGTTTCTATTGAAGATTCACATTTCTATACACACTCTGGCATCAGACCGACATCTATACTACGTGCGGTCTTTGTAAACTTCACCACAGGCAGCTTCTCACAAGGAGGTTCTACGCTGACACAGCAAATCATCAAAAACACACTCCTCAATACCGACAAGACTATTTCACGAAAATTCAAAGAATGGGTGTTAGCATTGAAACTAGAACGACAGTTTACAAAAGAGCAAATTCTTCAGATTTATCTCAACGATGCACCGTTTGGGAGTACTATTTATGGTGTACAAGAAGCATCAAAAGCGTTCTTTACAATGGACGCAAAAGATTTGAGTCTTGCGCAGTCAGCGTACCTCGCTGCGATGATTCCTGCTCCAACATACTATTCCCCTTTTGGAGCACACAAAGACAAGCTTGATGAACGAAAAGACTTAGTCCTTTCAAAGATGGAGCAGTACGGATACATCACCCAGGAACAACTTGATACCGCAAAAGCAGAAAAGGTTGTGTTTAATCTTTCTGCATCCAACAGTATCAAAGCTCCTCACTTCACCTTTTGGATACTCGATTATCTAGAACAAAAATATGGAAAAGATGTCATGGAAAGTGGTGGCTACACTATTACAACAACACTTGATTATGAACTACAACAGAAAGCTGAAGCTGCAGTCACCAAGTATGCTGAGAGTAATCTCAAAAAGTTTAATGCATCTAACGAGGCAATGGTTGCTCTTGACCCTACTACAGGACAAATATTAGCAATGGTTGGATCCAAAGACTACTTTAGTAAAGACATCGATGGAGCGTATAACATTGCGCTCGCTGACAGACAACCAGGATCATCCTTTAAACCCTTTGTGTATGCAACAGCATTCCAACAAGGATACACACCTGACACTATCCTCTTTGATGTGCCAACAGAGTTCTCGACAAGTTGTACCTCGAGTTCTACTCCGTTATCTGGTAATAGTACTAAGGATTGTTATCACCCTCAAAACTTTGATAATAAATTTAAAGGTCCAATATCATTGCGTAGTGCAATTGCTGAATCTCGTAACGTTCCATCGGTAAAACTCTTGTACCTTACTGGACTTGATGATGTTCTCGCAAACGCAAAAGCTCTCGGACTTTCAACATTGAAAGATAAGAGTAATTATGGACTCTCTCTTGTACTCGGTGGAGGAGAAGTACGACTTTTGGATATGGCTAGTGCCTATGGAGTTTTTGCGAACTCAGGTCTTCGTAACCCAACAACCGGTATCCTTGAAGTCAAAGATAATGCAAGTAAAGTTATCGAGCACTTTACACCAGATAGCGCGCAAGTAATGGATAAAAATGCAGTCCTCACGCTCAACGATGTTCTTAGTGATGCCAATGCTCGTATTCCTACATTTGGAAGTAGTATCACTATTCCCGGAGTCGCAGTAAAGACCGGTACAACCAACGATGACCGTGATGCGTGGATTATTGGGTACACACCGTCTATTGTTACAGCTGTGTGGAGTGGTAACAATGACAATAAATCCATGCGTAGCGGTGGTGGTACCGTATCTGGTCCTATATGGAAAACATTTATGGAGGAGTACCTCGCAGAACACCCTGCTCCTGCATTTGAAAAACCAATTCCTGATCCTGATTATGATAGCTTGAAGCCAATTCTTCGTGGAAAATGGATGGGTAACCGCACTGTTGAAATAGATAGAGTGACCGGTTTACAAGCAACACCTGATACGCCAGCAGAATCTCGTATCGAGAAAATTATCACTGATGTACAAAGTATTCTGTATTGGGTAAATAAAAAAGACCCCCGTGGACCAGCCCCAACAAACCCTAGTGATGATCCTCAATTCCGTCTTTGGAGTCCGTCAGTGCAAACATGGTGGGCAAATAACTATATGTCATACCCCGGAACAACACTTAGTGATATTCCAACAGGCTACGACACGGTACACGCAAATGACACAAACTCTCGCCTGACTATTAGTGGTATTTCAAATCAAATACCACTAAACACCCCTACCACTATCAGTGTTGCGAGTGATAGTCAGTACCCTCTTACGTCAGTTGACTTGTTTGTTAATAATAAATTAGTTACAACACTCTCTGCACCATTTCGTTTGAGATTTACCCCTACTGAATACGGCTATACTACAGGAACCTATACAATGAAAGCCATAGGGACCAATGCTATCTTCTCAAAAAAAACAATTGAGGTTCCTTTTACTGTTATCTAATAGATACTATTTTAAGACCTTTTTGTTGTAATAATGCTATTACTTTTTCTTTCTTTAATAGAAGTGCTGTTTTAACTGTTGGAGTTACTTGTAGTACAAGAATTCCTTCTTTAAGTGAAATAATAGCATCGTGAGTGAGTGTTATATTCACAATTTCTTTTATGGAAACAATAACGACATCTTTATAGGTGTTTTGTGCATCAATCTTTTGTTTAAGCCCATGGAGTAATGCGTTAAAGAGTGACATATCCTATATACACTATCTATTTGTTGGCATCAGTAAATAAAGAAATGAAGTATCGTTAATAGCCCGTACAACAATAGGTTTGGTTGGTGTAGTAAATGATAAAGAAACACTGTCCCCAGAAAGTGCTTGAAATACATCAAGGAAATATTTGAGATTACAGACAACCTCTATCGCTTCTCCTTGAACAACGGAATCTACAAGAGAAAGTGAAGACCCGACATCACTATTTTTAGATGATAGTGATATTTGTTTCTCGGTAGGGTTAATAGAAAATACTACTTGGAAAAATTTGTCAGCAAAAATAGTTGAGAGTTTCAATGTATTCAAGAGATCCTGTTTCATCACAACAACTTTTGTCACTTCTTCTTTTGGGATAATCAGTTGGTACGGGGGAAATCCTCCGTCGATGAGCCGAGAAGTGAAGTACATAGTATTACCACGAAACGATATCTGATTACGAGTGTATGAAACATGTACTGTGTCCCCTGAAACTTCAAGCGCACGAAGTAAGTCAGCAACATTCTTGTACGGAATAAGAATCTTTGAAATATCTGGAATACCTTTTAGTACTATTTTTTTCTCAGCAAGTCGAAAAGAGTCTGTTGCAACAATAAACAATGTTCCATTTTCACTATACAGATAAATACTTGAAATTTCAGGTTTAATTTCACTCACTGCTGCAGCAAAATACACACTTCGTAACGCTTCTTGTAATACTTCACTTTTAATATCAAACATTTCCCCTTCTACTATCGGGAGTGCAGGGAATTCTTCAGCAGGAAGTGACTTGATAACGGTTGTTGTTTTATGTGAAGTAATAGTGAGATTTTCATTCTCTAATGAAAGTGTTATATCAGTAACTCCTGAAAGATTATTACAAATATTGGCAACGATATCCCCTTTGATTACTACAGTACCTTCTTGTTCAATTTTTGCAGGGATTTCAATTTCTATACCAACAGTCAAGTTCGTAGAGCGGATTTTTATAGTATTCCCAGATGCGGTCAAAAGTATTGAATGCAGTATTGGTAATGTTAAATGCTTACCAGTCATTCGATCAGCGAGCGTTACTGCATTTTTTAATTTTTCTACTGAACAATGTACTTTCATAAAAATTTTTCGTTTAGTATATGGTGTGGATTGTGGATAATACGTATAAAACGTTTGTATATAAGGATATATAAGGAATAGGGGTTGTGGATAGTGATAGTGTATCTCAGATATCTTTTTGACTCATCAACACTATCCCCTCGCTATACATAGTGTTTCCTCTGTTTATTCGAGCGCTTTCTCATAGATATCCACATCATTTAAACATGATACGGATATCTTCAAGTTGTTTCATAAGTTGTGCATCATGAGAAAGTTCACTTTTGATTTTTTCATATGAATGAATGACTGTCGTGTGGTCTTTTCCCCCAAGTTTTGCACCAATAGAAGGATATGATTCGTTGAAATCCTCTCGAAGCATGAACATGATGATTTGTCGGGCGCGGACTATTTCTTTTCGACGTGTTTTTTCATAAATAACACGTTCATCTAAGTTGTAGTATTCGGAAATAAGCTTTACAACAGTGTCGATAGAGACTACTTTCTTTGGCTTAACACTGTTTTTAATAAGAATCTTTACTTCAGCAAGAGAAATAGGTTTTTGTTTCACTTCTGCATGTACAGATATAACATTAAGTACTCCTTCAAGCTCTCGAATACTACTCGTGACCACTGATGCGACATAGAGAAGTACTTCCTCATCAAGTTGATGAGTGAGATGACTACTCTTTTCTCGAACAATAGCGAGTCGACTTTCAAGGTCAGGTTCTTGTATATCAATAGTCATTCCTGCATTGAAACGGGTTTTCAATCGATCTTCGAGACCAATGATATGGTTAGGGTGTTTATCAGATGAAAAGATGATATTTTTATTCTGCTCATAGAGAGTATTGAAGAGGTGAAACAATTCATTTTGTGTTTGTTCTTTTCCAGAAATAAATTGGATATCATCAATGATGAGAACATCAAATTTGCGGTATTTTTCACGGAAAACGATGGGTTTATTGTTTTGTACAGAACTTACATAGTCATTACTGAACTTCTCCGCAGTTGTGTAGAGTACTCGCTTCTCTGGAAACTGTTGTTTAAGCGCATTTCCTACTGATTGGATAAGGTGCGTTTTACCAAGACCACTTTGGCTATAGAAAAACAATGGGTTATATGCATTTTGAGGGTTTTTGACCACCGCTTGGGCAGCTGCATACGCGAGTTCGTTAAATGGCCCTACAATGAAGCTGTCGAATGTATAGCGGGGGTTGAGGTTGTCATCGCGGTTGATATACAAGTTTTGCAACGGAAGTTCGTTTGTAAGGGTTTCTATAGGAGCTTTTGGGGTAACAACTACAGGAGTAACTGCTCCGATGATGAACTCAACACCTCGAATATGCCCATAGTGATCCACAATAGTTTTAAGGATTAGTTTATGGTATTTCGTTATCATCCATTCTCTAACGAACTCGTTTGGTACCGCGATGAAAATAATACCATCCTCTTCTTTACTAATAGCGGTATTTTTGAACCATGTAGTAAAGTTTGCATTGGTAACCTGGGGCTCTATCTCCTGCAGGCAGGTACTCCAGAGGTTCTCAATAGTTGTTTCAGGAGAGTGTTGCATAGATGTATCATACAGTACATTCACGACTTTGTTGAAAGTGTGTATAACCTGTGTACAGTGTGGATTATATCAGAAATCGCGGCGGAGACAGAAGACTTGATTACTTCCCTCTTTTTGTGTATAGTCTCCAATACTTATGTCACAGACCTATCAACCAAACAAGCGAAAACGAGCAACGACACACGGATTCTTGGTCCGGAGTGCAAGTGTTGGTGGCCGCAAGGTACTCAAAGCACGTCGTCATAAAGGTCGTGCGAAGCTCAGCGTCTAATCATTTAGGCTATGCTTTCTCAAAAGGAACGGTTCTCCCGCTCTCAGTTCTCAAATATCCTTAAAAATAAGGATATTTTGGTTATTTATAATCAACTCGGCACTCTCAAATATGTTAAAAGTGGTGAAAAAGCACTTTCTGTCGTTACAAGCAGCAAGCATCAAAAGAAGGCGGTAATTCGAAATAAACTACGACGACGTGTATATGCACTTTTTGGGGATGCAAATCCGCAAATCAAAGGCATTTTGTACACATCTAAATCCATATATTCACTAGAATACATTGAAATACAAAGACTTTTTAATGAATTACTCAAAAAAACGCAAAAATAGAGTGCTCAACAGTATCGCTATAGTATGTATTACTATATACAGGGTTATTTTCTCGCCAAGTGTTGGAATACTACGTTTTATCCCCTTTTATCCACGTCCGACATGTATATTTTATCCAACATGTTCAGAGTACGGTATATTGGCGTTCAAAAAGTACCCATTCCTCGTCGCACTGAGAAAAACAGCAGATCGAGTTGGTCGATGTCACCCCGGAAATGAACCAGGGGTGGATATGGTGTAACGACGGATAAATTGCCATTTTTGAAGGAGTCAGTACAATAGACGGATGCATACCCTTTGGAACACTGTCATCTACAACCCTATTTATAACGCGCTTATATTTATTGCTCAATACCTCACCTTTCGTGATGTTGGTGTTGCAGTGATTATTCTCACTGTCATTATCCGTTTTATTGTGATGCCGTTGTCCAAGAAGAGTATTGTTGGACAATACAAAATGCGTGCACTTGAGCCCAAGATTGCTGCAATCAAGGCGAAAGGTTTGTCAAAAGAGGAAGAAGCAAAAGAAACTTTTGCACTCTACAAAACTGAGAAAATTAATCCTTTTTCAGGATGTCTCTACCTTCTCATTCAACTCCCCATTCTTTTTGCACTGTACTTTGTATTCCAGGCTGGAGTTGATCAACCAACACACCTCTATTCATTTTTGAGTACTGAAGGTCTCAAGAACACTCTTTTAGGTTTGATCGATATATCACAACCATTTCTTCCGTTTGCGATACTTGCTGGTGTTACCCAAGGTATTCAGGCATTCCTCCAGCCAAAACCTGCGGCGAGCAACGATGCTGGATTTCAAAATCAGTTTGCCAAGAGTATGTCCGTACAGACTCGATACATTCTCCCTCTTATCATTATCTTTGTTGCCACAAAGCTCGCAGCAGCAGTAGCGCTCTATTGGATAGTTGCCAATACATTCTCAATACTTCAAGAGATCTATTTCCGAAAGAGAATAACCCTCGGAAAACTATAAGGTCTACTTAATAAGAAAACTGCCAGAGTAAACCCGTTGGTTTGTCTATGAAATACACCGTGTTGGTGGATTCATTAACCATGAGCGATGTCATATCGTATGACCGACTGGTATTGTCATACAAAGTATCAAAAATAAGAGAGCCTGTATAAATACGATACAACTGATCTGAAAATGCCACTGTTCCCTGGTACCACGCATCGGGGTATATTGCGTTAGGTATGGCGGTATTACCTGCACATACGAGGTCTTCATTTTTAAGCCAAGCACATTTCTCGGGAAGAATGTTCAAGCTGATACCTTTTGTGGTGTTGGTTTTTGTATTAAATAGTTTTGTCACAAATCCTGTATCAGTACTTTGAGAATACAAGACATATGTTCCTGATGGACTCACTGATGCTGTTAGACCAGTAATACCCCCAAGTACTTTTTGTAGTTTCTTGTCACTGGTGTCGACTCGATACAAATACCCTGGCACTTGTGCACTTGCTTTTGTTTGGAGATAGAGACTTTTGGCATTTGGCCACGACAATATCCACTCTCTAAAAGTGTTTGATAGGATATCGGATTTTTTGCCAGTGACGGTCGCTGATGTTGAAAGAAGTGATCCATTCTTGTCGATCATGATGCGTGCCACCTGGCTGTCATCCGGTGCGGACACCGCTGCGATAAGGTTGTCGGGCAAGTATGTCCCTGGCTTTTGTGTGCGTGTACCGTCAGGGTTGGGTGATGGAATAGGAACCGCATAGGTTGCAATCGTGCGCTGGTCTGTTCTGAGGAAGCGAAGGACTGCTGTTTCATATTTGTCGCCAAACACTGCTTCATAGATATTTGGAATATAGACGTTTGAGATTTGTAGTGGAATAGAGCCGTCTTCTATTTCATACACATAGCCGTTTGTACGTGAGACATAGCGCAACAAATGTTTGAGAACGGTTTGTGGTGTTGGTTTTGATTTGGGTACTGTAGGATCAGCTGGCGTTACGACAGTGATGCTTCGGTCAAAAATAGTAAAACCTGCTACGGGGTTTGGACTGATCTGTTTGAATGGAGAGTTCGACGTCGCTATCTCTGCAGTAGTGGATGTCGAAGGAAGTCCTGGCAGGATACCTGGTACACCTCCAGGGTTCGTCTGATCACCCGTAGGAAAGAAGGAAGTGAAATCAGTGATAGATGGTACACCTGGAGCAGTCTGGTGCATCTTGGCGTATATGTACCACCCAACTCCTGAAAGCACGATGAGAGATAAAATAATGATGAGCAACTTTCGCATATGTGTATTGTACTACAGTTTAACCACCGTTTTGCTTACAGAGATCATATGTCGCCTTTACACTTCGTCCATATGCTAACGCATTAGCATTTGTAGTACCGCAACTTCCCCCGTTATATGCAGCAAAAGATTTTTGTATATCAGTCAAGCAGGTACTTGCGTTGTTTTTATATATAGTAATTATTGCATTAACTTGAGTAGCAGGATTTTGCAAGAGATCTTTAATTTTTGCAGTAGGGACAGTAGAGCGATTGTTCCAAAGTACACCCCCTTGTTTAACATCAGTAAACCAACTTGATTCATTGTAGTTTGAAGGGAAAATTGTAGTTTGCCCTAAACCAAATCCTTTTGAAAATCTCCAGTCTAAATTAAATCCTGGCTTAGTTTCATCAAAATAACATTTTTTACCAGGAACCAGGCTATCATTTGTGACTGAAGAAGTGGCAGAGGTTGGAGTAAAAGTAGTTCCCGATAGTGTAACTCCAGATTGTACAAATGCAGTTCGGGATGGAACTCCGTTACTTTTCACATTTTCGTCACACCCAACAGCATTTTCTTTCCACTGACTTTCATGTTGAATGATTGCTTGAACGATGCAAGAATCAATATTTTTTGATTGAGCAGTCGATTTTACTATAGCAAGTAACTCAGCTTTTGCTTTTATAGGCCTACCTGAAACAGATTGGAATGTTGCTGCATCAAATTCTGTAAATTCAACCCCCACATTCACTCCCGCAATATTAAACTTGTTATCCACCAACTTTGGGTTCACGGTATTGAGAATCACATATGACCCGAGTGCAAGCAACAAGCCCATCAATGCAGAAAAGAAGCTCCCCTTTGCGGATGCTTTGAGAAATGGGACATCAGTGACCATGTATTGGTAGCCTTCAAACATCAATCGGAGGACAAGCACAACCGCAGTGAGTCCGATCAATGTTTTGAATGCAAAGTTGATGAAGCCGTTCACGTCACACACAGAATTCACTGGAATTTCTCCCGCATCTTTTTTCTCCTGACAGAGTGCTGGGTCATAGAGTTTGGAAAGTCCTGGCCATGGAGCAAGGAGATGATATGTACGATCTGCCTCCACTTCTTCTTGCTGGAGAGTCCCTGAGGGAACATACCCATCGGTACTATTGAAATAGAGGTCTTTGGTGCTCAGCACCGTGTTGGTTGCTGTAGCAGTGATAGTTTGACGATAGTAATACTTTGTTTTTGGTGTCAGTGAGTTCAGTTCAAAATAGTATGACCCATCTGATGCCACCCCTTCGGTACTACCTGACCCAAGTGTGCTGTGGGCAACCAACTCTGTACCTCCTGAAGGGTTAGCGGATGTTGAATACTGTATTTTAACCTGTAGACCATTCGTCGCAGGGTATTGTGATGTATCTATTTTACCTGCCAAGACAATACCTTGTCCTGTTGCACTGACCGCGTTCATGGGCCAGAGGAAAAAGTCTGTAGTACTTGTGTTGACGGTGACTGATACATCGGCGGTTACAATGTTGGTGCCGCCAAATACGGTAATTTGTCCAACTGCCGGGACTTTTTCAACATGCAAGGTGTAAACACCGTTTACAAACCCAAGACCACTAATAGTCCAAGTAACGATACCATTTGTTTGTGTTTGGATACTCGTATCCGGACCAACAAGGTCGTTGGATGCGACAGGAGTGTTTCCGTTGTAGAGGCGATATTGTGTCGCATCAGCAGGAGCATTGGTCATTTTTGCAACGATACTGTTACCATTTATGGTTGCGGTAAATGGGTATGGTGGTGCGGCAAATGTTTTGGATACTGGTATGACCAAAAGTGTAAAGAAAAGTATGAAAAAAAATGATTTTAAAACGGTAGTCATATTAATTGAAATTGAGGGTAAGGGCTTTTTCTGCATGTTGCAAGCTGTACGCAGTGGTTGTTATCGCGAGGTTGATGGTACTTTGTCCGGGCCTAGACGGTCGAGAAAGACCAACTTCATTTGGTTTTGATGGACTGACTGACTGTCCATCAATAGTGAGATCATAAGAAAGATCACTGAGCAGCGTGCGCGCAATAGAGAAATAGTATGGTTCAAAGTGAAGCACCATACCACTCTGGGTAAATGGAATCACACTACTGTACCCTGTAGTGTAGTCGACAAACCCTTCCCTGTTTTGATACGCCACAATACTTGGAGATGTTATGGGTCGGACATTGATAGTGCTGTTACCAGCATATGATCCACCAGAAATCGCAACAGTGACACTTTCTACAGGGTTGAACTCACTATGCTTGATGAGAAGACTTGATTTGTTATAACCAGATTCATCAGGTAATACAGAACTGTTGCGTGACCATGTATATGTCAGTGTTTTGGGTGCAGATGTTGCCGGCATTGCGACATAGCGGATCAACCCGTTGACCGGTAGGAGTGCTTTGCCTTTATAAAACGGAGGAGTATATGCATCTACCGCTTCCCAGAGGACATCAACACTTCCTGGTCTCAAAACAATACTCGTAGACGCTGTGCTTCCTGAGCCAGACGCACTAACAGAAATAACTCCAGTGGCGCCACTTGCGGGAGCAACAATACTAACCGTTGTTTTACCTGTTCCTTTACCAATGCTAACGTTGTTGTAGGTCCATGAGAGGCTTGCTTGACTCAAGTCCATACTGTAACTGTTTGCTCGGAGTGTCACTATTGCACCGGGGGCCGGGTTAAGTGGAATAATATCAACCGAAATATCATCGGTAATACTTTGCGCGCCAGTATATGGTGCACTCGAGAATATGACTATAAGAAACAAGAGCGTGAATACACGTTTCATAGGTACTAGTATAGCACTATGAACGTTTATTTTGTTCACTAAATTCTTTTTTTGCACTACGAATAGAAATAACCTGTGACGGGTCAGAAGTAATGATCTGATCTTCGGTATAACTTGCAATAATCTTGATTGCGACGTGTTTGAGTCCCGCAAAGAATATACCCTCCCCTACACCACTTTCTAAAAGGAGAAATTTTTCTTCGTCAGTAAGGTTGAACGTCTTCTGGAGGACGTCCATAGTAGACGGAGACTGCTTGAGCAAGAGTTGAATAGATGAGTTGGTCACGATAGGGACACCATACGGACTCTTCATGAAGTCCCCCACGTCTTGCGTGATGGTACACAGCCCGAGATAGTATTTACGCCCTCGCTTTGCAATAGAGTACAAGAATGATGCAGTATCATCTGATTTCATCATCCACCACGCCTCATCGACGACGAGCAACCGTTTCTTGAGCTCTTTGCGAACCGCATTCCATATAAAGTGCGTCACAATGTACATTGCAGCTGGTTTGAGATCATCCTCCATATCTCGCACTGAGAACACAACGAATTTCTTGTTGATATCTACGTTCGTTGGTTGGTTGATGAATGTTGCCCATGAGCCATGAGTGTATTTGGTGAGACGCTGCAATACCGATTCTGTCCCCTCCATTCCCGAAAGGACCATTTCAAAGTCAGAAAGAAGTGGGGGTTCGATAGAAGTGAAGTCGCTTTCAGGCGTAATATCTTTGAGTGAATATGTTTCAGTGATCGCGCGGTCAACAATAGAGTCTTCTTCTGGAGAAAGTCCTCCAAGCATAATACGAAATAGTCCAACGAGGTTAATGATGTTGGAGCGAAGTACATCTGCAGGTGACTCATCAACTCGAGGTATAGGCAAATCAAAGGGGTTGATGTGGTTGTCAGACGAAAGTGAAATATTGAAATACCTGCCTCCGATTGCTTCCGCCAAATATTCATACTCTCGTTCTGGGTCAATAACAATCACATCTGTATCAAACATGAGTGTACGGATAATCTCGAGCTTTGTCGCATATGATTTGCCGGCACCAGACTTGGCAAAAATGATGGAGTTGTAGTTCTCGAGAGAAAACCGGTCAAAGATAACCAGAGAAGAGTTGTGGCGGTTAACCCCATACAAAATCCCAGTATCCCCTGTCAGATCAAAAGACACGAACGGAAACATCGATGATATCGGTTCAGAGTTTAGCTTTTGGGTAATACCGAGTTTGTCAGTACCTAGAGGTGTTACTGTTTTGAACCCATCCTCTTCTTGGAAAAGAGCAGGTTTGATATAGATCATCTTGCTCTCAAGCATACTTTTGATCTCACTTTCAGTTCGAAAGAGATCGTTCTCGTTATCGGCATAGATAGAGATATAGAAGCCAATATTGAACATTTTGTCCTGCGCTTGGGTGAGGTTGTCACGAAGTTCTTCAAGGTCTTGGTATGCAGTATCGAGCATCGGATCACGAACAACACCTTTTTGTTGTCTGACGATGATTTGACTCTCAACTTCAGCGATCTTTTTTTGGAAGTGCTTCAACAGTTCTGCTGTTTCAATAGGGTTGACGTAAATAGCAACATCAAAAATCTTGTCCAGGTTGATGATAGGAGTCAGCCAGTTGTCAGTGAGAAATCTCGGATATGAAATAACGAAAAAAGTTCGGATGATCTTGTCGCCGATACGCATCGACTTCGGAGTGATTTCGATAGCTGAAGGCGCTATTTTATCAGCGAGCTCCATTGTTGCCCATTCATACACTTGTGACGGTGCGATCGGTAACAGCTTGTCTTCCTTTTTTTTGTTTGAACCAAAGAGTGCCATTGCCTACGCAGTATACAATACTATTATCATTTGGTGTGAGTATTATTGTGCTTTTGCTTGTGACGTACTTTCTCCTGGGTTAAATGTTTTGTAGAGCAACTCAATCACCTCTTCAGTTCCAAGTTGTGCAACACGAAGACCGACACGAGAAAGCCCTTGCTCAACCACGTTAACTCTTTCTTCAAGTTGTGTACGCTGTTGCTCAAACTCGATCACGGACTGTGTCGCAGTATTTGTTTTGTTTAAAAATGAAAAGATCTTGCCGATACCGCTTTGTTGGTTGAGGATCGGCGGAATGTATGGAATAACCACAAAGAAGTTTTTGCGCATGATGTTGACTTGGTCAGTAAAACTTTGGATGAACTGAATGTATTCGCGTGTTTGCACCTGCAAGAGCGACTCTGTTTGCTCCTTGAGGCGGTTTTGCAGGGTCAAAATGTAGGGTCGAATGTCATATCGACGAGACTGAATAACTATTTGTATCGGGAAATCCAGTGTATTGAGGAAGTTTTGAAACTGCATCAACGTTGCACGCTGTTCATCAAAGCTTTTGAGCGACAAGTTAACCGATGAAACAAGTATTGCCATAGCGAGGGAACCGTCTTTCATAACGATGATGCCGTCGCGTACTTCTTTGACTGGAACGAATTGTTGAGCGGGTGTGCCGATGGTAGCCATGGTTGAGACTGTTTGTTCTATTTACTATTATTGGGGTCAATCACATCAAGACTCCATGAAAGTGTCTTGAGCTTACTCTCCGTCAGTGTAGCACGCTCTGCACTGACTCTTGCTTCGGGTACTATCTTGCTCGACGCTTTGGTTTCTTTTTTGTGCCAGAGGTAGAGACGAGATCGTGAATAAAACCGTATGAAGGATTCTAGGACATTGATAAAAGGCTTGTCGTTGTATTTGAAAAAAGTGAGCGCAAGTGCGAGTCCTCCAAATATCGGAACGAATATCAATGCAATGAGAAGTGGAAGTAGTTTTAGTGAGAGGTATACCAACCCTGCCCCACCAGCGAGGTATACGAACTGCCGGAACGTAAATGGTCCAAATACTTTGTCTTCAATGTCGATGAATTGTGGAACCTTGAACTGCATGAGTAAAGTATAGCAGTTATTTTTTCATTACCCTTTTATTTATCAGGAAGTTCTCTATAGGGGTCTATAGATGATGAGCTTTTTGGGACGGTATCGATACTTTTAATACCCTCATTACTGAGATCGCGCTTGGTAGAGCTTAGCGTTGTCGGCTTTATGAAGGTTTGGTTGAGACGTGCAAGCATGTCGGATGGAGTTGGGGCGGTTGCTCCCTCATTTGATGCAATCTCATCGTCAATATATTGATCATATTTCATAATATTTTTTGCAGCAGTTAATATTTGAGTATGAATTGTATAAAGTATCTTTGTTATTTTCTCCGGATCTATTTCTGAGGAAAGCATATTTTTACTCTCCGTTTCCATATCAGTAATACGCAATAGTAGATTGTAAGAAGTGACCCTCATCGCTGCTTTTTCCGAATCAGTTAATGAAAGTGCTTTCTGTGCTACATCGAGTATGTAAGTATATGCATCACTCCACATAAATTCCCTGACTTCTTCAGGCACTTCAATAAGTGCTTTATCAAAATCCTCTTCTTGTTTTGTGTTGTTTTGATCTGTCATAATTATTTACTAGGCTCTTTAGTTTTAGGCTTATTTGATTCTTTCTTCCTCTCTTCTTTGTCATTCTCACGGTCTTTTTTCTCATCAAGATCTTTTTGTGCACGGGCAAGTTTTTCTTCAATATTTCGAAGATTTGTACGCTCATCCTCAGCCTTGGCTTTATTGTATCTGGCCTCAATCTTTTTATCACCTGTTAAAGTCTTAATCTCTTCTGTAAAATTTTCTATATCTTCATCAAGCATCGCAATCCTTTTTAATATCCCCCTTTTAGACTCTGCTGGTAAAATTTTGTCGTATGAGTCGTAAGCAGTCTTAAGTGATTCGTTGATTGCGTCCACTGCAGAGTCTTTGTGTTTTTGAAGTCGAGCTTCGAGATCGACTAGTGTGTTTCCAGTTCCTGGAGCAGCCGTTGCCTTTTTTATGATTGCTTTTATTGCACGAGATCTAGATCCTGTAGCATTGTCTATAAGATCGTCTGCTAATTCTTTTGCAAATACTCCCCCTAATAAAGTCCCTACTGCTGGCGCAAGTACAGGTATTAGTGTTCCGAGAATAGATCCAATTGCAGTTTTACTAACAGCAGAACCGAAACCAGATTTTGTAAATTCCCCCCAGAAGGATCCATTTTGTAAGTCTTCAACATATTCGGCTCTCATCATGTTCGTAAAGCTTTTATTGTCTTTAATTTTTCCATACTTATCCAAACGATCTCTTTCTTCTTTGACTGTATCTTTAAAAGCTTCGCTCTCATTTCGCTTATTGTCTTTTGTGATCTGGTCAACTGCCTGAAGCTTGAGTTGTTGAAATGCAGCTTGGTCTTTTTCTTTTGTATCTTTTGCTGTATCTTTTTCCTTCTGCAATGTTTGAGCCTGTGCAGTCTTATTGTCTGCAAGACTTTGTTCATGTATTGCCGTTGCCCCAGGTAGATTAGCAGCCTTAGCAGCAACTAAATCTTTTTGTATTTGTTCTTCTTTTGTCTTAAGGTCACGATATGCTTTAGAATTTAGTGCGATATCATCGACATCAACATGTTCTGTCCAATGCTGATCCGCAAATGCCTTAATTTTTTCATTCTTATAGCGCTCGCCCGCCGCCTTAGCATCCTCATCTGATAGATGGGCTGTCTGGATTCTACTTTCTATTTCTTTCTGTTTTTCTTCATCACGTTTTTTATTAATCATGACATTACCTCCTGCCTTACCATCTTTCCCGAGTGCTTTTTCTTTGCCAATTCCGAGCTTCCCGCTAATATTGTCACTAAGGCCAAGGCCTTTGAAAAGCCTATCTTCAGCGGATTTTCCTGCGACATTTACATTTCGAGCATCCCATGACCCAGTCTGAGATGCACTGTAGGTGTTGTTCCATCTCCTTGCAAAGAAACTGTTGTTTGAATTAGCTGCCCATTGTGCAGCCCGAGTTGTTTCGATCTCTTTTCCATCCTTATCTGTATACGAAACTTTTTGTTTACCTATAGCACCAAGACCTCGTCCAATAATATTTCTTCCAGCAAATGCTGCTGTGCCCGCTGCGAGACCGACACCTGACCCTATAACCTTCATTGCGCCTTCCTGCACCTGCTTTCCGATTTTCCCCGCATAATTCTCCGCAATGGTAACCCCTTGTTTGACCATGAAATAGACGATCAACATCGGCACTGCGATATAGATAACTGTTTCAAAGAAAGTATTCCCTACCACACCTGTATATACGGTGATGAAATTTGTTTCAAGGAATGAATAAATAATATATAAAAAGAATACAAAAATAGGTGCTAACAATGCATATTTGGTCAAGTCTGAAAGCCAACTATCCCACGACAGTTCTTTGATACCACTCACCAACGGAAGACCTCCTCGTCCCAGGAATGCGAATGGCGCAAATATCATGGCCACATACAGACCAATAACTCTTCCCAAGAAGAAAAATGCCACTCTCCAAAACATCATTGCAATACCAAAAAGAATAGCCGCAGCAATGATGGTCACCACGATATAATACCCAGCAACCTCACTGTCACTGTCAGCAATCTTTGATTGAGTAACGTTTTTAACAGCTCTTTGTGAGTCAATTACACTAGTGTCAAATATTTTTTGCGGATTGAATGCAGAAACTATTTTTTGGGAAAGAGCTTTTGACTTACCGGCACCAATGGCTGGGTTGTCCTGTACTCCATCGTTGTTGGCATCCACACACTTCCCCTCACAGACCTGCATCGTATTATAAAAGACACGAGCGACGATGTTGGATATATCGATGATCACTCTCGTTCCAAAGAGTGAGAAGTTGATGAGTAGTGCATTCAAAATAAGGTTTGGCACTACTTTCTTCATGTTTGTCCCTGTGTTGAACACTGTCGATAAGCCGGTCCAAACCAGGATAACAATAAAGAAGATGTTGGATATATCTCGCACTATCTGCCACCCTCTGATAGCAAACTCAGCACGGTACGAGCTGTCGGAAAGCGAATAAGACAAGAAGAAGTCAAACAAGTTGCCCATTAAACTCGCAAACCACGCAATAGGCCAATACACAACGTAATACACGACTCGAGCAATACACCCCATGAAACTACCTGCGCTAAAGATTCCTCCCGTAAAACTACATGAAGGTAGGTCGTTCCCTTCTCCTTCGGCCTTTGCACCCCCAGCACCACCACTTGCCTCATTTGTTGTAGTAGCTTGTGTCTGTGATTCTATCTGAGCAGACACAGGTTTTAGCCCATCTACTTGGTTGATCTTAAAATATGTTCTTCCATCACAGAGACTTCCAAATTTCTGAATTGCTGGATCATTTGCTGAGTCAGCAGCATCTTTTGGTTCAGGGCGATCATCTCCACCTGCGATAACAGCATGGTTTGGTTTTGATGCACAATACCAAATACTAACGCTTTGAGCTGGTTTTGTGAGAAAATCTGGAACAATAGAACTATCACTAGATGTTACCCATTGTGATGCTTTAATATCAACGGTTTGATTTGCAAAGTATGCACTAGCTCTTGCTCGAAATATGATATTGGTATCGGTTCCATATCCATATTGTGTATATGGAATTTTGCTATAAATGCAGTTATCTGTTGTTCCCGTATCACAAGATCTCACGATAAAAATTTCACTACCATTTAATGCGTCAATATGGTCCCATGTGTATTCAGCGTTTTTATCCCCTGTCTCACTTCCAAAGGTATAGGAATATTTCATCCAAATCCCTGAAATATTCTGACCGTCAACCATCCATGATTTTTTTGCAAAAGTGTTCGTATTAACACCTACTGTTATAGGAATGCTGCTATTTGCTGTATTGAAAAGATACTTGTATTCATTGAATGCATCATCCGCAAAGACCTGAGATATATTTCCACCCAATAAAATCAAAAAGACGAACGCGAAAAGCGCTGTCTTGGAGATGCGTGAGAGATTTTTTTTTATTCTAAAAATAAACCGTCTGACAGAGAGTGAATCCACGTGTACAGTGTATCACGCAAATAGTATTTACTACCACAGGTTCAATCGGAGTGAGCGTTCAAGTGACCGCAAGACAAGCTTGACGTTGTTGGGTGTAAACAGTAGGTCATCCGGATTGGTCGTTATATCTCCGGGGTCTTGGTTTCCAGGGAATCCGTTCGGCATAGGTATTCCTATACGAAGTGTTCCATCATAGGGACCATCTGTTGCGATAAATAGTTCATTGTCTGTACCCAATATACCGTTACTATGCCAAAAGGGTGTTGGAATATGCTTTTTATATGCAGGATTCGTAATAGCACCAGCTCCTTGGGTTGTAACTATTTGATCGCAAAACAGGTACAGACTCTCGGTATTGGTAACTTTTGCCAGGAAGTTGTCATGGTTACCTAGTTCAGTTGCTACATCTGCATCAGAGTGGAGGCTTTGCGCGATAGCATAAAAACGGTTTTGAAGTACCTGTAACTTGGCGAGCTCATTCGCAGTAAACTGAATATTGAGATCTGCGTCACCACATGCGGGACCAGGTGTGGTAGCAGGTGCAGTTGACGGAGGTTGTGTTGTCGGATCGATACTGGTAGTTGTCGTTGTAGTAGTCCCATTGGGAGTTGTGGTTGTAATAATAACTGTTCCTGGAACTGTTCCTGGAGTTGTCGTTGTAGTAGTCCCATTGGGAGAGGTTGTAGTGGTGATACCGTTCCCGCTCGTACCTTGTGTATTGCCGGCCCCACTACTACCTCCTGATGGCGAAGTGCCTCCATTGGTAAACTGTGCAACTTGAGTTCCTGGAGTTGTATCGACGACACCAACAGTATCGGTGTTACCGAGGTTGTCATCGACGAACACAGATGAAAGATCGCCGTTATTTGGAGTAAGTGTGTCACCTTTTCCTGAGTCTCCAGTGATGAAGTCACGAAATGTTGGTGCTGGGGCGCTGTTTTTGACTGCAGTACGTCGAGATATCAGCCATGCTCCAGTAAGGAAAATGCCGACGACGACAAGGATGATAAGGAAAATTGTAATTGCTCGTTTCATAGGATGTATTATAGATGACTATAGAAATATGCGCTCGACGCCGCAGAGTGCAACTGGAATGCGTCAAGCGGGGCAGTAATGTTTTCTAGATGAGCCACGCCGGTACCTATTGGGCCGAGTCGGTAGGCGTTATCAATACAAGAGAGGTTGACGGGAGTACCTGCGTTTTGCATGTCGAGAATATATCGTGCTTTTGCTGGACCAACAATATCTTGCACATCTTTGTATATAGCAGCAAGTTCAGTTAAAGCTGCTTGTGTGTTCTCGATAGTAGATGAGTAGTATTCATTATATCCAGCTATTCCTTGTGCATATCCAGGAAGGTCAGCAGTTATTTTAATAGACTCTTTTATTTTCCCGGAGATCAATGTTTGTTGGGCAGGGTTGGTGCTAGTACTAACGAATGCGTTGATGATGTTGGTGTCGGTATATGTGGTTGCAAATAAGCTTTTGAGTTCTACGACAACATCACTAAGAAAAAACCTCATCAATTCTTCTGATGCACCGGTTCCGTAAATACGATCACTAATTCTTTTTTGTTCCTCAGTCACTTTGTCAAAAAGAGATACTCGAGTAGTTGAATATCCAACAATATGAGGAGTGTTATCACAGCTTCGAGGGAAAATAGCACACCCTGCAGCCGTCAATATATGCCCAGGATCAAGAGCCCCTTGAATGGCTGTATTCGCTGCATTGTTATATGTTTCAGTGAGTGTTTGAAATTGAGAAATAAGTGCCTGTGCGTTCTCGTTGAGGTTGTTGTTGTATGTTGGGTTTGGTCCTGGAATACAGTAGTCCAATGCTCCGAGACGAGGAATAAATTTGTTCATCACAAATTGTGCGTCTTGCATACGAGTAAGGAAGTTTTTCTGCGTCACAATAACTGAGTTCAATTGCTGGGGTCTACTAATATCAAACTCTTGGTCAAACCCTCCAGTAGAAGGGTCGTACCCTAACGGGGTTTGGCAGGATGATGCGCTTGCAAGGGTTTTCCCATTAGTACCAGTCACTACGTTATTTCCCAGTGACCAACTCGGATCAGCTTTATTTCCACTTGAACCATTACCAGTACCGCTGAGTCCGTCCGTAAAGAGTCTGTCCATCAACTGCCCAAAGAATACACCAATCGTCTCGTTGATTTTATCTGCATTAATCAATATCTGTGATGTTGAGTTTGAAACACCGTTCACTTGGTTGGCAATCAGAGATCCAGGGGTCACTGTTTCGTATTTAAGACACTTTGCCTTGCTACCTGCAAGTACTGGTGTCGTACCATTTGCAGGACTACATGTTGATGACGTTATTTGAGACTGAGCAGCAGTAAGGGTTATCTGACAAATTTGTTCACTGGCAGATTGCTCCTGTTGTGTTTGACCACTTCCGGCAAGTTGCATACATGTGTCGTATTGTTCTTGTGCTTGGTCTTGTAATGTTCCGCAATCAGGCCCAGAAGAATTTGTACCACTTACTTTTGTACTCTTGTCTTCATACTCGACGCACTTTCTCATACTCAAGAAACCATTTCCTTGTTGGAGTTCGTTCTGTGTATTTTGTTGCGCTGTACCAATAATACCGCTCACTTGGTCCGTTGCATTAAAATATGCTCCGATAGGATTGTTCTTCATATTTAACAACGCCCCCCACCCTCCTTGAGTAAAATCAGATTGAAATGCCGTATATGCCTTACCTTCAGGTGTATTCATAGCCTTGTTGAGGTAGCCGTCATCCCACCCAGTAACTTGTTTTTTGATGACTGACTTAAGTGCATTACCAAATACAGGACTATTGCTCGCATCGATGTATTGGTTGAGATACGTGTTTAGTTTTTCTCCTGCAATAGATGACATAAATGAATCAATATCTCGAACATAGAGTGGATTGCCGTTGTAACCGGTCTTGACCCAGTTGAGTGTTTTGTCAGAGAGTTTTTGGAGAGATGTTTTTGCTGCGGCATATGCTGCACCGTTGAGACACTGTTCTCGTTTTGTTGTCGCCGCTGTTTCCTTCGCGGTTTTAGTTGTACCTTGTTCTACAGATGAAGCATTGACAGGGATTTGCTGTACTGAATTATCTTTAAAACTAAACCCATCTCCATTTTGGAGGTTAGAGGAAAGGTTGGAAATAGCACCACCGATGTTAAGGCAGCTTATTAATGCTCCACCTAAACCTGAGAAAGTCTTACCATCAAAGGTGTTTCCGGTAAGACTTGATCCTGACCCTGGGGTGAAGTTACTCCCTCCTCCATTGAATGCTGCAGCGCAGTTACAAATGTTCCCTGCAGGTGCTGGTGTTCCATCGGAGCAAAGTGGAGCCGCATGTGTTGCCGTCGGTATAAAGAGGAGTATGAGTGCTATGAAGAAAATATTGCGCGCCGTATTCATGTGTTATTGCAGTATACCGTATTGAATCAAATAATCATTCATCTGACTTGTTGCAATCGCAAGTTTGTTAGCATAATTTTTGTACACTGCGACTCCGACAAGTGCTTTGAGTGAGTTGTCATCAAGTTCTGTCATGTATGTAAATGATGTCGCAATACCAGAAAAACCGTTGATGATACTGAGATGGTTGGTCGCCAGGCCAATCGGTGTAGGTACTGCAGTGAGTTCTTTGGCTAGTCTCTGGTATATAACGGCACTTTGAGTAAGTTGAGGGAGGCCACTATAGTCTTCATTTTGCAGTGCTGTTGCCAATACTTCTATATCAGGAGTGTTTACATCATATTTTTTGATGACTGCTTGCATAGAAGTTCGGTATTTTGTAAGGCTCGCAATAGTTGTTTGAACGGTTTGGAGATCTTTGAGTGAATATTGATTGCTTACGGCTCTGATATCTACAGAAGAACCGAGTTTTGCAGCAATTGTTCGCAATGTTGCACTATCAACTTCATCAGACTGACCTAATGCCGCAGTAAGTGTGAACAGTTCCCGCGCGAGACGGTCAGTATCGTCAAGGTTGGCATCTGATGTCGTGTTGGCAACACCGAGTGATTTTTTCTTGCCGGCAATGATGGATTCATTAGACACACCGTTGGTATAAAGCACTGTTGGGTCAAGTCCCCACAAGCGCTCTTCCCAATCTGCTATGCCGTTACCATTGGTATCTTTGGTAACCAAATCTCCCACAGTGGTAGATGCAACGATAGGGCTTGAGCTTTTCTTGGTGAATATATGTCGGAACCATGTCGTTTGGACAACAAGGATAATGGCGAGAATGCCAATAGCTATCGCGCCACGTTTTAGAAACTGCTTACTCGGTCGGTTGAGATGATCTTCCATTACATACTATTGTACAACGTTTATACATTATTTCGTATGTATTACTTGAACAAGTTTTTTCCATTCATATATATGTATGTCTTCGGGGCGACTTTTGGGGTCTATAGATACCACATCGAGGATGCGATGTGCTTCTTCCCTACTATCGAGGTACTCGGAGAGGCTTCCGCCAATCTGTTTCCTCTTCTTACCAAATACTGACTTGAGTACTGCAAAAAACAATGATTCATTACAGTCTGCAAAAAAATCTCTGGTAATGTTTTCTATAGAGAGGATAGCGCTTTCTACTGTAGGAGCGGGCGCAAATGCACCGGGTGGGACTCTGTCGATAATTTTAGGCGTGCCATACACATGCACGGCAATAGAAAGAATACTCTCCTTGCCGTCTCTGGCAACAATACGCTCGGCAACCTCTCTTTGCATGAGGAGAACCATGATAGTTGGTTGGTGTGTTGCACTCAAAAACTGTTCAATAATTGCTCCGGTAATGTAATACGGGATATTTGCAACAAGTTTATATGAACTACAAGCAAGTGCCTCTGGGCTCCATTTCAAAATATCTTGCTCTATGATCTCAATATTGCCGTCACGTACTTCGTTTCGGAACTTCTCTGTGAGTAATGGTATAAGTTCACGGTCTTTTTCTATAGCAACCACTTTTTTGACCAGTGGTACCAATCGCTCGGTCAGTACACCGTGACCAGGACCTATTTCCAAAATGTAGTCCTCAGGTGTCGGTTTTGCTGCATTGACAATGTGCGTCAAAGCTCTTTCGCTCTTGAGGAAGTGTTGCCCGAGGGACTTTTTGGCTTTCATCAATAGAGTGTAGCAGGTTTGTTTGGAGTACGGTGTATACTGTTTTGTATGAAATATGTATCTATTTTCTTGATTGCAATACTGTGTTTCTATGCAGTTGCGCATGCTGAAATAACTCGTACGCTCAGTATTGGTAGTCGGGGGGCAGATGTTAGAGAGTTGCAAGTCTTTCTTAATAGCGATCCTGATACTCGTATCGCAACAAATGGTCCAGGTTCTCCAGGAAACGAATCAACATATTTTGGCGCACTTACCGCCAAAGCAGTCAGTCGCTTACAAATTAAATATGCCGTTGATGCCCTTGTCCCCGCTGGACTGAGTGCCCCGACTGGGGTAGTGGGATACTTTACTCGAACACTAATCTATAAGCTCAGTTGGCAGTACACTCCTGCTCCGGTACTTGTTGCCCCAGTTACAACTTCCGTTTCTATTGCAACTATTAATCCAGCGATCATTACAAGTAGTCCTCAGAGTATTACGATACAAGGGACAGGTTTTACGGCGTTCAATAATACGGTTGTTGTAGTAAGCGATGGAACTCAAGGTGTGGGTTCATATTCAAGTAGTGATGGAACAACTCTTACATTCCCGTTCACGTTTACAACTGCAGAAAAAATGCGTTCTCAGTTACTGCAGTACAAGTACTCTGGTAGATACACATCTATTCTCTCGTCATTTGTCAACAACCTCACCGGAGAAACAGTTACTCATGCGAATGGCACAACATACATACGTGCTATACTCAAAATTACTAATGCAAATGGAGAAAGTAATGCAGTACCCATCGAAGTTGATATTCAAAAAATATTACAATGATTAAAAAATATTCTAAACTATTACTCGGGCTGACAATAATACTTGGATCAGTATTTGGTTTTTATCCACGCAATGTATTTGCAGGCAATTACTTTGGTGGAATGAGAACTTCTGCACTGAGCTGTACTTGTAGTGGTAACATGCTTATTTATATTAATACTTACGGCAACGGTGGCGGGGTACTCGCACTGACCTATGATGGGAGTGGTAGGCTTTTTTCAAATAATAATATTTATGGGACATACCTTTTAGGTTCCTATACACCAGGTGGAAATTGTCTCATGACAGGAGATCCATGCACTACTGTGACAAGTGATGGGCGATTTGATTCAATGCCAGGAACCGGTACGTCATAATATAAAAACCTCTCACACGATGAGAGGTTTTTATATTCACAGCATCTATAGAAACACCGTCGCAAATCCTGCTTCCCCACTTCTTGTTTCTCTCGTGATGAGTTCTTCTGGAATATCGAGAACAAACTCTGATGGCATTCGCACATCGCGCATGCCGTATATTGTTCGCATGCTTGCATAGGTCAGATACAACTTCTGTCTTGCTCGGGTGAGTGCTACATACATCAGACGTCGCTCTTCTTCGGCATCGGCACCAGTTGCGTTCTTGTCTCGGTCGTGTGGAAAGAGGCCTTGTTCAAGGCCAACAACAAATACCACAGCAAACTCAAGTCCTTTGGCAGCATGAATGGTCATGAGTTTTACACCATTTGCGGTCTTTTCATTGTTTTGAAGGTTATCTTGGTCACTCATCAATGTTGCCTCTTCGATCAGTTTCTCGAGGCCATCTTCACTGCCGAGATGGTCATACCGAGTCCCTAGTGTTACCAGTTCAGCCAAGTTTTCCAAACGCTCTTCTCCATCGGGATCGTCTTTGTAGTAGGTATCCATAGCACTTTCAGTGATGACATATTTGATGCTTTCAGATACACAATGATCTTTCATATACTCACGAATCCTTTCTAGAAGATCAAAAAACTTTTGTACTGACAATGCTGCTTTTGCAGGAAGGGCTTCTTTTGCAAAGACTTTTGCGATGGTGACTTTCCCAATACCTCGAGCAGGAACATTGATAATACGTTTGATATCTATCAGACTTTCTGGGTTCAGCGCAGCTCGAACATAACACAATACATCTTTGACTTCTTTTCGTTCAAAGAACCTGACACCCAATACTTGGTATGGAATTGCATATGAAAGAAAGGATTCTTCGAGTACTCTGGATTGAAAGTTGGTTCGAAACAACACTGCTATGTCTGAAGGCTGCATACCACTATCGATATGTTCTATGCATCGCTCAACGATGAAGTTACCCTCATCGACTTCATCGTATGCGGTATATACAGATACCATTTCTCCGTCACTGTTGTTGGTAAAAAGTTTCTTTGGGGTACGATAGTTGTTTTTTCCAATTATTTCATTTGCAGCAGCAAGGACTGTTTTTGTAGAACGATAATTTTCTTCGAGTACGACAACGGTTGCTTCAGGATAATCGCGTTCGAACTCAAGAATATTTTTAATATTTGCTCCCCGCCATGAATAAATACTTTGATCACTGTCTCCGACAACACACAAATTTTTAGTATGTGACGCAAGTGCTTTTGCAATACGATACTGTACTTCATTGGTGTCTTGATACTCATCAATGTGGACGTGTGACCATGTTGAATGACACCATGAGCGTACTTCCTCGTTGTGTTCCAACAACGCAACTGTTTGTGTAAGCAAGTCATCAAAGTCGAGTGCTTTTTGTTCTTGCTTCAAACTTTTGTATTTTTTCCACACACGTCCAGCGAGTCGATAGGACGGATTCGCTTCTCTCTCGAGCTGGTCGGGATCCAAGAAGGCATTCGCTGCTCGACTAATAGTATTTTTGATCGATCGAGGATCGTGTTGTTTTGGATCAAGACCAAACGAGGTTAGCGCTTCTTTGATGAGCGCACTCGTATCTGAATCATCAAGTATTGTGAACCGTTTGACGGTTGCATTGAAGGCCCCAAAGCGCCGCAATAGGAATACACCCAAACTGTGAAAGGTACTAACAAATGGGATCTCTCGTTCGCCTTTTCCAATACGTTCTATATACGGAATTGTTTCAATAAGATGCACAGCTCGTTCACGCATTTCTTTTGCTGCCTTGTTTGTAAAGGTAACAGCGAGGATAGCAGAAGGAGCAATACCTGTCGTAATAAGGTGCCCGATACGATGTACGACCGTTTTTGTTTTTCCCGCTCCAGCTCCAGCAACAATCAGTAGAGGACCATCAATAGTTATGACCGCTTTTTTTTGAGCATCATTTAATCCATCGGTAAAATTTGTGTGAAGATTCATAGTCAGTAGAGTGTACTCGATTTATTCATAAAGGGAAAATGAGTGTTGCTACATAAGGATATTGAAGGAACATGGCACAGTACAGGCACTTGTGATATTTGTCAAAACACCTTAAAACAAGGGTTTTCCGGCTAAAAACTATTGACTATAAAGATCAAATATTGTCGTATCAACATGATACTGTATTTCCTTGGTAAAATGATTTCCTACCTATGATACATACAGATTCAAACGGTTCGTCGTCAGACGTTCCCAAACGTTCCAAGAAGTTTTTTAATAGTATTTCTAAAAACATCGGAAAGAAGCAAATAATATATATTATTCTTCCACTATTACTTATTAATGTAGGACTGGTCCATAGTGTTGTCGGACAACTTAACATTAAGGCTAGCGCTATATCGCCCAATCAAGTCAAAGATGAAACTACCTCCCTTCCATCCGCCGGTGAGGTAACAAGTGACCAAGTAGAAGAAAATACTATTGTCGCCGAAGAATCGTTTGATCCTATTATTACTACATATATCGTTAAAGATGGAGATACGCTTTCAGGTATTGCCGCAAAGTTTAATATTTCTATTAACACCGTTCGATGGGCAAATGACCTTACTCAAAAAACATCCAAGATTTCTATTGGGGATGAGCTGGTAATACTTCCGGTAACTGGCGTAAAGTACGTCGTCAAAAAGGGTGATACGCTTTCAGGTATTGCCGTAAAGTTTGATGCAAATCAAGAAGACATTCTCAAATTTAATGATATCGAAGCAGATGCAATCAAGGTAGGTCTTGAGCTCATTATCCCAGGAGCTGAACCTATTGTTGTAAAAGCACCAGTAGTAAAAGTTGCTGCAAAAACTAAAACAACAACTACTACATCACCCAAAGAGAAAATAGTGCCCCCTGTTGCCAACACTCGAAATGATGTCATCGAAAAAGAAGAAGCATCAACTGACACGAGTGCATCACATACATCAGTATATATAAACCCGATTCCAGGAGCGATACTAACACAAGGTATTCATGATGGAAATGCCGTAGATTTCGGAGCAAAAATTGGAACAACGGTGTATGCAGCAGCAGCAGGAAACGTTATCATTGCAAAAAGTTCTGGGTATAATGGAGGGTATGGACAATATATTGTTATCACACATCCTGCAGGATCGCAGACATTGTACGGACACCTTTCAGATATCAATGTGTCAGTTGGTGACACCGTAACACAGGGCCAAGTTATTGGACTCTCGGGTAACTCCGGACTTTCTACAGGTCCCCACCTCCACTTCAAAATTTTAAATGGTCCCAAAAATCCATTTGCTACTTTTAAAAAAGGAACAAAATTTTAAAACAAAAACCACATCAGATAAAGATGTGGTTTTTGTTTATTCAAATTTGGGACGGTATTGCAGTGCTTCCAAAATATGGGATAACAAAATATCTGCGGAAGCATCCAGGTCTGCAATTGTTCGAGCAACTTTAATAGTGCGCATATATACGCGTGGAGAAAGTTTTAACTTTTCTGCGTAGATCTGTAATTGTTTGCGTGCATCATCACAGAGATTGGTACTGCTCTGTACTTCGTTTGAAGTAAGTGCTGAGTTTAGTTTGCCATATCGAAGGTGTTGAATGTTTCTAACGGTAGCTACCTTTGTTCGCACACTCGTGCTTTCTTTTTCTTTGGCATCTTCGTGGAGTGTTGCGTATTCGACATGTTGTACGGGTACCCACAAATCAATACGATCAATAATAGGCCCTGAAAGTTTTTTGTTATATCGAGCAATTTCTGACCCACTGCAGGTGCAATGTTTTACACCACTTCCCCGATATCCGCACGGACATGGATTCATTGCTGCAAGTAAAATAAATTGCGCAGGATACTTGATACTTCCTTTTGCGCGAGCAACCGTGATCGAACCTTCTTCGATCGGTTCACGAAGTGCTTCAATCACCCGTCGATCAAATTCAGGAAATTCATCCATATATAAAATTCCGCGATGTGCCAGTGTAATATCCCCTGGTCGCAAATGTTGCCCTCCACCAATAATCGCAACATGTGATGCGCTATGATGCGGTGCGCGCAAAGGTACGGCACCGTGCAACACCGTATCGATCAGTCCAATACTTGAATACACTGTTGCGACTTCCAAAAACTCTTGTGTAGAAAGTGCGGGGATGATGCCATGAAATGCTTTTGCGAGCATACTTTTACCGGTCCCTGGTGGTCCATAGAGAACAATGTTATGTCCTCCTGCAGCTGCGATCATCAATGCACGCTTGGCTTGGAGTTGGCCGCGTACATCACCAAAATCAATATCAGTAGTATGCTCTAGGAGTGCTGGTTGTGCGTACACAACTTCGTGTAACAGTTCTTCTCCGGTAAGGTGTGAAACCAGAGCCTCAAGGGTTGGAACAATAAAAAAAGTTATGCCATCTACAAGCTGCGCCTCTACCTCATTATCTTTTGGAATATATACCTCGGTATACCCATGAGTTTTCGCCCACTGTGCTATTGAAATGATGCCACGAACAGGGCGTATTTCTCCGTTGAGTGAAAGTTCTCCAATGAATAGTTTGTGTTCTGCATCAAACACAAGATCTCCTGTTGCACAAAGATATCCAAGTGCGATGGCAACATCAAAGTATGCACCCTCTTTGCGAAGCTCTGCCGGTGAGAGTGAAACAATGATTTTGTGGTTTTCTGATTTAGGATTTTTATCTAATGCATTTCGAAGTGCAGAGATCACTCGCTCGCGACTTTCCTCAACACTCTTGTCGGGCAGGCCTACTATTTGAAACATATAGAGTCCTCTATTGATATCAGTTTCCACTACAACACCAACCGCTCCGAGACCGGTAAGTTGCGCGCTATTAATTCTGGAAAATGCCATGAAACAAGTATGGCAAAAAAAGATAAAGATTTTCTAAAGTCTGTGAAACAAATGACCACCGATTATGGTGGTCAATAAAGAGGGTCATTTTTTTGGAAGGGTAAGAACGAAGTCCCGAATCTCACTAAATACTTCTTGAAGTTTCTCGTGCCCCAGTTTTATCTTGATTCTGCTTTCTCGATCAAGAGGTACTGGTGGTTGACCAGTAAACTGTGTGTACAAAATTTGATCAGGTAATACTTTAATTTCAAAATGTCTGTTAACAGACCAGTCATCAGAGGGTGAAGGTCTATCATAAAATACGGTGTAACAAAATGGATCTTCGTTTACTGTTTGTCCAAGGACGAAATGTTCGCTTTGATTTGCATTCAGGAAAATCTCTGTACCGCGGTACGGCCTATTGTATTGATTGAATGGGTACCAATAATAAGATTCATTAATCTTTTTTTTACTGTTAAGTACTTCTTCCATTCCATATTTCTTAATGAGTATTAAGAAAAAGTCATAATGAAGCTGTGCTTCGTATTCGATTGTTGTTTGCATGTAATAGTTTTGTTCAACTGTACTCTCATGTGTTCAAAAGTCAATTAGGTGTGTTGGTACAGCACATCCCAAAACATGCAGTCATACTCGCCCGTTAATGTAGGTTATGCTCGAATTGAATTAAAAATAGAAATAAAAAAACAACTGGTTAAAGTTGTTTTTTTATTTCTATTTAGTTAGTCATTCATGTGCGCCTTACACGTCTTTGCACTGGGGTTCGCTTCGAGCCGGTTTTCTTCGATCTTTTCTCCGCATGTTTCGCAGGTACCATACTTCCCTTGCGCTATTTTTTCCATCGCATTGTTCACATCAGTCAGTCTCGCTTGAAGGGTTGATACCATTCCTGAGCGTCCCTCGAAGTCTTCAAAACGATCTGCCGCATCGTTGTCATCTATCTCACCCATCATATCTTGATCGGGTGTTGCTTCCCAGATATTGGTTTCAGTGTTAAATATGGCAATACCCCCGAGCTCTTCTTCAAGGTTCGATTTTTCTGCCACAAGCTTCTCGTTAAAATGTTTTGTGTGTATCATTACACGCCATAGTAGCATGCTGATAGGAATGCACAAGTGAAGTTTTGCACACCTAGATGCTCTTATCGTTGCCTAATAATAGTGTCGTATACCGACTTCAAAATGGTTGGATTTGTTGCAATAACTATCGTGGTATCTGTTGCGTAGCCGTAGTACATAAGTATCGTTTTAATATTTGTGTCGAGATTTGTAGCCGTCAACGTTCGTACAGGAAGGTTGTACATATAGGTACTTTCAAAAGTTGTACCCACTTGGTTGGCAGTGTTCGTAAGATTGATATTGAAAATCGGAGCGGTGAGTTCGAGCAGTTTTGGCTCGGCGAGCAAGAACTCCTTGGTCGCTGTTTCCGGATTGGGTACTGAGAATATTAAAAATGGCGAAACAGTATTTCCGTTGTTGTAGACACCGAGACGAACAAGTGAAACCGTGGCAAGAAATGGTTCACCAAGATTGATATTGAGGTACGCGAGTGTCTGTTCGGGAGATAATGGAATAAGTGTTGTTGCGTCAGCATATAATGGTACAAGTAATGGTTTGCCTTCTATAATAGTATCTTCAGTAGTGAGTTTGGTAATACTATTGGCGAGATCAGAGTCACTCGTCACCAGCGCTGCAGTACTTTGGAATACTCCAACTGATGGAACTGCCGCAACATCCACGGTGAGGTTTTTATAATAATAGTATCCATATATTGAGGCACTGAGAGCCAGGACAAAAAGAATGATTCCCCCAGTGGTGTACCATCCTTTTTGACGACGCACTACTTCTTTTTCCTTATCTGCATTTTCTCGTTCCCGTGCCGTTTGTAAAAGTTCCTGTACTACCGATGCATCAGTAGTATCCATTGCAAGTGCCAGGTCTGACTCATATGTATGCACAATAGGACCAGTCGGTTGTTGTGGAACTGGTTTTGGTGGAGTAGGGATTGTTGGATCTACTGATTCAGGCATGGTGGCGTTGTATTAATAGCCGATAAGGTACTTCTTTGCATTAGCTGAAAGATCGAGGAAATCATCGGCAACCTCTTTGAGGCTTGCAGACGCACTTTTGCCAAAGGTGACAACTTCTACTTGTACACCGTGATGGTATTTCAAATAGTTACAGAGTGGTACAAAGTCTCCGTCCCCAGAAACAATGACGATTGCGTCTAGTTTTGGAGCCATAGACACTGCGTCAATGGCGAGTCCAATATCCCAGTCAGCTTTCTTGCTACCGTCATAAAATATTTGGAGGTCTTTTGATTTGGTTTCAATACCGTTTTTCGTTAAAGCGTCAAAAAACGCACCCTCATCGTTGCTCTCTGTTGTGATCACGTACGCGATTGCTCTGATAAGTTTGCGTCCAGCAAGAGCGTCTTTGACGACGTTAGAGAAGTTTACTTTTCGTTTATATAAATTTTTTGCTGTATGGTACAGGTTTTGTGCGTCGATAAAAATGCCGACTCGTTGATCTTTTTGTTTAATGATTGCCATGAATGTAAGTATACATCAAAATGTCCCGCCGAAGCGGGACATGATGAAAGTTAATTTTTGATTATTTTTAAAATGTCGTTGCGTTGCTCAGGGTTTGTCTTCTCGAGTACCTTGATATGACCTCGTCGGTCAGCTACCATTTTGATGAGGCCACGTCGTGAGTGGTTGTCTTTCTTGTGCATCTTGAGGTGTGTTGCGAGTTGGTCGATTTTTTCGGTCAACATTGCTACTTGCACCTTCTTAGATCCAGTATCCTTGGTGTGGAGCTGGTGCTTCTTGATGACTGACTGCTTTTTCTTCGTTGATAACATAGATAGACATAGTACCATACCATATTATAAAAAGCAAGTAGTGCGTATATGTCGCACAATAATACTACGCTATACTAGTTTTATGGACTTCCCTACTGCAAAACGACAATTCCTCGAATACATTGAGATTGAAAAAGGGCGATCGCTTAAAACAGTTGAGAACTATGATCACTACCTCACTCGTTTTGCGATTGATATGAATATAAAACAGGTAAAAGACATTGATGAAGAAACACTTCGTCAGTTTCGACTGATCCTCAACCGTGCGTCTGGCGTGAGAGTTCGTGGACAATCTGCTGCAACAATGAAAAAGAACACGCAGAACTACTATATGATCGCACTTCGGTCATTTTTGAAATACTGTCGCAAGCGAAACATTCAATGTGTTGCACCTGATGTGATTGAGTTGGCAAAGACTGGTGCGCGCCATCTCGACCTTATGACTGTCGACGAACTCAACAGACTGCTCAAAGCTCCAGACCTCTCAGATATCAAAGGACTTCGGGATAAGGCATTACTCGAACTGTTTTTCTCTACAGGACTTCGTCTCGCTGAACTTTGTTCGCTCAACTCCGACCTCGACCTCACGAAAGACGAATTTTCAATACGAGGTAAGGGTGAGAAGGTCCGCGTAGTATTTATCTCCGATGATGCGCGCACTGCCATCAAGACATACCTCAAAGCACGCAAAGACATGGATGAAGCTATGTTTGTTGATATCGCAAAGAATGGTGGGGGGCGCAAAGACCGCCGACTCTCCCCTCGCTCTATTGAACGTATTATTCGCGGATACGCTATCAAGGCCGGCATATCCAAGAAAGTCACTCCCCATGTACTACGCCACTCATTCGCTACCAATCTGTTATCTAACGGCGCAGACATTCGCTCAGTCCAGATGATGCTCGGTCACGCCAACATCGCAACGACTCAGATATATACACATATCACGGATAAACAGTTGAGAGATGTACACAAGAAGTTCCATTCTAAAAGTTAAAAAACTTCCACTTGATGTGGAAGTTTTTTAATACAAAGAGTAGGTATTTATGCAGCAAGTGAGGAGTTCTCAGAAGATTGGAGCATTGTTTTGCATTCTGGGATTGTTTTATTTTTACACAGAGCAACAACAATAGCGTTGTCTCCTTGGGCCTCAATCAAGGCATTTTTGGCATCCTCGACTTCTTCTTTTGATATCGAAAGTGCTTCAGGGTCAGCGAGGAACGCCATCCATAAAGGCTGCCCATCTGCAGCAACTTCATCTAGTATTTTTTCTTCTCGATCTTCAGAACGTGGACCAACTAAGTCTTCAAATTGATTTTTCATACTATCTAATTCTACTCCGATATTGATTCTTGGCAAAGAGAGATATATATCAATGTTCTTGACAAAACTCTATAAAATGATATAATACAATCAATAAATAGTACGGTATTCCTACTCTTGGAATGACCCATAACAATCAAATAAAACAAATATCAATGAGAAAAATCATTCTTTTTGCGATTATAATCGCTACGTCTATTACTTCGTTTGCCTTTAGCAGTGATTCATGTCTCTGTTTACCCAGAGTTTCCAAAAACATAGGTCATACTCCAATTCGCAAGAATATACCTATCAAGCAGGTACTAGCGCAGTTGCAAACAACTGGGGGTACCGTAACCCTAAACTCTGATGGGTCATATAATATGTCAGTTCCTGAAAAGAAACCTGAGGTATTAAAAGAAGAGGTAAAACAGTAATGTATGATTTTGTGAAGATCGTTAACCTCCCAACTACTTGGGAGGTTTTTTTATTTTCTCGAAAAATATGGTAAGGTATAGCAAAACAAAAATGTTAGTTATGAATAAGAATGGAAAAATGAGTGTATCAAAGCCTTTTTTGATAACAGTAAGTATTGTTGTAGTCGGCTGTATTGCAGCTATTGCATCCAAGGATTTTGTGAAGAAAAAAAATGGTAGTAATGATCGATATATCCAAGGATGGATCGATAGTTCATGGGCAACGTTCACTGTGCCCAAAGACACGAACTTCACCATAGAACCACACATGTTCTTAGTAAAAGAAAAAAAAGAAAAGGATACAGTCCTTCGTATTGCCAACGCTGCATACAAAGGACTGCTCGGTAGAGACAGCAATGTCATCTCGGTACAACCGATAACACATGTCACCGAAGTGTCACAATAATTTCTTCATCTTTTAAGGCCTTCTCGTATGGGGGGGCTTTTTTATTTACCTGTTTATTTTATGCGTTTATTGTTACCATATCAGTATGAAAATCATCTCTTGGAACACTAACGGCTTGCGGGCAACATATAAACAGGGACATTTTGACCCACTGTTTGCTGAGTACAACCCCGACATGGTGTGTCTCCAGGAGACAAAGGCAATGACTGAGCAGCTCCCTGATTCGGTACGCGATGTATTTGGGTATGAGTCATACTTTGCATGGCCAACACTCAAGAAAGGGTATAGTGGGGTTGCCATCTATACTCGAGAAACCCCTATAACGGTTGCGTATGGTATCGGACTTCCTGCACTTGATGATGAAGGCCGTACGATCACTGCCGAATACGCAGACTTCTACCTCATCACCTGTTACTTCCCCAACGGTGGAGGTGGTCCCGAGCGACTACAATACAAACTCGATTTTTATGATCAATTTCTCATCTATATAGAGAAACTACAGAAAAAGAAGCCAGTCGTGTTTTGTGGAGATGTAAATACCGCTCACACCGAGATTGATCTCGCCCGCCCCAAGGAGAATGCTGAGAACACAGGCTTCTTGCCTATCGAACGTGCATGGATGGACAAGCTCATTGCAAAAGGATGGGTTGATGTACACCGTGCACTCAATCCCGACCTCAAGGATGTCTACACCTATTGGGACCAAAAGACCAAGGCGCGGGACCGCAACGTCGGCTGGCGCATTGATTATTTCTTTGTGTCCCCTATTCTACTGAAAAAGGTTCAGGGATTTGAAACGCTCGCTGAGTACTATGGCAGCGACCACTGTCCCATACTTCTCGATATCAAACTCTAACGAAACATTTACTTTTATGAAATATATGGTAGTATAGAGGAAACGTAAATTCCTTTAGTATGACTATCCCCTGGAAAAAATTCGGACTAAGTCTTGCGCTTATAGGCGCAAGCGGTATCTGCCTTGTTGATGACAAGTTCGCACTATCTACGATCTGCTTCGGACTGGCATGTGTGATACCTTTACTTCAAAATCAAATCACTGTGTTTGCGAGATTTGTTCGCCGCAAATTACGCAAACAAAAAGTGTTTGATCCTCATTTTGATGGACATGTGGTTGACGCTGATACGGTGTTCCACGAAAACCCAGCAGAGATTCATTCGTTTTGAATGAACACCAAAAAACTAACGCCCCAAGTACTGCTTGGGGCGTTCTTTCTTTTTTAGGCTCTTTTTCTAACTGCAGGTTTTCGCGTCGTCTGTTGCTTGTTGTGATAGCTATCTTTTTTGAAGTTAATACTCACAACAGACACGGTACTGTTGGTGGCTGGGGTTACTTTAGTCTTTTTTGCCATGCTATTTTTTCTTTTGTTATACCAAAGCCCACTTGCGTTGTAAAGCAGATGGAGTATAGTTTGGAAAATGATGCACCATGAAATATCAACTAATCACTCCTACAGATCCAAAACATATTCATTTTGTTGATGAATTCCAAAAGGATGTCCAAAAACAGTTACGAGGAAAAGATACGTTGAGCCAGCGATGGGCAACGCCGTTTACTCGG
Organism: uncultured Candidatus Saccharibacteria bacterium; assembly: GCA_964473175.1. GTDB lineage: Bacteria > Patescibacteriota > Minisyncoccia > Phycocordibacterales > UBA9973 > UBA4124. Next base: position 4,247 of record CAYYNN010000002.1, on the reverse strand, counting down.
GAATCATTTGAGTATTTGCGAAAACAAAAATCCTTACACATTGCGACGAGTGATGACCCTGCTCATGCAGTACTCGGGTTCGGTGTCGCATTTAGTAGGTATCTTATTAACCTATCAAGTGCCACACAAGAACTGGTAGATGCGGTGTGCAAGAGTGTTGGTGATAAATACCCATTGTTTATCCATACAACTCTGGCACTTGGGTATCAGCAAAACGATGTATTTGATAGTATTCTCAGGAGGTGTATGCGCCAAGCGTTTAAAAAGAAATACTATTTTTCTACGGTCGTACTCCTTGAGCAGTCAAATCCGTATCTTCGAGGACACTTGGAACACCTCAATTTTTCATGGGAAGACTCTTTCTTTTTGGATGATCCTTCTAAATCAACAAATGTATTTGTTAGAAAAACCACCTAATACAGGCGGTTTTTTTATTTCTTCTCTACCTCGATCATGTGTTGATATTCCAAAGCGGTTTCCGGGATATGATACTCCTTTTCCCTACACCACTTGATAAACGCCTTCACTGTAGTCGGATCCTCTGTAGTATGAGGTATTTCTAATGGCCCACTCCCCTTCTTTGCAAATGGATCTATGGCTCGATAGTAGACTTTGGGTGATGTTCCCTGTTTGGTGATCCAGCCAGTTTTGGTAAGTCGTCTAAGTGCTGCATGGATAGTTACACGACTTTTACCCAAAACAGTTACCATTTCATGTGGTGAGATAGGTTTGTTGAGTCTGTTGAGGTACTGCAGTACGTCAATATAAGCACTTTGTTCTTTGCCGTTCATACACTTACACTTTACTATAAAGTGTAAGATTTAGCTATTTTAACACTATATAGTACTAATTACCTTTAAACGGCATCCGTTTGGTCTGTCCGCCGTTTTTATTGTGTACACCATGTTTCACATGTAACGCCTGTACTTCGCCAACATTTGCTTCTTCTTTCTTGTCTTTACCTTTTTCACCCAGTACTTTGAGGTCACGGTCCTCGAGCTCTTCCAAATCCTTTACTCGCTCGGTGAGTTTTTCTACGGTATTAAGGGTAGGATCTTCTAGAACTTCCTCCAAGAGAGCGTGTAACATCCATCCCATGAGAGGAGACGGTTTCATGTGTAACGTTTCTATAAGGTATTTGCCGTCTATGGCGAGCTGGGAGACCGATATAGGATCGCGCAGTGCTTCGTCTATCATTGCGTGATATTTGCGAAGGCGATACGGAGCTTCAATTTTCTTCATACCGACACGGTCACACTCGCGGACTTCCATAAGCTCCCAAATATGTTCAGGTGAGACCTTTTGTATGATACGACGGACAGCAGAGAGGGTGATTTGTTCGGTATCAGAGAAGAACATATGGTTGCGCACGAGTGAAACGACGAGATCGGTCGTTTCACGTGAAAAGCGGAGCCTCTCCATGATCTTCTTGGTTATACGAGCACCGACCACTTCGTGCCCAAAGAATGTGTACTTATCCTTTGTTTTGTCATATCGGCGGGTTGCCGGCTTGCCAATATCGTGAAACAAGGCGGTCAGACGGATTTCTGTCGAGAATCCTTTGTCGGCAGCGTGTTGGAGTGCGTGCAGGAGATGTTGGTAGACGTCATAGATGTGGGCACCTTTTTGCTCGCATCCGATGCCTTGGAGAAGTTCGGGTACGGTATAGGGGAGGAGACCAGTCTTTTCGAGGAGAGTAATCCCAAAGGCTGGAGCAGGGGAATCAATCATTTTTACCAATTCATCACGAATACGTTCTCCGGATATATGAGAGAGCAGGGTAGCGTTTGCTGAAATAGCCTCAAATGTTTCATGTGTAACAGTAAAACCAAGAGTTGTGGAAAACCTGATTGCTCGGAGCATGCGTAAAGCGTCTTCTTTGAAGCGAACGTCTGGGTAAAGGACACAACGTATAGATTTGTCCTTTATGTCCTTTATACCTCCAAATAGGTCTATAACGCTGTCCTTTATAGGATCCCACGCGATAGCGTTCATAGTGAAGTCTCGTCGCTCGAGGTCTTTCTGAATACTTGTTTCATATGAAACGCTATCTGGGCGACGGTTGTCACTATACGAGCCCTCAGAGCGGTAGGTGGTGACTTGGGCAATGTTGTCACTGTCAGGTGTTACACGTGGTACACCTTCGGCACTATCTGGTGTCATGTTGAGAACAGTGACAGTACCGAATACGTTTTCGTTGACGGTTTTGAATTCATGAAAGATGGCAATGATCTGTTCGGGGTGAGCATTGGTGGTGATATCCCAATCCTTTGGAGAATTGCCCATGAATACGTCACGTACACACCCGCCAACGAGGTACGCCTCAAAACCAGCATCTTGAATTGCTTTTGTTACATGTGAAACAAATTGTGGGATTTTGGATGTATCCATTTGGGATAATCAATAAAATTGTGCACCTATCAGGACTCGAACCTGAAACGACGGTTCCGAAGACCGTTGTGATATCCATTTCACCATAAGTGCGCTGCTAATGAAGAACTCTGCCAATATAACACTATTTTGAGAGTAAATCCATTGCAAAATCAGTACTCTATGCGTATACTGGCATCATTGCAGGTATGGTTTAGTGGTAGAATGCGTCCTTGCCAAGGACGAGACCAGAGTTCGATTCTCTGTACCTGCACAATAGGGTAAAGACATATACAAAAAAGACTGTACAGTTCAAGTTACTGGCAGTCTTTTTTGTATAAAGATATCTGTCTCATAGACAATACGTGTCGTATATTGCAATAAAACACTTGTTTTTTATAGTTTTTTGACAAAACTGTGGATAAGTCGGTGTATATGTGGGATAACGGACGACTTTAATGGGTTGTCCATGACTTTAATATATCTTGATATTTAGTCTGTACACTTGTTTCACGTGAAAATATTTACCTCAAAAACACAAAAAATTGGAGAGAAAGGGGAGGATGCTGCAGTAAAGTACTTAATAGAAAAGCAGTACTCTATAATAGATCGCAATAACAGTAATAGATTTGGAGAAATCGATGTTATTGCTCAAAGAGAGGGGAACCTATACTTCTTTGAGGTAAAGGCAGGGAGGAGAGGTTCATGGGTCAATCCGGCAGAAAACCTCACCAAAACAAAGCTCAAAAAGTTCTATAAGGCGATAGACTATTACTGTGTGACACACGGAGTGCGGGAGTATTGTGTACAGGGGATAGTCGTCGTATTGGATATAAAAGGGAAGTCAGATATTGAGATTATTGAACTTTCATAAATGGCTTTATTTTAGGGAGGCTTTCTGCTACTATACGAAAGCTCATTACGGATAGGAATAAATACATCGCGGGGTGTAGTATATCGGTAGTATACTTGTTTTGGGAACAAGAGGGCAGGGTTCGATTCCCTGCACCCCGACACTGTACGGAATGTATCTGTACAATAAATCAAATATTGCGGGATTAGTTTAATGGTAGAACATCAGTTTTCCAAACTGAGAGCAGGAGTCCGATTCCCCTATCCCGCACCATGTAATACTTTTGATGTCTCAAGGAGGTCAAAAGGGTGATTTAGTGTATGATTTGCAACGTTTTTATCCTTTATAGAAAAGTTTAAGAACATTTTTTGGATTATATAGTCTAGCTCCTTCATATTCTCGATTTTACCTATATATGTAGGCATATATTCCATAAGTTTAATAAAATCGGAGTAGGTGAGTACTGTGACCTTATTTTTCTCCAGATATGAACTGGTTTCAAGGATTTGGGCTTCAAGCTCAGCCAACTGGGTGTTTATTTTGCTAATATCATCCTTAAAAATGTCGCGCGTGCCTTCGTCGCTGTTTATAAGCAATGTTTCCTTGATTTGGTTTTGACGACTAAGAACCTTCTCTTTCTTTGCCTGGAGTGTTGCGCTTAAGGCTTTGTTCTGAGAAAACCGCTCTTTTGCAACATTTTTCATCTCCTCTACATAGTGTTCGTATGACTCTTGGGTTGAAAAGGGTCTCTTTTCAAGAAAGTTGCGGATGAACTCTATAATCACTCGTGCCCGGATTGACTTGTTGTACTTAGGACAATCGTCGGTAACACATCGATAATAAAAATATGAAGGCTTACCTTCTCGCTTAGGTTTTGTTGATATACCTGCAGTCATGAGTTCGCCACACTCTGCGCAAATCACCATCTTTCGCATAAGGTTCGCCTTCATATCCTCTCCTTTTTTGTACGACTTTGCCAATCGAATGTACTCGCCCTTGTTAGTGAGTTTGTTTATTTCCATAA
>CAYYNN010000001.1:0-219345 GCA_964473175.1 uncultured Candidatus Saccharibacteria bacterium | reverse complement strand
GTACCAAGATCAACATTGTGGACACTCCAGGTCACGCCGACTTCGGTTCTGAAGTTGAGCGTGTGCTCCGTTCTATCGACTCCGTGCTCCTTATTGTCGACGCACAAGAAGGACCAATGCCACAAACTCGTTTCGTATTGAAAAAGTCATTGGAGCTTGGACTCAACCCTATCGTGGTGATTAACAAGATCGATAAACCAGGTGCTGACTGTGCTGCAACCCACGATGCGGTGTTTGAGTTGTTCATGGATCTCGGTGCAAACGACAAGCAACTCGACTTCACTACTGTGTACGCCATCGGTCGCGACGGTGTTGCGATGCGAGAACCAAATGATGAACAAAAAGATCTCGCACCACTCTTTGATACCATCATCGAAAAGGTTCCTGTTGCATTGAACGACACAACAAAAGAGTTTCGTATGCAGGCATTCAACCTCGCCTATGATAACTTCCTCGGACGTCTCGCTGCAGGACGTGTCTATGAAGGTGTGGCAAAAGCAGGAGACACCGTGTTCATCCGAAGTGGTGATGGCGCTGCTCGAACTGCAAAAATTGTAAAACTATTTACGTTCATGGGAATGAAGCGAGAGGAAGTGCAAGAAGCAGTTGCGGGAGACATCGTGATGATCGCGGGTATCCCTGACATCTTCATTGGAGAAACTATTTCAACAAACAAAGAAGCGCCTCTTTTGCCTGCTATTACTATTGATGAACCAACCATCGTGTTGGACTTCTTGGTCAACAACTCTCCATTTGCCGGCAAGGAAGGGAAGTTCGTGACATCACGACAAATCCGAGAACGACTTGAACGCGAACTTGAAACCAACGTTGGACTCAAGGTGAACTTTGATGCAAATCCAGATCGTATCGCTGAAGGTTTCACTGTGTACGGTCGCGGAGAAATGCACATTGCGGTATTGCTCGAGAACATGCGCCGTGAAGGATATGAAATCCAAGTGTCTCAGCCACAGGTTATTATCAAAGATGTTGATGGCAAGAAGAGTGAGCCGTTTGAAGAAGTGACTATTGATGCTCCCACTGAACACCAAGGTGTTATTATCGAAAAGCTTGGTATGCGAGGATTTATTATGGGAGATATGAAGCTACACAACTCGACTGTGCGCATGGTCTTTACGGGACCTACTCGTGGACTCCTCGGATATCGCAACCAGTTCTTGGTGGACACCAAAGGTGAAGGCATCATGTCGGCACGAGTCCTCGGTTTCCGTCCATACGCAGGCGAGATCACTCGTCGCCAAGTTGGTTCTATGGTCTCTATGGAAAGCGGCAAGGCATTGGCATTTGCGCTCTGGGGACTCCAAGATCGTGGCACGCTCTACATCGGCCCACAGACTGAAGTGTATGAAGGTATGGTGATTGGAAACACCAGTAAGGGTGAAGAAATGAAAGTGAACCCTACTAAAGGAAAGCAACTTACCAACATGCGAGCAAGTGGTACGGACGAAGCGGTGACGATCATCCCACCATGGACGATGACTATTGAGCGAGGACTTGAAGTGATGGTGGATGATGAATTCTTGGAAGTTACTCCACTATCTGTGCGTCTCCGAAAGCAATTTCTCAATGACGCAGAACGAACGAAGGCAAAGCGACCAAAGAATCAATAAAGAAAAAAACTGATCAATATGATCAGTTTTTTAGTAATAATTATTTTTTGCTTTTTTTTCTGAACCGAGATGGATGACAGTAATGAGTGTTACCGCTTCCGGTGAGGTGCTCACCTGTTTCGTAGGACGTAACAAAATTAACTTTGGATTTTAAACCAACACCTAAGTGCTGGTTGCCTTTTGAATCGATTTCTATCCTCAGTACTTTGTAGTTCTTCTTTCGTTTTGGAAAAGGGGGAGCTATATCGTTTCCTTTCAAGGGTTCTCTGTTCTCAAGGGTAATATCCTCACCAAGAGAATAAATTTCCCTTGGTAAATACTCTTTTTCTTTTGGCATAAGACGAAATTTTCGTTATAAATGTTTTTTGCAACATTACAACTTTTCTGGTAGAATGTCAATCACTAGGCCTTTGGGCTCCGAGAAAGCCGCCATCTATGTGGCGGATTTCGATTTGACTCCCATGTATGATTTGCTACAATAACTGTACAAATGCCTTCGGGCTTGCCCTCGCAAGAGGGAGAACAGAAACGTCGCTAGAGCAAGTCTTTAGCGGCTTTTCTTATTGTTTCAAATATCCCTATGTCGAGCACTGCGATTTTGTTGATTAGTCGACGAGTATCAATCAGTCGGATCTGTGAAATAATTGCAAAAGACTCCTTTCCATTGATTGTGCCAAGTTGTACATGATATTTGTTTTTCTTTTGTGATGTGGTGAGTGGGATTGCGAGGCATACTTGCTTACTAAATCCTTTAACTATGAGAACGGGTCGCTGGAAATCTTTGCCCGTACCATCTTGTTCAAATCCAACATTAAGTCCGAGGGAGCACCACCAGATATCGCGAGCATGATAGAGTTTGTTACTGATCTCATCTAAGTGTTTCTTTTGTGTATTCCATAAATCAAAGTCTTTGCGATGCATATTCATAGTATATGAATATAAGTTAAAGAATATCTAAAGTTTCTCAATGACGCTGAACGAACAAAGGCAAGACGAAAGATATAAAGAAAAGCCATCACAGTCTGTGGTGGCTTTTTCAGAAAATTATTTAAGGTTATTAGAAATAATTTTCTTCTGTAAACGTTAAGTTAATTTTTACCGGCTTTATATCAGGGTAGTCTTCTTTCAGTTCATCAATTACTTTTGATACCGTTATCTCCGTTAACAAACGAGTATTGCTCAAAATTTCAGGAGAAATTTTTTCAGCAGATAATGGGTAGGGAAACATACGATCAAAAGGATGTAATATTAAGAAAACTTTTTTTGAAGGACTGAAGGGGAGATAAAGTGCTATTTTTTTTCATAATTTTCGTTTTTGCAACATTACAACTTTTCTGGTAGAATGTCAATCACATGAACGAAAAGCGCTTAAAGGAATTTTGGGACAAGGAGTACAAAGATCCAGGGATGTTTGCACTCTCTGATGAAGTGTCTGCTGACATGGTCAAATGTGTGCGCTGGATGATGAAGGAGTATGGTAAGGATGTATTCCGACCAGATGTCACTGTGCTCGATGCAGGCTGTGGTAATGGTCGCAACTTACTCTGGCTCAATGAACACTTTCGGGTGCATGGTTTCGGATACGACATTTCCAAAGAAGCTATTGGTCAGGCACAAGCAGTTGCGGACAAACAGCAATGGGGAAGCAAGCTTTCATTTGTGGTGCGATCTCTTGATCAGCTGATACCACTTGCTGATGAGTCAATAGACTTCGTCATCGATGCAATGTCATCTCATTTTCTTAAAAATGTCGAACGTGCAAGATATATCAGTGAGATTGGACGAGTAATGAAACCGCAAGGAGTGCTGTTTTTCAAATCCTTCTATGCTGAGCGCGATAGTCATACCAAAGACCTCCTCACCAATCATGCAGCTGGTGAAAAGAATGCCTACATACATCCCAAACTTGGTGTCTACGAATACGTGTGGACTGACGCGGCACTCACGGAGTCATTTGAAAAAGACTTTATCATCATGCACAAAGAGGCATCAGGAAAACATCACATCAAAGGCAAGCCGGCAAAACGTCGGAGTATTACGGTATATTTTGAGAAAAAATAAACGAAGCACGCTATACTATAGAGATGAAGATGCAGCCCATCAAAATACTCCCCACGAAACCACGTGCGCTGTTGATATACGATGCTGATCGAGAAATCGATATCGCACATCCATTATGGAATGAAATAATGTTATATGGAGATCAGCTCGAAGAGTTGCATTGTATTATACTAGTGAAAAATCTCGCAAAAGGTGGTACTCGTGTCGTGAACCTTTCGCCAAACGTATTTGCATATTATATGTCAGGCAACCATCTGTGGTGGCATTTTGATGAGATTGTCGACATGATCAAATATCATATGGTGTGGAAACGGGAATTCAGGCCGCATTTTATACTCAACTTATCAACACATACTGGAGGATGGATAGGGTATATTCTCGCGAAGCGATACGGTCGTGAATTCTTCGTTTCAACAAATGGAACATTTTTGGAAGCACCACTACTCTCAAGAGAATTTATTCGGCAATTCGCATTAGCACGCTGTGCCCAAGGAATATTTGTCCCCGGTGAAAAAGTTGCTGATACTATTGTTACTCGCGCAGGAGTTCGTCCTGACAAAGTTACTGTGGTGAGACCTGCGGTAGACACATCATTTCTGGGAAGAAAACCTGATCCGATAAATTTTGGTGTTCAGTATCCGCAACAAAAATTTTTCTTGCTAACACATGCATCTCTGGGGCACCGACGAGATAGTATGTTTGTCGCACGAGTATTTGCAAAAATTGTTATCAAATATCCACGCGTAGCACTCGTCGTGATGGTGCCAACGTCGCAGGTGCGTGCGTTTGAACGCATCCTCTCTACGAAACATACACAATCCATACATGTTCGAGCTGCAGGAGATGATATTGCCAACTATGTTAGCGGCGCCAACATATATCTTGCTGCTGCTGATTCTGATGAGGCAACGATTCCTATTATTCAAGCATTGAGCGTGCATACTCCTGTGGTTACTACACAAAGTGGTATCGCCAAAGAAATATTCACCAATACACCTTATGAGAAGTTCATGGCTGCCGATATAGAGGGCTTTTGTAAGGCAATCTCATTACTTATTGAAAATGCTCAGGAGCGTGATGCGTATCGACTCAACTCCACTGTTTTGGTACAGTCACTGAGCCTGCAGACACTTCAAGGACACGTGTCGACAGTATTAGCAAAAATTATGGAAGGAAAACAGGTTAATGGATAAAAATTCCCCCTCTTTATAGAGGGGGAATTGGATTTTTAATACGCGAGAATCTGTTCTGAAAGATCATACAGTGCCGTATTGGCAATTTTTTTGGTGTAGTACATAGACCTAAACACTTCCATGTGTTCTCTTGTCACTGCCGATGGGATAATTTTGTTTTCCAAAAGAAACATTGTCCCTAAGATAAATAACTCATGACTAATCACAACGATTGGGTCGTAATAGATTGTTTGCAATCTGCGGATATAAACATCTACACGTCGCAAAAAATCATAAAAAGATTCTGCCCCTCCTTCATCGCAATACATAGGATCACATCTCGACCAGTACTCCTGCCGAGGAAATTGCCGCTGTTTTTGTGTTGTGTTTTTGTACTTCATACCATTGAGGTATGTAAATTCATGAATCTCCCATACGCTGCATACTGAGTGGGGATGTGTTCTCCGAAGCGGGTCAGCGGTTTGTTCTGCTCTGAGGTATTTTGAGTAAATAAGTATTTCAGGGACAACACCAATGGCAGTGGGCAATTCTTGTGCTTGAGCAATACCAAGCTCGGATAACCCCATTGAAGCGCTGTCGATGGTGGCTCCACCAGCATTCCCAATGCTTTCTGCATGTCGAAGCATAATGATTTTTTTCTTCATAATGTTACTTTTTTATCATTATGCATACAATATTCATTTTTGCAAAATAGTCGTATTTCTTGCTACAGTACTAGCATGGATAAAGAGCAGATACAACAACGCATCATCTATATCGAGGCCGCTATGTCAGACGGAGCATTTTGGAATGACAAAGTGTTGGCACAGACACAGATACGTGAGCTGCAGGAGCTCAAAGACAAGCTCGAGGGTGTTGGTAAGTATGATAAAGGAAATGCAATCATCACTATTTTCTCTGGAGCAGGGGGAGATGACGCAGAAGATTTCTCCGCAATGCTTTTGCGTATGTATAGTAAGTATGCCGAAAGAAAAGGGTGGGGACTGTCATTCATCAACGAAAGTCCCAACGACCATGGTGGTTATCGCAACGTGAGTTTTGAAATCGAAGGCAAGGGTGCATTTGGCATGCTCCGAAATGAATCTGGGGTGCACCGACTCGTACGCATCTCGCCGTTCAATGCGAGTGCAAAACGACAAACATCCTTTTCACTTGTTGAAGTTATTCCTAAGCTCACTAAGGGCGACACCGATATTGTATTTGGAGACAAAGATCTCGAGATATCATTTGCTCGTGCTGGTGGTCCTGGTGGACAGAACGTCAACAAACGTGAGACCGCAGTTCGTATCGTGCATATCCCAACGGGGCTCGCAGTGCACGTCACCACCGAGCGAAGTCAAGAACAAAACAGAGAGCGCGCACTCGATCTCCTCAAAGGCAAACTCTACAAACGTCTCGAAGAAGAGCGTGTTGCAAATGAAAAAGGGTTGTATATCTCAAAAACAACTGACATCGAATGGGGAAGTCAGATACGTTCATATGTACTGCATCCATACAAAATGGTCAAAGATCACCGCACTGATGTCGAGACTGGTAATGTGGATAAAGTGCTCGAAGACGGAGATATTGATGCATTTGTAGAGGCAGAAAAGGAATTATAGAAAAGTGCGTATACAAAAAGACACTATGCTATAATTGAACCCTAGTATGATAAAGTTTGTAAATGTATCAAAGGTATACCCCAACGGCGCCATTGCATTAGAAAATGTAAACCTAGAAATAGCAACTGGAGAGTTTGTTACTATTGTGGGACCTTCTGGTGCAGGCAAAACAACACTTACGAAACTTGTCCTCGCAGAAGATGAACCAACAGAAGGATCGGTGCTCATCGAAAATATCGATGTTAATGCATTTTCTCGCGCTGAAACAACAAAGCTTCGTCGACGTATTGGGACAGTGTTCCAGGAGTTTAGATTGCTCGGGAGTAAAACTGCCTATGAAAACATTGCATTTGCAATGGAAGCTGCAGGCAAAAGTGATGACGAGATTGTGTCAGATGTTCCGCACGTATTACAGCTTGTGGATTTAGAAGATCGAATGTTTCATTTCCCCAACCAACTTTCAGGTGGAGAAAAGCAGCGTCTTGCGATTGCGCGCGCAATTATTAATCAGCCTGAAGTATTGATTGCAGACGAGCCAACAGGTAACCTTGATGAAGCAAATACACACGAAGTTATTCATATCTTGAAGAAAATTAACGATCTCGGTACGACTGTTATCCTTACGACGCATGATCCTGTCTTGATCAAGGCAGTAGGAACGCGCATTATCAGTATGACCAAAGGTCGCGTTGTTGGAGACGAACAGCGTCATGTAAAAAAGACTTAATACGCTATACTATATATACATATGTTTTGGATACGATTACAACGAGTTATAAAAAGTGGGTGGAACAATTTCCGAAGAAATGGACTGGTTTCATATGCCGCTATCTTGGTTACTACTATCACGTTGTGTATGGCAACAGCTATTTTCTTGTTTCAAGCGGTCCTCACCAACACTATCGTACAGGTCCAAGACAAGGTAGATATCGCTATCTATTTCACTATCGATGCACCTGAAGAAGACATCCTCACTCTTCAATCAACACTGCAAAAGCTGCCAGAAGTTGCCTATGCTCAATACAGCTCAGCTGATGATCAAGTGCTTGCATTCCGAACACGTCACGCTGATGACTATCTGACGCTTCAGGCGCTTGATGAGTTGGGGGATAACCCGTTCGGCGGATCACTGTTGATCAAAGCAAAGGACTCAACGCAATACGAATCCATTGCTCGTGTCATCGAAGGAGATAGTCAAATAGCTCGCACCAATGCGCCTATCATCGAGCGTATCAACTACTCACAGAACAAAATTGTTATTGACCGACTCAATAGTTTGATCAAAAATGTTCGACAGATTGGTTTTGCGGTGACTGCCATACTCGCACTTATTTCTATCATTATTGTGTTCACCACCGTACGACTAACGATCTACATCGCACGAGAAGAGATAGGGATCATGCGTCTGGTTGGAGCGAGTACTGCATATGTGCGAGCACCGTTTATCGTAGGGGGGATACTGTATGGGTTCTTTGCGTTTATCATTTCAACGATTATCTTTATGCCGTTGACCTACGTGTTGGGCAAGCATGCGTCAGGTCTGCTCGGCTTTGATCTCTACAACTACTACCTTGCACATTTCTTTAGTATCGGAGGCACAGTATTCCTCATAGGGCTGTTTCTGGGTGCAGTATCAAGCTATCTCGCAGTACGACGATATTTGAACGTATAATAGACACGTTTTTAGCCAATTGAAATAAAACAGTTTTTGGGTATAATAAGCCCACGATTGTCGAATCGTCTAATGGTAGGACAACGGTTTCTGGTACCGTTTATCTTGGTTCGAGTCCAGGTTCGACAGCATTTCTGAAAAACTGCTATTTTTCGATGATTTTGCTATCAGCGAAAATGGACTTTTGAACTGATAGCTTACGATTTTTTGGTTTTCAATAGAAGCATTCGAAAGTATTTCTTCGAGCATAACTCTTTTTTGAGCGTCAGAGGCAGCTAAATATGATTCAGAGGCTTTGTTGCAGTCTATAAACAGATTTTTTACGTGTTCGGAAGTGATGGAAGTCTCCCGTGCTTTTAATCTCAATTCTTGCAGTTGTAATGTACATTCACTGCGCTGGTTTTCGATTTCTTTCATTTTTACGGTATACAGCTCTTTGCGTATGATATTGGAACTTAGACCATCTACTAATGCTAACTCTTTATCTAGGAGTAGTTTTAGCCCATCTGAGAGCTGTTTGATAGACGATTCAAAGTAATCATCCGTGATTGTATATTTTTCTTGATAAGCAGAAGCCATTAGCTCAATTAAATCAAGATCAAACTGTAATTCAAGAAATAATGTTGATAGAAGTGTATCTATATATTCTGATCGCATATACCGCGTATGTTGCGCACAGTGTCCTTTGCCGTTAGTGCAATAGTAGTAGGTGAATCCTTTTTTTATATCCCCCGTTATTGCACAGTCACATGATCCACAACGAAGAAACCCACGGGCTACATAAAAATGTTTTTGAGGACGGGGATGTTTTCTATGTAGTAATACATCTTGGGCTTTTTCAAATAGTTCAAGAGAAATAATAGGAGTATGCTTGCCGACATACACGCTTCCTCCTCGCTCCATTAATCCGTAATAAAACTTATTGGTAAAGAACGTGTGAATTTTGCTTTTAAACACTTTGTTTCCCGATGAAGAGCGCAAGCCTTCGGTGTATAAGATATCACTAAGCTCCTTGAGGGTATACCCACCAGTGGCATACAAATCATAGGCTCGTTTAACATAGTGTGCTGCTTTTTTATCAACTTCAACTGTTTTTGAAGCTTTGTCATTACGATATCCAAAGGTTGCTTTGCCTGGCCATTCTCCTCGTTCCAATTTTGCCCGATTACCTCGCTTAACATTAGTACTCAAATCCCGAATATATTGTGTAGCCATCGCTTGCTCAATATTCATCAACAGTACATTGTCAGAGGGGTAGTAGTTCTTCTCAAATGTTGCAATACATTTTATTTTTTCACTTTGCAACAACCATTGAATATGGCCTCCATCTACAGGGTTTCTCGTGAGTCGATCAATTTTCCAGCATAATATCCCATCAATTTTCCCAGTAGCCAAGATTGATAACACGGTATTAAAAATTGGCCTTCCTGGTTCCTTAGCAGACCTGCTTTCTCTATAAGTATTAATAATTTCCAAGTTATCTCGTTTTGCAATTTGAAGAAGTTCTTTTTCCTGGGATTCAAGAGAAAGGACTTGTTTATCTTCAGTATCTGTAGATTTTCTGCAATAAATAATGAATTTCATACTACACCTTCATCTTACTAAAATCTTCCAGTTTTCTCAACTCAGCAAATGATTCAAAAAGACCAGCCATCGCGGTAAGGTATACTTCAGCGGTTTCTTCAGAAATTACATGGGAGTATTTTGAATTGAAGTACGCAATTGTTTTGGTAATGAGTTCTTTTGAATACATAAAACAGAAAAGCCGAAGAGACCTTATACTGTAAGTATTGAAGAAAAAGTAGTGCAGCATAATGAATTTTATTCTTTAAATGTAATAATCTCAATTTTAAAAAGTAAATTCGTAGTACAAATTCCAAGATCTCCAAAAATCAAAGCGAAATTCCTTTTTATTGCCGCCTCTCACCCCACCACAAAAAAAAGCTCCGTTGGTCAAGAACGAAGCTTAATAAGAATTGGAAACCAGTAATAGTGGCTACCTATTTCATTTTTACAAAAATAGTGATTTTTGTCAATTGACCAAATCGCTTTCCACTTATGCTGGATTCCTAGTATTTATTAATTTAAAACTAGTGATCCATGAAAAAAACAGGATTTACTTCCAACCAGTGTACTAGCCTCAAAGTACCACCTACCCTTGTCCCCTCAAGTATCCAAAGTGCTATTCAACGATTAAAAAAGGAGTTACAGGAAATTAAGGATTGCACTCCCGGTAAGCCGGTCCGGTATTATGAGGCGTACAAGTCATACTCCATCGATTTTGCGATTATGCAGCTCGAACACTTGGAATCAATTAGCCTACCACACCAAGTACCTCAGGTTCTAGAGCTTCTTTCCGCTTATTACTTATTAAAACAATTAGTCCACATTTAAAAACCATAATTCATGCAAATACTCATCGCTTCAAACAACCGTTATACAATTCCCGAAGTGGAAAATTGTATCAAAGATCTTGATCATGAACTAACTGATTTTGCCACTATACAAGCAGAAGCAGATGCTAAAAAAGATCAGGAGATATCCCATCGCTATTATAAAGTTCAGCTCATTGACTTCGTGCAGGTAAAAGTGCAGAAAGCAATTAATCATGTCCGGCAATTAATACTAGCTGCCGCAGAAATATTTAATACCAAAGAACTAGAACTGGTATCGGTGCACTAGTTGGCACTTCACATTTTCTATATGCCGGATGGATACAAAAAGCAGCAACCAATAGACGCATCAACCCATTGCTGTCATATCATCTTGCAGATGCCGTTGCAACTGATGGTAAGAACGACCAGCATGATCCACAAAATCGAAACCGTAACATACTTACATTTTACAATACGGTGCGTAGTGCTATCACCAGGTTTTATAATACCGCTGATACAAGTCAATCCCTGCAAAATTCGGAATGTTATAGAGCCATTTGTAATGAGCTTACCTTTTTAGCAAACGATATCGCCTGGCTTTGAACAACGACGGATTGCTTTCTCATGAAGTGTGGGGGGCTTTGAAGTTGCGTGCTCGTAGTCCTTGCTTGGGAGACGTTTCTGAAGCCATACATCAAGTTGATCGAGCAGGTCGTTTCCGTTGGACACATCTTTATCCATAACCTCGTTTAGATTATTGATATCTTTTGCAATATACGGTTTGCCGCGCACGCCATAAATACACGGCTCGTAGCATTTGTTGAATGCGACACCTGGAGTGGGAGAGTGTCCATTCTTGATCCAGAGGCAGACGCGCTTATTGGCAATATCAAGTTCTCGATAGAGTTCTTGAATGAGACCAATGTAGATTTGATCTGACCAATAGAAGTAGTGGCAGTTGTTACTCGATACAGCAATAAGGAGTGTATTGAAATTCTTGGAGAAGAGAAGTTATTCTCAGAAATCATTGAGATAAAATCAAATGATTCAGTTACTATTGATGCGTTCAAGGTATCAATATTTGATGTTGATCATGGACCAAATGTAACAGTTCGACCAAAAGAAAACTTCGGTTTTCTGATCGAAGTAGATGGTAAGAAGATCTATTTTGCAGGTGACATGTTTTATCCATCAGGCATTGCTGTAACAGATCTTGAAGTTGATCGAGCACTGATCCCAGTTGGTACTCACTATACATTTGGTCCGCATGAGGCGCTTGAGTTTGTACTGCAATTCAAAAAGATTGGAAATGTCACCCCAATGCATTATGAGAAGACTCCCGAGACGCAAGAAGAGTTTATTAAGCTTGCTGTTGCACAGGGAATCAATACGGATAGTTTTGTAATGTAGAGTTACAGGGAAGTGTAACTTTATATGCTCAATCTGTGTCACTTTTGTCACTATTTATGAATGGAGAACGAGATAATCTTGTGTGCTTAGTTGAACTATTATTGAAAGTTCATAAGATACAAAACCCTGAGATATATACAAAACCTTCTTCAAGTATGAAAGTACTAAATAGTAGCGGGGAAGAGATAATACTGTAGTGCTCGAGACGCGTCGTGGTAGTATAGAAAAATGTATCAGAATAACCTTACTGGGCTTGACCGACTACGGTTCTAGCTCGAGACGGCCAGCAAGTAAAAATAGGAAATAAAAAACCGCTTGAAATGCAAGCGGTGTAAACTGTTTTCGTTTTTTTCTAACTCTCCATTTTTTTAATTTTTTTCTCACAATTATCTCTCAAAATTGTAAAGATGAAAAAGGGGATTAAGAAAATGAGTAATACAATAAAAGGTGCCCACTTAGCGTTCTCATGATCTGACCCTATATTAAATATTGAAACCAGTGCAGGAATTCCTGTTATCAAAACACCTTTTCTATATCGGCGTAAACGACAATGCAGTTTGCTAAGTGGGTCTGAAATTTTAGAAGATTGCTTACGTGCCGTATCTTTAATACTTGATGCGCTCATAGTACAGAGTTTTTTGGTGAAAAATGATTTTGTAGATTATACTTTTTTATATGATTTTGTCAACTATAATAGCTCCAACACTGACCCAAACGGCCAGACAATAATTTGGAAAATAAAAAACACCCAGATGGATGTTTTAAATATTACTTTGCTTGTACTCTTCAGTATAGAATTAACGCAGTATTTCGTATTTTACGATCCAAGGATAGCATCTATCTCCGATATGGCCGCTCTCAAACGCTCCTCTTTGTTTCCCCTAACAACGATGTACTTTCGATTACTTTTTTCTAGATCATTAATAAACCATTGATGCATTTCATGCCTAATATGCTCTCCGTCACGAGTACCATCTTGTACGAAAGGAATTTCATCTCCCGTTATAATGTATAAATCATAGTGTCTCTTAAGAGCGATTTTCTCAACTTCTGGAGATCGTGTACCGATATAACGTCTATGCCACACACTAGTAGCGAATGCATCTGTATCACACATCAGAACTCCATGCGCACTTCGTGCAGCTTCATCTTCACGACGACTTTGTTCAGAGGCAATATGAATAAACTCATCAGTAGTCCAGGGTTTATCTGGGCCTACCCACTTACTCGTATATTCACGCCCATATTCAGGTACCCATGTCGTCTGGTAGTGTTCAGCAAGTTCCTTCGTGAGGGTCGTAGTTCCGGTAGATTCTGCACCAAGTATTACTACTCGTTTTGTATAGTACGCACGGACAGGTGATGCAAGATATATCCAATTTCCCAATGTATCATTTCGAACCTTTGTTCCAGATATCGGAATATTAACTCGACGTTTATCCACTAGTATATGCTTAGAACCCATGAGCCTTGCGTATGACTCACCATAGTCTTCTGAACTAAATACAATATCGGGAGCTTCACCTAACACACGGAGCGTATATTTTGCCCATCCTTCAGTATCCTCATCTCCTAGAGTATCGGGTACAAGACGAACTTCGATATCAGGATAAAGTCTTTTAATCCAACTAGCTCTAATAGTACCAAGTACTGATTGGTCAGCTTTTTCGCACACCCACACTGTAAGATGGTCACAATGTGCTCGTGCCACATCAATCAGATACATGTGACCTAAGTGAAGGGGGTAAAATTTTCCAACAATGAATCCTTTTATCATATTAATTGTGTTTAGATTTATATAGTCTTATCCAGGTAATAAGCCCTTTCGTTGCGAGGATAAGGAAAATAACATATAGGATAGAAATGAGGCGAACATCTTTTGCCCAATACAGTCCAATCCCGATAATATCAACCAGTATCCATAAATACCATGCTTCAAGTTCTTTGCGAATCAAGAAAATAGTTGCTACAAAACTGAGTACCGTAGTGAATGCGTCGAGATAGGGAAATGAAGCAGCTTCAGTAAAAACTTGCGGGAAGTACGTATGGATATTTGCAGTAAAGTATCCTAGTAGCGCAGTACCAATTACGATTATTCCTAGCCATGCGGCTCGACTAGCGGCAGAAAGCTTTTTGATTGGCTTTTCGCCGGCATCTGTTTTCCTACCATTTGTCCATACCCACCATCCCCAGAAGCCTGTGATAAGGAAGTAAATTTGCTCAAAGAAATCAGAATAAAGATGAATCTGAAAGAAGAGAAAGCCAAACAGCAATGTTCCCAGAATACCTATGGGCCAGTTAATGATTTTGTTTTTTGCGACGAACCACACGCATAGAATGTTAAAAATCGTCCCAAAAAACTCAATATAGCTCATCGGGTATCCGATGACGGTGAAGAGAGTGTTGTTTACGTCTAATAGTGTATGCATAAAGGATTATAAAACTGATATTTCTTTAACTTTTAATGAGGCAAACGAGTACAGATTTGCTGGCCGGTGTTTAACGCCGCGCAATTGACGATTGCTTTTCTTTACAATTTTTAGCTTGAGAATCTTTTTTCTAAAATTACGTTTATCTATCTCTTTACCAACTACAATCTCACAAATTTTCTCGAGGCGAGTAAGTGTAAATTCCTTTGGAACAAATCTAGATGAGATAGTAGTATTAGTTATCTGGAAGCGAAGTCGCTTTACTGCAACAGCAAGTACTTGATTATGGTCATACGCTAAAGTGGGAGTATTGGAGACGACCTGCCACCACTGTTCAGGAGAATCCTTCTGTTCATCCAAAGAAAGGTTCTCCCACGGAACCAGTGCTATATAGGTAACTGAAACTACACGACCTCGAGGATCACGATTTACACCACTAAAGGTATAGAGCTGCTCAAAATAAACCTTTGCAGCATCAACATCTGCCTTTTCCTTAATAACTCGATCTACCGCCTCATCAGCAGTTTCGGTAGGGGATATAAGACCTCCAGGAAGGCCTGGAATACTAGGGAAATGAGGTGGGCGATTAACTTTGACCAGTCGTACGAGGAGTTTATTTTCACGCACTGTGAAGAGAATAACATCGGTTGCGAGTACTGCAAATTCAAGTTTTTGTGTATCTATTTTCATACTTAGTGTAGTATATACAATATCTAAAATAATGCAAATAAGGATAAATCTATGCTTGCATTTATGAGTAATGAAATGCTTCAAAGTAAACGATCGCAAGAGTTCATAAGGTTATACAAGCGAGTAAAATGGAGGTAATTACCTAACTATAAAAGCTCCAACATTGGTCCAAACGGCCATCAAGTAAATTGGAAAATAAAAAACCACGTACTACCAGAGGAAGAGAATTCGTATTGATGGATAAAATGATATAATTCTAGAACATATGCAAGTACGTACGGTTTTTCACTGGCTAGGTACTATTATCGCATTTCTCGGACTCATGAGTATTGGTTCTTTTACGTATGCCCATGAGGTCTATGTCCTCGATGCTGCATCTATAACAAAAGACGTCGCACTCCCTCCCTTAAACTTGTTCAATGTTGTCGTGACACATGAACACCTTTTCCTGGTAGGGCTATTTCTCGTTATATTGGCACTTGTGTGTATATTGGGTATATCGCTCTCTCGGCGTGTCGAGAAATGGATAGATCCTTTTTTATTTAAAATAAAACCCTATGCAGGTCATGTCGCTCAAATAACGCTTGGTGTAGCGCTGATCGCATCTGCATACTACGGCGCGCTTTTTGGGACAGAACTTCCTCTCCAGACGCTTTTTGGAATCTATGCGCAGGGTATAACTATAGGAATCTATATCGCTGGTGCGTCACTTCTGTGTGGAGTATATCCTCGGGGTGGGGCACTGATCGCCGTTGCAGTGTACTGTGCTGCATTTTTTAATCAGGGAATATATATGCTTTCCTATCTGACGTATTTTGGAGAAGCGATTGTGGTGCTCCTTTTTGGGGGAGGATATGCACTTCTCACACTGAAGCATCCATGGAATTCAGGATTTCTTGTTGCTGCGGTACAAAAACGAAAGCACTTCCTATTGCGGATCGCGTTTAGTGTTTCATTAATATACGCTGCATTGTACGCCAAGCTTATTCATGGTGCATTGGCTCTCAACACGGTGACGACGTATCAGTTAACAAACTATTTCTTCCACCTAGACCCTATGGTCATTGTACTCGGCGCATTTCTGGTTGAAATAATGATCGCAGTGTTTTATTTGATAGGATTTGAAATTCGCTTCACTTCGCTACTCTTCTTGGGATTCTTGGTTTCATCCCTCATCTTTTTCGGAGAAGCTGTTTGGCCGCACATTATCCTTATTGGGACTGCGCTGACGATGTTTGTGCATGGGTACGATGAGTATACTGTCGAACGAGCATGGTACACCAAAGATGTTCGTGAGCCTGTTTTGTGAAGGAAGAGAGAGAGAGGGGGTGGCAGACCATTGTATTAAGAGTATCGCTACATTACAACCGTATAAATTCATACGTAAAACGAAAGTGTATATTTGTATGAAAAAATACCGTTTATTCAAAAAGCAAAAGCGGTGTTATTTTGCTCTTTTTTTGCCAGTACTTTTCTTGCTCAACATGACTTTCTTTGCAGCGAGTCGTTTTGCGGTTTTGTGTGAACGAGTTGATTTTACTTTTGGTCCTAGTGAGGTGCTTCGTTTTGCCATAATGTGTAATTATATTAATAAGATATGTTGAGTATACAATGAAATGGGTAGATATACTAGAGGTAATAGAATACATTTTTTCTGCTAAAATAGGTGTATATGCTGAATCAACTGCAGGTATTTTTCATAGTGCAAACTACGGTTTAAAAAATCAATGAATAAAAACCTTTTACAAAAACCAGTAATACTTATTATCGTGGGTATCACTGGAGATCTTGCAAAACGCAAACTGATACCATCAATCATTGCACTCAAAAAATCGGGCATGCTCCCAAGGCATTTTTCAGTTGTGGGTATTACGAGACAAGCAGGTCAAGATAAAAATGTGTTATTTAATGACATTCCTGATTTTGAGGTTATTATAGAAGACACACATATTTTTTCTATGGATGTTGGTTCGGAGAATGAATATAGACGATTGCGTACAATGCTTGAGTCAACTGAAGCTATATTTGGGCAGCCAGCACAGAGACTGTTGTATCTATCAGTACCACCCACGGTATCGAGTGCTATGATTGAACATCTTGCTCATTCTGGGCTTACATCGAGATCAGACACCAGGATCCTCTTGGAAAAACCATTTGGCACGGATCTCGCGAGCGCAGAAGCATTGATCAAACGTATTAACGCCTCTGTTAGTCCCGATCAGGTATTACGGATTGATCATTATCTCGCAAAAAATATGGTGCAAGAAATGCTTGGTTCTCGTATTGAAACTTCAGAAATACAAGAAGTCATAATTACGGCGAGTGAGCGTATCGGTATTGAAGGGCGCGTGAAGTTCTATGAAGAAACAGGAGCATTGCTTGATCTTGTACAAAGTCATTTGCTGCAGTTTGTTGCCATAACACTGATGGATATATCGGGGCATTCATTTCCTATCCGAAGGTATGATGCACTCTCACACCTAAAAATCGTTGCTGCTGTGCGAGGGCAATATGAAGGATATACAAAAGAAGTAGCACATCCGCTTTCAAGTATCGAAACATTCGTTATGGTGAAACTAGTGTCGAGTGCGACACCATTTAATAATGTTCCTATTACGATAGTCACAGGCAAATCATTAGACGTAAAACACACTGAAATACGAATCAAATACAGAAATAATATACCCGATGCAGTATTTACTGATCGACACGCATCCCCAACAAGTGCATATGAACGAGTGCTTTACGCCGCGATAATAGGAGATACTTCTATCTTCGTGACTAATGAAGAAGTCTTGGCATCGTGGAGGGTTATTGCCGCAACTCAAAATGAATGGAGGAACAATGATGTCGGATTAAAAATATATCCTCCTGGGAGCACTATCGCCGATGTAGTATCGTCGACCTATGGATACAAAGGTTTTTTGGCGGCATGAGTATTAATGAAAAAACCTACACGGACAATAGAGGTGCCCGATAAAATATATTACGTATATATTTTAAGATGTAATGATACTACGCTGTACGTGGGTTCGACCAGTGATGTTATTAGGAGACTACATCAGCATAACCATGCAAAAGGTGGCGCACACTATACCAAGATTAGACGGCCGGTTACTTTGCAATACTGTGAGGAGTTCTCTACCTATGCCAAAAGTCGTGCTCGTGAAGCAGAAATAAAACGCTTAAGTCGAACTGAAAAATTGGGCCTCATTGCTGCGAACGTATTGACTTTAGAGGACTCAGATGCCTAATTGGGGTGAGTACTTCAGCTGCATGGTATAGTAGGTATGTAGCACAGTGATGGACCGCAAAGGATGATGCTATACATATAAGCATAATTTTGAATTACCTATGAAAAAACTATTAGCAACGGGTGGAATGCTCGCATATATACTTTTGTTTAACACAAACGGCGCTTTGGCAACGTCAATTGTTCCAGAAATCAATGCAACTGATATTCAAGGACCAAAACATCACCAAGGTGGACGAAAGACTAAGAATTCTGAAGAAAAAATTGCTCGACTAGCAGATAAACTAAACCTTGATGTAGATATCTTACAAGAAGATTTAAAATCTCATCTCTCAATTAAACAAATACTCAAGAAACACGGAATTACTAAAAACCAGCTCCGCGAAATACGATCACGATAAAGCATCATGCCTACATTAATACACGCTGACATTTTCTTTGTTATTTCTTCAATAGGATTCAGTATGCTGTTTGCTATCGGTATTGTTGCCGCGCTGTACGTTGTCAGTATCCTCAAATCTATTCGACGGATATCTCAGAAGCTGGAAAGCGATGTGCAGAGTCTTAGTATTGAAGCAAAAAGCTTCTTTGAGGATATACAAGAAAGCGTCGTGTATCGTATGGTGTTTGGTAAAAAACGTAAACTTAAATAGCTTGCGAATGTGATAAAAAGAGTATACTTACTAATGTATTAGCAGTAATAAAAATACCGTATGAAAAAAGATACAAAAGATAAGGGGATCTCGGCAGGAAAAGTAGTGGCTGTCGGAGCGGGTGTTGCTGCATTGGCTGCAGCATCGTACTACTTTTTTGGCCCAGAAGGGCAAAAACATCGCAAAACAGTAAAAGGCTGGATGCTTAAAATGAAAGCAGAGGTGATTGAAAAAATAGAAGGAGTACAAGAAGTGACTCAGGCTACGTACGATGCAATCGTTGACTCTGTAGCAAGTAAATACAATAGCTATCCTGAAATAGGTACGATGGTAGACATGCTCAAAAAGCAGTGGAAGGGTATCTCTAGTAACGCACACGGTGCACGCAAAAGTGCAAAGAAAAAGGTGGCAACGGTGAAAAAAGTAGTAAAAAAGACAACGGCGAAAGCTTCTTCAAAAAAGAGTAAATAGGAGTTGTATTGTTTTTCTAAAAAGTTATACTAACTATATTACTAAGTAATTTATCGAGTTATACTATGTTAACCACTATTGCAGTTATTCTTATCATTCTATGGCTTCTCGGAGTAGTTGGTGTATTTGCGATCGGCAATTTCATCCACGTACTTCTTGTTATTGCAGTTATTATGATTCTCATTCGCCTGATTCGAGGACAAAACCCTATTAAATAAAGTATGTACGAATACACAAAGCCCTCGGTATGAGGGTTTTTTGTATGATAGTATGTTCACATGAATGCCAAAGAGCAATTATTTGTAAAAATGGTACAAAATCATTATCAAAAATCTGGTCGCCATACATTGCCATGGAGACAAACGACAGACGCGTATGCTATTGCTGTATCAGAGATAATGCTTCAGCAAACTCAAGTAGATAGAGTGGTACCAAAGTATTCTGCGTTCTTGAAACGATTTCCGACTATCCAAAAGCTCGCAAAGGCGTCATGGGTAGATGTGTTGAAGATATGGACAGGTCTTGGATACAACAGAAGGGCTAAGTTTTTACACCAAATGGCTCAGATTGTTGTCACGAAATATAACGGGAAGTTACCAAGGGATTTTGGTGAACTTAAAAAACTACCCGGCATCGGTCCATATACCGCAGGAGCTATTGCTGCATTCGCATTCAATCAAGCGTTTCCGATTATCGAAACAAATATTCGAACTGTGTATATTCATCATTTTTTCAAACATACAGAGAATGTATCTGATGGAGATGTCTATAAAAGTATTGTAAAAACACTCGATATACAAAATCCACGACAGTGGTATTGGGCACTGATGGATTACGGGTCGTTCTTGAAACAAACAGGGAACAAAGTACACCGAACGAGCAAACACTACACAAAGCAAACAACCTTTAAGGGATCTCGAAGGCAGATGAGAGGTGCACTCATGCGCGCACTACTGATTTCTCCGATGACGGTAAAAAGTTTAGTTACCAAAACAAAAGGTAAGGATAGTGAAGTACGTTCAGTGCTTATCGATTTAGTAAAAGAAAATTTTATTATACAGAAAGGTCAGAAGTACTTGATTGTATAGGTGTGATGCGCTTTGCATAGAGCATTGCGATAAATAACCCGATACCCAATGTAATGAACAATATATGGTATGAGAAAAACACGAGTACAAGGGCTCCTGCGAGAGGGCCGATAATATACGCAACCGGGAGCACTGATCTATAGAGACCGACGACAGAGGTATCTGCATCAGTGACTTGCTTAAAGAAATAACTATCAACAGCAACTTCTATGATACTCGCCCCAACTCTGGTGGTAAAAAGAATAGCAGCATACATAATAAATGAACGTCCTGACGCTATACCAAATGCCAGTGTTGCAATGCTTGCAATCAAGAGGCCTATACGCATCAACCGTGGTTCACCTATACGGTCTGCGAGACGACCCATCGGATACTGAAATATAACAAAAGGTATCAGCATCAGTGAAAGCATTGCCCCTATTTCTTTCCAGTTAAATCCAATATGGTGCAAGTATATAGGTGAATATACGACCATCCACGCATAAAACAACTGGAGCAAAAGGTTGATCGTGATTGCACGGCGAAGTGTGGTACGTATATTCAATATTTGAAATGCCGCCTTAATACTTGTACGTACATATGGACGATCAGTAAAACTTTTTTGAGTTGTCCCTATAATGATCAGTGCAATCATTACGAGAAGTCCCGCAATGGTGTACATTGCTGTTATCCCGTACGTTGTGATAATAATACCGGCAATTACTGGCGCACCAACCCATCCAATGTTTTGAACAAAAAGATAAAACCCTCTTGTTTTGCCGGTTGTTTGAACGATTGAATAGTGTTCGACAAAGAGATCAAAGAGATAACCGATCAAGGAGTTGAAGGAGAAATAGATACTGAAGAATATGAGAGCGCTGCTGTTACTCACGTTTGCGCTCAGAAGTATAAGCATTGCTGCACTACAAAACAGTGTAATGACTGCTGTACGGGCAAGCCCAAGCTGTTTGATGATACTCGGCGCAGCAATGATCAGGAGTAGGGATAACGTCGCAGCGGCAGTGTATATGGTACTAATGAATGCTTTCGTACCAAACTGTTCTAACATACTGGAGTTCAGATAAGTCAGCAGTGCAAGGTGTACCGAGAAGAAGAAGGCGGCAAAAAATATGGGTCGTAAACGATACATTACAAGACTAGTATAACAGGGATGACTAACGGACGCTTTGCAGTCTTCTGTAAAAGGTATTTACTCACTGTATCAGCAACAGTATTTTTTAGTTGGTCAATGTTATTCGGGTCAATGTTCTTTGAGAATGTTTCCACTGTGCGTTTTGTAAGAATACGAGTTTGTCGAAGAAGTTCTTGGTTTTCTTTGAGATAGACAAAACCGCGAGAAATGATATCAGGAGATTTGCGTAACATACCAGTGTTACCGTCGATGACTACCATAACGACGAACATACCATCTTCTGCGAGCATTTGGCGATCTCTAATAACAACATTTTGCTCATCACCAACAGAGAAACCGTCAACCATCATAGGACTTGCTGGGGCTTTTTCTTTACGAACGCCTATTTTAGTTCCACCATCAGTAATTTCAATAATGCTTCCGTTGTCAGGCACCACAATGTGGTTTTCTGGGATACCGAGCTCCATTGCGAGCTCCTTGTGAAGTTCTAGTCGAAAATGATTTCCATGGATTGGAATAAAGAATTTTTCATTGATTTTTTTATGCAACCATCGAACGTCGTCTTTGTTCCCGTGTCCAGTTGCATGAACAATCTCTTCTCCAGGGGTACGGTAACTAATAAGTTTGACACCTTGGCGTGACATGCCATCCTTCATTTTCTCCACTGCTCGTTCGTTTCCTGGAATGACTGAAGCTGAGAGGATAACTCGATCACCTTTCTTGAGCGTCAATTTTTTATTGGTTTTTTGCGCAAGTCGGTTGAGTCCACCAAATTCTTCACCTTGAGCTCCAGTGATAAGAACTAAAATTTTATCAGGTGGATATTTGTCGATGTCGTCAACAGAAATAATTGAACCTTTCTGCACTTTGAGTAATCCTGCTTCGAGTATGATTTCAATATTTGATTTCATAGATCTACCTTCGAGTACTATTTTTTTACCCATTTCTTCGGCGATTTCGATTATTCGAATGAGTCGAGTTATATGAGAGGCAAAAGCTGCCATAAAGATTCGACTATTCTTTTCTCGACGGAGAATACTTTCGATTCCTTGGTGAACTTTAATTTCCGGCATAGCAAATCCTTCGTTCTCGATGTTAGTAGAATCTGTTAGGAGGAGTAGTGTCTTTGAATTATCAAAAATTTTGTACTCAGCTTCTTCTCGTTCAGTAACGATACCGTCGATTTGATCAAGTTTGTAATCGCCTGGAGTGACGATGTTACCATACGGTGTTTCTATAATGATACCCATTGAATCAGGGATAGTATGTGTTACACCCCAAAATTTAATTTTCATATTACCTAACATGACTGGTTGGTCATGTTCAACAACGATGGCATTTAATGGAGGTAAGTTAGGGAATTCAGCTTGGCGCTTTTTAAGCATTAATACAGATAGATTTCGAGAGTAGACCGGTGGATTACCAATACGCGACAGTACGAGTGGAACCCCTCCAATGTGGTCTAAGTGTCCATGGGTGATGATCAGTGCCCGTATTTTGTCTTTGCGTTCCTCAAGGTATCGTGTGTTTGGAATAATATAATCTATACCAGGTGTTTCTCCTGAAGAGAAGTGCATACCTGCATCGATAACAATAATATCGTCTCCTATTTCGACTACAGTCATGTTCTTTCCTATTTCTTCGACACCACCAAGAGGGATGATACGAATGGTACCTGGTTCAGGGTTAGGAATGTGTGCAGTTTTAAGTTCGGTTGGAATACTCATAAGATCAGTATTTGCCATGCCGGGATGTGTGGGCTTTCGGCCTCGGTCAAATTGACGGCGATTGCCAAAAGATCGTTTTTTTGTAAAAACTTTTTTCGGTCCAGGAGCTTGTGGGCTAGAGGAAGTATGTGATTGGTGTGTTGGTGTGTTGTTTTCCATAATTAATTGTTATTGCTGTTATATTTTTTTGCGAAAGGTCTCCATACCTTATTTGTTCGAATATGCCAATCGTCTAACTGGAGATATCTGAAGTCCGGGGAATCGAGATACTCTGGTATTGAAATGTGTGCTGATTTTTTATGTATAAAAGGAATAGCTTGCGCATAGAGTGTGAAAAGAGGTGCATAGCCATCGGGGATAGTGCGAGTATTTCCCATAAAAAATTGGTATTGGTTTGATCGTACAATATCTTTGAACATTCCTGGATCAAATGCCTTGATGGTCATAGTGATACCAATAGTCGCAAGTTGATCGCTTAACTCGCGAGCTGCTTGCAATAGGATAGGGTTGTTCTCAACTGCTACAGGGAAGCTCACCGCAGTGCCATTCTTGCGTAAGACTTCATTTGAGTACACATATCCTAATGCTTCGAGCTTTGAGATAGTGTCGTCATGAGACGGAGCACTCAATGAAACACTGGGGAGTATTCCATAACCGTTTTGTACTGTATCAAGAATAACATTTTTGTCAATTGCTTGATCGACGATGTGCTCAAATGATCCGCTAAAAAATAGTACATTGCGTAACTGAAACACGGCAATGGTTTCCGGTGTTTCTATTTTATCTAGAATGAAGTTTTTTGCAGTAACTTGGGCGGCAGTTGTACTATCCGCCGCAAGGGTGAGGTCAATTGTCCCTTTATGTATTGCAGACAATAAATCAGTTTGGTTGGCAAAGAAACGGAGAACATAGGTATCGATATATGAAGATGAAACAGCGTGTGAATTTTTCTTTAATGTTATTTCTGTCACCACGCTGTTGGTATCGTGCATAGATGAATATTTGTATGGACCACTTCCAACGGGACGTAAGTTTCTGGATGTGTTGGCAAAGGTTTCATTATCCATATCTCCCCAAATATGTTGCGGAAGAATACCTATAGCTGCATGTTCGAGCATGTCTTGTCTCGGTTCGGTGAGTGTATACACTACGGTATTTGCATCAGGAAGAGATACCGTGAGGCTTTGCCAAAACGGATGAGAAGAAAGCGAAGAGTCTACTAGTTTAGACATAGTAAATCCGATATCACTTGAGGTGATAGGTTTGCCATCACTCCATTTGAGGTTTTCTCTAAGGGTAAAGGTGTACACCAATCCATCCGGCGAAACGGTATAAGATTTGGCGAGATCAGGAACGTAGGTGCCATCAGGTGCTGGTTTTAATAGACCACTAAAAATAAGACGAACAAGATCTTTGTCGGTTTCAGTTGTTGCAAGTACTGGGTTGATCACGTGTGGCGCACCAATGACTCCCTCGACAATCGTTCCTCCTTTTGCGGGTATTGTAACAAGGAACAAACTATTGATGCTTAAAATCAGTAGATATGTAGCAATCAGTATAGAAAAAATAAGTGCATAGAGTATGACTCCATACCACGATAGAGGGCGCGCAAGAAACTTTTTCAGCGTTGCACGAGAGGGGAGCTTATGTTGTTTGAAGAATGAAAAAAATGATGTCGCCATACATGACGTACCACCAGTAGGACTACTCTAAAGACTAGAGAATGATAACTGCGAGACTAGATCCAATGAATATTACCGCCATAGCGACAGTGAGCAAGAACAAAAAGCGTTCGGCTCCCCGACGAGTTTGGAATATTGACGCGTTATCTCCGAGTGAACTTCCCATATCACCCTGTGTCCGTTGAAGGAGTACGAGTGCTATAAGAAATAAACTTGAGATAATCTGGATGAGATGCAGAGTATGTGCCATAGGTGAAACGTTTCTATGATAGCACGACAGGGTCTTGTGGGCAATATCAGATTATTACAAACTATCAATCAAATATTTCCCTTGCTGGAAGGGGTCAATAGCGGGGACACCTTCAGGAGAAAGGCGTACAGAAGTGAAATCATAGGTCGTTGGAGTATCTTTTTGCAAGGTTGCAGTAAAAATACCTGATGTTCCGAGGATGCCCGTAGTGGTGAGTTTACGATTTGCACCGACAAAATTACCCAGGGAGTAAGCAATAGGAGTATTGCTATATGTTTCTATTTTGCGCAACACATGGGGGCCAGAACCGAGTACGAGATCTGCACCGGCATCCACCGCAGTATGTGCCATCAGTTCAACATTGCCACGGTCTTCAGTACCCATATATTCAGTTACACCCGGAACTATTGTTTTGTCGGCACCTTCAGCACCACCATGGAAAATAACGATCACAAAATCGTTTGTTTCTTTGAGTAATACAACTTCTTTTTGTATAAAAGTATAATCAGTAATCGTTTTTGACGGTTCGGTACTTGATAACGCTAGGATGCCTATCTTGGTATCTTTGATAACGATACTCGTCGAGGGCTTGGTAGGAGATATGTATGCGATACCTGCTTCAGTGAGAACTGTTTCGGTATCTTCCAACCCTTCTTTCATATAGTCATATGAATGGTTGTTTACGAGAGATACCAGGTCAAAACCGGCGCTTTTGATGGCATATGCAAACGATATGTCTCCGCGAAATGCATGACACAGAGTAAGGATAAACCGACATTTGTCGAGGCGAGTTGGGTTAGCAAATGTTCCCTCTAAGTTACCGATCATGAGGTCAGGCTTCTGTAACTCAGTACTAACAGTGAAAAAAACATTTTCATTGTACTGCTCATCAATACTGGGCACCATGTCACCAACCCATCCGATCGTGATGTTCGTTGGAGTAGATTTTGAAGTGACATATATATCAGTCGGGGCTTCTGCCCAGAGTACTCCGGTAAAAAGAATACTTCCAACAATGAGTATGCTGCTAATAATAAAAAATATACTTCGCATAGAACTATACTAATGCGTAATCGAGCATTCGTTTTACTATATCAGCATTGGTAACTTTGAACCGGAGTGAATCTCCAATACGAAATGTTTTACGACTCTTTCTTCCGATAATAGCGAGTTCTTTATCATTGTATTCAAAATAATCATTCCCAATATCTCGAAGTCGCACCATACCTTCACATTTGGTTTGTTTTTCTTCAACAAAAAGACCGTTTTGAGATACTCCGGTAACGGTACCGTCAAAGAGTTGTCCAACACGAGTCGACATGTATTCGACTTGTTTGTACTTGATCGATGCGCGTTCTGCGTCAGCCGCCTCTTTTTCACGAATAGATGAGTGAAGACAGGCACGATCGTAGTATTCCCATAGTTCTTTCGGAATATGTCCGTGGTTTAAATATTCTGTCAGTAGCCTATGGACAATAGTGTCAGGATACCGTCGAATAGGTGAGGTGAAATGAGTATAGAATTCAAAGGCAAGTCCATAGTGACCGATATTTTTGGTACTATAAATAGCTTTTGCCATTGATCGAACAATAGCTGTTTGTATTGTTTCTTTCTCAGGCTTTCCTTCCAGAGAGCGTACAAGCTCGTTGAGTGCACGGGCAGGAATGATACCATCATCATTGACCGGTAACACATGTCCCATTCGTTTCAAAAAGAGCTTGAGGTCTTCCATGCGCTCAGGGTCTGGAGCATCGTGAATACGATACACAAAAATACGTGAGTTGTCTGTGTCACCTTTTGTTATAAACTCCGCCACCTTTCTATTTGCCAGCAACATGAGTTCTTCGATCATATGATGTGTCGACCCTCGTTCTTTGACGTATGCAGACAGCGGTACGCCATTTGCATCAAGTTTGAACTTCACTTCTTGAGTATCGAGCATCATGGCTCCATCTTCAAAACGCTTTTTCTCTAAGTGTATTGCGATAGCAAGGGCCGCTTCAAGTTCTTGTAGGTAGGGGCCATCTTTTGTATCAAGTACTTTTTGAGCACTTTCATAGGAGAATCGTTGTGCTGAATGAATAACCGTTTTGCCGTACCATTCATCGACAACATTCATACCTGCATCAATAGTAAATACTGCAGACATGGTGAGGCGGTCTACATTTGGGTTCAGTGAACACAAATCGTTGGATAATGCTTCGGGGAGCATGGGTATTGTTCGGTCAACAAGATACACACTTGTTGCGCGTCGGTATGCTTCAGTATCAAGTGCGCTGTCCGGACGAACATAATGCGATACATCGGCAATGTGGATACCAACTTCTATTTTCCCTTCGTCAAGAAACTGCAAAGAAATCGCATCATCAAAATCCTTGGCATCTTCGGGGTCAATAGTGAATGTCGCAATCTGGCGGAAGTCTCGACGACCGTTCTTTTCATCTTCTGAAATACCGTGTTCTTTGATCGCGAGAGCTTCAGCATCAACCGCTGGTGGGTAATCGGTATCAAATCCTTTTTCTAATGCAAGAGAAAGCATTTCCGCATTGTTTTCCAAAGGCTTTCCAAGGACTTTCATCACTTCACCAGTAGGGGACTTCATCGGGTCAGGCCAATCGGTAATAGCACAGAACACTTTGTCACCTTGCTTTGCTCCAGCAAGCTTTGTATCTGGAATAGTAATAGGTGTGTACATACGACCATCATTGGTCACAATGCAGTGTGCTCCATGCTCAAAGTTCAGGGTGCCAGAATATCCAACCTTGGCACGGCGGACGATTTCAACGACTTTCCCTGCGGGGTTTGCCATTGGTGGAAGGGCAGTAACAACTACTTTTACGATATCTCCATGAAATGCGCGATTTAATGATTCGCGAGGAACCTCTATGGCAATACCGAGATCGCGAATACGAACATAGCCGACACTTTTACTTGAGATATTGATTGTGCCTTCAAAAACTGCATCAATGTTGAGATTTTCCATTGCCTCACTGTACCATGGGGGTACTGTTATGTATAGAATTGTTTGACTATAGTAGCGTTGTCTGCTACTATCGACGCTACATGTTAAAGATCAGATTACAACGTATCGGCCGCAAGAATGCACCAGCATTTCGTTTGGTAGTTACTGATAGTAAAAATGCCGCTCAGAGTGGTAAATTTTTGGAAATTCTCGGTACGCACACTGTAAAAAGTGATTCAGTATCATTCGATGGAGATCGGGTAAAACATTGGATCAAGAACGGTGCGCAAGTTTCTCCTTCTGCTCACAATATGCTTGTTAAGCAAGGTATTATCGAAGGAAAGAAGAAAAACGTACTTTCAAAGAAATCTCCAACAGTAAAACGAAAGGAACTGAAGAAGAAATAATATTTCATTACAAAAAATAAAAAGCGTACACTTTTTTCGGTCCTCGGGTCAGTTCACCAGACACTCAAAAATTGTACGCTTTTTATTTTTATGATACGTCTAGTATACTAAGCAAGTAGATACCACTGATTACCAGATTTCCAAAACCACCCATGAATGATAAAGAATTCCTCGAAACTGTCGTAAAAGCATTAGTAGAAAAGCCGGAAGAAGTACATATTGACCGTACAGTAGACGAAATGGGCGTGCTCATGACGCTGTCAGTTAACCAAAACGACATGGGTAAGATTATTGGTCGTTCCGGTAACACTGCCAAGGCAATACGCACTCTTTTGAGGGTAGTAGGAATGAAAAATAACGCTCGTGTTAACCTCAAAATCAATGAACCAGAAGGTTATGAAAAGCAACCTGACGTCGCAAATCTCGACGATGCGATGGCAGATCTCAAAGATTTATAAATAATGTATTAAAAAACCCTTAATTCTACAAAGGGTTTTTTAATTGACAGTAATAAAAATACAGGTAATCTATACTCGATAAAATATTTCTTTACTAAAAAAATGAATAATGAAAAAACTATATCTTTCATTGATGGTTATTTTTACAATTACGATGCCGGCGTGCATTGAAAAGCCGCTTCTTGATCAGATTTTGTTCTGTAGTACGCAACCTTCATGGTGTGCAGGCGCAAGTATCACTAAAATAGTAATTACCAATCAAGATGAAGGTTGTCACCGTATATATTACGGATGGGACAATCATCAGCTTTGTGTTTCGCAGCAGCGGTATCGTTACAGCAATACATGGACCGCGTATGACCGCTATCTGGACTATAATCGTATTGAAATCCTACATCGGGTTTCTACATACGGATATGCTGTCATAGAATTTAATGGTAGTGAGTCGCACGTGATTAATGAATAATTTGTATGCAAGGAAACAGAACCCCTAGGTTCTGTTTTTTTATTTTGACTTATCTTCAAAATATTGTATTGTTATTTCATGAAATTCCATTTTCTCACTATTTTCCCGGAGATGATCAACTCGTATGTCACCGAGTCTATATTGAAACGGGCATCTGAAAAAAAGCTTATTTCTTTTGAGGTCAAAAATATCCGCGAATATAGCAAAGATACACACCGCAAAACCGATGAACGTCCCTATGGTGGAGGGCCTGGTATGGTCATGACTGCCGAACCGATACTCAATGCGTTTGGAAAACTCAAAATGAAAAAAGGGGGGAAGGTAAAAGTCATACAGCTTTCACCAAGCGGTAAGCTTTTCGATAACAGCGTAGCGGTAAAATTTGCCAAACAATACACTGATATTGTGTTTATCTGCGGTAGGTACGAAGGAGTCGACGATCGTGTACGCAAAATACTCAAAGCCGATGAATATAGCGTGGGGAACTACACAGTGACTGGTGGGGAACTACCCGCACTTACGATGACTGATGCTATCTCTCGACAAATACCCGGAGTACTCGGTAAAGGAGAATCCGTAGAAGAAACTCGTATTGCGAGCCCAAGAGTGTACACACGACCAGAAATACTTATGTATAAAGGTAAAAAACATCGTGTACCCAAGGTGTTAACAACAGGTGATCACAAAAAGATCGACGAATGGCGTTCGCAGCAAAAAGAAGGGAAATAAGAGAAATATTGACTATTTTATAAATTATGGTATTTTAAATGCAATGCGATAATGTTTAAATCGTCCTTCACAAAAGACCACTAAAAAGGTTTTTGAGTACTATTGACACATATATCTATATGTGCTAATATAAATTAAATCAATAAATCGACAGTTTATGGAAAGTACACTAATAAAGACAAAACGCAAACGCAAGCTTTCATATAAGAATCGTCCAGAATATCAGCAAACAATGGAAGTTGATTTTTCAGGTGAATTGACAACAATTCCGCAAATATCAATGGTGCCAAAATATCGGATTTTTGATGAAAATGATCCAAATTTCAAATGGCCACTCAAAGGCGAGCAATATAACATACCTCAAAGCAGTCTTGAGCCTACATATAAAATGTTTGATGAGAACATCTCGGATTTTAAATTTCCTCTGAAAGTAATGTAACGTTTGATGATTAGTAAGTAGAAGCCTCACAGCAATGTGGGGCTTTTTTATTGACAATTTTTAGCTCGTCTAGTACACTGCCAACCTTACAGCCTACGGAAGAGTTACGATTGCAATCTGTATTTTATTAGAAGAGTTTACAAAGTAAGCCACCTCGCAGCGAGGCCGGCATTTTTTCGTTTATATACATTCATAATACCCATGGCCAAATCAAAAACCACTGCGCACGTAACAACTGGAGCACTTCCCAAAAAGTACTTTTCTAAGTACAAAAAGCCTCTCGTTGAATTTCCAAACCTCATTCAACACCAAATCGATTCATACAATTGGTTGATCGAAAAGGGTATTAAAGCAGTCTTTAAAGAATTCACTCCTATTCAGGATTATTCTGGCAAAAAGTTTCAACTCGACTTGGTATCGTTTCATCTCGTTGCTCCTACATTTGACGAACACTACGCCAAAGAAAATAAACTCTCTCTCGAAACACAACTCAAGGCTCGCATCAAACTCACCAACAAACAAACTGGTTCTGAAAAGGAGCAGGAAATTTTCATGTCTGACATTCCAGTAATGACCAATCATGGAACATTTATCATCAACGGAGTTGAGCGTTCATTGATTCCGCAACTCTCACGTTCTTCTGGGGTATTTTTCACTGAACTTGAAGTAAAGGGCAAGCGATTCTTTGGTGCCAAAATTATTCCAAACCGAGGGGTATGGATTGAAATCGAATCTGATCCAAGTCAGGAAATTTTTGTTCGTATCGACAAGAAGCGAAAGTTTTCAATTATTACTCTTCTTCGTGCTCTAGGTCTCACAACAGATGAGCTCATCAAGGCACAGTTTAAAAATGAAGCATCTCTCAAGTACATTGAACTCGCTATAGAAAAAGATCTCGTAAAAACTCAGTCTGACGCATATGTAGAAATCTATCGAAAACTTCGCGATGGCGATCTTGCCAATGCTGATAACGCTCGAGATTTCGTTAACACACTGTTTGGTGAAGAACGATATGACCTTTCTCAGGTTGGACGATTCCGTTTTAACAAGCGTTTCGAACTCGACATGTCAGAGAAGTCTATGGAGCAAAAAACGCTCTCTGCGACTGATCTTGCTATCATTATCGACAATATCATCGCGCTCAATACTACTCCTGGAAGTCATGCAGATGACATCGACAACCTCTCAAGTCGACGAGTTCGATTTGTCGGTGAATTGCTTCAAGCAAAAATTTATATGGGATTTACTCAGATCAAGCGAAATGTGCAAGATCGTATGAGTACTATTGATGCAGCAAATGCACTCCCAATACAGGTCGTTAACCAGCGCCCACTCCAGGCTCGTA
This sequence comes from uncultured Candidatus Saccharibacteria bacterium, assembly GCA_964473175.1. Taxonomy (GTDB): domain Bacteria; phylum Patescibacteriota; class Minisyncoccia; order Phycocordibacterales; family UBA9973; genus UBA4124. The sequence goes on along the minus strand of CAYYNN010000001.1, from coordinate 187,224 downwards.
TCAAGGAATTCTTTACGACCAACCAGCTCTCACAGTTCATGCAACAGGACAACATCCTCGCTGAAATCGAAGAGTTGCGCACTGTCTCAGCTCTTGGTCCCGGAGGACTCACTCGAGAACGAGCAACGCTTGAAGTTCGCGATGTACACACGTCTCACTATGGTCGTGTTTGTCCTATCCACACACCTGAAGGTCCAAACATCGGTTTGATCTTACGTCTTGCAATCTACGCGCACATCAACGAATTCGGTATTATCGAAACTCCGTATGCGAAAGTAAAAGGTGGCAAAATCACTGACGAGATCGTGTACTTGAATGCTGCTGAAGAAGAGAAATACAATATTGCGCACGCTGGTATGCGTATAGATGATAAGGGGAATCTTCCTGATCGCGTTGAAGCTCGTATTAAAACAAGTCCTGGTATTGTCGACAAAAAAGATGTTGACTTCATCGACGTAGCACCAAACCAGGCGTTCTCTGTTGCAACAGGCATGATTCCATTTTTGGAACACAATGATGCAAACCGTGCATTGATGGGAAGTAACATGCAAAAACAGGCAGTACCGGTTATCAGACCAGAAGCTCCATTTGTTGCAACTGGTATGGAAGAAAGTGCCGCACCGTATTCTGGACGTCTTGTGATGGCTGAAGAAGCAGGAGAAGTAACCGCAGTGGACGCAACAAAGGTCACCGTTAAAAATGACAAGACAAACAAAGATCACACATACACACTCGTGAACTTCCAGCGAACAAACTCATTCAATGCATTTCATCAACGACCAGTTGTTTCTCTCGGACAAAAAGTCAAGAAAGGACAACTTCTGGCTGACACATCTACTACTGACAATGGACAAATTGCGCTCGGACAAAACATGCGTGTTGCATTCATGTCGTGGAACGGTAACAACTTCGAAGATGCGATCATTCTTTCAGAACGTCTCATCAAGGATTCAAAATTTACCTCAATGTACATTGCTGAATTCACTTCCGTTGTGCGTGATACTAAGCTTGGCCCCGAAATTACGACACGCGATATCCCAAACGTGGGTGAAGCGCGTCTCAAGGACCTCGATGAAGAAGGAATCATTCGTGTTGGAGCGGAAGTAAAAGAAGGCGATATATTGGTTGGTAAAATTACACCAAAAGGTGAGACTGAACTTACTCCAGAAGAACGATTGCTCCGAAGTATCTTTGCGGAGAAGGCACGTGATGTAAAAGATACATCATTGAAAATGGATCATGGAAAGCGCGGACGTATTATTCGTGTCAAAGTATTTTCTCGAGATCAGGGACACTCACTAGAATCAGGTGTCATAAAGAAAATCGTTATTGAAGTTGCGCAACTGCGAAATATTTCGGTCGGGGACAAGCTCGCTGGACGACACGGAAACAAAGGAGTTATCTCTGTAGTACTACCAGAAGAAGATATGCCATATATGGCAGATGGAACTCCGGTAGACGTAGTGCTCACTCCTTTAGGTGTGCCATCACGTATGAACCTTGGACAAATTCTTGAGCTTCACCTTGGAATGGCTGCACATGAACTTGGGTACCAAGCAATCGTCCCACCGTTTTCTGGGGCAACTGATGCTGAAATCAAGGCAGAGCTCGTTGAGGCTGGATTCCCTGCATCAGGATGTGTTCCACTTTTCGATGGACGTACTGGTGAGAAATATGAACAAGATATTGCTGTCGGCTACATGTATATCTTGAAACTTCACCACATGGTTGAAGACAAGATTCACATGCGATCTATTGGTCCGTACTCTCTTATTACACAGCAACCGCTCGGTGGTAAAGCACAAGGTGGAGGACAGCGTTTCGGAGAAATGGAGGTCTGGGCACTCGAAGGGTATGGTGCTTCTCATATATTACGAGAAATGCTTACCATCAAATCTGATGATATCCGAGGACGTGCCGCAACGTTTGATTCGATTATTAAGGGTGAACCGATTCGAGAACCAAACACACCTGCATCCTTCATGGTGATGTTGAACTATCTCCGAGGATTGGCACTCGATGTGGAACTCAATAGATCTAAAGTGCTCCCAACCGTTTCATTATCAGCAACAGACACCGACGTATCTGCGTAATCAACTTCACTTATATATATGAAAACACTCGATACAACAAACTTTGATCAAATCGTTCTCAAACTCGCAAGTCCAGAACGCATTCGTGAGTGGTCTTATGGTGAAGTCACCAAGCCAGAAACCATTAACTACCGTACCTCACGAAGTGAACGTGGCGGCCTCTTTGATGAACGTATATTCGGTCCAGAAAAAGATTATGAATGTTACTGTGGAAAATATAAGCGTATTCGATACGCAGGTATTATCTGTGAGAAATGTGGTGTTGAAGTAACACAATCTATCGTTCGTCGAGAACGCATGGGTCACATCGAACTTGCATCTCCTGTTGCGCACATCTGGTTCCTTCGCGGTGTACCATCACGAATGAGTATTTTGCTCAACGTTTCTCTTGCTGACCTTGAAAAGGTTGTGTACTTCGCCGGATATATTATTACCGTCGTACACGAGGAAGAAAAATCTCGTGTTGTTGCAGATCTCGAAGCTGAATTTAAAAATAAAGTAAAAAATGCAGCAGATGATGAAACAAAAGAAAAGCTTAAAACACTGCTGCTTAATACAAAAAAAGAAATTGCAGAAATTCGTGTTGGGAAAGTTCTTAATGAACTCTCATACCATCATTTCTCATTGAAATATGGTTCAAGTTTTGAGGCAAACATTGGAGCTGAAGCAATCTTTCAGCTTTTCCAAAATATCGATCTTGAGAAACTAAAAGCGCAGACAGAAAAATCTCTTGAGAAAGCGGGTGCTGCTGAAAGAGAAAAACTTCAGAAACGTTTGGCACTTATTCGAAGCATGATATATGCCAACATTCGTCCTGAATGGATGTTCTTGACTGTTATCCCTGTTATTCCTCCAGCAATTCGTCCAATGGTTGCATTGGAAGGTGGACGCCACGCAACATCAGATGTAAACGACTTGTACCGACGTGTTATCAACCGTAACAATCGTCTCAAGAAACTTAAAGAAATTGGTGCACCGGACGTGATCTTGCGTAATGAAAAACGTATTTTGCAAGAAGCAGTAGACGCATTGATTGATAACTCAATCGCTGGTCAAGACTCTCCTGCGATGTCACAAGCACAACGTCGTGCATTGAAATCTCTCTCAGATAACCTCAAATCAAAGCAAGGTCTCTTTCGTCAGAACTTGCTCGGTAAGCGTGTTGACTATTCAGCGCGTTCAGTAATCGTTGTAGGGCCAACACTTCGCCTCAATCAATGTGGACTTCCGAAACATATGGCACTTGAACTTTTCCGACCATTCGTGATTTCCAAGATTATTATGCGAGAACTCGCGTATAACATTCGCGGTGCAAATAAACTTATTGAAGAAGGTATTCCAGAAGTCTGGGCAATACTTGAAGAATGTATTAAGGGTAAATATGTTCTCTTGAACCGTGCTCCAACACTTCACCGTCTCGGTATTCAGGCATTTATGCCGGTATTGATTGAAGGTAATGCAATCCAAGTGCACCCGCTCGTTTGTCCTGCATTTAACGCTGACTTCGACGGTGACCAAATGGGTGTATATCTTCCATTGTCAGTCACTTCACAAGCTGAGGCTGCCTCACTTATTTCAGCAGACAAGAACTTGCTCAAGCCACAAAACGGAGATCCGATTGTTTCTTCAAAACTTCTCGACATTGTGTTGGGATGTTACTGGATGACATCAACGGTTGATGGTGAAAAAGGTGAAGGTATGTATTTCTCAAGTCCAAATGACACAATTCTTACTAGTGACCATGATGTCGTATCGTATCGTGCAAAAATATTTGTTCTAGGAACTGGTTCTGAAAAATATACACTATTTGGGAACAAGCCTTTTGAGACTACTGTTGGACGCCTTTTGTTCAACGCTATCTTGCCAGCTGACTTCCCGTACATGAACGAAGAAATGACATCCAAGAAAATGGTAACCATTGTAGATAACCTTATTTCAAAGTACGGTGTTGATCCTATCGCTGCTATCTTGGATAGAATCAAAACATTCGGATATAAGTATGCAACAAAATCTGGTACAACATGGGGTATTGATAACGTGATTGTTCCTGCTGAAAAACCAGCAATTATTGCAAAGCACCGAGCAATGGAACAAGAAGTTAAAAATCAATTTGAAGACGGATTGCTCTCTGATGAAGAACGATATCAAAGTGTCCTCACTATCTGGAACAAGGCAAAAGCAGAAATCGAAAAAGCATTACCAAACACTATCAAGATGCACAGTTCTGTCTATGACATGATCACTTCTGGAGCTCGAGGTACTGTATCGAACGTGACACAGATGGCTGGTATGAAAGGGTTGATTCAGAACACAACGGGGCGCACTATCGACTTCCCGATTATTCCATCTTACAAAGAAGGACTCTCTCCGCTTGAATACTTTATTACGACTCACGGTTCACGAAAAGGTCTTGCCGATACTGCGCTTAACACCGCTCGAGCTGGGTATCTGACACGACGTCTCGTTGATGTTGCGCAAGACTTGATCGTTACTGAAGACGATTGTGGTACCAAGGCTTCAAAGCGTGTGACAAAAGAAATCATTTCTGGATTTGAAATTCCAATTTCAAAGACTATTCGAGGACGGGTGCTTGCAAAGGAAATCATGCTTCCTGACGGAACAACACTGTTTAAGCGTGGGCACATGATTACTCGGGATGAAGCACTAGAAATAGAAGCAAAAGGTGCAACAGAAGTATTTGTTCGCACACCAATGATCTGTAAAACAGTGTACGGTATTTGTCGACAGTGTTACGGCCTCGACCTCGGCCGAAACCACCTCGTTGATCGTGGTGAATCTGTTGGTATCGTTGCGGCCCAAGCGATTGGAGAACCAGGAACACAGTTAACACTTCGAACCTTCCACGCCGGAGGTCTTGCTGGTGTCGACATTACTGCGGGTCTCCCTCGAGTCGAAGAAATCTTTGAGTGTCGCGAAATCAAGAACCCTGCTGTTGTTGCAAAATTTGCAGGAACGGTTAGTGAGATCAAAGAAAACGGAAGTGAAAAGATTATTTCTGTTATGAGCGATAAAACTGAAGGCAACAAGGAATCTGTTGATTACGCTATTAATGCTCGACGTGTTCCAATCGTCAAGGTTGGTCAAGACGTACAGCAAGGTGAGCTCCTCACTGATGGTTCTGCGAATATCAAAGATGTATATGCATTTGGTGGTAAAGAAATGGCTGAAGACTATATCATCCGCGAAATCTCTAAAGTGTATGAACTACAAGGCGCTTCTATTGCTCGAAAGCATTTGGAGATTATTATTCGACAAATGTTCTCACGACGTAAAATCAAGGATGCAGGAGACACATCATTCTCACCAGGAGAAATTGTGGAAATGGCAGAACTCCTTGATGAAAACGGACGGATGAAAGCACAAGGTCTTCGTGAAGCAAAAGGTGATCTCATGATTCTTGGTATTACACAAACTGCGCTCAATGCGAAATCATGGATCTCAGCTGCCTCATTCCAAAACACAAACCGTGTCCTTATTGCTAACGCAGTGAAGGGTGGAGTTGATAACCTTCGAGGTCTCAAAGAAAATGTTACTGTTGGAAGACTTATTCCCGCAGGTACTGGATTCAAAGATCGACGAGCGCTCAACGTCAACATCGACGCTAACCGAGAACAAGACTAATAATGCAAACGGTCTTCGACACTATCAAAGATCGCCTGCCTATTACCGACGTCCTCTCAACATACATTACGCTCACTGCGTCTGGAAGCCAGTTCAAGGCAAAATGCCCATTTCACAATGAGCGTTCTGCTTCGTTCTCAGTTTCTCCTGAACGTGGGTTGTACTACTGTTTTGGATGTGGAGCCAAAGGAGACATTTTTACATTTGTTGAGCAATTTGAAGGGGTAGATAAAAAGGGCGCACTCAAAATACTTGCCGATAGAGCCGGTGTTGTTTTGACGCGAGAGTTGGTTCAGCGCGAAAGTGCGGACCCACTCTACGAAGTACTTGAATCTACAACGACAAAATATCAACAAGAACTTTCTCGTAACAGCACTGCATTGGAGTACCTCAAAAGTCGTGGCATTAATGATGCGACGATGAAAGCATTCCGTATTGGATATGTTCCCGACGAATGGCGTTTTGTTGCTAACAGTATGACCAACGATGCTAGTGCCGCTATTGCTGAACGAGCAGGTCTTATTAAAAAAACAGACAAGGGGTACTATGATCGTTTTCGTAAACGAGTTATGTTTCCGTTGATGGATGCGTCGGGACGCGTTGTTGGGTTTTCGGGAAGATTGTATCCTGCAGATACACAGACTGATTCACAAAGTCCAAAATATCTCAATTCACCTGAAACAGAATTGTTTCAAAAATCTCGCGTATTGTTTGGTTTTGATAAAGCCAAGGCATCAATACGACAACATAACTTTGCAATCTTAGTGGAAGGGCAAATAGATTGTGTACTCGCACATCAGGCAGGGTTTCGAAATACTGTTGCAACATCAGGAACCGCTGTTTCAGATGCAGCTGCAAATGACCCTACAGCAAACCTTGCCGTACTTGCTCGACTTACTTCAAATGTATTTTTGGCATTTGATGGAGATGTCGCAGGACAAAAAGCGGTTGATCGTGCAGCGATTGTTGCATTAAGGTTGGGAATGAATCCAAAGGTTGTACCCATGCCTATAGGTGTAGATCCTGCAGATTATATTCAGGCAAACGGAGGAGAAGCATGGAAAAAACTTCTTAAAGAAAGTCAGCATTTCATTTTGCATCAACTACGTTCGATTAAACAACATGAAATATCTGCTCATTCGCTCACGCACGTTCTAAGGGATCGGTTATTTCCATTTCTTGCTCAGGTTCGTTCTCCTATAGAACAAGGGAGATATATCGAAGCAATCGCCAAAGAACTATCGATTCCCGCTACAGATATTGCGAGAGAGTTGTTATTATTCACTGCTGCGCAGCCGGGAACACAAAAAGAAATTATTGAAACAATGACACGTGAGACTATTACAGTAGAAGAAAGATTTATGGCAATCGTGCTACGATATCCTTCTGAAAAAAGTACTGAATATAAAAATACTCTGGAAAAAACACTCTTTGAAGATGAACAGTACACATTTCCACCTATCGATGCAGAACGTTTGACGCAACTATTTTCTATCGTCGAACGTGATTATGGAACACTTCCCGAAGCGGAGCGAGATATGGTGGTACAAGAGCTTTTCAGTAAACTTATCGAAAAATTTTATGCCACTATTCGAACGACACTGGGTCACAAACTCGAAGAAGCTGAACGATCACATGACGATAGTGCTGCGCACCTATTGATGACAAAATTACATATGCTCAATCAGCGCCGTCACACACCGCTGTGATGGAGCATTGACATGTGGATAGATTTTAGTAATGTATAGTAACAACCGCACGTGTATGCCAAATAAAAAACCAAACGTAAAGAAAGCCGTTTCAAAATCAAATACAACGAAAAAACCAACTCCAAAGAGTCGGGCAATACCAAGCAAAGCAGCAAAGAAATCTGCACCAAAAAAGAAAGTAATTTTAAAAACTTCCCACGCTCCAAAAAAGGTTGTCAAAAAAGTAGTTGCCAAGAAAGCAAAAGTTGAACTAAAAAATAAACCAAAACCTATCACTATTCGACACGAAGGACAAAGTCCTCGCCGTGAAGCAAATACAGAAAAGAAACTTCGAGAGCTCGAAGCAAAAGCAGATGAACTTATTGTCAAAGGCAAGAAACGTGGATTTATTACTTATGATGAGATTTTAAAAACATTTCCTGACATCGAGAACAACATTATGTTTCTTGATGAATTGTACGAGAAGTTTGGTACTGCAGGTATTGATGTATTAGAGGGAGGTAACCTTCTCGATATTGATAGTACTGAGGACTTGAGTAAGTATGTAAAAGAAAGCCATTCGTTTTCTTCTGTGCAGATGTACCTCAAGGATATCGGACAGTACCCACTTATTGTAGCGGCACAAGAACGAGAGCTCGCAAAACGTATTGAACAAGGGGATTTGGAAGCCAAAAACCTGCTCGCACGATCGAACTTGCGCCTCGTTGTTTCTATTGCAAAGAAATATGCAAATCGAACAGCAGACCTGACACTCCTTGATTTAATTCAGGAAGGTAATATCGGACTGTTTAAGGCGGTAGAAAAATTTGACTATACAAAAGGATTTAAATTTTCAACCTATGCGACGTGGTGGATCAGACAGTCTATTACCCGTGCTCTTGCAGACCAGTCGAGAACTATTCGAATCCCGGTGCATATGGTTGAAACCATTAGTAAGTACAAGCAGGTGGTGCGACGTCTCGGTCAAGACCTGGGCAGAGATCCGCTACCAGAAGAAATCGCAAATGAAATGGGTATCGAAGTTGAAAAGGTACACGTGATCGAACAAATCAATCAAGAAACTCGTTCACTTGAACAACCAATAGGGGATGACGAAGACAAGTCTACCTTCGGGGAATTCATTCCTGATGACAAGATCCTCCGCCCTGACCAAGAAGCATCACGTCGCATGCTCCAAGACGCGATACGTGGCGTACTCGAAGAGATATCTCCCAAAGAGAAACGCATCCTCGAAATGCGTTACGGCCTCATCGATGGCGTGCAGCATACGTTGGAAGAAGTCGGTAAGGAGTTCGGTGTCACTCGTGAACGTATCCGACAGATCGAAGCCAAGGTCCATGAGAAGCTTCGTCAGAACGACAAAATCCAGAGACTTCGTAACTATTTTGATTAAATACATATCTGGTATAAAAAAGCCCCGCACAAACGGGGCTTTTTTTATTTCCAATATTATTTTTGAATTTATTTCAAGAGTGAGTCAATAGCAGCTTTTACATCTGCAACAGGGTATGCGCCAGGGATAATCTTTTGCTTGCCGGTCTTCAAGTTCACGATGATAGAGAACGGTGTTCCTTGTGCACCAATCTTTTGTGCTTCGGCACTGTCGGCTGCAACACGGTCTGATGCAGTTGTACCTTTAATACAAGAAGTGAACGCAGCTTTGTCGATACCGAGACCAGTGGCAATAGTAGTGAGCTGTTCGTTTGCTTTTGGATCAGGAGTCAGTGTGATTTTGATGATAGCATCGAGATAGCTGTTAAACGCAGTGTTGCCACCGAGCTCTGCAGCACACTCCATTGCGACTGCTTCGGTCGCTGCATTTGGGTGAAGGGATGTGAGCGGGAAATATCGATATACCCATGCAACACGACCGTCGTATTCAGAAAAGACTTGCTGCATTGTTGTGTGAAATCGTTCACAGAACGGACAGTCTGAGTCAGAGTATTCGATGATTGCAACCTGTGCAGTCGCAACGTCACCGCGTATGCGGTCGTCGGCTCGTATTGTTGCAACATCCTTTGGAACTGACGTGATCTCTGCGGGTTGCTCAGGGGTCGTGCCTGTAGTTGGTGCAGTATTGTTGTTGCCGCCGAATGCAACGACGAGCGCGATTGCAATGATCACGGCGCCACTGAGTATTGCAGCGGGGAGGCTAATGCCTGTTTTTTTTGGTTCGGGTACGGTTGTTTGTTGTGTTGTATTTGGTTCCATATGAAAAGTATACAGCATATATCCAAGAATAGAAAAATCATTGAAAAAATAGGCACAAAATGCTAGTATTGGCCAATGAATATCGCAGAAATAGCGACCTACGCTATCACGTTTTTGGCCCTGTATGTACAGGTTTTTCTCTTTGTAACCTATCTTGAGCACCGCAAAAAACTCGCAAAAGAAACTACTCGATCGATTGAACTCACCCGTCATCCATCAGTAGCTATTATAGTGCCATGCTGGAATGAAAATACTACTGTACATGCGACACTAGAAAGTTTACTTGCATTAGACTACCCTAAAGATAAGTTGCAAGTCATCGCAGTGGATGATGGGAGTACCGACACTACATGGCAAGAAATGCTCAAATACAAGGATCACCCTCAAGTGAGTATTTTCCAAAAGGAAAATGGTGGTAAACATACCGCCGTGAACTACGGTATAGAAAACACCACCAGTGACTTTGTGACATGTCTGGACGCCGACTCATTTGTCGCACCCGATGCACTCAAGCGCATGATCTACATGTTTCAGACGCAACCAGAACTCATGGCTGTAGCACCATCGATTATTATCTATAAACCAAAGACACATATTCAAAAGATCCAGAAGGTCGAATACAACATGGGTATCTATGTTAAAAAAATGCTCGCATACCTTGGTGCAATCCATGTGACTCCTGGTCCGTTCTCCGTATTTAAACGTGAAGTTTTTGAAAAACTTGGAGGTTTTCGAAAAGCACACAACACCGAAGATATGGAGATTGCCTATCGTATGCAAGAAGCTCATATGCGGATTGGTCACTGTCATACCGCTCACATATTTACGGTGGCACCTGCCACTATCCCAAAGCTTTTCAAGCAGCGTGTGCGGTGGATCTATGGCTTCATTCAAAATACTATTGATTACAGACGAATGATCTTCAGAAAATCTTATGGGAACTTTTCATTTTTCACACTACCTTCAGGTATTGTTTCTATTACCGCAACCGTGTATATCTTTTTCACTATATTCTATAATCTTATTATTTTTCTAATTGAAAAAATTGCCCAGTGGCGTGTTGTTGGGATTCATGGAGGTACATTTATGATTAACTTAGACTGGTTTTATATTAATGCGCAAACAGTCTTGTTCATCACTGCTGCACTCTACAGTATTATTATTATCGCAACGATTATTGGGAGTCGTATGGCACATGAGAGAATGAACCCGGTGTATCTCATTGCATATGTTATTGTGTATAGTGTGATTGCTCCGTTTTGGTTGATGAAGGCTGTCTGGAGTTCAGTCGTTGGACGCAAGCCAAGTTGGCGATAACTATATGAAAAAACATTTTCCAAAATACATTCTTGTCTTTCTGTTAACGATAGGGATATTTGTTTTTGCATGGTCATTGAGTGCATATATCAACCAGCAAAAATTTAATAATCTACAAGATGTTCAAAACAAAATATCCATTGATATTTTGTCATCAGAAACCCAGTTTGATTTACTGAAGGAAGGAACCTGTGATGAAAGCGCAAGTTCTGTATTTTCTAAAGACCTGATAAGTCTCGCAGAAAAAATTGCATATAGCGAACAAAACAATGTCACGCAAGATATTGAAACATTCAAGAAACAATATTCCTTGCTTGAAGTTCGAGATTTCCTATTAACAAAACGCGTTGCTGAGGCGTGTCACCATACTCCTATTTCCATCTTCTACTTCTACGGCACCAAATTGGACTGTCCTGATTGTGTAAAACAAAGCTATGTTTTGGATGCGCTGCGACAGAACAACCCCGCGATCCGTGTATACGCTTTTGATTATAATTTAGATCTCTCAACGATTGATGCACTCGTATCTATTTATAATATTGGTGAAAATCTCCCCGCACTTGTTATTAATGGCATAACCTATAACGGGTATAAAACACTCGATCAGCTCGCAGTACTTATTCCGAAAACAGAAAGTATCGTACCTAAGAAATAATTAATAACTATTTTCAATACATATATTATGAAGAAAAAAATTATTGTCTGGAGTGTTATCGCAATCGTTAGTATCTTAATAATAGCTATTTCCTATAAACCAAAAACATCAGTGACTATTGACGCACCATTTATCGACAACGCTCAGTATTGTTTTGTTTATACGCATGAAGCAACTGACACAGACCCGTATGCTGTGGAAGAACACCTTATGCTCACGCATAGTAATGGAATTATTAGCGGTACAAAAAAGGGAACTCAACATGGTCCAGATATGACAAATGGGTATGTCGGTACGGTTCTGGGTACGACTGATGGAGAAACGCTACGTTTGGTGTATTCATACACTGTTGAAGGATCAAATAATAAGGAAGCAGAAATCTATAGCGTTATTGGAACATCAATAGTAAAACATCGATATGTGTTACGTGAAGGTGTTCAAGATGGCGAAAAGATGTTGTTGCCTGATATAAAAGGTAACCAAATATTACAAATGTATACATCTGAAAAGTGTACGGAGCAATAGGTTTTCTTACTAAAAAATAACTCGAAGGTTGTATACTGCTAGTACATGGATCCAGTAGTAGGAAAAACTCATCATAAGCATAGTGTGCCCTGGATACTCGCGATACTCACGTTCCTGCTTTTTGTTGAGGTCACCGGTCCTGAGAAAATACTTCAAATTGATACTTCGGTGCAATCTAATACCAACCTAGAAACATCGGTTGCGCCGTTGCAGTTTGAAAATGGTATTGCCCTGGCGTCGAGTGTCTCGCTAAACCATATCAACACACCGTCACCGCTGCATGGCATTTACATAACTGCTTGGACTGCAGGTACTCCAAAACGATTACAAAAAATACTTGATCTCTATGACAACAGTATTTTAAATGCGGTAGTTATTGATATCAAAGATGCGACAGGGAAAGTCTCATACATGCCACTCGATCCAGTTCTGGCCTCAACAGGTGTTGGTACAAAACGTATTCGAGATCTTGAGGAAGTTATTGATGCATTTCATTCCCGTGGCATCTATGTTATTGGGCGCGTTACGGTATTCCAAGACCCGTACTATGCAACAGTGCACCCAGAAGATACATATAACAATAGTAGTACAGGATTGGTATGGAAAGACTACAAAGGTATAGCATGGTTACGAGCTGATAGTGTTGCTGTCCGCGAGCATGTCCAAGCCATCGCGCGCGATGCATACGCACAAGGCTTTGATGAGATCAACTTTGACTATGTACGCTTTCCCTCTGATGGAGATCTCAAAGCGATCGACTTGTCACATCTGACCAAGAGTCGCGCAGAAACAATGCAAGATTTTTTTATCGGACTTGATACAGATTTGCGATCTGACGGAATACCTATTTCTGCTGATGTTTTTGGGTTAACCATGTCGGCATCTGATGATGTCGGTATCGGACAGAAGGCAACACTCATTGCGCCGTCGGTAGATGCACTTGCTCCCATGGTATACCCTTCACACTTTTGGAATGGCACGTATGGCATACCTGTACCAGCCGCAGAGCCATATAAAGTGATATACAAATCCTTATCAGATGGTATTGCAAAGCTTGCCGCAGCAGGTATCGACAAGAGTAAGCTTCGACCTTGGCTTCAAGATTTTGATCTAGGAGGAGTCTTGTACACACCTGAGATGGTAACTGCGCAGATACAGGCTGCTCATGACCTTGGTATCGACTCATGGATGATGTGGGACGCAGCAAATACGTACACACCGTCAGTGTACAAGATAGAGAGTGATCAATAATATATATTGAGAAAATGTGGAGCCAGAAGTCGGGCTCGAACCGACGACCACCCGTTTACAAAACGGGAGCTCTACCAACTGAGCTATTCTGGCGTATTACTCAGTATCTCTGAGTAATTGGTCATACGACTATATCATTTTTTTAGTTTTGGGCAAGCGTTTAGAGGCACTCTTCTCATTTTTTGAGATTGATTTGAGAAAGTATGATGATGGTCCATGGGTAAGTCCTGTCATCATATCTCGTTTTGCAAACAATGGCGCAGACGTTGGGAAAAATTTCACCAAGGTTGAACGTGTTTTCTGTGTACTCCAATCAAACACTTTCTTGCTGAATAACTGCGTACTATAGAGTCCGCGACGTGAGAGGCGAGTAGCACGATGCCATAACACAAGAAAGGTAGTACTTTCTACAAGCGCCAAGGGAACCCCCTCTGTCGCTTTCCAAGAGATATACATACTATATATCCACGTCCCAACGATAAGAACTACTAATGTTATACCGAGTGCGAGAATCATGCACCTACAGTATACATCACGAACTTCTCAACAGTTGCACCATTGTCTTTTGCGTACTGTGCGATAGTCTTTTCAGGAATTTTGAAAAATGATTGCTCGGTAAGCGTTTGTTCTTTGAAGTAACTCGCAATTTTGCCTTCCATGATTTTTTCTTTCATCTCAGCTGGCTTATCGATTGCATCCATTTCCGCTTTGAGGACATCCATCACTTGTGTTCGATCTGCTTCACTGATTTCTGATGTTTGTACATATGTAGGTTTCATAGCAGCAGTATGCATTGCAATATCTTTTGCAACTTCAGGAGTTCCTCCATTAAGGACAACGATAGTTGCTGTTTTACCAGTGTGGTGAGTATATGCCCCGACAACATCACCAGTTACTTCATCGATAGATCCAAGTTTGATATTTTCTCCGATTTTCAATACAACTGCATTGATGAGTTCAGGTGCCTGCGCTCGTGCCACTGCTTCGCCATCATTGTATGCTATATCTGCAAGGTTGTTTGCGAGTGCGATGAAGTCATCGTTTTTTGCAACGAAGTCAGTCTCACAGTTCATGATCAGTGTGAGCGCACGCTTACCGTCAGTACGAACAATAACCAGACCATCAGATGCGTCACGATCACTTTTTTTACCAGCGATTTCAGCGCCTTTTTTCTGCAAGATGATCATTGCTTTTGCCATATCACCATCAGCTTCTTCGAGTGCTTTGCGGCATTGCATCACGGAGACACTTGTTGCATCGCGGAGTTCCTTTACTTGTTCAGTCGTTATTGTAGACATAGGTATTCTATTTAAGAGCGATTAATGATTAAAACGTCGGTATTACTTATCTCCTTGAAAAGCGTGCTTAAGTATACCAAGAATTGTGGTGATACTAGAAGTTGAAGAGTCGTTACAGATAATAGGGTATTCGATTTCTTTGATACTACAGTCGGTGTTACCAAGTGCAATAACAGGAATATTCATTTTACGCGCTTCGAGTACTGCAATGTGCTCCTTTTTACTATCAACAACAACCATAACATCAGGCATTTTGGTTACACCAAGAAGACCAGAGAAGTACTTGTTGAGACGTTCCATTTCTCGAGTGAGAAGGAGCTGTTCTTTCTTTGTGTATTTTGCGTATTCACCAGATACACGTTCTTCTTTCATTTTTTCGAGTTTTTCAATACGACGCTTGATCTCTGAGAAGTTCGTGAGGATGCCCCCAATCCATCGTTCAGTCACATACGGCTGATGTAATGATGAAGCCACTTCGATAACTGCACTTCGAGCTTCTGGTTTTACACCGACAAAGAGGGCTGTTTTGCCCGCAGCGCCGAGTTGTGCCATGAATGTAGTTGCAGCTTCAAGCTGACTCATTGTCTTGTCGATATCGATAATATCTGTCCCGTTCTTATTTCCATAAAGGAAGTGTGTAACGGTAGGGTGGCGGCGAGTACGTGAGTATCCATAGTGGACACCTGCCTCCATGAGGCCTTCTGAGGTAATTTCTTTTTTCATAACAATCTGAAGCAGATGCGCTTTCCGGTATCATTCGACTGACCCTGCCATATATCTATGGAGCACACCTTATTTACTGAATAATTTCATCCTAAAAGGACTCGAAAACAATAGCATTTACAAGGTGTTTTGGCAAGGAGGGGTAGTTGACAAAATTTATAAAAATAATATAGTAAAAGTCCCTTTAAGGATAGATAGCAATATCGAAAAACGAGGCGCGGGTGTACGCCTACAATTGAATAATAATCAAAGAGTCCTTAAAACAAATTATTAGCCTGCGATAAATCGCAGGCTTTTTTTATTACCTAAAATATGCGAATATAGAGCATATGCGACAAACTCACCTATTTACGAAAACTCGGAAGGAAAGCCCTGCTGATGAGACTGCCAAAAATGCTCAACTTTTGATACGAGCAGGATATATTCATAAAGAAATGGCTGGTGTATATGCACTTCTCCCTCTTGGTCTGCGCGTAGTCAACAAAATAAAGAAAATTGTGGCAGAAGAAATGGAAAGTATCGGTTCCCAAGAAATCATCATGGCCACTCTTCAAAACAAAGATGTGTGGGAAAGTACAGATCGATGGAGTGATGAAAATGTTGATATCTGGTTCAAGTCACAATTGAAAAATGGAACAGAAGTAGGTTTTGGTTGGTCTCATGAAGAACCAATCATCGAAATGATGAAGTCATATATCACGAGCTATCAAACACTTCCTCAATACGTGCATCAATTTCAAAATAAACTTCGCAATGAAGTGCGTGCAAAAAGCGGTATCATGCGTTGTCGTGAGTTTGTTATGAAAGATATGTATTCATTTTGTACAACAGAAGAAGATCATAACAAGTTCTATGCACAAGCTACCGAAGCATATCTCAATGTATACAAGCGATTGGGCTTGGGTGCAATCACCTATGTAACCTCCGCATCTGGTGGGGCGTTTACCAATAATTTCAGTCACGAGTTTCAAACTATTTGTGAAGCAGGGGAAGATATTATCTACGTACACACCAAAGACAACTATGCGGTCAATGAAGAAATCTACAATGATGAGACATTAGCAAAGCTCGGTGCTACAAAAGCAGATTTTGAAATGAAAAAAGCTGCTGAAGTAGGAAATATATTTACCTTTGGTACTGAGAAGTGTGAACAAATGGGATTGTCATTCACTGACGCAGAAGGAGTTAAACAACCGATTTATTTGGGGTCATACGGTGTCGGGGTTACTCGCCTCGTGGGAGTTCTTACAGAAATATTTGCTGATGATAAAGGATTGGTATGGCCCGCGTCTGTTGCGCCGTTTCGTGTTCACTTACTTGTTCTCGGTACAAACACGGCAACGCATATTGCTGCTGAAGAACTATACAACCAAATGAAAGAACGAAACATTGAAGTACTCTTTGATGATCGGCACGGCATTGCTGCAGGAGAGAAGTTTGCCGATGCTGACTTGCTCGGTATGCCGTTGCGCGTGGTGATCTCTGATCGCAGTCTCGAAAAGGGTGGTGTAGAAATAAAAGAGCGAACAAGTAGCGACAGTCGAATCGTTACAACAGCAGAACTTTTCGACATACTTAATGGTTAAATCTTTTTATCAGCGCTTTTCAAATGATATCGGTATCGACCTCGGTACTGCCAACACACTCGTGTATTTGTCTGGGCACGGCATCATCATCAATGAACCGTCTATTGTTGCAGTGAACCAAAAGACCGGGCAGATAGTGGCTATCGGTCACGAAGCAAAGAAAATGTGGGGCAAAACACCTGCGCATATATCTATTGTCCGCCCTTTGATTGAAGGAGTGGTGTCAGACTTTGATATGACCGAAGAAATGCTCGCGTACTTTATTCGTAAGGCTGAAAAAATGTCCAAGAAATTCTTTCGTCCTCGTGTCGTGATCGGCGTACCATCAGGAGTGACGAACGTCGAGATGCGTGCAGTGTACGATGCTGCAATAGATGCGGGAGCACGCGAAGTGTTTCTCGTCGAAGAAGCAATGGCTGCGGCTATTGGTGTCAGACTGCCAGTACTTGATCCCAAGGCGACATTCATGGTCGATATTGGTGGCGGTACAACTGACATCGCATTGATTGCGCTTGGTGGAGTTGTACGCTCGCTCAACTTACGTATTGCAGGAGATCATTTCAACGAACGAGTGATTGAGTACTTGCGAGATGAATTCAAACTTCTTGTTGGTGAACCAACGGCAGAGAGCGTGAAGCTTGCATTGGGATCTGCAATAGAGACTGAATATCAAGAAATAGAAGTGCGTGGACGCGATTTGGTGACAGGTCTGCCACGCGCATTGATGGTCACTGATGGTGATATACGCGAAGCGCTTACACGACCGGTTGGGTTCTTGCTCACTGGTATTCGCGAAGTATTAGAAACTGCGCCTCCGGAAATGATGGCGGATATAATCCAAAGTGGGATTATGCTGGCAGGTGGAGGGGCATTACTTCCAGGACTTACTGCATTGCTTGAAGCAGAACTTGAGCTACCTATACATATCGCGCAGGACCCACTTTCTGCAGTTGCGCGAGGAACAGGAATTATTTTAGAAAATTTTGAACAGTACAAAGGCGTCATTTTACCGCTCGACGAACATGTCATCGTATAACTCACAACAATTCAAACGTCGTCGTTCCCTAGGGTCCACTATATGGTGGGCTGTGGGGATTCTCGTAGGGATACTTGTTGTATGGTTGGTAGCGAGAATGGTTATCAATAAAACTATTGCGTACAAACCTCTTGCTTCAGCGACAACGATCTACACAGCAGTGCTTCCGAGAAGTGTATTGGTCAAAAAGATTA
This sequence comes from uncultured Candidatus Saccharibacteria bacterium, assembly GCA_964473175.1. GTDB lineage: Bacteria > Patescibacteriota > Minisyncoccia > Phycocordibacterales > UBA9973 > UBA4124. Next base: position 168,984 of record CAYYNN010000001.1, on the reverse strand, counting down.
CTGAACAACAAACAACACTTGAGTCATATGATGCTCAACTGACAACGGCAAAACTTTTGATGCAAGAAAATGATGAGCTTAAAGCAGAGCTGGGTCGAGCACCTCGACCTACTGGAGTACTCGCACACGTAGTTACGCTGCCCAACAGATCTTTCTACGATACGTTCGTCATCGATGCCGGTATAGCAGATACTATTGTGGTTGGTCAAACAGTGTACGCCTTTGACGATATCGCACTCGGCACCGTTACTGATGTAGTTGATACTCATGCAACGGTTTTGTTGTTTAGTGCTCCAGGCAAAACAACTTCTGGTACTGCATCAGGCAGTAGTGTTGCCGTAACACTTATCGGTCGCGGTGGTGGGGAATACGAAGTGCGACTCCCGAGAGATGTACAGTTCACTGTCGGTGACCTTATCGCATATCAAAGTACGCATTCAACGGTACTTGCAGAGATCGAACGCATTGCTACTGACCCCCGCGATCCATTCCAAAAACTCTACGCCAAAGCACCGATCAATCTGCAGGCATTGAAGTGGGTGATCGTGCGGTAGTGTGATACTGTTGTTGCATGAAATTCTCCATTGAGAAAAAACTAGCCGGTACACTTGCACGCGCTGGTGAAATAGTGACTCCAAACGGATCTATCAAGACTCCGGCTTTTGTGACGGTGGGGACCAAGGCGACAGTGAAGTCACTCACTGCGGAACAGATACGCTCACTCGGTGCCCAAGTCGTGCTCGCAAATACATATCACCTCTATCTTCAACCTGGTGCAGATATTGTTGCAAAAGCTGGAGGATTTGGTCCATTTATGGACTGGCATGGTCCAACGATGACGGATAGTGGAGGGTTCCAGGCGTTCTCGCTCGGAGCTGCATTTGGGAATGCAGTATCTAAAGTCGCGACAGGGGACGCAGTGGAAAACATTTCGGTAAACAAAGGCCAGCTCGCACAAGTTACTGATGAAGGAGTCACATTCAAGAGCCATCTCGATGGATCCAAACACCTCTTTACACCAGAGTCATCCATGCTCGCACAATGGAAACTCGGGGCAGATATGATATTTGCATTTGATGAATGCACGAGTCCGACTGCGCCATATGAATACCAACAGAAGTCGCTCGCTCGCACCTACGAATGGGCAAAGCGTAGTCTCGATGCACACGAATTACTCGACACCGAAAAGAAGCAGGCATTGTTCGGAGTAGTGCAAGGCGGTAGGTTCCAAGATTTGCGTGAACAAGCCGCACGAGATCTGGGTGCGCTACCGTTTGACGGATATGGCATCGGTGGATCTTTTACCAAAGACGACATCGGGACAGCAGTTGGATGGGTCAATGCACTCTTGCCCGAAAACAAACCACGACACTTACTCGGTATCGGTGAACCGAGAGATCTCTTTGAAGGAGTTGAACAAGGGTGCGATCTCTTTGACTGTGTACTCCCAACTCGTATCGGGCGACATGGGACTATCTATACAAACGACGGCAAGATACATATTAGGAATGCCCAGTTTGTTGAAGACTTCACACCACTTGATCCAGAGTGTACGTGCTATACCTGTACTCATCATACGCGTGCATACATTGCCCACCTCTTTCGCGGTGATGAGATCACGGCGGGGACACTTGCGAGTATTCACAATATTCATTTCACACTCAGGCTGGTAGAGAAAATCCGAGAGAGCATTTTGAACGATACCTTTTTTGCATATAAAAAGGAATTTGTAGAGCGGTATTACAAAAAGAGCATATTTTGACATATGCATATTATCTGGTATTATGTTTTCAAATAAATTGTTAACATATGAATACACTCAATCTTCCACACCTCTACGGTATTGCTGTAGATGATGTAGAGACGCAGCGGTTTGATGACATATTCTGGGTCACCCGGGAGGCTAATAATTATGTGCTCTCGGTTTGTGTACCTTCGATGAGTCAATGCGACGATCGTGCATCACCAAGATATAGAAAAGGATTTATCTTGGGTGAGACGATCCCTGCGATCTGTTTTGCATTTACTATCAAGTCGCACCACGATACCGTGGGACTCAAATCATTTAGCGCCTATGAATGCTGGGCAACAAGCATTGGTAACCTAACTCCGACGACAAATCTACAAACAGTATCAGAGGATGTCCGAACCATGCTTGGCGATGCTGTTGTGTTGGTACGTGCATTCAAGCACTTATTTCAAAAGACTGGTATCTATCATTTCAAGGACATGCACAAAGATCATTCAGAGCTATTAAATACTCAGTTCTTTATGATATTTGTAAATGTAGTGGTCGCAAACTTTGCAGTGCATCACAAGATACCATTGCTCTATTACGATCTCCGATTGAAAAAGAGTTTTCAGGTAAATGTCGGCTTACTAAAACTAGTACCGCATTATGCAAAACTGACTTCACCGTTGCGACGTATCGAGGATGTAGTGAACCAATGCAATATCATGGCGTATTTCAAACAGATTGAGTATCCGCTCGATGTTCATGATTTATCCTATTTTGGATTTGGCGAGACATATCTGATTGAGCCGCTTGTCTTTAACATTATCAAGCGACGAGTACAACCTGTTGATATAGTCCTGGCTAATGAATCTACACCGACAGTCATAGCTATGCAAAAAGTGATAGGCAACAACCATGTTGCTGCACTTGAAACAACCTATCGCTTAGTAGGTAAACCGTTGCCAGTATATACATTCAACACTATCAAACAGCCCGGAAGGCGTTTGATCGAATGTACTGTTCTTGCCGTTGATATGATGAGCAGTAACGTTTTTACTCGAATGTGTTCGTCGCTACGCAAACAACAAGCACAAGAAGATGTCGCAAAGGATATGTATCAGTTCTTACAAAAACGATGCATCCAAAAGAAAGCCGTATAACCTACGGCTTTTTTATTTTTTAAAAAAGTATTACAAGAAATAAAAAATAAAAAAAGCCGATTGTGAAAATCGGCCCGATCACTTTTTTGAAATGGTGCATGTTAGCGTTGTGGTTGTGCGGCACGCTGTGCTTGTTGCAAAATAAAGGTAACAACGTCTTTGATGAGTACTTCTTTTGAGAATACTGTCGCAGGCTCTTCATTGATTTGCGTGCCCATAAATTTCATAGAAACTCTCGTTTCTATTTCTTCAATTGTTTCGTTACTAATCATAAAATTACTTTTGATTCATTTTACATACAATATTTTATTTGTCAAGAATCTCTCCACTGTATCTTTAATTGTATATAGATAAAACATAAGTATGAATTTGTAGAGAAATATTATAGAAAATAAAATATCGCCTAGTACAGGCGATATGATTTTAAAAAGAAATAACACGAATTTTATCATGTAGTACTATTCTTGAGGTAGAGGTGATTGTGTCAGGATACCATTGAGCAATCCAGAAAGCATTATCAACAAATGAAATAGAGATCACTCCTTCATCTGTAATAATAAGATTTTCTTTTTTTTCTAAAAGATCAAAACGTCTTGAACTTCTAACAATAGTATCCAGTAGTGCGAGACCTTCAATTTTGGTGAGTTGGTGAAGACCCTTGCTGTTGAGAGAATCACAATCACGAATCAATATTGACTTACGCCGATATAAAATCTGACTGACCTCATTGGCGTTTGCGTGTTGCATTGAGATCAGCTGTGTATCGCAACCAATCACTTTCAATGGATATTGCGCAAAGGAAAACAAACTCAATGTCGTGCATATGATGCACGCAAGTATTTTTTTCATGTTATGTAGTTATTAAATTTATGCAAATATATAATCTATATAAGTATTTGTCAAGTATGCATTTTTTGAATATAAAAAGGAATTTGTGGAGAAATATTATAGAAAATAATTTATCTTTTCTTTATCTCGGATGAGTAGAATGAGGTAATGAATGATAAAGACTATACACATTGGCACACTATAAAAACAAACGTACACAATGAAAAACAACGACCATTCTTCCATGAGCGAGAGATTTGGTTTTGCTTACTTGGTGCAAATATAGGATTTGAGCAAGACGGAAGAGGACAAGAATATTTGCGACCAGTTGTTGTCGTACGAAAATTTAACAATGAAGTCTGCCGGATTATTCCGCTTACCAAAAATCAAAAGAAGGGAATGTATTATTTTTCTTTTTCCTACACTACAAATATTGTAAGTACTGCAATTCTTTCCCAAATTAAACTCGTTGATTCTAAGCGTCTCGAGTATAAGTCTGGCGATATGAATGAAAAAGATTTCACTATACTCAAACAAAAACTCACACGATTGCTCGTATGAGTTTTATTGTTACCCTTTACAGGGAGGGCCGAAGCCGTTTGTAAGTTGAGTATAGCAAGCATAGAGTATTTGTCAACGATATTTTTTTGAATATAAAAAGGAGTTTGTGGAGAGGTATTATAAGAAATAAAAAAAGCCACCTTATAAAAGTAGCGTTTGTTACTAATGGATAATAATTTAGTCATTAGGAATACGTAAAGCAGCAATTCCATTTGTTAAGCCCTCGTTTAAATGGTCATTGAAAAGAAAAACTTCTGAGTGTTCTGTTTCTGGGATAAAAAATTCAATTCCTCCATCTTGTATCATTTTAGAATTTGTTGTTTCCTCGGGTAGTTTCAAATTGTCTTTTGAAACTACAACCTTATTTTTCTTTTTTTTCATAACTATTATTTTTTTAAATTTCTATTACTATATATTAAAAAATCTATTTGTCAATAAGTTCCTACTTCTATATAATGCACATATGCAATTCAAACTCTCAGGTGAATACCAACCAGCGGGGGACCAGCCCGAAGCTATCAAAAAGCTCGTGAAAGGTCTCAAAGACGGCAAGCAATTACAGACATTGCTCGGCGCAACTGCGACTGGTAAGACGTTCACGATGGCGAACATTATCGAAGAAGTGCAAAAGCCGACACTGGTGATCGCACACAACAAGACACTCGCCGCACAACTTGCCCAAGAGTTCAAGAGTTATTTCCCCGACAACGTCGTGCACTACTTCGTCTCATACTACGACTACTACCAACCCGAGGCATACATGCCGATCACCGATACCTTCATCGAAAAAGACGCGCAGATCAACAAAGAAATCGATCGTCTACGTCATGCCACCACCCAAGCTCTGCTCACACGCAAAGACGTGATCATTGTTGCGTCAGTATCGTGCATCTACGGTCTCGGATCTCCGGTAGAGTATGAAAAAACAAATTTTAAAATAGAAAAAGGAATGAAGCTCTCGCGCACGCAAGCCATGGAGCGACTGATCTCGATACAGTTCTCGCGTACCACCGCAGATCTCGAGAGCGGGACGTTTAGAGCGCTCGGCAACAAGATCGACATCATGCCGATATCTGACACGATCATGTATCAGATTGACTTCACGGGCAATGTCGTCAACTCCATCATCAAGATTGATCCAGTATCGTCCAAGATATTGGTAGACGATGAGCCTTTTGTATACATATTCCCGGCAAAACACTTCATCACCAACTCAGAAGAAAAAGATCGCGCCGTCGCAGACATATCACATGAGCTCGCCCAACAGCTCAAACATTTTGAACTCGAAGGCAAGTTGCTCGAAGGTGAACGTATCAAGCGTCGCACTACGTATGACCTCGCGATGATCCGCGAGATGGGATATTGCTCGGGTATTGAGAACTACTCACGCCACCTATCAGGCAAAGCAGTCGGTGAACCACCAGAGACACTCCTTTCATATTTCCCGCACAAGGCTGATGGTTCGCCAGACTTTATGTTGTTCATTGATGAAAGTCACGTGACGATCCCACAACTCGGCGGCATGTATGCAGGCGATGCATCACGCAAACAAACGCTCGTAGAGTTTGGTTTTCGTTTGCCGAGTGCCAAGGACAACCGACCGCTCAAGTTTGAAGAGTTCAAGGAACGCATTGGTCAAACCATATTTGTCTCAGCAACGCCAGGCAAATACGAAGCAGAACACTCAGAGCAAGTCGTGGAGCAGATCATCAGACCGACGGGGCTTGTAGACCCGCTGGTCGAAGTACGGCCGATTCTCGAAGGCAGTGCGATCGCATTTCGTCCTGATGAGACAGAACGCATACTTGATACTGATGAAGCACAAGCAAAGACTGACTACAAAGGCCAAGTCCAGGACTTCATAGCTGAAGCAGAAAAAGAAATTGCAAGTGGTGGACGCGTGCTCGCAACGACATTGACCAAACGCATGGCCGAAGACCTCAGCGCCTATCTCAAAGACAAGAAAATAAAAGCCGAATACCTGCACTCCGATATCAAAACGATCGAACGCATCCAGATCATCACCAAGTTCCGCAAAGGCGAGTTTGATATATTGGTGGGTGTGAACTTGCTGCGAGAAGGGCTCGATATGCCCGAAGTGTCATTGATCGGGATACTTGATGCAGACAAAGAAGGATTCCTCCGTAGTGAAGTCTCACTTATCCAGACGATAGGTCGCGCAGCCCGCAATGCCAACGGTCGCGTCATCCTCTATGCGGACAACATGACTGGCTCGATGGAACGCGCGATCAAGGAAACAACTCGACGTCGCAACATTCAGCTTGCCTATAACAAAAAGCACGGCATCACTCCCAAAACTATTTCCAAAGTCATTCGTGATATCACCGAAGGCATGGAGACCGAACATAGTAAGGCGGTGAATGCCGAGCTCGCACTCGACCTCGAACTCTTTGCACAGATCGAAAAGGATCAGAAGGGGCGCAAGACCAAAGGCAAGAATCCAATAGAGAAGCTTATAAAAATAAAAGAAGAAGAAATGAAAGAAGCAGTGAAGTTGCTCGACTTTGAGACTGCAGCCATACTCCGCGATGAGATTGGGGTGTTGCGAGAGAAGACGTATGTTAATCCATAAAAAATATCCGCCAAAATGGCGGATATTGGAGTAATTAATTTAATCGGAAATTGAATTCACTGAGCTCCATATTATCAGGTTTAAAACAGTAGGTTCCATAATTTAAGCACTGATAGTATTGGATAACAATAGGTATCTGCTTTGAGCCAACCAGTGTTCCAGTGAATGACCAACATGACTTACTAAGTATGTGGTCGACAAGGTAAATTTGAGCCTGGTGCATTCCATTAAGCGTAGCTTTCCCCATATTCCCATCTGTAGCAGTAGAAGTAGTTTTTTGAGAACTATCTTCTGGACTCCAGACGTTTAAAACTTCGAATCGAATTCTTTTGCTTGAAATTTCAGGTTTTTCAGGGAAAGATATGATTGCTTCAATTTCAACCTTAGAGAGGAGTCCTTTTTGGAAAAGCATTAATTGCTCTGTTTTTAACTCAAACTCTATCTTACCTTTGGTGGGTAATGATCCTTTTTGTGTCATAGTTAAGTTTTTTTATATTTTACATAATAATTATAAAATGTCAAATATATTAAAAACAGTATGAAAAAGACTGATTTTGTGGGACTATAAAGGTATGAATTCGTCCTCATGGTACTCGACTCTCATCCGTCCTTCATGGGCGCCACCGTCATGGCTCTTTGGTCCGGTATGGACCGTACTCTATATACTCATCACGGTGAGCTTTGGCACCGTATTTCTCAAGGTGATACGCAGCGAGCTTCCACGCATACTCGCGTTCCCATTTGTCCTCAACCTTATTTTCAACTTCTCCTTTACCTACTTCCAGTTCGGCCTCAAGAACAACTTCCTCGCCGCGATCGACATCCTCCTTGTCCTCATCACGCTCGTCTGGGCAATGGTTGCGATCTATCCCCATATCAAGTGGGTTGCCTTGATCAATATTCCGTATCTAGCGTGGGTGAGTTTTGCGACGGTGTTGCAGTTAAGTGTGACGTGGTTGAATAGGTAGATATAGGAAAACAGTTAAATGGTGGTAAAATACTACTAATGACGAATAAGGTGGATATTCGAGCTATACAAGAGACTTTTAATATAAATGCGATTTTGGCGCAGCATATTTTGTTGCAAGCAGGGAATAAAGATCCTATTGCATATGCGACTCAATTTCTGAACGAAAAGCCAAAACCTTTTGTAAAATGGGTTGGAGGCAAGAGACAACTTCTAGAACAGTTTAGAAAACTAAATCTATACCCACCAGAGAAATTTGATATCACTAAAGGAAGATATTTTGAACCGTTTGTTGGAGGTGGCGCAGTGTTTTTTGATCTTCTTCCACAAAATGGTTTTCTATCAGATTTAAACAAAGAGCTTGTTGTTACATATAACACTATTAAAAATGATGTAGAAAAACTTATCATTTCGCTTAAAAAACATAAAACTGATAAAGAATACTTTTTAAAGATTCGTGCACAAGATACAAATAAACTCACAGATCTTGCTATTGCTTCGAGATTTATCTTTTTGAACCGTACTTGTTTTAATGGTATGTACCGAGTAAATAGTAAGGGGGGATTTAATGTACCATTTGGAAAATATACTAATCCCAAGATTTGTGATGCAGAAAATTTGCGACGAGTATCCAACGCATTGCAAAATATTGAAATTAAACATCAAGATTATAAAGCTATACTAAAAAAGGCAAAAAAGGGTGACTTCGTCTATTTTGATCCACCATACTATCCAGTAAGTAAAACTGCATCATTTACGTCGTATACCAAAGAATCTTTCTTGGATAAAGAACAGCTAGAGCTCCGCGATACTTTTGTCGAGTTAAGCAATAAGGGTTGTTTTGTGATGCTTTCAAATTCTGATACACCATTTATTAATAAAATCTATTCAAATCTTAAAGGTATTCGTATAAACAAAGTTTCTGCAGGAAGAGCTATAAATTCAAAAGCCTCTGGGAGAGGGAAAATAACTGAGGTTTTGGTAACTAATTATTAAATATATGAAAAAGGATTCTTGGAAAGAAAAAGCGTGGGAAGAGCTTTTAGAGAAAATTTGGGATAATAGAATAAAAGGCGTTGATTCTGTTGTTTACACAAAAGAAGATCTCATTCCTATTTTATCAAAATATAAAAAATCAGGACAAGGAGAAATTCGTATATTTCACTATGAGCATGAGAAGTTGTTAGCAATTAAGAAAAGAGGAATTTCAAAGCTTCCATTAACTAGAAATTCATGGAAAATAACTGCTCGTCCTCCAAGTATTAATTTTTCAGAACCAAAAAACGGTGGTATTTTCCCACCAAAAAATGCGCTGACAGAGGGGATGTTTATTGGGATTAAGGATACATTAAAAACTAAGTCAAACCCAGGAGAAACCACACTTCTTGCAATTGCAAATCATATAGGATTAATATCAGATTTCTATAACCTAAAAGATCCTGGAGTTTTATTTACAGGAGGAAGACAGAGAGCAAACACTCACATTCTTATTAATGGCGTTATGGTTGATGTAAAAAAAGCTCAAATAGAAATAGATGGCGGTTTCGAATGGGCTAAAGATGTTGTTATTGTTGAAATGAAAAGTTCCTTCAAACAGTCTGACTTTGATATAAACCAGGTACTTATTCCATTACTCAAATGGCAAAATCTTCTTAAGACTAAAAAAGTTTATTCTCTAGTTTTGTTAGCTGAAACAAAAGGAGATTGTATTGAATATTGGGCATATGATTTTGATCAAGATACTACAATATCTAGTTTAGGGATGAAAATTATAAAGGCAAAAAAATATATAATAAAAATTTAGATGATAATAAATAAAAATGAATTTGCCTAAAGAACTAAAACTTCATCCGGAAAATTTTGAAATGGAGTGCACTACAGTCTGGGCTTTTCCGCGGAGGGGGAACTGGGCGACACACGCATCAGATTGGCGAGGGAACTGGGCACCTGAAGTAGTGCGCAATCTAATATTGAGATATTCAAAAGAAGGCGATCATTTGCTCGACTGTATGATAGGTGGTGGTACTACTGCTATAGAAGCCAAGATTCTCAATCGCCATATTACTTGTGTAGATGTAAACAATGAGGCGCTTGAACGAACAAAAAAATCCGTCGGCTTTGAAGTAGATAACAAAGCTAAGCAAAGAATAGTCAAAGGTGATGCTCGAGATTTACAATTTATTAAGGATAATGAAATAGATTTTGTCCTTACCCACCCGCCATATGCAGATATTATTAAATATAGTGAAGGGAAAATCCCGGAAGATATATCAGGGATTCATAGTATTGATGCATTTTCAGATGAAATGGAAAAGGTGGCCCATGAACTGTATCGAGTACTCAAACCAGGGAAATATTGCGCGATACTGATGGGAGATACAAGAAGAAATAAAATGTACCAACCACTCGCTTTCAAAGTGATGGAGAGGTTTTTGAAAGCTGGGTTCTTACTCAAAGAAGACATTATCAAGCGACAATTCAACTGTAAGGCTACGGGTTTTTGGGTAAACAAATCAAAAGAGGCAAATTTCTTACTTATCATGCACGAACATTTGTTTGTATTTCAAAAATAACATGCTCATCAAAGTCACCGTCTATCCCGATAGTCACGAAGATCGCATTGTAGAAAAAGCGCCTGATGCGTACGAGGTATACGTGCGGGCGAGTGCGCAGAATGGGCATGCCAACAAAGTTGTGAGCTATCTTCTCGCGAAGCATTTTGGTACAAGTGCGCGAATGGTGACTGGTGGGGTGCGGACGCACAAGGTGTTTCGGATTGGATAGGTGTATACTTTGTATATGGAACAAATGTCACAAGGAGAATTATTTGGCCCTGACCACCCAGTGATTGAACCCGATCAGCCGCAAGACGTAGTGGCACGACCCAAATCAATTTCGGAAGAGCTTCCGGATGATGTATGGGATGAGCTAAATAAAAAGGATCCCGAACGATACACTGATTATTAATCTACATACATAGTGCGCCATTGATAGTAGGGTATACATGCATACGTATGTGTATTTTGCTATACTCTCTCCCGTGTCCAAAAAAAGCTCAGTCCTCCGCGCGGTACTCTTTACGATCCTCATCGACATGCTCGGTATCGGTATCCTCATACCTGTCATTCCACAGCTCCTGACGAACCCGATGTCGCCGGCGTATCTCTTGCCAGTCGGATGGACGGTACAACAGGGGTATATATTGCTCGGATTCCTCACGGCGATATTTCCACTCATGCAGTTCATTGCTACACCTATTCTCGGTGAGCTCTCTGACAGGTTTGGGCGCAAGCCAGTGCTTGCGATATCGCTCCTGGGGACGAGTATATCGTATGTACTCTTTGCTGTTGGTATCATCACGCACAACTTACCACTCCTTTTTATTGCGAGAGCATTTGATGGCGTCACTGGTGGTAACATTGCGGTGGCACAAGCTACCCTTGCTGACATCACTGCACCGGCAGATCGTGCAAAGACCTTTGGGCTAATGGGGGCAGTGTTTGGTATTGGGTTCATCCTCGGGCCGTTCATCGGCGGCAAGCTCGCAGATCCGAATGTATATCATGCATTTGGTGCTGCAACACCGTTTTGGTTTGCGGCTATCCTTGCACTCGTGAACGCTGGACTCGTATGGTGGACATTGCCTGAGACCAACCTGCAAAAGCGCCATGTCGTATTTCATATTACTCGCTCGATCCAAAACATCGGCAAAGCATTTCGCATCCCCAAACTTCGCGGACTGTTTACCACATCGTTTCTGTTTATATCTGGCTTTACATTCTTTACGACATTCTTTGCGGTGTTTCTGGTTCAGAAGTTTGAGTTTAGTACGGGAGGTGTCGGCAACTACTTTGCCTATGTTGGTATTTGGATTGCGATCGCGCAGGCACTCGTAACGCGCGCGATAGGCAAACGTTTTGGAGAGATATCGATACTACGGGTTGCGCTTGCTGCTACTGGTGTCTTTATCTTACTCCAAGTAGTGCCACACAAAGTCGGATGGCTCTATGTCATCGTGCCGTTCTTTGCTATTGCAAACGGCCTTGTCATGGCCAACCTCAATGGTCTCATCAGTCGTTCTGCAGGACCTGACAAACAAGGCGAGATATTGGGTATCAATGCATCAGTGCAAGCATTGGCGCAATCGATACCACCGATACTTGCCGGATATCTTGCAGCCTCTACCGTGTTTAGCGCACCGATCATAGTCTCGGCAATACTTATTGTGATATCAGGAATTGTATTTATCGCACTCGTCAAAAAGTCCAAGCACGCATAATAAATAAAAGAGCCTCTACATATGATATATAGAGGCTCCGTGGTTGCTAGGCAACCATTTTTACCACGGGCGTTTGTTTTATAAGGACAAACTTTCCGGGTTGAGGTTCTTTGAGTAGATAGGAAGAGCCTTTTTCTAGTTGTTGTTCTTCTTCGGGGAGTAGGTACTCAAGGGTTATTTTATGGATATCATCTTCCCGATAGAGGAATGCAAAACCTTCTGCAGATGATTCGCATACGAATATTTTGTTTACTTCTTCGGATACAAATAATATTCGACCGTGCGTGATACCATAAAATAAGGAAGAACAGCTTTTGAAAAATGCACTCATACAGCGAGTAATAGCATGGAGTTTTTTCATATACATGAGTTTTATTTAGTATAGGACAAAATAAAGAAATGTCAACGAAGTGCAGTAGCGATATCGTGAATCCATTTTAAATAAATAAAATCTCCCACCGGTATGGTGCAGGATATAGTGTATACTTTGATTTATGAAAAAAAGATTCCACACAAACATAGAACAAGAAACAGTTACTAATACAAACTTTCGTAAAGTACTCTATACAGGAGCACACTCACAGCTGGTGCTGATGACGCTCGTCGCAGGAGAAGACATAGGGCTTGAGACACATCCTGAGAATGACCAATTTTTCCGATTTGAGGCGGGAACAGGTACGGTAGTGATCAATGAAACAGCATATGTTGTTAGTGATGGCGATGCGGTCATTGTCCCCGCTGGAGCAGCACACAATGTGATCAATACAGGAACTGATGCACTAAAGATGTATACGATTTATTCTCCGGCGCATCACAAAGATGGTATCGTACGAGCAACAAAACAAGATGCTTTGGATCAAGACGAAGAGTTTGATGGAGTAACGACTGAATAATCTAGTTAGAAACTTTTCGTGGCAAGGGATGTATATGTGCGGCAATACCAATTGCTGTGGCAATGATGACGAGGTTTTTGATAATGTACTGACCGACGAGGGTAGGAACAAATGGCGATGAGAATGTTTCGTGAGGAAGCATTACGAGCGGTAGAAATGTCGTGATCATATGCAAGAACAATAACGGTATCACAATACGTTCAAGTCCTCGTACGAGAAACAACATGCCGATCACGCATTCGAATACTGCAAATCCGACATAAAATGCATTGAACGCAACAATACCAGAGAGTGTCTGATCAAAGAGTTGGTGTACCAGTGAACTAGCAGGAGAGAGACCGAGCACTTTCAAAAGTCCGAACCAAAAGAACACAATGAAAAGTGATATGCGACCGACAGGGAGAGATATGCGTCTAAAGAAGTGAATAATCGAAGTATCTGTTTTTGAGATTTCCATACCTATAGAGTATAGCAAGAGAGACGTGAAAAGAGATATCTTTGAAGGACGAGCCAACTGTGCTAAAATGGCTTCACATACCCCTATACGCCATTGCGAGGGGATTTACGCGTATGAATAAAAAAACAGACAAGATAGAAAAGAGAGATGAAGGACACATCATTGTCCGTGGCGCGAGAACTCATAACCTCAAGAACATTGATGTGGAAATTCCTCGTGGCAAGATGACTGCAATCACTGGACTATCAGGATCGGGCAAAAGTTCACTCGCATTTGATACGATATTTGCCGAGGGTCAACGCCGCTATGTCGAAAGTCTATCGAGTTATGCGAGACAGTTCTTGAACCAAATGCCCAAGCCTGATGTCGACGAGATCACTGGCCTGTCGCCGGCAATATCCATTGACCAAAAATCTCGTTCCAACAACCCTCGTTCGACGGTAGCAACCATCACTGAAATCTATGACTACTTGCGTGTACTCTACGCACGTATCGGTAAGGCGTATTGTCCGGTGTGTGGCACACTCATCACCAAGCTTTCTCCTGAAGAGATTAATACGTTTATTCTTGCCAAGATAAAAGAAGTGTCCAAAAAAGATACACGCAAGGTGATGGATGTCGGGTTCAATGATACTCGTATACAACTATACGCACCGATTGTTCGTGGACGAAAAGGAGAATACTATCAGTTGCTCTATGATTTGCTCGGGAAAGGATTTTCAACCATACGTGTTGATGGTGTTATCAAGCAACTTCGTGAACGTATCGAACTCAAGAAAAATGACAAACATACCATTGAAGTATTGGTGGATGAACTTGCTGTACATGAATTCAAAGATAATCCTCGCGATGCGGAGCTTCGCCTTTTTGAAGGCGTTGAACGCGCACTGCTCGAAGCTGATGGTCTCGTACAAGTAGTGATTGGTACATCTGCTGATTTTGAAGTAGAGACAGAACCACTTCAGGAGTTCTTGTTATCATCGAAGTTTTCATGTCCAAATGATGGATACAGTTTCCCTGAAATAGAGCCGCGTTTGTTTTCTTTTAACTCACCATACGGGGCATGTCCGGAGTGTAACGGTATCGGATCCAAATTCTTTGGGGGCACTGAACCATGTCCGGTATGTGAAGGTAAGCGACTTCGCTCTGAAGCATTGAGTGTTTTCTTGGAGTCTCCGAAATCAAAAACCAATATTGTCGACCTGACATCGTTCTCTGTGGAACAAGCGTTTGAATTTTTTGCAGGACTGAAGCTTTCGGTCAAAGACCGTGAAATCGGAAAAGTTATTTTGAAAGAAATAGAAGACCGTCTCACGTTCCTACTCAATGTCGGACTTGAATATCTCGCACTTGCTCGAACCGCCAACACACTTTCTGGTGGAGAAGCGCAGCGTATACGACTTGCGTCACAGCTGGGATCACGTCTCGTCGGTGCACTCTATGTATTGGACGAACCAACCATTGGACTCCATCAACGCGACAATGAACGCTTGATCAAGACACTCGAAGACCTTCGTGATCTGGGCAACACCATCATCGTTGTTGAACATGATGAAGACACTATCCTTGCTTCAGACTATATGGTGGAGATCGGACCCAAGGCCGGCATACATGGCGGCAACGTTATCGTTGCGGACAAACTACAGACACTGCTTAATGCCAAGAAAAACGATAGCGGTTCTCGGACGCTTGCATACTTGCGTAAGGATGAATCTATAGAAATACCAGAAAAGCGTCGCGACACTGACAAAGGAATGATCAAGGTCGTCGGTGCAAACCTGCACAATTTGCATAACCAAAATATTGATTTGCCACTTGGCCGTATGGTTGCCATCACGGGAGTGTCAGGGTCAGGCAAGAGTACGTTCCTCTATGACATTTTGTACAAAAACTTACAAGCTCGGTTTGACCGCAAGTTACGTAGTGCCCAAGTGTATAATGCTGCTTCATTTACAGGTAGCGAATATTTGGCGCGCGCTATCATGATTGACCAATCTCCCATCGGGCGTACGCCGAGAAGTAACATCGCCACGTATACTGGGGCATTTACTCATATCCGCGAGATATTTGCTGCCACCGAAGAAGCGCGCTTGCGTGGGTGGAAGCTCAATCGCTTTTCATTTAACGTCAAAGGCGGGCGATGTGAAGCATGTGAAGGTAACGGTGAGATTGCAGTCGAAATGCACTTCTTGCCAACAGTCTATGTGACCTGTGATGTGTGTAACGGCAAACGCTTTGACAAAGAAACGCTCACTGTGAAATACAAGCGCAAGAGTATCTATGATGTATTGCAGTTGTCAGTCGAAGAAGCGCTTGAATTTTTCCAAGATATTCCTGCGGTCTCTGATCGTCTCAACACACTCAACGATGTTGGACTTGGCTATGTCAAACTAGGGCAATCTGCGACCACACTTTCTGGTGGAGAAGCGCAGCGCGTCAAAATAGCGTCAGAACTCTATCGTCCATTTCTTGAAAAAACGATTTATTTGTTGGACGAACCAACCGTTGGACTACACTATGATGATGTGAAAAATCTCGTCGGTGTCTTGAACAGACTTGTGGCAAAAGGGAACACGGTGGTCGTGATTGAACACAACCTCGACCTTATCAAATGCGCCGATTATATTATCGACTTTGGTCCAGAAGGAGGTGTTAACGGAGGTCATATCGTTGCGAAAGGAACACCTGAGGACGTAGCAAATAATAAGAAATCGTTTACTGGGGAGTACCTCAAGAAGATATTGTAAAGCAGTAAATAAAAAAAGGCCGCAATATGTGTTGCGGCCTTAAACCTAGTGCTGTATTTCTTGTGATACCTCTGTTGGAGCTGTGGCAGATAAAGAACTTTCTGCTATCAAATTTTTAATGTGTTGAGCTGCAGTTTCAATATCTTCCTGACTTCTAACATACTTATCTTTTTTAACTGTAGGCACAGTATCCTTGTCGGAAGAAACGATTGTTTTGTTATTAAATTTTGATGTAATGGTTAGTAATAATTTCCTCAACGTTGATTTCTTCCAGAACTCTGTGAGTGTTACTTCAGAAACTTCTTTTTTAACAAGATCGTCAGGTGTATCATTTTTGGATACCACTGTGTGTTTGTCGGCTGTGCGTTGCTTTGTAACTGACTTAGTATTAAACGGTTTCCCGTCCATATCCATTGTCGGATCCTTAACGTTTGCGGTACCCGTCTGGATTTTAAGCACACTGAAGTCAAATGACGGTGCAAATTCTTCATACATGGTGCGCTCACTTTCTGAAACAGCAGAAAGGTCAACAAGGATAAGCTCTGAATACGAATCATTCCATGCTTTAACGATGCCTTTGTGGCGGTCCACCTTTTCAGTCGAATCAATAATCGTTGCATTATCGGTGCTTGCCTGAAAAAATTTCGCAAATAATGCAAACTCAGGGCTTTTTAAAAAGATGAATTGTTTGCCATCGCGATAGGATATTTCGGTAATGTACATTGTAATCAAGCGGCAGTTAGAATACTGAGCCGAAAAAGAGATTTTGGGGATGCGTTCTACTGGGATATTTTCCAGATCAATGATAAAGAGTTGTTTCTTTTCCTTTACACCGGTATTGGTAAATGCTCGTTGATACGAAGAATTTATCTTACCTATTCGATCGTTGTCAGGAAGTTCCGCAATCCGTTTGATGGTGTCTTCGGTATCGAAATCATCAGGGATGTATTCAGTCGTGATATGTAATGTCGGTACTTTTTGTGACATTTTTTTCACAATTGTTTCTTTTAATTCGGGGTTGTCGCAGTAAATGAACAGTACGATTTTTACGTCTTCCATAAGTATTTTTTTTAAAGATTTACGAATTTTTCTTATATAGTACTTATAATTTAAAAAATGTCAATATTTTGCCGGTAATGAAATCCCCCATCAAATGATGGGGGATCAGGGTGTATAGGTATTACAACTGCACAATTTCTTTGGCGCTGAATGTTGTCTGAACAACAGTACCAGTGGGTGTTTTAAAATACAGCGTAATAGGAAGCGGTATTTTCTTAAAACTGTATGTGTTAATGTAATGTGCATTTTTGGATGCACCATTGGTAACGATGCCGTATCCGAACATCATTAGGATGAAAGATGCTTTTTTCATAATTGATGGTTTTAATGTATAATACACATTATTTTATGATTAGTCAACATCTCACCAAAGCAAAAGCTATTTGGCACAAGATTGGTCCAACATTACTTACGCAGTATCGTCGTGATCCAACATTCCTCGACTACACAAACCCATGGCAACTGACCGTTGCGGTGACGCTCTCTGCACAGACAACTGATGATGGAGTAAACAAAGTTACACCACTCCTTTTCAAAACATTCCCAACACCAGAATCTCTCGCAAAAGCACCATTAGAAAAGATAGAGAAAATTATCGGAAGTCTCGGATTTTATCGATCTAAAGCAAAATATATAAAGGCAGCAGCTGCTATTGTTGTATCAGAATTCAAGGGTGTCATACCGCATGTTCCTGAAGAGTTGCAAAAACTCCCCGGCATCGGCCGAAAGGGGTCTATTGCAGTGATCTCAAATGCATATCCCAAATATGCCAACATTGGTATACCGGTTGATACGCACGTGATACGGTTTGTAAAAAGATTTAAACTCACGCGAGTAACTGACCCATCAAAAATTGAACAAGACCTCCTGCAAATCATTCCTCAAAAAGACTGGAAACGTGCCGGCTACGCGATCAAAGAATATGGCAGAAAGGAAGGGAAGGCGAGAGGATATAAAGAGGAGATAGATCCGTTGATGCAGGTACTTAAAAAATAACCTTTCATGTTAAAGTGAAAGGTTATTACTATGGTATTTCTTTATTTCTTTATTTCTTTATTTCAGGAATGAATATAATAATTCCGTATATAAAGAATATACAATACGTTACACCACATGATATTCCGATATAGTTCAATGATGTAAGTGTTGTCCATCGATGCAACCCAATAGAAGTAATGAATACTATGGGGAGTGCGTAATACCAGCGAATTTTTAAAATTGTAAGTCCTAAAAAAAGAAGTAAGAAAAAAGCAAAAATTATTTTTTTCATAAAACGTAGTTTTCTGATATACTACCGTATATTTATGATTCGTCAAGATTTAGACAATCTCGCATTGCCACAGACACCAGGGGTGTATTTTTGGCGTGATAGTGCTGGCAAAATCTTGTATATCGGCAAGGCGACCAATCTGCGCGATCGTACACGTTCATATTTTGCACCCGACCTCATCAAGACACGGGGCGCACATATCGTCGATATGGTGTTCAAATCATCGGTAGTGACATGGCAAGAAACACCAAGTGTACTCGAAGCATTGATCCTCGAAGCCAACCTCATCAAGAAAAACCAGCCGTACTACAATACCAAAGAAAAAGATGACAAGAGTTTCAACTGCGTTGTGATTACTCGTGAAGACTTCCCGCGCATACTTCTTGCTCGTCAGAAGGACGTTATCGTTGCCGAGACACTTCTCACGCTACCCAAACAAAAAGGAATCAAGGTGAAATACGATGCAGTGTTTGGTCCGTACCCAAGTAGTGCATCATTGCGCGAAGCACTTGCGATCATCAGGCGTATATTTCCATACCGAGATCGCGTGAGTGCCATGAAAGACAAAGAAGCATTTTATCGACAGATCGAGCTCTCACCAGATGTGACAACTGCCGAAGCAACAAAGATCTATCGCAAAAATATTGGACATATCAAAAAGATTTTTCAAGGCAAACTCCAAGGTTTGATCAAAGAACTAACCACAGAGATGAACATCTTTGCCAAGAAAGAACGTTTTGAAGAAGCCAATGATCTCAAACACAAGGTATTTGCGCTTACGCATATACAAGATGTGTCATTAATCAAACGCGACCTGGTGACTGCACACACTGACAACGTTATCCGGTTTGAAGCATATGACATCGCGCATCTCTCGGGTACACAAATGGTGGGCGTCATGACCGTCATCGAAAATGCAACTGCGCAAAAGAATGACTACCGCAAGTTCATCATCAGAGGGTTTAGGACAGCAAACGATGCAGGTGCACTTCGCGAAGTGCTGGTACGCAGACTCGCGCACACTGAGTGGACGTATCCGACAGCAATCGTCGTGGATGGTAATGCGATACAAGCTAATGCCGCAAAAAAAGTTTTACAAGAACTTGGGCTTGATATACCGGTCATTGCGGTCACCAAAGACGAACATCACAAAGCAAAAGCGATTCATGGTCCCACAAAGCTTGTCGAGGACAACAAGTTCGCCATACTTCTCGCAAACAGTGAAGCACATCGCTTTGCGATTACATTTCATAAAGACAGACGACGAAAAGCAATGCTATAATACGGTATGCAAAAGATTGGAATACTTCGCGGTGGACCAGGAGATGAATATTTTCTCTCACTAGAAAGCGGTGCGCGTATTATGAAGGCACTTCAAAAAGAAGGCTATGAGGTGTTAGATATGCTTGTCGACAAAGAAGGTATACTGCATATCAAAGGTATTCCTGCGACACTCGAACAAATGAAAGATCACGTTGATATGGTGTGGAATACGCTTCATGGAGAAGTCGGCGAATATGGGAAAATTCAAGAACTTCTCGATGAACTTGATATCCCGTACAGTGGTTCAGGAGTGGATGCATCTCGGCTTACATCAAACAAGCTTTCTGCCAAAGATTGTGCTCGCGAACTCGGTATCAAAACTCCCGATGCCGTGCTTGTTATGCCAGACGGTACAGAATCAGTATCCGCGATAACGCAAAATATCTATAGACGTATGTCCCCGCCATGGGTGTTGAAACCACTTGTTGGAGGAGCATCTATGAGTACGTATTTTGCATTTACGCCACTAGAACTCGCTCAATTTGTCGAAGAAAGCGTTATGAATGGGCAGAACTTTATTGTTGAGCAATACATCTATGGAAGAGAAGCTGCGGTATGTGTCATTGATGATTTTAGGGGGCAAGAAAAATATGTGCTGCCAGTTGTTGAAATCAAAAGTCCTCACCGAGGAGTACTGACTAATGAAGAACGAAAGACAGATTCGCATGCGGTTGTTGGTGGAGCATTCAGAAATGATGAACGAGAGCAGTTGAGTACTCTCGCAAAGAATTTACATACACGATTGGGCACGACTGATTATTCCCAGTCGGAGTTCATCGTCGATAAATATGGCAAGATTTGGTATATCGAAACGGATAGTATTCCACATCTGGGAGATCATCACCCCTTTGTAAAAGCACTCAAACATGTCGGCAGTACACTTGGAGAGTTTGTAAAATCAGTCATTGGAAGAAAGTAATCATCAAGACAGTGGGTTCTTATCGTTGCTATGTATATAGTATATACTTCTGATATGGAACACAAAAAACTGACACCACTTTTCTTCTTTTTGTCACTCGGAACGGTTGTTACCCTTATTGTTACCGTGTCTGCATTTCTGACTCTTGCATTTGAAACACTCAATCATGTATTTCGGGATGTTTTAACAGACAGCTATACATACGGATATGCAAACTATAGTTACGAAGGAATGAGAAGCGCCTTAGCGTTATTGATTATTATTTTCCCAACATATCTTGTTATTCAGTACTTTTGGTCTAAGCAATCAACGGTATCAAGATTGTCGCACTGGAATGACGTACTTCGACGATGGGCATTATACGTAATTCTTTTCCTTGTGAGTATTACGATCATTACTGATCTTGTTGTATTGGTTCGGTATTTTGTATCTGGAGAAATAACAACACGGTTTATTTTCAAGGTCCTCCTAACACTTCTCGTCGCGATCAAAATAGGGCTGTACTACACTCGAACGTTACAAGAAAAACGTGTATTCATCGTTGCGCATGTGGTAACAGGGAGCATCGCAGTGCTCGCACTTATTGTGTGGAGTTTCTCGGTGATCGGCTCTCCGGTACATCAGCGTAAGCTTCGTATTGATCAAAAGCGTATCGATGATTTGCAATCGATACAATATCAAGTGATAAATTATTGGCAACAAAAAGAAATGTTACCAGTAACGATTGCACAGCTCAACAATCCGTTATCCAGTTATATGGTTCCTACTGATCCAGAATTTGAGAAAGGTAAACAATATCTCTACACCAAAATTTCTGATAAAGAATTCCAACTGTGTGCTTCATTTGATTTACCACTAGCAAAAGGTTGGGTACCAGACGCAAATGGTCAAGCATATCCTGGAGTTATGGATACCAGTGTTTCGTCATACCCATACGTAACAAACACTACTGATAGTTGGGACCATCAAGCAGGAGACACTTGTTTTATGAGAACGATTGATCCAGATGTATATCCACCATATCCAAAAGCAGTAAAGGGGTAGTATACTAGTACTAGAAAATATTTTTAATGGTAAATTAATTGTATGTACGCACAAGCAAATTTTCTCGGCTATTGGTGGAAAAGGTGAAAAACCAATAAAAAGTCATTCAGCAGTCTGAGTGGCTTTTTTATTTGCTAAATACGCTGTTTTGTGGAAAAATCCATAGACCTATGAATCCCTATAACCATCTTGATATTGAAAAGAAATGGCAGAAAGAGTGGCATGATACTGGACTGTATACGGTAACTGATACAGTAGTAGGGAAAGAAAACTTCTATAGTCTCGTAGAGTTTAGCTATCCATCAGGCAATCTGCATACGGGGCATTGGTACGCATTTGCAGTACCTGATATATTTGCTCGATACAAAAGAATGCAAGGCTATAATGTACTCTATCCTATGGGATTTGATGCCTTTGGTTTGCCTGCAGAAAACGCCGCGATCAAGCTGGGTGCCGATCCGAAAGTGTGGACATATGAACAAATGGACCGTATGCGTGTTCAGTTGCGGAGTATGGGCGCAATGTTTGATTGGTCTCGTGAGGTAGTCACTTGTGATCCTGCATACTACAAATGGACACAATGGATGTTCACTCAGTTCTTGGCACACGATCTTGTGTATCGCGATGTTACCACAGTGAACTGGTGCCCTAATGATCAGACAATACTCGCAAATGAACAAGTCGTTGATGGAAAATGCGAGCGATGCGGAACAGATGTTGTTCAACGTGAACAGCCACAGTGGATGCTTCGGATTACTAAATTTGCGGATGCACTGGTGGATGATCTCAATGATCTTGATTGGCCTCATGCTATCAAAGAATCACAACGTAACTGGATTTCTCGTAGTGAGGGAAGTGAAATAGATTTCCGCATTGTGGATTCTGATAAAAAGATAAAGATATTTACGACACGTGCTGACACGATACTTGGTGTTACATATGTTGTCCTTGCACCAGAACACCCTTTGGTAAAAGTAGTACTTGAGCAAGCAAAAAACGTAGAAGCTGTTACGGCATATATTGACAGTGCTAAAAAGAAATCTGAACTTGACCGTCAGCAATCCAAAGAAAAAACAGGCGTCATGCTCGATGGAGTACTCGCGGTAAATCCTGCCAACAATGAAGAAGTACCTGTTTATGTTGCTGACTATGTTCTTGCGGGCTACGGCACTGGGGCGGTGATGGCAGTACCAATGCACGACGAACGTGATAGAGAATTTGCGACAATACACAACATTCGTAGTATCGATCAGCCGCTTGTTGATAAAATTGAAATTACAAAAAAAGTCGGTGGCAAGTTGACCAAGACGTATCGGTTGCGAGATTGGGGGATCAGCCGTCAACGATACTGGGGGACACCTATTCCTATTGTGTATGACCCACAAGGTAACGCACATCCTGTCCCAGAAAAATATCTGCCGTGGGTACTTCCAACTGATGTCGATCATACACCAGACGGCACTGCACCACTCGCTCGAAGTAAGGAGCTCAGAGAAAGAACAGAGAAACTATTTGGTCCCGGGTGGAAACCAGAAGTAGAAACAATGGATGCGTTTGTTGATTCAACATGGTATTTCTATAGATATTTGGATAATAAAAATGAATTTAATTTTGCAACGCTTGATAAACGTAATGCATGGATGCCAGTAGATCTATATATGGGAGGGGCAGAACATACGACAATGCACGTATTATATTCGCGATTTTGGACTAAGGCCTTGCACCAACTCGGAATTGTTCAAGAAAATGAACCATATAAAAAACGTCGAAACCGGGGACTTATCGTAGGTTCAGATGGCAATAAAATGTCTAAGCGCGACGGCAAGGCTATAAACCCCGACGAACTGGTAGAGCGGTTGGGCGCAGACACCGTCCGAATGTATTTGGCATTTATGGGTCCATTTGGAGTTACGGCAAACTATCCATGGGACCCGAATGGAGTCGTGGGTGTGCGCAGATTCTTGGAGCGTGTATGGAAACTCAAAGACAAAATTGGTGAGGGTGTTATAACTGCGCAGCTACACAAAACTATCAAGAAAATGACCGATGATATTGAAGAATATAAATTCAATACAGCTATTTCAGCGATGATGATATTGGTTAACGAATGGGAGAAAGCTCCAGCATTATTGGAAGCAGAATATAAAGTGTTACTCACGCTCCTTGCCCCGTTTGCGCCCCACATGACAGAAGAGTTATGGAACACTATTCCTGATACGCGCCCTGATGCTCACTATGGTTCACCCAAACCAAGTATTCATACAGCACAATGGCCTGTGTGGAACCCGACAATGCTCATCGATGAAACTCGAACTATTGGAGTACAAGTAAACGGTAAGCTTCGTGCTGACATCACTATCGCGACAGATTCAACCAAAGAACAACTACAGCATGCTGCACTCGCACTTCCGCGAATAATAGAATTATTGGATGGAAAAAACGTACTGAAGGTTATCGTTGTTCCAGGACGAATTGTAAACATTGTTACGGAGTAATTTGAAAGGTATCAAATATGCGCTATGATATACTGATATGTATCAGACACTTATTAAGCGTTTCAGCACCCTCTCGTTTCGCATTATCGTCGGTATCTGTGCGCTTATACCTGTAGCGTTTCTCACAAGCACAGGAGGCAGTACGACCTCTATAAAAGGGCTTATGTTGTACATCGGTGTATTTCTTGCTTCATCGTTTTGGCTACTCGCCCAATTCGTCGGGGGATCTATTCGTATTCCAAAGCACAAAATATTTACGATGATACTGGTATGGATTGCACTCGCATTTATAAGTGCGCTTTTTTCTGCGAATAGAACGGTATCTCTTTGGGGGAGAGGGTTTGCATTAGATTCATTTGCCACAGTACTCGTGTTGGGGATGTTTACGTTTCTCGTTGCAACATATGCAAGAGATCAAAAACGACTCGTGACACTATTCCTTGCAGCATTTACTGGTTCCGTTGCAACAGTGCTCTTACAAGTACTCCTATTTGTTTCAAAAAATACTGCATTTGTCACAAAATATTTTAGCCATATTGCTACACAGGGAACGTTAATAGGAAGTTGGGTAGATTTTGCATATTTTGTAACATTCACACTTTTACTCGCACTCTTAATGTTTGAAGTACTAAAGCCAAAAGGGTTTTTCAAATGGCTTTCATTGGGTGCAATGATAGTGTCTATTGTTGTTTTGATCTGTCTCAATTTCAAGGCAGCATGGCTTATAACAATGATCTCCGCCCTTTTAGTATTTGTCTACAAATCATCAGTAGAACGATCGGTAGCTAAATTCTTCCCACAGCAAACAGTAGAAAATGCCCCAGGAGAAGATTCTCGTTTCCCAGTAGTATCATTTGCAACACTGCTCATAAGTCTTTTCTTCTTCCTTAGTTCTGGTTCTGTTGGTGTCAGTATTGCAGGACGTATCGGAGTGAACTTTACTGATATACGACCATCTATCAGTACAACGATGCATGTAGTGCGTTCTGCACTTTATAGAGATCCTGTTTTAGGGAATGGTGCTGGTAGATTTGGTGTAGCATGGAATGCATATCATCCCGCTGCTATTAATCAAACACAATTTTGGAATACAACATTTGAAAGTGGCTATAGTACTGGCCTGACGACACTGGCGACTAATGGTGTATTGGTAAGTCTCGCACTTCTCGTGGTGATTGTTTGGTCACTTATGCTTGGATTTAAATTATTCAATCATTCTTTTCCTGATCGATTTAGCCGATTTATTGCAGTATCGTCATTGATAATGTTTGTAGCATTTGTTGTTTTATTTCTATTATCATCTCCTGGAATGGTCTTGGTTATATGGGGATTTTTATACCTTGGACTTCTTCTTGGAGTATCATCAGTAGTAGGTCGAATACCTATTGTATCGGTACACTATCTCAAAGATCCTCGAACAAGTTTTTTTGCAATCCTTCTTCTTGTTATTGCAAGTATGGCAGGATTTGCTGCAACATACTTTAGTGCAAACCGATTTGCTAGTCTTGTGGCGTACAACCGCGCTTTGACTGCCGCTGATTTTCCTACAGGTATTACTCGACTCAATCACGCTATTGCATTGTCTCAAAATGATATCTATTTCCGAACGCGATCTGCAGTATATGTCCAGCAGTTCACCACACTTGCGCGTACAGAAAATGCTGATAAAACTGCCTTGCAATCAAACTTTAGTCAGGCAGAACAAAATGCTCGAGCAGCTGTTGCCTGGGATAATACTGATGCAAGTAACTGGCTTGCGTTAAGTCAGGTATATCAACTCGTTGCATCCAAAGATGCACCTGATGCATATACTGCAGCAAAAAGTGCCGCAGATGAAGCAATGGCACGAAGTCCGTATAACCCGCTGTATACATTTAATGAAGCAAAGGTCGCACTACTCAAAAATGATACTGCTGGAGCAAAAGATTATATTGCACAATCACTCGCACTTAAGGCTGATTATTTGGATGCATATGTATTACGAGCACAGATACATAGAGCAGCAGGCGACACAAATGCTATTATCGATGAACTACGTACATACATTTCTGTTGCGCCATATGATGAACAAGGATATGTATTGATTGGACAAGCATTTGCTGCTGCAAAACAATACGACCTTGCGCTTGATGCGTATACAAAAGCAGAGAAAATTAACCCCAATAATCCTAATGCGCTGCTCGGTATTATTGATGCACTTTCTGCGTCCAACCAAAAAGAACAAGCACTTGCTGCGCTTGATACATTTGCAACCTCTTTCCCAAATATTGGTGGTATTGCAGAAAAGCGAGCACAGCTCGAAGGTGTCGAAACTCCATCTACTGTGGAAACAAAACCAATTAAAAAATAATAATGGTTCCTCGATTCTTCAAATTTCTTAATAAAGATGTCAGCACCATGAATGCTGCGGCACTCGTGCTGGCAGTGTTTTCGTTGGCGTCACAATTGTTCGGCCTTCTTCGCGATAGACTATTGGCTTCAACAGTAGGTCCTTCAGCATCACTAGATATTTATTATGCAGCATTTCGTATCCCTGACTTTCTGTATAACTCAGTGGGAATATTATTTTCTCTCACCGTGTTGATTCCTTTTATTACACAGTACTTAGAAGAAGAAAAATCTACCGGTAAGTCATCTGCGCTTAAACATTTCCTTAACACAGTATTCACGGTATTTTCTCTCGGAATGATCATACTATCGATAATAGTATATGCACTCATGCCGTGGTTGACGCATATTACTGCGCCAGGATTTGATGCCGCAGCAAGAGAAACATTGGTGATGTATTCTCGTATTATGTTATTGTCACCATTTTTCTTTGGTCTATCAAGTCTTCTTTCATCTTTTGCGCAGGTACAGAAAAAATTCTTTTCATTTGCGATAGCGCCACTTTTTTATAATGTCGGTATTTTGGTTGGAGTTATTGTATTTCGTCAGTGGTGGGGAATGATGGGAGTTGTGATCGGAGTAGTGCTTGGAGCACTTATGTACTTCTTGGTACAAATTCCAACAGTGGTATCCTTGGGGAAAATTCCGAGGCTTACGAGCACTATCGATTGGAGTATTATCAAACGAGTCATGTCGCTTTCCTTGCCACGGACATTGGGGAGCTCATTAACAAACCTTACGTTTATTGCTATGGGTGCGATCGCATCGCTACTTGCTGTTGGGTCTATATCTATATTTCAGCTTTCATATAATATTGAAAACACGCCATTGCTCATTATTGGTATTTCTTATGCGGTCGCAGCATTTCCAACCATGAGTAGACTTTTTTCTGAAGGTAATAAAAAAGAATTGCTACGGGTACTTGAAAGTGCAATTCGTAATATATGTTTTCTTGCGATACCCGCATCACTAACGTTTATTGTCTTACGTGCGCATTTAGTGCGAGTGCTTCTCGGTGCCGGTGCATTTTCATGGAACGATACACGACTTGTCGCGGCAGCCGTAGGACTCTTTTCTTTATCTATCGTTGCGCAATGTATTGTGTTACTTATGGTGCGAGCATTCTACGCTATAGGTGAAACAAAAATACCGCTCCGAATTAATGCATTAGGTTTATTGGTTACCACAGTAGCAACAGGAGGATTTTTGCTCTTATATAGAGACGTCGCTATGTTCCATTATTTTATGGACAGCCTTATGCGTATTGATGGAGTTGAAAATGGCGCAGTCATAATGTTGCCACTTGGATTTTCCATAGGACAAATCATTAATGCTCTATTGCTTTGGAAGGCTTTCTCAAAGCGTCTCCATGGGACACATACCGAACATTCAGTATTAATGCGCACTATCTCTCACATGCTTGCGGCGGGTATTATTAGCGCAGCAGCAATGTATGCCACCCTCCATCTGTCTGGAACTGGTGTCGATCAAACGCGGTTCATCGGGGTGTTTATCCAAGCCGTAATCGCTGGGGGGATAGGACTTGCTGTATATGCGATTGTGCTTAAGGCACTCAATAATGAAGATATTAACCTTTTCATTGCAACCCTTCGTTCCAAGTTCTGGAAGCAACGTCCTGCGGTTGTGCCACAGCAGCCAGACCTCTAGGTTTGATTTGATTTTTCCCAAAAACTGCTTTTTCTGCTATAGTTTGCCCACATTTATGGAATCAAAACACATACGCAATTTTAGTATTATTGCTCATATCGACCACGGCAAGTCAACACTCGCTGATCGTATGCTCGAAGTCACGGGTACTATCGAAGCGCGTAAAATGCGCGATCAAGTGCTCGATAGTATGGAACTCGAACGAGAACGTGGTATCACCATCAAAATGCAGCCAGTTAGAATGCAGTACAAACACGACGGGGCAGATTATTTACTAAACCTTATTGACACCCCTGGCCACATCGACTTTTCATATGAAGTATCGCGCGCGCTCAAAGCAGTCGAAGGATCACTCCTTCTTGTCGATGCGACACAAGGTGTGCAGGCACAGACTCTCACTACACTTGAAATGGCACGAGAAAGTGGACTCGTGATTATTCCTGTCATTACCAAGGTAGATAGTGCGCTAGCTCGTCCGGACGATATCAAGCTTGAAATTGCAGAGCTTCTCGGATGTGATACGAGTGAGGTCCTGGCGGTCTCTGGTCGTACAGGAGAAGGTGTTGCTGAACTTTTGAGTGCAATTATTGAGCGTATACCGCCACCAGTCATTGAAACGACAGATTCTGTACCACAAGGACTAATCTTTGATTTTTCATATTCAAATCACAAAGGTGTTATTATTTTCACCCGACTATATCAGGGTATTGTTAAAAAGGGAGATGAACTAATATTTGCGGCATCAAAACAAAAGTTTAACGTACTGGAAGTTGGAGTATTTACCCCAGAAGCTACGGCAACTGAATCACTCGGCGCTGGAAGTATTGGATATATTGTGACCGGAATCAAGCAACCAGGTATTGCGGCTGTGGGAGATACAATTACGAGTTTCAAAAATCCGCTGCCTGCTCTTGGTGGGTATGAGCAACCGAGACCTGTCGTGTGGGCATCTATTTATCCAGAAAGTCAGGACATGTTTGATGAACTCAAACTTGCGCTCGGCAAACTCCGCCTTTCTGACTCATCATTTTCATATGAAGAAGAAGTATCTGGTGCATTAGGGCGAGGATATCGATGCGGGTTCTTGGGTATGTTGCACCTTGAAATTATCACGGAACGACTTCGTCGAGAATTTAATCTTGAACTTATCGTCACAATGCCATCAACGACATATATGGTCACTGTTCGTGGTGGTAAAACAGTGACTGTGTATTCTCCACATTTATTTCCTGATGATGGAACTATAGATGCAGTACAGGAGCCATGGGTACGCGCTGCGGTTATCGTTCCACTTGAACAAGTTGGCATACTGATGCCATTTCTCTATGAACATGAGGCAGAAGTAATAGACGTTGCAAATTTTGCACACGACCGATCAACTGTCATCGCACTATTGCCACTACGAGAGATGATGCGAAACTTTTTTGATGAATTAAAAAGTCTCACGAGCGGATACGGTTCAGTGTCATACGAAATAGTTGAAACACGCCAAGCTGATGTGACGCGTATGGATATGATTATTGGGGATGAAGTGCAGCCAGCATTCACACGGATTATTTCTCGTCGCCGTGTAGAAGAAGACGCAATTGAGTTTGTTGATAAGCTTGAAAAGTTGATGCCACGACAACAAGTAGTGATGAAGATTCAAGCAAAGGCGTTCGGTCGTATCATCGCGAGTCGCACGATGAAAGCATTTCGAAAAGATGTGACGGGGCATTTGTACGGGGGAGATGTATCCCGTAAAAATAAACTTCTGGATAAACAAAAGAAAGGAAAGAAAAAGATGCGAGAACATGCAACGGTAAATATACCGCACGATGTCTTTATAAAGGTAATGAAGCAAGAATAACTACTTCATAATCGGCGCGATCATGAAGAGGAGCATACTAGCAATAACGAGTACTCCGAACACCTTTAGAAATATTCCAGCCTTTTTTCTGTTATGATTGAATAGCATTAACGTATCGTACCAAACCATGGCAAAAACGCAATTTACACACAAGAAACAATCCATTTCCCCAAAAAGCCTTTTGGGAGCACTCGTAGCGTTGATTGTCGTGTTCCTACTCATGACATCAGTGGTAAGTGTTATTGGAAAGTATATGACCAGTCGAAATCATATTGATGAACTCACGCAAGAAAAACAAACACTCCAAGCAAAAGAAGCTACGCTCAAAAAAATGAACGACTATGTTGCTACTCCTGCTGGGACAGAACAAATACTTCGTCAGAAATACAATGTTATCAAACCAGGAGAAGGTGTCATTGTTGTTGCTGATACAGAACCGACAGTACCAATACAGCCTGTTTCCAGGGTGCACCGGTGGTGGAATGCGATTTTGGCTGGAGTGGGGTTCAAAAAAGACTAACTGCGTGATCTATAGCGGTGTGATATACTCAGTTATATGAAACCAATCACCATATACAGCACCCCTGTTTGTCACTATTGCCATCTTGCAAAGGACTTTTTCAAGGCACATAATATTGCATATACTGAGTATGATGTGGCGGCAGATGCTGCAAAACGAAGTGAAATGATGGAACTCACTGGACAACTCGGTGTACCAGTTATTCGAGTAGGAGACGACGTGTCAGTAGGATTTCAGGAGTCTCATATCAGGAAACTCCTGGGCATGGTCTAAGCTACCATGTATCGAGCCTTCATAGTTTAATGGATAGAACAATCCCGTCCTAAGGGATTAATGTGCGTTCGATTCGTGCTGAGGGCACAGTATTTGGTATACTATTTTTATGGACATAGAACTCGAGCAACGACTTCGTGCAATCGAAAAAACCCTCACAGAAAACAACGCGATGTTACGCAAACTTCGTCGTGGCCAAAAGCTTGCGCAAGCGACAAAGATTGTGTACTGGATTGTTCTCATTGCGCTAGGATTCATATCAATCGCGCTCATTAAGCCATATATCTCACAACTTGGTGCGTCATATGGTCTCAATAACAGCGCTGACGAACGTACGTCATCATCTACGACAGATTACTCGGATTTGATCAAAACACTCACAGAGTAACGTTGCTTTTTGGGTGTTTTTCGTGTATAAAATGTGTACCAAATAAAGCAAAAATTGCTCAAGTAGCTCAGTTGGTAGAGCGCTCCCCTGAAGAGGGAGATGTCACCAGTTCAAGTCTGGTCTTGAGCACAAATAACAAAAACCCCCGATCGGGGGTTTTTGTTATATCGATTTGATCTTGAGAACACTTCGGCGTCGCTTATCAACTTTTGGCATTTTGATGATGAGCATGCCGTGGCGTTCGATGGCTTCGGCGTTGTCGATTTCCACCTCTTCAGGTAGGTCTACAATGCGTTCAAATGCGCCCCAGTAGAGTTCGCGTACGTGATATGACTCATTTGGCACACCTTTGCTTTCCTCTCGTTTCCCTCGTATTGAAACGACGTCTCGGGTGATATCAATAGTGAGGTTATCAGGAAGTACTCCAGCGATGAGTGTTTGAATAATGATTTCGTTTGTTGTTTCGTATACATCAACGGGAAGCTCGCCAACTTCTTCGGTGGACGCATGTTTTTTGGTATTAGGAAATTCTTCATGAATATGAAGTTCGCGTTTTTCAGTATGAGGGGTCTCTTTTTTAGACTCTACTGTTACTTCTATCTCGTCAGTGTCGTCGAAACGAAGGTTGCCGGCGAGTCGTTCAAAAAATGATGGCTTTTTCATAGTGTGGTAATGGGGATGTTATGCCAATGCTCTCGGAGGGTATCGGCGGAATTTCTCGAGAATGACGTGACTAATAATGGCAACGATCCACAAGTATCCATAAATTTGAAGGAAGCTTGCAGTGTCGTTCTTAAGTATAAAAAAGTTAAACGTACTATGCAAGAAGATTGCACCTAGAAGTCCCAGTATCATACCAAATCCGCGGATGATTTTCGGGGAAAGTGTGATAGTAATACCGACAAAACACGATGCAATTGTGTGAAGTAGTGTTGAACCAAAAAACCGAAGTCCTCCGGTAAGTAAACTTGCGGTGATATTAAAACTTGCTGCAGGTTCTAATACATAAAAGATATTCTCAAGCGCAGCAAAGCCTAAAGCAACAGCAATGAGATACATCGCAGGATCAAGCGCTTCTTTATCATAGGAGCTTTTCCACGCAACAATATAAAACACCCCAAACTTCAGTGCTTCCTCAATGCCTGCCCATACTACAATACGTGTTTGTGGGTCAGCGACTGCATCTTTGAAGATATTTTGGAGGAACGTTGCAAGGAAAACACTCGCTCCTCCCAAAAGAAAACAGATAATAATGATGAGCGCAGGTTCTTTGCGGTCGCGAGTGAGTCGTTGCCAAAAAATGAGCCATATAAGTGATGGCAGTATTCCGATGAGCACTGCCATCGTAGTCGGACTTATGCTGAGGTTGGCCATTGCTGTGTCATCAATAGTGTACTATCTTTTTGCGGAAGAAGCTCCCAGATGGATTCGGTAACAAATGGCATGAATGGGTGAAGGAGTTTCAATGAACCTTCGAGAATATAGTGAAGCGTTGCGCCATAACCAGTTTCTTTTTTACTAGCTTCAAGTATCTCGTCAGCAAAGCGTGTCCAAATGTAGTTGTAGAGCGTCTCTGCAGCGGTGTGG
Source organism: uncultured Candidatus Saccharibacteria bacterium (assembly GCA_964473175.1). Lineage (GTDB taxonomy): Bacteria > Patescibacteriota > Minisyncoccia > Phycocordibacterales > UBA9973 > UBA4124. Next base: position 135,981 of record CAYYNN010000001.1, on the reverse strand, counting down.
AGTCGAAATGCATCAAGGTCAGTACTGATGGATTGTGCAAGAGCATCAAACTCATGTTTGAGTTCTTGTTTTATTTCACCAGTGTTTTGTTGTCCAAGTACAAACCGTGTGATATTCCATATTTTATTTGCAAAGTGTTTCTGGCCCTTGATCTTGTCTTCAGAAATCTTGGAGTCGGTGCCGGGAGCCGTGCCGAATATCAATGCCATACGTCCAGCGTCTGCGCCGTATTTTGCGGCGATGTCGAGTGGGTCCATGGCGTTACCGAGAGACTTTGACATTTTCTGACCCTTTGCGTCCCGGACGAGCCCGTGCAAATATATTTTCTCAAAAGGAATAGTGTCTAAAACGTAGCCTGTCATAAGTACCATACGTGCCACCCAAAAGAATAAAATATCAGGACCTGTCTCTAGAACTGTTGTTGGGTGATAGGTTTTTAAATCAGCAGTTTGCTCAGGCCATCCCAATGTTGAGAATGTCCACATAGCAGACGAGAACCATGTATCAAGCGTGTCAGCATCTTGTTCCCAATCATTTCCAACAGGTGCTTCTACGCCAGTATAAATTTCATCTCCTTTGTACCAGACCGGGATGCGATGTCCGTACCAAATCTGCCGAGAAATACACCAGTCGCGGAGGTTGTCGATCCAGTGGAAATATGTCTTGTCGAAGTATTCGGGAATGATGCCGATGCGCCCGTCTGCAACTGGTTCTCGCGTGAGGTCTTTGAGAGATTTGTTGCCACGTGCGGGGATTGGTTTGTTCACATCGATAAACCACTGAAGCTTGGGCAATGGCTCGATGATGCCGCCTGTGCGTTCTGCAGTCGCAACGTTTTGGTCGATCACTTCTTCTTTTTCTAAGAGTACTTCGTCGCGAAGCCAGGACACGATGGTTTCGCGTGCCTCTGATACTTTCTTGCCCATGAGACGCTCGGCGCCAACAGTCATCTTGGCGTATTCATTGATCACTTGTGGGCGAGGCAAATCATGTCTGTCCGCAATTTCCCAGTCAGTCATAGAGTGTGCTGGCGTAACCCCAAGTGCACCAGTTCCAAACGCAGGGTCTACTTCTTTGTCAGCGATCACTTTGATATGGATTGGTACACCGCAAAATACTACATCGTATTCTTTTCCTACGTACTGTGTGTATCGCGCATCATCAGGATGAACTGCAACTGCTACGTCACCAACTTTGGTCTCAGGACGAGTGGTAGAGATCGCAATAGGGAAGTCTTTGGAATACTTGAACGTATACATCGTTGCTTTGCGCGCTTCGTGTACGATCTCGTCATCACTGATCGTTGTCTGACCTTTGGGATCCCAGTTGATGATGCGGTGTCCGCGATAGATCAGTCCATCGTCATACATAGACTTGAACACGGTACGAACTGCAAGCGTTCGCTTTTCATCGAGTGTGAATGCTTCGCGTGTCCAGTCGCAACTTGCACCCATAACTTTCATTTGGTTGACGATCGTATCGTGCGAGTCTTGCGCAAAGCTTTCGATGCGCTTAAGCATTTCTTCACGTCCAAGGTCGTGACGAGATTTGCCCTCAGCTTTCTGTATTTCTTTTTCTACTTTGGACTGTGTTGCAATAGCTGCGTGGTCGGTGCCAGGAAGCCAGAGTGTACGGAACCCTTGCATGCGTTTGTAGCGGATGAGTATGTCTTGGATGGTGAGCATCATTGCGTGACCCATGTGCAGTTGTCCGGTGACGTTGGGTGGAGGGAGTATGATGGTGAATGGTTTTGCATCAGCAGCGGTCAGACCATCCTTGATCATGTTCTCGGGAGTGAAGTATCCAGAGTCTTCCCATTTTTTATATAAACGAGATTCTTCGTCGACTGGATTGTATGGTTTGAGAAGTTTCTCAGGCAAAGAGGGAATAGAGGAGGTTTCCATGGACAAATGATAGCAATTTTAAGGCGTTTTGGGGAGAGGGATTGACAAAATATAAAAATAGTATACATTATGAAAAAAATGATTATGTCAAAGATAAAAAAAGGTTCAAGAAAACAAAGAGAGATTTTTTTGAAACAAGCACTAAAACAAAAAAAGCATCACAGAGTATTTAAAATCAATCAAAAACTTAGAGGTATTTCTAGTAGTAAAAACTTTAAAGTAAATATTGATTGCTATATAAGGGATTAATTTTACAAACTCAAATTCCCATCCGCTCTCAGTTCATCACTGGGGGCGGTTTTTATTTGTCCGCTCATTACTTGCGTCATTGCCGCCAACCCGATCATGATTGCATTATCTGTTGCAAGCCATTGTTCAGGGAAAAGGAGTGTTGTATCAGGAAGCTTTTTGGCAACAGCTTTGCTGAGTTGAGCTTTGAGATACGTGTTACCAGCGACACCACCACCAACGATGATAGTCTGTGCGTTGAACTCAGTTGCGGCAGCAGTCGTCTTTTTAACTAATACTTCTACTACTGCATCCTCAAATGCTGCTGCAAGCGCCATTTTTTCTTGATCAGTGAGTTCGCGAGTATTGTTGTCGGTGAGGTCTCTGATAGCATAGAGTGTTGCCGTTTTTATACCAGAAAAAGAGAAGTCATAGTCAGGTGAATGAAGCATCGGACGGGGTAGTACAAACATGTTGAGTACATCTTGTTTTCGAAATTCTGCCGCCATTTTTGACACGGCTGGGCCGCCAGGGTATGGGAGACCGAGCATGCGCGCAACTTTGTCAAAGGCTTCGCCGACTGCGTCGTCACGAGTTTGTCCCAGTTTGGAGTATGTACCAAATGAATCGGCGAGTACGAGCTCTGAATGACCTCCAGACACGAGTAGTGCAAGTACCGGAAAACTGAGATCCATGAATGTAAATTCTTTTTTTTCTACTTCTGTAAATGCTGCCGTGACGACATGACCTTCCATATGGTTGATAGGTATCACCGGGATGTTCCATGCGACAGAGAGCGCTCGAGCGGCGTTGACTCCAACCCACAGTGCTGGTTCGAGGCCAGGGCCGACAGTGACGGCGATATAGTCGATGTCAGGCTTTGCATAGTAGGTCAAGAAAGGTAGTAACTGCTCTTTGAGTGTTGATTCTTTTTCATCCAAAAATGAAAGCCTCTCGGCGATAGAAGTATCTGGTGCATCTGTCGCATCAAGGAGAAATGCTTCATCAAGTGCTTCTTGGAGTAGTGGAACTATTTTTTCTGCATGCGCGCGCTTTGCCAAGCTCGGGAATACTCCACCGTATTGCGCATGAAGTTCTATTTGCGACGCCAATGCATTGCCGAGGAGCATCACCATGCTTCCGTGGGAATGTTCCAGGATAGATATCCCGGTCTCGTCGCAGCTGGTCTCTATAGCGAGAATTTTCATCCCGACACTATACCAAATGATTGCGTTTGGGGACAGGTGTGGTAAGGTAGTAAAAAATTAACTATGAAGAAATATGACGGAGTAGCTATTTGTAGTCCCTACGGCGTAGGAAAGACTTCAGTAACAAAAGAACTCTTTAAATACTTTGAGCCATATTCAATAATGTCATCAAAATCTGTTGCATTAAAACAATATCCCTCCAAAGAAAACGTCCAGTCTTTCATTTCAGATATTTTAAAAGCACAAGAAAGTAAACAAATATTAATAATGAATCCATACGTGTCTGACCTCATAGATCTCGTAGAAAATTCAGACTTTACTATTTTTAGTATATTTCTTAATGCCAATAAAAGTACTATCGAAAAAAGACTGATATCAAAAGGTGTACTAGAGCCTGAGCTTACTGAAGATATACATGATGCTATAAAACAAATAAGTTTATTTGAAAATAGCCGCAATTTATTTCAGTTCACTCCTTCGGTGGATACAAGTACCAAAGAAGATATTGCACGACAAATTGTTACTGAGTTGATTATCAACAAAATCGTTACACTAAAAAAGTAAAACTAATGCCACTGTAATTCAGTGGCATTTTTTTGCTATACTACCCCTATGCCTATCCCGTCATTTTGGAAAACTGTGGACAACAAGCTCGTGCGGGAGTTCGGGTTTGCGACCTTTATGGACGCGATAGACTTCATCGACCGAGTCGCGGCCATCGCTGATGGTATGCACCATCATCCTGAGATTTGGAACAGCTACGACCAAGTACGTCTGACCCTTTCAACTCACGATGCGGGTGACATGGTTACTGATCGCGATCGAGAGCTCGCAACTGAAATAGACAAACTAATATGACTGACATTCCACACAAAGTACACGCGTATATCAAGAAGGATGCGGTCATCCGTACACTGGTCGTACTTGCACTTGTACTACTGATCATTGGTGAATCATCGGTATTGATCAAAGACTTCTATGTATCACGCACGCATCGGCCGCATGACATAGCAGAGCGCCACATCGAACCATGGATGACATTTAACTATATCAACATATTGTTTAACCTGCCGTCTGAGTATCTACGGGACTCGCTTGCTATCGATAGTGAACGCTATCCCAACCTTGAGATCAGACGTTATGCAAAAGAAATATCCATAGACCAGGAAGCGTTGATTGAAAACATCACACTACGTATCGCTGAGTACGGAGAATAATACTTATGAACTCTGTCATTCAAGCAATTCTGCCGTTTCTCCTCCTGTATAAATACTGGGCACTGTTCGGTATTACATTTATTGCGGCATTTTTTCTACCTATTCCTCCAGGTACACTTATTATGGCCTCCGCTGCATTTGCATATCAAGGGTATTTCAATATATGGCTCGTGCTTGTGGTTGCAACACTTGGCAACATCGCAGGAGACAATACAGGGTATTGGTTGGCTCGATACTATGGCAGACCTATCTTGAACAAGATCGGTTTTCGCAAAGTACTCGCATCAGATCGTTACAAAAGGATTGAAGCACGTATTGTACGGCGCCCGGGATTTATTATATTTATTAGTCGTTTTGAAGTGTTCACTAACCTCGCCGTCAACCTCATAGCCGGGCTCGGCAAGGTGCGATACCGCACATTTTTGTTCTACGAAATCCTCGGTGAAGTGTTCCAGGTAGGGGTCTACGGCACGATTGGGTACATTTTTGGGAGTAACTGGCAGGCACTGAGCTCTATTATTGGGCGCACGTTGCTAATACTTATCCTCCTGTGTGTTGGAGTATTCATTATTGTGCGCAAGCAGCGACCACGGGAGAGGTAGGGTAGGTAGGTATGTGCTGTATAGGATAAGGTATTTACATTTTTATAAAAATATGTATAATGAAATCTACTATGCATCATAAGAAAACACTCAAAATACTATGCAATGACTACCATGTAAATCTACCTGGAAGTGCCATTATTGCCCAGGGTGGTCCAGAACGATTTGCGCAAAACTTCACTACCTTTTTTGAGCACAATACTCCTGATATCGAACTTGTATCTATTCTATTTTCTGATAATGAAAAAAAAGAAGACATATATATTAGAAAAACTACTAGTTCACATGACTTTTATGAAGTAGTCTTTCCAAAACAAAAGCTCCATGAAAACTATATAAAAAGCTTTACTAAAGTAGCTTTTTTAAAACTTCTACAACCATGGCTTGAGCAAGTTGATACTGTATTTGAACATGCAAAGCCTGATATTGTATTTTTGAACGGGTTCAATATTTCAAGTTGGTTTATCCTTGAGACAGCGTATCGTCGCGGTGTGCCTGTGTGTATTCAGCACGCAGGTATTGCAAAAAAAGAACTCATAGTGTCGCAACGGCACTTTTCACCATCGATGCGAAGAATACTTATAGGATTTGAAAAAGAAATTATTAAAAAATCCGCGCATCAGATATTTCTCAATGAATACAGTCGAGATGTATTTTTCGATATTCACAAGACGCCTATAGATGTTCATATACAGAAAAAAATATCTATTGTCCCGTTACCCATTGATATTAAGCACATAGTACCTATGAATCTTGCAAGTAAGTTCGAATACAATATCGGTATGGTTGCTCGTTGGGATAGTATCAAAAATCACCGCGCAATCCTCAGACTTGCTACCTTTATAAAAAATAAAAAACTACCGCTCATACTAGAAGTTGTCACAAAATGGAGAGCAGATGTAGTCTCTAATTTTAGGGACAGGTATGAAAAGATCGTCACAGTAGTTCCACAGATGCTGCCCGACAAGTTGCACCATTTTTTTGAAAAACAAGACGTCACAGTCATTCCGTCGAACTTTGATGTTTCGCCCACAGTACTGATGGAATCCTTGCTTGCTGGTACTCCTGCAGTCATTTCAAACAAGGTAGGATGGGTTTCTGATTATCACGCTTTTGGTTTAAGTGATATGATTATCCCACCAACTGCTAGTGGTCAGAAAATAGTTGAAACAATAGAGAAGTTAATACAAGACAAAACTATCTATATCCCTCGTTTTCAAAAGCTTCAGCAAAAGATACACAAGGACCACAATCCTAAAAATGTATTCCCACTCTATTATCAGATTTTCAAACACATGAAATAATATGCCCACTCGACACAAAAAACTGCATATTGCACAGATTGCTCCGGTAAATCATCCTATCTCTGCCAACCAGAACAAGGCTATTTATTCGCATATCGGCCATCTCGTCGATGGCTTTATTGCAAAGAAGAACGAGGTAACTTTGTACGGTGATCCAGTCTCTAAAGTGAGCGGTGCTGTAAAAAGCTGCGTATTTCACGATGATGAAGCAAACAAGGCTACTGTGGCACGATATGAACAATGGGGACTCCTATCAGACTGTTATCTCGAAGCTCAAAAGGGCTCATACGATGTCATACACAGTCATATGAATGTTATGACCGGATTTTTCTCTCGTCTAGAAAAAGAAATTCCTACGCTTATCTCTATTCACTCACCGATTGAAGAATGGATGAAGCCTATTCTTTTGAAGCATCGCGATGAAAAGTACATTTCGTTTTCATTAGCGCAGCGCAAACAAATGCCAGAGCTCAACTGGTACGCCAATATATATCACGGTGTCGACACAGACCTTTTTGCATACGAAGAGAACCCTGACGACTATGTGTTATTTATAGGACGTATTACTCATGACAAAGGTGCCCATGTTGCTATTGCAGCCGCAAAAGATGCCGGGGTGATGCTTCGCATTGCTGGGCGAAGTTATGGATCTGAGGACTATTGGCATCAAAGAATTGAACCGCATATCAATGGCAAAGATGTGCGATATGTGGGCGAAGTTTCATTACATGATAAAATTTCTCTGATTCAAAAGGCAAAAGCCGTTGTCTTTCCTACGTATTATAATGAAGCATTTGGGTATGTATTAATAGAAGCAATGTCATGCGGCACCCCAGTCATAGCATTTCCTAATGGATCGGTTCCAGAAATAGTAAAAAACGGAGTAACAGGATTTTTAGTTGAAAACCAAGAAGAAATGACTGAGGCAATACGCCGCATCAGCAGTATTGATCGTAAGCAAGTACGAAATAGAGCGGAGCAATTTTTTAGTCTAAAGAAAATGCTAAACCACTACGACAGTGTTTACCACCGTGTCGTCCAAGATGTAAAATTTAAGAAAACAAAAAAGATAAACCTGTGAACCAATGGGTATACAGGTGGAACTTAATATTCAAAAGTATAAAGGATTTTAAACAAATACTATTTAAACAGACGTCATAGAAGCAGCTTGAAGTATAGAAAATACAACGTAGATACCGATGAAGGCACTATTGATGCCGATGTGCCGGAAAGATATCCTAATTCATTAGAAGAACTTTCTCGAAATTCTATCGCACGGTATCTAATGAAAAAAGCGGCTTAAGCCAGGTTCGATTCTCAAAAGGGTGCTAAAAATGGCAACGTAAAAAACCCTTTAAATTGAAGCTTCTCGTGCTAGCACGAGTTGGTGACCCCACGGAGAATCGAACTCCGATTTAAAGCTTGAAAAGCTTCTGTCCTAACCGTTAGACGATGGGGCCAATTACAGTGGCGGATAGCCATGTGCGTACTATTGTACAAATTTTTGCTAAAAAATCAAATGAGCCAGCTTATAAAGCTGGCTCAGTGTTGTCTGTAGGATTAATTCGTTCTACCTGATATAACAATTGTCTTGGGGTCTTCAACACGGTAGGTTTTTATCCTAGTAGTTACAGTCACCGCAAACAAATGCTGTTCAGTTTGAACTGCCGGATCATGGTAATAGATACGACCTTTTCCTTTGATATGCCTATCAAAAATGATCCGGTACACATCTGGTGGAACGATATTCCATAAAGTTATGTGACCAAATTTCTTTTTAGTATCCAGGAGTTGTTCCCAGTACATGTCGATGTTTTCCATTGAACGGTTTTCACAAGGTGAAAATGTTGTAAATCCAAGGGGGATTTTGTCAGTAAATTCTGTCCTACCGTTTACTGCATTTAAGATCATGCGATGGGGAACTATAGGCAATAGCATCGCTATTCCCACAAAAGTTTCTTTTCTCGCTGTTTCCGGCATAACATATCTCTTGTCCGAGGAATGAATAATGGGAAAAAATGACATCTCTGCTTCTTTGTGAGAACAAAGACTTAGGGCAGAGGATCTGCATTGATTGCGCATAGATTGTTTTTTAAGTTTTAAAATGAGGTTTATATTATAATAACACATTTATATTAAAAAGCAAACATTCTCGCGAATGAAGGGCAAGTATGTTATATTTTGCAACACAACCCGCGCGGTTAGCTCATATGGTTAGAGCGCAGCATTGACATTGCTGAGGTGAGAGGTTCGATCCCTCTACCGTGCACTTTGAACGAAGTGAAAAGGCAGGTCAGGGATAGAACCGTAGGTGCCTATTTTTAAGGAGCGAGAGCGACTATAAAAATAGTGCATTTCGACCGAAGGGAGAGGCGATCCCTCTACCGTGCACCAAATAAAAAAACCTTCAAAAAATGAAGGTCTTGTGGTTTGTAGCTTGTCCTGCAACATCAACCATATGAAAATCGGTACAAAAAACATTTTTAAGAAAAAGGGGTAGTAATTGAAAAAATAATATCAATCGTATATGTACTATCAATCAACTACTAGCTCCTTTTTTTACTTAACCCATTAAATTCTGTTTCTATAGTAGCACCTATTTATATAGCTGTCAACTATTATTTCCCTGTTTTGAGCCAGACGTACAAGTCCTCGATAGCTTTGACAGCGTCACCTGCGGCGATATTGTTCTGATGATACAGGCCGGTAGTGCAGTCACCAGCAGACCATATACCGAGGGTCTCAGTACGTTGGTTCATAGGATCAACAATGATTTTGCCCATAGTGTCGAGCGCGACAACATCCTTTGCAAATGTAGTGTTTGGGATCTGTCCGATCTCCACAAATAGAGCGTTCACAGCGAGCTCTGTGGGCGCTACCGCGTCTTTTTGCTTGAACACGACCTCTGATACAAACTTATCACCTTTGATCTCTAGGAGGTCAGTATTTTTGAGCAAGGTGACGTTAGTGAGCTTTGCGACATTGTCGACCGTGATCTGATCTGCGCGATAGCTGTCAGAACGGTGCAAGAGTGTCACGTGGGACGCATATTGGGCAAGTTGGAGCACTGCTTCGAGTGCAGCGTTACCTCCACCAGCGACTGCGACTGGTTGACCAGAGAACAATGGGCCGTCACATGTCGCACAGTACATGATGCCTTTGTGATCGAACTCTTTGGCGCCAGTGACTTCGAGTTTGCGGTGACTTGAACCGGTAGCGATTAGTATGCTTTTGGTCTCAATAGAGACTGTGTCGCCTTCGATAGTGACTGCAAATATATCACCAGACTTAGTGATAGTGCTCACTCTACTGCCGATCTTGAGCGTGAGTGTATGTTCAGGTTTTGCGTACTCTTCGATATGTGTTTTGAAACTTTTTGCCAGGTCACCTCCACTGATGGTGGGTGTACCTATCCAGTTAAAGATAGTATCTGATACAGAAGACTGCCCACCGACTTCTTCGGCAATGAGTAGTGTCACTATTCGCTTACGTGCCGCGTATACTGCTGCCGCACACGCCGCTGGACCTCCACCAATGATGATAAGTTCGTAGTTCATACGAGGTCAAGTATACAGGAGAGTAATTAAAATAAAAAATACACAAATTTTTCGGTCCTCGGGTTAGTTCACCAGACACTCAAAATTTGTGTATTTTTTATTTAATTTATTTTTTATTTCTTCGTAAAAATGCAGGTATTGCACCAAAGTTATCAAGGTCCTCATCAACAGTATCTGTATCTGCGAGTTCAGATTCTGAAGGTTTGAGATCTATTTTTTGGATCATTGGACGCTCTTCTTCTTGGTGCGCGGCACTTCGATCGGTTGAAGCTGTTGAAGTATCTTGTCTATTGAACAGTTCTCGACCGCTTGGGCTAAAGAGGGTTCCTTTCTTTCCAGAATCACTTGGAAAACCAGTTGCGATAACCGTAATTTTAATCTCACCCTTCTTTATTCGTTCATCCAAAATAGTACCGATAATAACTCGCGCATCTTTATCGATACTTTCGGTGATAACTTTTGCTGCGTCTTGGAATTCAGCCATAGTCAGGTCGTCGTTACTAGAGATTGCAAACAGTACGCCTTTTGCTCCATTGATAGAAATATCCAAGAGCGGGGAGTTGATAGCCTGGATAGCGGCTTTTTCTGCACGTCCATCACCAGAAGCAAATCCAACACCCATGAGCGCAGTTCCGGCGTCAGTGAGTACAGATTTCATATCGGCAAAGTCGACGTTGATGATACCGGGTGAGGCAATGAGCTCTGAAATACCCTCAACTGCTTGTCGGAGTACTTCATCACATTTTGCAAATGCATCTTTAAATGTTGTATCTTTGCCCGCGATAGCGAGGAGTCGGTCGTTGGGGATGACGATGATCGCATCTACTTCGCGTTCAAGCTCTGCGATACCTTGTTCCGCGATACGCATACGCTGGTTGCCTTCAAAGAAGAATGGCTTGGTAACGACGGCAACGGTGAGGATGCCTTGCTCTTTGGAAGCGCGAGCGACGACTGCTGCTGCACCTGTTCCAGTTCCACCGCCCATTCCACAGGCAATAAATACCATGTCGGCACCTTTGACGGCATCTTGGATTTCAGCTTTTGTTTCTTCTGCGGCACGAGCACCCACTTCTGGGTTCATACCAGCACCGAGTCCTTTGGTGAGGTTTTTGCCAAGGTGAATTTTCTTTTCTGCGAGAGAGTTGTGGAGATCTTGAACATCGGTGTTCATAGCCACGAATTCCACCGCGCGAACCTTGTTTTCCATCATGTGGTTGAGCGCATTTTTACCAGAACCACCAATGCCGATGACTTTAATACGTGCTGCTGTTTCAATTTCGGGGGTCATTTTTGCCATAGATTTTTCTACTCGTTTTTCTCCCTTTCCGAGGAGGTGTTGCTACAGCAGATATAGTATCAGAATAGAAGAAAAGGGCAATGATGTATTGACAAGATGATAATGCATTTCATTATCATGGAGTATGATTTTTCAGATTAAGGCATCAACTGTTTGAAAAAGTTTTTGATGGTTGCCAAGAATCCATCATGTTCTCCTGAACGAGAAGACTTGCCACCAATCGAAGCTCTGTCGATAATACTTGTCGCAACTCCATATCCAACAAGAAGTCGCTGGTCTTTTGAGGTCTTGATGCCTGACTGCGTTGGTTGAGCCGGGAACTCCAGAAATCCTGTTTTGATAGGAATGCGAAGCATGTGACGTGCGACACTTTCGAGCATCGCAGTGTGTGAACCACCGCCAATAATAATAGCTCCAGCAGGAAGTAATCCAGATCGTCCTATTTTTTTGAAATATTTATCAACGAGTTCAAAAATATCCGAAAGTCTCGCCTCGACAATTTCATCCAACTTCTTTTTAGAAATACTATTAAATCCAACCACTCCTTGTTTAATATTTTCTGCTTCATCAGGGGTAACACGTAGTCCAAGCGCGATATCTTTGGTGATGTCTTGCGAACCAATGCCAAACACGTGCAGGGAGACCAGAGAACCATTTTCAAACACTGATACTGATACTGTTTCTGCGCCAATATCAATAAGTGCACAACCAAAATTACGCTGTAGGTCGGTGAGTAATATTTGCTCGGTTGCAATAGGAGTAGCAGTGAAGCTGGTAACCTTGACTCCCGCATCCGTAACAACACCGAGTAAATCATCGAGGTGCTGTTGTAAACAGGTTATAAATAAAACTTTCACTTCAAGTTTAAATCCAGTGATCCCTTCGGGTCTCGTTGGAAGTTCCACTCCATCAACTTTAAATGCAATAGGGAATGCGTGAAGAATAATTTTGTTTTTGAGTTCTACTTTTGCTTCGGCATCTGCAATCGCTTTTTCGATATCGAGTTTACTGATAATAGAGTCTGCGCGAGTGACCATTGCAGTACCCAAAGCGTACTCTGAAGCGAGACCGACACCTCCAATCGCTAGACTTGCTGAACGAATACGGGAACCGTATTCGTTTTCTGCATCACTGATGGCGCTCTTGAGGCTCATAACTGCTTCTTCTCTGTTGACAACATATCCGTGACGCAAGCCTTTGCTTGGGCGGACACCAGCAGCGAGAACTCTTGGCATATTCGCAGCTGTTGATTCGTGCTCACACACAACAACACGTGTAAGGGATGTTCCGATATCAATGCCGACTGCGATGGATTGTTTCATTTTGAATAATAGGAGAAGTAAAAAACGTTAGCAATTGTTTTTCCTTGTGTTCCATTGTACTCCCATGTTCCATTCCTTTCAAATGCAGCATGCTGTGGATGAGTAAAAATATGATATATGTTTCGAGATTCATATTAAAATCCTTGTATTGTTTTTTGATTGCACTGATGCACATGATTATTTCACCACTTGTTTTGGTTAATGAAAATGAAAGGGTATTTGGCACGTAGTCTTTGTTGCGGTGCTCAATGTTAAGTGCGTGTGCTTTTGCAGGGGATACAAATGCGATTGAGATTTCGTATCTTTTCCCTAGGACTTTCTCTTTTATAGCCAAAAATGGCACTTTGGGTAAAGTGCCATTGGATGTAATTGATATATTGTGGTGTTCGAGGTTCTGCATAAGTGTTCGCTTCGCTCGCTTACCTTGCGTCTCGCAAGCTCGACGTAAGTGTTCGCTGCGCTCCCTTACATTTTGCCCAATTTTTTGAGGCGTTCTACTTCTACACGTCGGGCAAGAGACCTGAGACGCATGTTCTTTTGAGCAAGTTTTGATGTTGCGCGAGTTGCATAGCGGTTGTTCTTTACCTGTGGAATGATGCCAGCTTCCTGCATCTTGCGTGAGAAACGGCGCACGAGGCTGATTCCGTTTTCGTTCGCATTTCTTTTGAGATCAATATTAATTGTCGGCATGGGCGATATCGTACCATATGAGCAATGTCCACGCAAGGTTAGCTATGATTAAAACCTGTCCGGATTTTGCTCTATTTTGTATGGAAAGCGTAGGCTGTCGAGAAACCTGGTAATACTACTCCCTTCGTCTTCTATATACGTAGTAGCGGCTTTAATAATCCATACAAGGAGCACCTTCATTGATCCAGGAGAAATCCGACGAGCGGGGAGAGCCGAACTTTCAGTATCAGTGAAATAGAAATCAACCGCTTCTTTGATCTTTTGTCGGTACCCTTCTGGGACGGTAAGAGAAATTTTGATCAAGAGTCCGTATGGTGGATAGCCAAGTTCGCGACGGGTGGCGAGCTCATCAGAGATGATCGCATTTATTTTCTGTGTTTCGAGTTGTTTAATAAGCGGGAAGTCTGGTGTACGCGTGCACACGATGACTCCTTCGGTTGAAAGTTCGTTACATTCCATAACGAGTCGTAACAAGTTCTCAGTAGTCGACAATGCGGGTGTTGATAACAGTCGGTCAAAGAAAGGAAAAATAGTGTAATGAATGCCTTTCATGTACGGCAGTATTTTGACTGTACCAACAACGACTGCAAACTTTTTTGTTTGAATTTCAGTAATCAATTTCTCAACAGCAACGCTGTCTGGTGTAGCATCATCGTCTACCGTAAATACATTTTCTGGGCCAATCAGTGATGCTATTTCTTCGTGTAGACTTTCGGTTCCTATTGCTAATGGTGAAATGTTCCAACTGCTGCAGAAGGTACACAAATGAGTTGTGGGTAGTCCGTCACCGCAATGCGTACAAACAAAGTATCGCTCGCGTGTACCATCAACGAGTATTCGGTTACGCAGGACGACGGGTAATGTACATGTCGGACAGGTCACAATAGTGCCACAATCAACACATCGTGAAAGCGGAGCAATACCTTTGCGGTTTGTATAAATAAAAAGTCGATATTTTTTCTTCTCCGCATGTCGTATGAGATCCATTACCTCACTAGGTAGTACGGTACGATAATGCTCTACTGCTACAATATGGAGTTTGTCAGGCACATATATACGAGGTAGATGATCAGATTCGAGTCGCGCAAGTGTTTCAAGACGAGGTATTGCGTCGCCCCATGTAAGATCAATATGGGCATGTTCACAAAATGCTTTAATAAAGATCCGGACATCAATAGCAAATCTATCGGATGTTTTGTAAAGGTTGGAGCTCTCGTTCTCTGCGATAACGTATCCGAGATCTGAGCGCGGGATAACGAAAAATCCTGGTGTGACGAACACGAGTAGTGGTCGATCACTGCTTTTAATTAATGAAAAATATACACGCAAGTTTTTTTTCGTTGTTTTACTATGGAGAATCACCACGTGTTTTTGGATTCCTTTCTCAAGACGTGTTTTCCACTGCTCGAGTGCTTTGATTGTTGGTGCGACAAAGAATACACTTTTCTTCTCAGCAAATGCAGAACGTATCAGTCGTTTATATTGATCAGCTCTATCGGTAAGTGTTGCTGCATAGACATGTTCTTGGGGAGCACTTTCTGGCAGTATCTGGTCGCCTAATACGTCAGAAAGTTTTTCTCCTTGCATATATTCAAATAAAAAATGCGGCATGACTGCACCTGCAATGGCGCCAACAGGTGCAAGTGTTTGTGTGGCGGTTGCTTGAAGAGCAACAATCATTTTTTCAAAATAAGGGAGATGACCGAGAACCTGTTTAATTTTCTTTAAAGAAAATGCTGCCTGCTTGATCATTGACTTTGCTTCCGCAAGAGGCGTACTTTCTATAATAATCCCAATGATTACCTGTCTACCAAAAGGCACAGAAACGAGTGTTCCTGTAGCAAGTATTTCTGGGCTAAAATACGTCAACATATCAAATGGAATACCTCGCGCAATAGGAATAATGGTTGCTACATACATCAATGCACTATACTATCTGTAAGGTATATGTGGAAAGCTAATAAAAAAATCGGCATAGACCTCGGTACAACCAATACGTTGGTGTATGTTTCGGGGAAAGGTATCGTACTCAATGAGCCCACCGTTGTTGCCGTAGATCGAACGACCAAAACGATTGTTGCAATCGGACTTGAAGCGAAAGACATGATTGGGAAAACTCCTGATACGATATCTGTGTATCGACCCATGCAGGACGGTGCTATTGCTGACTACAACATAACATATGCGATGTTGCGATACTTTTTAACCAAATCACTTGGTCGCAGTTCTTTATTTAAACCAGATGTTCTCGTATCAGTGCCCGCAGGTATTACTTCAACCGAACGACGCGCAGTGATTGAAGCGACGATGAAAGCAGGAGCAAAAAGCGCGATAATAGTAAAAGAAGCAGTACTTGCTGCACTCGGTGCAGGTGTGTCTATTAATGATGCAAAAGGCTGTATGATTATCGACTCAGGTGGCGGGACAACTGATATCGCCGTTATCTCTCTGGGCGGCATTGTGGCATCAACGTCAGTGAAATGCGGCGGTAATAAACTTGATCAAGCAATTATCGATTACATCAAACGTACCTATAATGTGTATATTGGGGATCAAACAGCAGAAGAAGTAAAGAAAACATTAGCTTCTGCGTTAACCGTTACTCCAGATGTTCACGGTAGTGTAAAAGGACGTGATAGTGTATCGGGACTTCCGGTAACACTTGATATCACAACCAATGAGTTGGTTAAGGCAATTGATTATGAACTTAAACTTATCATCAAAGCTATTAAGAGTGTGTTGGAGCAAACACCCCCAGAACTCGCGAGTGATATTATTGATAACGGTATCGTTATGACAGGAGGGACCGCTGCATTGGCGCACCTACCGACACTTATCGAACAACAAACAGGTATAAAAGTGAGACTTGCCGATGATGTGCTCCATGCAGTTGTAAACGGCACAGGAATTCTTTTAGAGCATATGGATGAATACAAACGTTCGATTTTAGTAAAAAAATAATATGGCGATTATTTTTGAACAATACAAACCACAGCGGATATTTCTTGTACAGGGAAATGTAGAACAGTTTTATACACTCGCTCATGAGATGGAAGACACTTTTGCGATAGTGCATATGCTCAACGTTGCGAGATTTACAAAGGATAATGCACGCACTGTTGCATCGTTTGCTGTTGAAGGTGACGATACCGAAAGAGCGATCATTGTGTATTTTTCAGTATTTTCTTCTGATGCCGCGCAACTACTTTTGAAATCATTAGAAGAACCAGATCAACGCACCACTATTGTTTTTGTTACACCATATCCGTACATAGTACCTTTAACGATACGATCACGTGTTGCACTACTCCAAACACAACGAGCGATGGTAGCAGTTCAAACAATGGATAAAGCTCAAGCGCTAGAGTATGTAAAAAAAGAACTTTCAAGTGACAGTGATGACGATGCGGCAACACGTCGGGCGTCTGCTGTTGCACTACTAGATCAATTTGAGGCACAGTTTAAAACTGACGCAAAAAAATCAGCGATAATCTATGATGCAAAGCGTATGTTATTCAAAGCAAACATGCCCACAAAAGTTGTGATGGAATATGTAGCTAGTGTCGTTCTTTAATCCAGTGGGGTATTTGACTTTTTTCTAAAAAAGAGTACAGTATCAAAAAAAACAGTATGAAAAAAATAGTCCTTTCGTTAGTGATTGCGATCGCTTTTACTACCACAAGTAGTGCTCAGGTTAATGATAAAAACAAACATTCCTATATATATCCTCAGATGATAGCAGGAAAGAAAGTTTTTATAGCAATACAAGTTGAAAACATTAGTAATGCAACAATGAGTATTCGAGCCTTAGAATCATTTAGTATTTCGGATAAAAATACACGCATTGTATATATCCCAAACATAGATGATATTATGACAACAATACGCGTTGTACTCCTTTCCCAGTATAAAATGCAGCCGGGCTCATATTCCGAAATCTTGTCATCAGATCAAGATAAAAATATTGAGAAAATTATAATTACTAAAAAACCTATTCATAACGAATAGGTTTTTTTGCGCGTGTAGGATGTGATATAATCGCACGTATGCATACGTTAGAACCCTTTAAGGCAGAAGCAAAACAAGCAGAAGAATGGCTCACAAAAGAATACTCACAGATCCACACAGGCCGCGCGTCACCGGCACTTCTTGATGGTGTTCAGGTAGAAAGCTATGGTGCATTTCAGCCACTAAAAAACATCGCCAGTATATCTATCGAAGACGCAAAAACATTGCGTGTTTCTCCGTGGGATAAATCACAAATCAAAGATATCGAGCGTGCTCTCCATGGCGCCAACCTCGGATTTTCTATCGCAGCAGATGATATGGGTGCACGAGTTATTATTCCTGCATTGACTACCGAGACTCGCAATCAGCTCGTCAAGATTGCAAAAGAGAGACTTGAAGACGCTCGTATTACTGTGCGCAAGGCGCGTGAACTTATGCTCAATACTCTCAAAGAACAAGATCTCCCAGAAGACACTTTTCGTGGTGCAAAAGATGATCTTCAGAAACTTGTTGATGGTGCCAATACAACACTTGAAGCACTTTTGGCAAGGAAGGAAGGAGACATTTTGAGTTAGCATGATGACTGTTATTTTATTCATCGGAGTATTGCTTGTCTGTGTTATCGTTCATGAATTTGGACATTTTATTGCTGCAAAAAAAAGTGGCATGTTAGTCGAAGAATTTGGTTTTGGTATTCCACCACGTCTTGCTTCATTTAAAAAAGGAGAGACTGTATACTCCGTCAACGCGCTACCTATTGGAGGGTTTGTGAAAATAGCGGGGGAGAACGGTGAAGACCAGGGCATTCCAAGAGAAAGACAATTTGAATCAAAGCCGTGGTATATCAAAAGTATCGTATTACTCGCTGGGGTTATTATGAACTTCGTTTTGGCGCTAGTACTCTTTTCTATAGCCTATATCATTGGGTTGCCAGGAATAACAGAAACAGGAACACCAACAGTTATATCGGTCGTGCAAGGAAGTCCCACTGAAAAAGCAGGCATTGCTGTGGGAGATATTGTTACAGCTATTACCGTAGACGGCGAGTTGGTGAGCACTATTGATACTGAAAAAATCCACACGGCAATACAGTTGGGGACAAAAGATGTAATGATTGCCTATGTACACAAAGGTGGGGCTGAAACTGCAACAATAACTCCTACCGAATCTGATGGAAATCGCATGGTAGGCATCGCTATTGAATCTATTGGGGTTATTAAACAGCCATTTTTTCAATCTATCGCATTAGCGTGGCATCAAACGATTGTTTTAACCAAAAACATTTTTCTTGCTATAGGTACATTAGTTGGAGGGTTGTTCACCGGGAACGGTACGACTGAAGGGTTGGTAGGTCCTGTTGGACTTGCAAAAGAAGTCGGGAACGCTGCTACATTTGGCCTAACATACCTACTTGCTTTTGTTGCTACTATCTCGCTCAACTTAGCAGTGCTCAATGTACTACCATTCCCCGCATTGGACGGAGGAAGGCTCGTTGTTGTGTGGGGAGAAGCAATCACTCGACGCAAATTTTCATCAACAGTCGTTGGAATTATTCACGGAGTAGGCTTCTTGCTTTTAATCGGACTTATGGTGTTTTTGACAATTGGGGATATCCGTAAAGTGCTCTAAAACAGAAAACCCTTATTCGATAAGGCTTGTTTGACACCTGTCGAGAGTTTGACTTTTTTTATATCCATGATAAAGTGTATCTATAGTAATTTATATTTATTTTCCAATATCTTATGGCAGTTATCAGCTTCAAACCAAAACAAGTCACAAAACGTCTTTTGTCTAACCTCCAAGACCGTGCATATGACATCATCGTCAACCGTTACGGCCTCACCGATAGTGCTGATTCAAAGACACTTGAAGCCATTGGGAAGAAATATAGTATCACCCGTGAACGAGTTCGTCAGATTGAAAATGCTGCATTAGCTGCTATTAGAAAGAGCGAAACATTTAAAGCGGAACATAAAACTTTTTCTGAATTAAAGGCACTTATTGAAACAGCGGGTGCGATGGTACATGAAGATGATTTTCTTTCATTTGTATCTAAGGACAAATCAATACAAAACCATGTACGCTTCTACTTAGTACTTGGAGATGAGTTTAAAATGATGAAAGACGATGAACACTTCAATGCTCGATGGACTGTTGATGAAAGTCTTTCAGAGGTAGTGCATGAAGCGCTTCATAGTGTATACCGGACTCTTGATGATAAAGAACTTCTTTCAGAAGAAGATCTCGTTTCTCGTTTCCTCAAAGAAGTAAAGGATGTTGCAGATCAATATAAAAGCGAAGAAGTTGCGCGACGATGGCTCAACATTTCAAAAAAGATCGCACAAAACCCTCTCGGAGAATGGGGGCCTTCATCATCACAAAACATTAAGACACGGGGTATCAAAGATTATGCATTCCTTATGATGCGAAAACACGGTTCCCCAATGCATTTCCGTGAAGTTGCAAAAGCTATTGCTGATACTTTTGGTAAGAAGACACATGTTGCAACAACACACAATGAGCTTATCAAAGACTCTCGATTTGTACTCGTCGGACGCGGATACTATGCTCTTGCAGAATGGGGATACAAACCGGGTATCGTTCGGGATGTCATCAAAGAAATTCTCGTAAAAGAAGGTCCACTAAGTAAAGAAGATGTCATTGACCGCGTACTGAAAGAACGATTTTTGAAAAAGAATACAATTTTGGTTAATTTACAGAATGCCAAATACTTCAAAAAACTTCCTGACAATCGATACACCGTAGCCAAATAATTGGTATACTATTGCGCATATGGCAGATGCACCAGCTAGCGGGGGAAGTAAATGGGAACCCTTTGAGATACTACTTATCGTAGTTCTTATTGGTGGTGTACTGATGAAGCTTGATGGAGGAACTCGCTCTCCTGCAACACCAACTACAGGAACAGTAAAAAATACAAGTTCCATATCTACAGCAACACCACGCGAAGCATGTGGTCTCACAACGTCGCGACCAAGATCATTAGAAAAAGTTTCTACATTTGTTACTATTTCAGGAACAGTAAGTGGGTGTAACTGGATACCTACAGAATCCATCGCGCTTTATGCACAAGTCGTCGATAGTGGAGGTAAACCTGTTTCAGAATATACAGCCATACCTGCGGGGAATATACAAAACCTACTCTTGTCATTTTCTGCATCTGTTCCGCTCATCAATGCTCCTAAAAAGGGTACTGGGTATTTGATACTAATACCTGCAACAGTACCGCAAAATGGTCAAACGACTACTGCACGCATCCCGCTGACATTTTCAGCATATTAATACTAAAAAAATATTGATGGGTGCTATACTTACGCAATGGATTCTTCCACTGCAGTTACACTACTTTTACGCCATGCAGGCGTCTTTATCGTTTTAGTTATCGTTGCCGTGATGGCATGGAACCTGTGGTTATCGTATGTGCAAACGACTTTCTTGCGCTCAATCAAATGGGTGCTATTGGAAATCAAGCCACCAAAGGACGTATTCAAGTCTCCGGCAGCGATGGAGCTTGTATTGAACTCTTTATATCAAACAGGTGGAACAGGAACCTGGTTTGATAAATACTGGAAAGGCAATTTGCGCAACTATTTCTCAGTCGAAATAGCTTCTTTAGAAGGGAAAATTCATTTTTATATTAGAACAGCTGAAAAATTCCGGAAAATAATAGAAAGTCAGGTGTACGCACAATATCCTCAAGCAGAAGTATTTGAAGCAAAAGATTATGCCGCAGAAATGCCTGATTTTACTAAAAACGCACCCATCGCACTCTGGGGCTGTGATTTTGTCTTAACACAAAAAGAAGAAATCTATCCGATCAAAACATATATAGAATACGGTCTTGATAGGGCAGTAGGTTCTTTGGATGAAGAGCAGCGTATTGATCCTATTACTCCCATGCTTGAGTTTATGGGCTCTGTCGGTATTGGAGAAAATGTGTGGTTTCAGATAATACTCCGTGCTGCAACCAATCGTTTTGTGGTGAAAAATAAAGACGGTGTTGAAGAGCCCGGAAAAGCATGGACAGACAGAGTTAAACAGGTTATCAAAGATTTTAATGAAAATTTAAAAATTAAAGATGGAGAAGGCAAAATAGTAGAAACGAGACGAGCAACAAAAGGTGAACAGCAAGTTGTCGAAGCTATTGAACGAAATGCAAACAAAATAGGATTTGATGCCGCTATTCGCGCAATCTATATCACTCGAAGTGAAAACTTTGACGCAAATCGTATTGCAGGTGTTACGGGGATGGTTCGGCAATATGGTGCCTCAGACTACAATGGTCTAAAACCATCAGGTGCGACATCGTTTGATTTCCCCTGGCAAGATCTCGGTGGGAATAAAATAATAAAGAAGAAATCAGATATTTTACAAGATTATAAACATCGAGGATTTTTCTACGGATCATTCGAGTTTGATAAACCGTCAAAATATTTTACGCATCCAGAAAAAAGCGGAGGAACCCCGTTTATTCTTTCCACTGAAGAAATTGCGACAATGTTTCATTTACCAGGTCGAGTTGCTGAAACACCAAACTTCACTCGTATCGAATCTAAAAAAGGGGAACCACCAGCTAACTTACCTATATAATGATGACTACAATTGGAAAGAACATTTTTCGAGCGGTACTATTTGTTTTATTGGTGGGCGTATGTGTTTCCGTTGTTCGCAAGACTATTGCTCCGCCACTAGATTTTCCTGTACCATATCAGTTCACTATTAAAAGTGGGCAAACACTGTTCTCTATTTCCCATGAGTTGCAATGGGCGCATTTGATTCGATCACCCCGAATCTTTGAAATGCTTATGATTGCGCTTGGGAGTGAAAAGAATGTGAGTGAAGGCGAGTATTACTTTGACCATCCGGTGACAATTATTGAAATCGCATTTCGTATTTCTGGGAAACAATTTGGTATCGACAAGAAAAAAGTCACCTTCCCCGAAGGGTTTACGGTAAAACAAATGTCAGAACGACTACACCTGACGCTCGATAATTTTGATAGTACGGTGTTTATGACGCTTGCCAAAGATTCTGAGGGTTATTTATTTCCCGATACGTACGGATTTTTCCCTTCAGCAACACCTGATTTTATATTGGCGACACTCAAAAGAAATTTCACGAACAAAATTAAGCCACTTGAAAACGATATTGCAAAAAGTGGGAGGACTAAGGCATCTATTATTACCATGGCATCGATTATTGAAAAAGAAGCCAACGGTAACGATGATCGAGCTATCATCTCCGGTATTTTATGGAAGCGAATAGATTCAGACTTACCACTACAGGTTGATGCACCATTTCTATATATCCTTGGCAAGGAGAGTAAGGATCTGACGCAAAAAGATCTTGCTACTGTTTCTCCATATAATACCTATCGAAACAAAGGGTTACCTCCAGGCCCTATTGCAAACCCCGGTATTGCTTCGATTATTGCTGCGATATATCCTGAGCAATCGCCATACCTTTTTTATCTGCACGACACTAGTGGTGTGATACACTACGCGACTACGTATGCAGAACACAAGAAAAATATCAAAGCATATTTAAAATAATTATGATCCTGCAGCAACCACTCGCATTTGTAGATATTGAAACAACTGGTCTTGATCCTGAGATCGGCGAAATTATCGAACTCGGTATTGTCGTTGCCAAACTTAAAGATGGAGTACTTACGGTCACTGATGAGCTGGATCTCAAAATAGCTCCAAAGCATATTGAAACTGCAGACCCTGTGGCTCTACGGGTAAACGGGTACGATCCCGCTGATTGGATCTTTGCGGTTTCTATTGAAGAAGCATTAAAGATTTTTAGTGAAAAAACTAAGGGAGCTGTATTTGTTGCGCATAATGTAACGTTTGATTATGGATTTATTGATACAAACCTTAAACGGTACAGCGTTGAAAATAACATGCACTATCACAAACTTGATACTATCTCACTCGCATTTGGGGTACTCCACAACAACGATGATATTGGCAAACTCTCACTGCGCGCGTTGTGTGAAAAATATGGTATTGAAAACAAAAAGGCGCATAGTGCCTTTGCCGATGCCTATGCAACGTACGAAGTGTTCAAGAAGTTACTCAATTTAAAATAACGGTTTTCGTGTTAGTATCATTTTGTGAAAACTTCTACGACTAAAAAAATATTCGTTGGCGTATCTGGTGGGGTAGACTCGTCTGTTGTCGCATACCTGCTCAAACAACAAGGTCATGATGTGCATGGAGTATTTGTGAAAACATGGTCACCAGAATGGCTTCCGTGCACATGGCTAGATGAGAAACGTGATGCTATGCGCGTCTGTGCGGCACTTGATATCCCGTTCCACTTCTTGGATGCCGAAGACGATTACAAAAAAGGCGTTGCAGAATACATGATCGCTGAATACCGCGCAGGACGTACACCCAACCCTGATGTCTTGTGCAACCGTGTTATCAAGTTTGGGGTGATGTGGGACTATGCACGCACGCATGGGGCAGACGCTATTGCAACCGGACATTATGCTCGCACCGATGGCACTGTATTACAAAAAGGGATTGATATAGCAAAAGATCAATCGTATTTTCTCTGGATGCTCCAGCAGGCAGAACTTGCACATGTGCTATTTCCTATAGGTCATTTACTAAAATCAGAAGTGCGAAGTATCGCTGAGAGAGCACGTCTGTTTACTGCGACAAAGAAAGATAGTCAAGGTATCTGTTTCCTCGGCGATGTCGATATGCGCGAATTTCTTAGTCATTATATAGAACAGAAAAAAGGTGATGTAGTGAACATAGAGGGATCGGTAATAGGGACCCATGAAGGTGTATGGTTTTACACATTAGGAGAGCGGCATGGATTTCATATAACTGAAAAAGGTACAAATGAGACACCGTATTATGTTGTTAAAAAAGATATAGAGCACAACATTCTTGTTGTAGCAAAAGAAGCTATGAACGATTCCGTTGCAAACGGCACAACAACACTCACTTTGCGGCAATCAAATGGTATCAACGAATATGATATTTCTAAAACGTATGTCGCGCATATCCGATATCACGGAGAAGATATTGTCGCGCATATCAAAAATAAAAATGAAATCGTTTTAGACTTTACAGGTGTTATCGCCTTAGGACAATCCGTTGTGGTATATGATAACGATATCGTTATTGGGGGAGGAATAATTGATAGTGTGGACTAAGAACGCTATACTACTGTTATGCAATCTATAATAAACGATCCAATGGTCCTCTCGCTTATCATCGCTATGTTACTTGGTATGACATTAGGTATCGAGCGCTTTCTTGCCCACAAAACCGCGGGAATGCGTACCTATACGCTCATCTCTATGGGCTCAGCGCTGTTTGTTATCATTTCTCAGCTTGTAGCAGAGCAACACACGACAGGGTTGTTTGATCCACTTCGTATGGCAGCACAAGTTGTTGCAGCAGCAGGATTTCTCGGTGTAGGCGCTATATTTCGTAACGATCAGAAGGTAAGCGGCATAACGACAGCAAGCGGTATGTGGGTCGCAGCTGGTATTGGTATGGCTGCAGGGTTTGGTCTCTACAAATTGGCGATTGTGGTCACTGTACTCGCATTGTTTACGTTCATTGTTATGTGGTTTTTGGAAGCACAAATTCGCAAAATCCGTTTTGGTAAGGATGAAGAAAATACACCGCTCTAAGAGCGGTTTTTTGTTTGTGGTATGATGGCGGATATGAAATACAAGACGGAATGGAATCTCGGGCTTCTCTATAAAAATGATAGAGATCCTCAGATTGAGAAGGATATAAAGGCTATTGAGGCTGCTTGCTCGGCTTTTGAGAAAAAATACAAAGGAAAGGATTTTAAAAGCACTTCAAAGAAACTTGAACAAGCTCTCGCAGAAAGAGAAAAACTATCAGAAGTAATGAATGGCAATAAATGTTGGTGGTATTTTGCACTGCGCACCGATCTGGATAGTAATGACAGTAAAGCTGGAGCATTAGCAACAAAGATGGATCAAAGAATAAATATAGCTACGAACAAGATAAAATTCTTTTTCCTGGAAGTTGCCCAGATAGCAAAGCAGGATCAGCAAAAATTCATACAGAGCCCACTCTTGCAACCATATCAATACACACTTGAGAGAATATTTAATCGTGCAAAATATAATTTGAGTGAAAAAGAAGAGCAGATAGTCTCTTTACTTTCTCAGACTAGTTATGACATGTGGGTAGATGGTCAACAGCGAGTTCTATCGCAGGAAACCATTGAACATAATAATGAAACCATTCCATTAGCAAAAGCTACATCAATTCTTGCAGATCAACCAAAGCAGTCGCGGCATACATTGAGTAATAAAATTAATGAAGCATTAAAACGCAATGCATCTTTTGCTGAGGCAGAAATAAATGCAGTCTACAATTTTAAAAAAGTAATGGATGAGCGCAGAGGGTACAAGAAAGCATATAGTGAAACTATATTAGGATATGAAAACGATGAGAAGACTATACAAGAGCTTGTAGCTGTTGTAACAAAATATTTTCCTCTCAGTCAGAGATTTTATACACTCCACGCAAAATTGATCGGTGAAAAGAAAATAACTATGGCAGACAGAGGAGTAAAGATTGGAGAAATAAAAAAGAGATTTGATTTTCCAAATGCAGTCGATTTGGTAAAAAATGCGTTTTCGAAAGTTGATAAGAAATATGCTGCATACCTAGATACATTTATTGAAAACGGTCAAATGGATGTATATCCACGTAAAGGAAAGAAAAGCGGTGCGTATTGTTGGGGTACTGCGCTTCTACCTACTTTTGTATTACTTAACCATACTGACGATGTGCGTTCTGTAGAAACACTCGCACACGAAATGGGTCATGGTATTCACACCGAATTAAGTAAATTTCAGCCACCACGATATAGACACTATTCTACGGCAACAGCTGAAGTAGCTAGTACGTTTTTCGAGCAAGTTGCTATTGAAGATTTGGAGGCCGGACTTTCTGACAGTGAAAAAATAGTACTTCTTCATAATAAAACTATGGGAGATATTAGCACTATTTTTAGACAAATTGCGTGTTTTAATTTTGAAAAGGAACTGCACGAAAGGATTCGAAGTGAAGGCCAGGTTAATAAAGGCGATATGGCAACACTCTTACAGAAACACCTTCAATCATATACAGGTAAATCAATGGAAGTTACTCAAGATGATGGATATTTCTATGTTACATGGTCACATATTCGTCGATACTTTTATGTGTATTCATATGCCTATGGACAGATTATCAGTAGAGCGTTGTTTGAGAAATGGAAAGCAGATTCAAGTTACGCTCCGAAAATTGAACAATTCTTACGAGCTGGCCGCTCAATGAGTCCAAAAGATATTTTTAAGTCTATTGGTATCAATACAAATGCTGCATTCTTTGAAGCAGGATTAAAAGGTATCGAAGCTGATATTGATCGGCTTGAAAAACTCGCCAAAAAGCAAAAGCTCATATAAAGTAATTACATGACCTCAGCTCAAATCAGACAACGATTCCTCGATTTCTTCGCAAAACGCGGACACGCTATTTTGCCGTCCGCATCACTCGTGCCTCAGAACGACCCATCAGTACTTTTCAATACCGCAGGTATGCAACCACTCGTACCGTATCTGATGGGTGAAAAGCATCCGCAAGGAGTACGTCTCGCGAGCTGTCAGAAGTGTGTGCGTACGGGAGATATCGAAGAAGTGGGCAACCACAAAAACCTCACATTTTTTGAAATGCTGGGGAACTGGTCGCTCGGAGACTATTTCAAAGAAGACGCAATCAAATGGTCTTTTGAATTCCTCACAAGCAAAGATGAAGGACTTGGGCTTGATCCGAGCCGTCTCTACGTCACCGTGTTTGAAGGAGACGATGATGCGCCACGAGATATGGAAGCCGTCGAGATATGGAAGCAATATATCCCAGAGAATCGAATATACTTTCTCCCAAAAGCAAACAACTGGTGGAGTCCGGGAGACAATGGTCCGTGTGGGCCAGATACCGAGATGTTCTACGACGTTACCGGTACGCTCGGTGACATGACACATGACCAATACGTTGCAGCTGACGATGCAGGGCACGTTGTTGAGATTTGGAACGATGTGTTCATGGAGTATGAAAAGCGCGATGACAAAGTCATTGGTAAGCTGTCACAAAAGAATGTAGACACCGGCTCAGGTCTTGAGCGCATCGCTATGATAGTGCAGGGGAAGTCCACTGTCTATGAATCAGACATGTTTGCGTCTATTATGAGCGATATTGCACAAGGTTCGACACTTCCAAATGAACGAAGTGCGCGTATTATTGCAGATCATGTGCGAACAGCTGTGTTCCTTATTGCTGATGGTGTATTTCCAGGCAGTAAAGATCAAGGATATATTTTACGCCGTTTGATTCGTCGTGCGGTAATGCAGTCCAAAAAGATTGGTTTGCGAGCTGCTACATTTGAATCGCTTCCCGTTTTGTATCAGAAACACTATTGGACACAGTATCCAGAAATACAACATACAGAAATTCCAATTATTTTTATAAAGGAAATAGACAAGTTTTCAAAAACTCTTGAATCCGGTCTCAAGGAATTTGCAAAAGGTGCTGATCCATTTGTTCTCGCAACTACCTACGGATTCCCGATAGAACTCACACAAGAATTGGCTCAAGAAAAAGGCATGACTATTGACCGTGCAAAATTTGATTCTGAAATGAAAGCACACCAAGACCTTTCTCGCTCTGGTAGTGAACAGAAGTTCAAAGGCGGCCTTGCGAACACATCAGATACAACGACCAAACTGCATACTGCTCATCACTTGCTCCTCAAGGCGCTCCAAGAAGTCGTCTCTGCTGACATTCACCAAAAGGGAAGCAACATCACCGAAGAGCGTCTGCGTATTGACTTCAACTTTGACCGCAAACTCACTGATGAAGAAAAGCAAAAAGTAGAAGACTTGGTTAATGAAAAGATCGCAGAAGACTTACAAGTCACTCGCCGCGAAATGCCAAGAGCGGACGCCGAAGCACTCGGTGCTGAGATGGAATTTGGCACCAAGTATCCAGACATTGTGTCTGTGTATATGATTCACGACAATGCTGACAAAGTATTCTCCCAAGAATTTTGCGGTGGACCGCATGTCACTCATACTGGAGAGCTTGGTCATTTCAAAATACAAAAAGAAGAAGCATCAAGTGCGGGCGTGAGACGTATCAAGGCAACGCTTTCATAATATTCACACATCAATGTGAGTATATACATGATATACTTTATGTATGTCGCACAAAGCACACGATGACGTGTTTGCAATTTATGATATCTCCTCAAGCTCAGTCGCAGGCGCGCATGTATTAAAAAAACATGCAGCAAAGTCACTTTTTCTTGCGTCAGTTCGTATGGACTCCGGGTTACATGAGGATATCGACATCAAACGTTTTGTTGAAGCAACGACCAAAAACTTACAAGAAGTTGTTGCAAAGGTACGATCACTGGACGTTCATCAGCCGTCATTTATTCAAGTAGTACTTGCATCTCCGTGGTATACCTCACAAACAAGGACTATTGTGTATAAAAAGACAAGTCCGTTTACCTGCACACAAAAACTGGTGGACACGCTCATAGATACTGAAATCAAACATATTTTTACCGAACAGACAGGACCGTTTGGGGTATATGGAAAAGAATCAATAATCGTCGAGAAACAACTCTCTGCTATCAAACTAAATGGATACGTAACCGATGCACCTTTTGGTAAAAAGACTCTTTCATTAGAATTCGCACTCACTATTACTATTGCACCAAAACAGGTGTTAGATGTGTTCTCTGATACACTCAAGCGAGCATATGGAACTCGTAAAATCGGTTTTACAACAAGTCCATTCACGACATTCATTGCTATGCGTGACACGCTTCCAGTAAACGAAGAGTGTGTTGTCGTCGATGTGGGAGAAGAAATAACTGATGTTTCTTTTGTAAAAGGTGGAACATTGTTATATCAACATTCATTTCCTGTAGGCACATATGGACTCTACAGGGCACTTATTGAACAAGGAAATCATAGTGCACCAGAAGCAATAGCCTTATTGGAATCGTATCGTCTGGGCAAATTATCAAAAGCAGCGGGCACACAGATTGGAAAAGCAATTACTACGTATACCGATACATGGCAATCTGGGTTTAGGCACGTACTTGAGAATGGAAAGTATGGGTTTTGTATGCCCGAGAGAGTGTTGATTGTTGCTGATCAGCGGTTTCAGTCCCTACTGACAACTATTGTTACCACTGATCCATATATAGAGCATAGTTGTGCAAGAGGACAGGTAAAGGCAACATTTGTCGAAGAATCAATAGTTGCGCATGCTATTGGTATTTCGCATGAAGCAAAGTTAGATATACCGCTTGCAATAGGGGCGCTTTTTGTGGAACGTTTGATATAATCATGATATGAAGCTCTATGATGTTATTCGAAAAGAAGGAAGAAAAGATACAGAGCTTGAAGAGGCTCCTGTTGCTCCTCAAGTTCCCACAAAGGTAGAGCCACCAAAACGCTTTAAACAGCATACCCGTATTAGTTGGCGTAAAATTTTTGTTATCGCATGCGCAATAGCATTTTTTGCACTGCTATATATTGTTGGAATGAAGGTTGTTTATGCAAAAGTTATCGTCAACGAACGACGTATCCCGTTTACGCTCGATGGAGCTGAGTTCGAACTTGTTCATGAAGGTCAAGAAAATGCTGGACGACTATCATTTCAAACAATGGTTGTTCCTACGGAAGTTTCTCGACAAGTATATGGTTCTCAGATCGACCCAAGTACGAGCGCTGCTACCGGCAAAGTTGTTTTTTTTAATGAATACAGTACAAAAACGCAGACAATAAAAGCAAAAACAACAATCACCTCAAAAGAAGGTAAGAAATACCACACAACAGCATCGGCTACTGTTCCAGGCTACACCCTGAAAAACAAAATCAAAACAGCAGGCACCTCAACATCGGTACCTGTGGTAGCTAGTGGGGTAGGGCCTGCATATAACACAGATGGTACAAGTTTTACTGTTGCAGGATTTGGTAAAACGTTCTACGCACAGTCAGCTGGCGCTATAACTGGAGGTGAAGACGGTCTTTTGCACAGTGTGGCCCTTGTTGATCAACCAGATGTTATTGCTTCTTTGCAGTCTCAACTCATAGAGCGACTCAAAAGAGAAACAAGAGCGCAAATACCAGTAGATCTTATTACGTTTCCAGACCTACAAGTCACAACGATCGATAGTAGTTCTATGAAATTACGAGGGGAAGGTATTAAGTTTCCAGCTACTATCAAAGGTACAATGGTTACATATCTGATCAAGACAGACATGCTCGAGAGTGCTATTGCAAGTCATGTTCTTAGTGACCATTCATACCCTGATGTCAGTATTCCTGATATCACTGCATTGACAGTGACTCCTGTTACGGCCCTTTCTACAGATACTACAAATGCACCTGATACCATTAGAGTTAAGATTTCTGGAACGGGTACCATTATTACTAAAGCTTCAATATTTTCGATACAGGAATCCTTGGTTGGTTCACCAAAGAAAAACTTCAGTTCAATTCTGGGCGGTATTCCAGAAGTTGATAAGGCAAACTACCATTTCTACCCATTTTGGGCGCCACTATTCCCCAATACAGACAAAAGGATTACTGTCGAAGTGCAATAAGAAAGAGTGGTATTTGACCCACACAAAAAACCGTAGTACTATTAACTTCCGTATTACATGGCAACCCCTCAAGAAGCAGTAAAAGCAACCGTATCAGAAGCACTTCCGAACACAATGTTTCGAGTGACGCTTGAAAGCGGGGATGTTATTGTTGCATACTTGGCGGGTAAAATGCGCCTTCACCGCATCAAAGTTTTGATTGGTGATACCGTCGATGTGGTCATAGACCCCTACGGTGGAAAAGGGCGTATTGTCAGACGTTCATAGATAGTGTATACTCTGCCAGCTACAAATTTTGGGAGCAGTGTATATCAAAGTTTTATAAACATGAAAATCCGATCAACAGTCAAAAAAATGTGTGACAAGTGCAAGATTGTAAAACGCAATCGCCATTTGCATGTGATTTGTGATAACCCAAAACATAAACAAAAACAATAATCATGCGTATCCTCGGAATCAACATCCCCAATGAAAAGCGTCTCGATATCGGCCTTACGACTCTTTTTGGTATTGGTACAGCTACAGCAACTAAAATACTTGCAAAAGTGGGCGTTGCACCAGAAACAAAGCCTACTGCTATTTCTATTGACCAAGAAAACGATATCCGTAAGCTCATCGAAGAGCGAACTATTGAAGGGAACCTCAAGCGTGAGATTGCTGGAAACGTAAAACGTCTCAAGGATATTAAGGCATACCGTGGTATTCGCCACATGAGACGCCTTCCGGTAAACGGACAGCGCACTAAAACCAACTCTCGTACAGTTCGCGGAAATGTTCGAAATACGATGGGAAGTGGCCGACGTAAAGAAAGTAAAACATAATCATCCAATAATATTAGACCTATGGGAAAGAAAAGAATCACAAACCAAGAAGGACAAATTGTTGACGGCCGAGGCCGCGCTCCTTCGACACGAGCAGCCAAGAAGAAGATCCTTACGTCTATGCTTTCCATCGAGGCAACATTTAACAATACAAAGGCAGTCGTCAGTGATCTCAAAGGGAATGTCCTTTTCTGGTCTTCATCAGGATCTCTTGGTTTCAAGGGTGCAAAAAAGGGAACCCCATTTGCTGCATCAAAAGTAGGAGAAACCCTTGCCGAAAAGGCAATGGCAGCAGGTATCAAGGAAACTACTGTTGTCGTAAAAGGTGTTGGAAGTGGACGAGAACCGTTAATCAGAGCATTTATCGGAGGTGGTATTGAACTTTTGTCTATCAAGGATCGCACACCTGTGCCACATAATGGACCGAAGGCTAAGAAGCCACGAAGAGTATAATCATATGGAAACAAGAGCAAAATACAAAATGTGTCGTCGTTTGGGATCTGGGGTTTTTGAAAAATGCCAGACTCAAAAATATACTCAATCAGAAATGAAAAAGAGTAAGACTTCTGGAAAACGTCCAAAACAACTCTCTGACTACGGACGTCAGCTTATTGAAAAGCAAAAGGTTCGTTTTTCATATGGTGTTTCAGAGCGCCAACTTGGAAACTATGTAGAAAAGGCAGGTACTGTTAAGGGTATGCCGGTAACTGACAAGCTATACGAACTCCTTGAAACTCGCCTCGATAACGTTATTTATCGCCTTGGCTTCACGACTACTCGTCGTTTTGCTCGACAACTCGCCTCACATGGTCACTTCACGGTTAATGGTACCAAGGTCACTATCCCTTCACTTGAAGTGAAAATAGGGGATGTGATCGCCGTTCGAGAAGGATCAAAGAAAAGTGTTATTTTTGCAGAAGTGGTCAAAAATGCTCAGTCAAGTGCATGGCCGACATGGCTTAAGTTTGCACCTGAAAATATGCAAGCTGAAGTTGTGGCGAAGCCCAAAAATGACGAACAGTTCTTGCAACTGGAAACAGTTCTTGAGTTCTACAGTCGTTAGTCCCGACGTTAGGACACAAAGTTGGAGAAATTACAAGTTAATGGTACAATTGATTTTCATATGAGTGAACAAAACATAATCCTCCCATCCAAGCCAAAGGCAACCTTCGAAGAGGGTAGTAAAGGCGTTTTCGAAATCGACGGTCTTGTACCAGGTTACGGGTACACTCTTGGTAACTCTCTCCGACGTATTATCCTCTCCTCGTTAACAGGAGCTGCTATTACCGCAGTTAAAATTGACGGAGTTAGTCACGAATTCGCTACTATGGAAGGTGTCAAAGAAGACGTCATAACTATTCTTTTGAACCTCAAGAATGTTCGTTTTGCACTTACTACAGACGAACCACAAAAAGTAACACTTTCTGTAAAAGGACCAAAGGTTGTTACCGCAGAAGATATTTCAGCAAAAGGCGCAGTTTCAGTTGCAAACCCTGAGCAATACATCTGTGAAATTACCGGCAAGACAACCTTGAATATCGAAATCACTATTGAGCGTGGTCTTGGTTTTGTTCCTCGTGATCAACACCATAAACAAAAGGCTGATATTGGCACTATTTTTCTTGATGCAATATTCTCACCTATTCGACGTGTTAGTTATGACGTAGAAGAAATGCGTGTTGGCGACAAGACCAACTTCAACCGTCTACGTTTGACTATTGAAACCGACGGTACAGTATCTCCACGAGAAGCACTTGAACAATCTGTAAAGACAATGATCGAACAACTCGCAGCTATCGTATCAGTATCTTCACAAGACATAATTGAAGAAGTTCAGTCACGTATGGCAAGCAAAACTCCAATGATATCAGAATCAACTGAAAGTGGATCAGGTGCAGCAGAAGGTGATGATTCAGACGTAGATGTCACTGATGTGCTCAAAAACCGCATCGACTCTATTGGGCTATCAACTCGAACACTCAACGCGCTCTCAGCAGCAAATATCCGTACTGTAGGAGGTATTGCGCGCAAGCACGTTGCTGATCTTCTTGAAATCGATGGTATCGGCGACAAGGGTATTACTGAGATCAAGGAAGCGCTTTCTGCTTTTGACTTGTCTTTGAAGGATTAATAGAGTATAAAGAGGTACCTATGCGACACGCAAATAATGTAAGAAAATTTGGTCGAGAGAAAAATGCACGCATCGCGCTCATACGTGGTCTTGCTGCATCTCTTATTTCTCACGGTCGTATTTTAACAACTGAGGCAAAAGCAAAAGAAATTCGTCCAACAGTAGAAAAGATGGTTACCAAGGCCAAGAATCCTACTCTTGCAAATCGCCGCCTCCTCCTATCAGGTCTCTACAACAACGAACTTGTTGTTACTCGACTCATCGATGATCTCGCACCCAAATATGCAGAACGTCCTGGAGGATACACTCGTATCACCAAGCTTGTTTCTCGCAAAAGTGACGGATCTCCAATGGCTGTTATTGAATTTGTATAACCTTTTTATGAACTACACAATCGACGCTACAAACAAATCTCTCGGTCGTCTCGCTTCAGAAGCTGCTGCTATTTTGCTCGGCAAAAATGAAGTTACCTTTGCGCGTAATACCGTTTCTACAAACACAGTGACTATCACTAACGCAAGTAAGCTCAAAGTTGACCCACGCAAAATGCTTGAAAAAACATACAACTCTTTTTCAGGATATCCAGGTGGTCTCAAGCAGAACACTATGCGGCACGTTACAGACAAGAAAGGATTCAAAGAAGTACTTGCTGTTGCGATCAAGGGGATGATTCCAAGCAACAGACTTCGTAGTGACGTAATGAAGCATTTAACTATTACCGAATAAATTTATGGCAACTACTCCAAAGACCACAACATCAAAGAGATACATCGAAACGATTGGACGTCGCAAGACTGCAACTGCTCGTGTACGCATCACACCTACAGCAAAGGCAAGTTATGTCATCAACGACCTTGCATTAGAAATCTATTTCCCTACAGCAGAACTCCAAAAGATCGTCACCGATCCATTCAAAGTTGCTGAGAAAGCATATGCAGTGACCGTACTCGTCAAAGGTTCTGGTATCCACTCACAAGCCGAAGCAGTGAGACACGGTATCTCTCGAGGTTTGGTCAAAGAAGACGAAGGCGACAAGACCAAACTCAAGGCAGAAGGATTCCTCAAGCGTGATCCACGAGCCAAAGAACGTCGAAAATTCGGTCTCAAAAAGGCCCGCAAAGCGCCACAGTGGTCAAAACGATAAAGCAAAAAAGCTTCCGAAAACGGGAGCTTTTTTTATTCCCAATTTTCAGTATAATAGTGTCCATATGAAAGAAGATGAAAACCCTGAACTCGAGAAGCTGGGTATTATGCCTGACGAAGAAGATGATCAACCTGAAATATTAATGGATGATGTTGATATTATTGACAGCACCGAAGAAGGTGATGAAGTACAAGTAAGTCAAAAAATTAAAAAACTTCAAGAGAAAATAAAACTTTTAGAAAAAGAAAAGACCGAGTACCTCGACGGCTGGCAACGTGCGCGTGCCGACTATGCGAACTTGCAAAAGACTACTGACGAAGATAAGAAACGCTTTCGTGAGCATTTTGCGATACGGTTTGTCGAAGACCTTTTGCCGACGATCGATAGTTTTAACATGGCGATGGCCAACAAAGACGCGTGGGAGAAAGTGGATGCCACATGGCGCACGGGTGTGGAATATATCTACGGCCAGCTCATCAATGCACTCAAGGAGCACAACCTCGAAGCTATAGGCGAGAAAGGCGATATATTTGATCCCAATCTCCATGAAGCAGTGTCCGAAGTAGAGACTAGTGACAAACGCTATGACCATCGTATTGATACCGTGCTGCAGCAGGGGTATAAGCTTGGAGATACAGTACTTAGACCTGCGAGAGTGACCGTGCTCGTTTTGAAAGAATAATTATTTCACCAACTTCAAAAACTCCTTTTCAGTTTCGGTATCAAGTGTATCGGTCACAAATATCATGATCTCGGTAGTCAAACCGAGGTCTTTTTTGATATTTGCAAAGAAGTGTTCGAATGGATGAGCGGATATCCAGACAGAGTTTTTGAGCATGACAAATCCTGCTTTTTTCAGGAGGTAGCGGAGCCCATCACGGTCACTTTTCCGGTCCTCAGAGAGATCGAGCATGATGATGCGCCATTTGCCATCCCAGTTGGGGTCGAGCAGTGTGTTGTCCGCATCGAGCTTGAGTGAATGAGCCTTACGCTTGCCTTCAGTCGTGAGCCGCGCATAGGCTTGCTGACCAGAGTGATGGTGTTCAACGAGTCCTGTATCGCGTAGCCCTTTGAGCGACCGTGTGAAGGCGTACAGTGCCTTTGATGAGTCGCCACCAGTGAGTTGTTCTGTAAGAGCTGATACAGAAATTGCAGGCTTGTCGGCAAGTATTTTTATGATTTTGTCGGAATTTCTTGACATACAAAAATGCTAGCACTATACTGCTATTTGTACAAGTATTTCACGACCATGAAAAAAAGGTAGAAATACAAGTAATCCAGAAATTCAGCCACTCAGACAACCTAATACTCTTTATTCACATTAGTAGATTACAAATTTAAACAATATTAATTACATATGGCAAAAATCATTGGAATCGACCTCGGAACAACAAATAGTGCTGTAGCCATTATCGAAGGTGGACAGCCCAAAATTATTGAAAATATCGAAGGTGCACGCACCACCCCATCTATTGTGGCGGTCGGCAAAAATGGCGACCGACTCGTGGGGCTTCTCGCAAAGCGTCAGGCGGTGACGAACCCTGAGAATACGATTTACGGTATCAAACGGTTCATGGGTCACAAGGCAAATGACGAAGGTATCGATAACGTTATCAAAAACTCTTCATTTAAAGTTTCTCATGGCACTGATGGTGGTGCACTCATAGCGATGAGTGGTAAAGACTATCGTCCAGAAGAAATATCTGCGATGATTTTGCAGAAAATCAAAGCTGATGTTGAAGCAAAACTTGGTGAAAAAGTAACCGAAGCGATCATTACGGTGCCCGCATACTTCAACGATGCGCAACGCAAGGCAACCAAAGACGCTGGTGCAATCGCAGGACTCGATGTGAAGCGTATCATCAACGAACCAACTGCTGCCGCACTTGCGTACGGATTTAACACCAAGAAAAATGAAAAGATTGCAGTGTACGACTTCGGAGGAGGAACATTTGACGTGTCCATACTTGAAGTCTCTGACATCGACGATCAGCAATCTATCGAGGTGAAGTCCACCGATGGGGACTCACTTATGGGAGGGCGAGATATCGACCTCAAGATCATGCAGTGGATTGCAGATGAATTCAAAAAAACTTCTGGTGTAGATGTTATGCATGACTCTCTTGCTCGACAGCGACTGGACGAAGCAGCGGAGAAGGCAAAGATTGAACTCTCAACCACAACTGAAACTGAAATCAATATTCCATTCATCACCAGCACTGCCGAAGGACCACAACACCTTTTACTCAAAATGACCCGTGCAAAGCTCGAAGAGATTGCGGACGAATACATCACCCGATCTATTGATATCGCAAAGCGTGCAGTTGAAGCCTCTGGATTCAAGATTTCAGATATACACGAGGTGATTCTTGTTGGAGGACAGACTCGTATGCCCAAGATCGTGGAAGAAGTAAAGAAACTCTTTGGTCGTGAACCAAACCGTTCTATCAACCCAGACGAAGTGGTGGCACTCGGTGCAGCAGTGCAGGGTGGCGTGCTCCAAGGAGACGTGCGCGATGTGCTTCTGCTGGATGTGATCCCGCTCTCACTCGGTATCGAAACGATGGGCGGCGTGTCAACCAAGCTCGTCGAGCGTAACACCACGATCCCAAGT
This sequence comes from uncultured Candidatus Saccharibacteria bacterium, assembly GCA_964473175.1. Lineage (GTDB taxonomy): Bacteria > Patescibacteriota > Minisyncoccia > Phycocordibacterales > UBA9973 > UBA4124. Next base: position 98,233 of record CAYYNN010000001.1, on the reverse strand, counting down.
TCAAAGAGTCAGATATTTTCAACGGCAGCAGACAACCAGTCGTCAGTTGAGATTCATGTGACTCAAGGGGAGCGCCCAATGGCAGCTGACAACAAATCTCTCGGACGATTCGTCCTTGATGGCATTGCCCCAGCTCCACGTGGTATGCCACAGGTAGAAGTCACCTTTGATGTCGACTCTAACGGCATACTCGCAGTGAAGGCAAAGGACAAAGCGACCGGCAAGGAACAATCTATCCGCATCGAAGCGTCATCTGGTCTCACTCCAGAAGATATCGAACGAATGAAAAAGGATGCAGAAGTAAATGCAGGCGCTGATGCCAAGAAAAAGGATATGGTAGATGCCAAGAACACTGCTGACATGATGATATTCTCAGCAGAGAAGGCGCTCACTGAACACGCCGCTGCAATTACTGATGACATCAAGTCTGGAGTGCAAACAAAGATCGATGAAGCAAAGAAAGCTAAAGATGGCGACGACAAATCTGCAATCGAAGCTGCAACCAGCGCACTCTCCACAGAGATGCAAAAGATAGGGGAACACATTCAGAAAAACAGCTCTACAGCTGCAGAGTCACAAGCTGAAGAAATCCCAAAAGATGCTGAAGCAACGGATACGACTGGAGAAGAACCTAAAGCGTAATTAAATAAACAAATCTCACAAAAAGCCCTAGAAATAGGGCTTTTTGTTTTATCGAATAATGCTTTTTTTATTCCCAATCTATGCTATAGTATTCCCACTATGAACAAGAAGCGAAAAATTGCAGCAAAGAACAAGCGCAAGAAGGATGGCAAAACTGTCTCAATGCGTCATCGGTAACACTTGCGTATTTGGTATATCCATGTTATAGTTTGGTAAATAATTTTTAACCAAATCAACTGCGTATGGATAGAGGAAAGTAGGTAACATCTAGTTTTGATAAAAACCGCTCGAAAGGGCGGTTTTGACATTTTCACTATCTCGAGTATAGTCTGTAAAAAATTACATATGAAAAATTTTGCCATCTATCGTTATTTACGATCTGTTTCGTTGTCACTAAGTTTTATAGTAATAATCTACGCTTTCTACCGGTATTTCAATGGTGAAAATCATCCACTACTCATTGGTGCTGGAGGAGCTATAGCACTATTTCTTTGTTGGATATATATTCCAGGACGTATATATACAATTCCTCAGTTTGAAAAAGCCTCGGGTGAACTCATTGAAAATTGGAAAACTCATGTGCAAGCATGTTGGAAATTTAAATCCGGGTATTTGCATGAGATCAACACAGGGTATACTACAAAAACCTATATCGTTTTTTCAGAAAAGAAAATTTCGAAATAGGAGCAAGGACACAGGAAAGGCCACCTACAGGTGGCTTTTTTATTTGACAAAAATATGCTATATTGTACATACAAATATGGCAAAAGACTATTACGAAACACTCGGTGTCCAAAAGGGCGCTTCAAAAGACGAGATCAAAAAAGCCTTCCACAAGATGGCGCACAAATACCATCCTGACAAATCTTCTGGGGACGAAGCAAAGTTCAAGGAAGTGAATGAAGCGTATCAAACACTCTCTGATGAGCAAAAGCGTGCGCAGTATGATCAGTTTGGTTCAGAAGGACCACAGATGGGCGGTGGACAAGGTTTTGGAGGCTTTGATTTCTCTGGCTTTGGACAACAAGGACAAGGTGGCTTTGAGTTTGACCTTGGAGACATGTTCGGAGATATATTTGGTGGAGGCAGGCAGCGTCGTCAACAGCGTGGTGCCGATTTGCAAACATCTATTACTATTGATTTCAAGGATGCAGTGTTTGGCGTAGAACGCGAACTGCATATCAAGAAACCTTCGACGTGTACCACCTGCAAAGGTAATGGTGCAAAGCCAGGAACGTCGCTCGAAACATGTACGCAATGTAACGGCAAGGGCCAGGTGCGTAACATTCAGCGCACCATCCTCGGCTCTATCGCAACCAACCAAACCTGTGACAAATGTCACGGTGTGGGCAAAATCCCCAAGGACCCATGTGGTACCTGTCATGGCAAGGGCATCGTCAATGAAGAACGCACGATCAAACTCACCATACCTGCAGGTATCCAAAACGGGGAGACACTTCGACTCGGCTCAATGGGCGAAGCTATCACCGGCGGACCATCAGGAGACCTCTATGTACATATCACCGTACAGCCGCACAAAAATATCGTTCGTCAAAACCATGATCTCATTACAACGCTCCCAATCAAACTCACCGACGCATTGCTCGGTGCAACATACGCAGTCGAAACTCTCGACGGTACCCAATCAGTCGCAATACCAGCGGGCACTCGCGTAGGAGATACGGTCATACTCAAACAGCACGGTGTACCAACAGGAAACAAAAGAGGGAACTTCATTATCAAACTCGATATTAGATTGCCAGAGAAGCTGAGTAAGCATGCCAAAGAGGTAATAGAGGAGTTGAAGAAAGAAGGAATATAGTCAAGATAGTAGGAAAAAAGCCTTTAGAAATAAGGGCTTTTTGTATTGACAAATATAGAATTACATGCTATTATGTACATAGTTCTTCACAATTAAAAATTTAAACATGAAAGCATATCTCGTCTTAATGATCACAATTATTGCCGGAGCGCTGTTCGCAATGATATATTCACACCTAAATTATGCCGCGCCCTCTAATTTGCCAGAATGGCAGTTACCTGGAATCGCAGATTCAAAATTTGTATTAGCAATCACAACAATTCTGTCTGCGCTATCATGTTTCCTTTTGTATATATAAAAAACATTACCCAAGGAAAATAAATAAATCAAAAACAGATTGCAACAGGCCTCCTAATACGAGGCTTTTTTTATTACCCATTTTTTGGTACTATTGCACTATTATGGCATCCATTCCCGAACTGCGAGACGAACGATTGAAAAAGAAGGCGATATTGGAAGACAAAGGGTTTAATCCATATCCGGCAACGACCAATCGTACTGACGCAATAGATGTGTTCAAGGATCGATTTACTCTATATGAATCAGGTAAAGATATAGTCACACTCGCAGGACGCATTATGTCCAAGCGTGGCCAAGGTGGACTTGCATTTGCAGATATTTTTGATGGAAGTGGAACAGGTAGTGGCGGGACGATGCAACTCTTTCTCAAGAGTGATGAAATGGATGCAGTAGCATACGATCTCTGGAACGAAACGACTGATGTCGGAGACTTCGTGGAAGCAACAGGTATCGCATACACGACCAAGCGTGGCGAGCAGGCACTGTTTGTACAAGCGTGGAACATGCTCGCAAAGAGCTTGCTCCCATTGCCTGAGAAATGGCACGGACTGACTGATGATGACGAACGATACCGCAAACGGTATTTGGATATACTGACCAACCCAGATCTCCGAGACATGTTTGAAAAAAAAGCAAAGTTTTGGGAAGTGACCCGCAACTTCATGAAAGACGGGGGATTTATGGAAGTAGAAACACCAACACTTGAGGTCACCACTGGAGGTGCTGAAGCCAACCCATTCAAAACGATGCACAAAAACTTTGCGCTGGATGTATTCATGCGCATATCTGTCGGTGAGCTTTGGCAGAAACGTCTGATGGCAGCAGGGTTCCCCAAGACCTTTGAGATCGGACGTGTGTATCGTAATGAAGGATCAAGCCCTGACCATTTGCAAGAGTTCACGAACATGGAGTTCTATTGGGCATATGCCAACTACCAAGACGGTATGAAACTTGTTGAACGATTATACAAAACTATCGCTCAAGAAGTATTTGGCACAACGGTCTTTACAACGCGTGGACATACGTTTGATCTCAATGACGAGTGGATCACCGTTGACTACGTCGCCGAAATAGAACGACAAACCGGTATCAATGTGCTCGATGCTACAAACGAAGAAATGAAAGACAAGCTCAACAAGCTCCATGTTGCATATACCGGAGAAAACAAAGAACGTCTCACTGATACGTTGTGGAAATACTGTCGCAAGTCTATATCTGGGCCAGCATTTCTCGTACGTGTTCCAAAGCTCGTCTCGCCTTTGGCAAAAGCCGCAACTGATGATCCTCGAGTAACAGAGCGCTTCCAGATACTCATTGCAGGGAGTGAAGTAGGGAATGGGTTCTCTGAACTAAACGATCCTGTAGATCAACGTGCACGCTTCGACATGCAGCAAACAATGATTGATAGAGGGGATGATGAAGCGATGATGCCTGAATGGGAATTCGTCGATATGCTGGAACACGGCATGCCACCAACGTGTGGTTTTGGATTTGGTGAGCGACTGTTCGCCTTTCTTGTAGACAAGCCGTTGCGCGAGACGCAGTTGTTTCCGTTGTTGAAGCCGAGAGAATAGGTATTGACTTATTTTTATAATTGTGATATAATATATACAGAGTATAGTTTGGTTTGAATAGGTTCTATTTGGAGCTTTCTCAAACTAAACTATACAACATGAAAAAGTACATTATAAAAAATACTGTTCTAGTTGCATGCATTATTCTAATTGCTTGCTTAGCTTTTTTTCTGCCACTGTGTTTACCTAAAAAAACTTTCGATCCTAAGAGTTATTTTGCGGGCATGATCATGATGGCATTTATCTTTATATCCTACGTCTTGGCTTTGAAGATTAAAATCCAAAAAGATACTGCGAGACGCACAACGAAAGCTGTATAAAAAATAAATACGTTTTAAAACAAATCCCTCAATTCGAGGGATTTTTTAATTGACAATCAATAGTATTTGTAACATCCTATAGTTATGGTACTCCAATATATCATCCTCACTTGTGCAGCTATTTTTGCAATTCTCGGGTATCGAAACTATTTCAAGAAAATAAGTAGTAATGAAATCCAGCCAAACCGATGGTCATGGCTCATCTGGAGCTTCGCAACGATACTAGAGACGATTACCTATGATGCTGTTTCTGAAGATCCTATAAAATCAATCATTTTCTACATCGCTTCTGTATCTTGCGTTATAATCACAATAAAAATTTGGAATAAATCAGCACGGAAAAAACCAGACGATGCATCCGAGATATTTTCTGTGGTGATGTGTCTGGTAGCAGTTATTATTTGGGTATCATTCAACTCTGCTTGGTGGGCACACCTCGTACTCCTCGTATCCCTCCCTATTGCATTTATACCCACGTACAAAGATGCATGGAAAAATTATAAGAGTGAGAACTGTGCTGCATGGTGGTTATGGTCTATCGGAGACTTGTTTGCCTTACTCCTGATACTTCTTCGGTTTGATAAAGCGCAAGAAGTACCTTATGCGGTCATAGAATTTGTATGCCATGCACTTGTTGTTGCTATAGTTGTTATGAGAATGAGAATGAAAATGAAAATGGTGCGAGTTCGCACACAGTAGCATATGCAAGTAAAAATACTAAACAATTTTATAATCGGAACAAACCATCTTGGAAAAGCTGTCTTTGCTGCCAGGAATTATAAAGTTGGAGATGTGATTGTAAAATTTGAAGGAGAATTGTTTCATAAAAGCAAAATACCGAAGAAGCTTGAGGGTGAAGCCGATAGATATGTTCAGGTTGATCATGATATGTATTTAGGTGCATCAGGAGAAGCGGATGACCTTATCAACCATTCCTGCGAACCGAATGCAGGATTGCGATTTTCAACTGTCGGCATTTTATTAGTAGCGATAAAAGAAATTGTAATTGGTGATGAAATTACCTGGGATTATTCAACGACACTATATGAAAATAAATGGAAAATGCTGTGTGATTGCCGAAAAGTCACATGCAGAAAATTAGTGAGTGATTTCACTATGCTTGACAAGGAACTTCAAAAAAAATATTACGATCTCAATATTATCCCCAAATACATACGAGACTACATGGAAAGTGAACAGTATATAGTCTATACTAAAGGAATAGAGAGCCTCAAAAACCATGGGAGCAAAAAGTACAACTAGCGGATTTTGGATATTGGTAGGTATTTTATATGCACTCTCAATCGGCTTTTCGTACTCAAAAATTTATATCTATGGAAACTATCCAACATTTTATACCGAAGATGAGATTCCAGGGTTATTAGATCCGGTTAAACAGCTTTTTAAATAATCATGATGTGCGAATGGGATACAGCTAAATTTCTTATCTTCTCTAGCAACAGCATCCCGTTGATTTATTATTCGCATATAACATCGATCCTTATATTTCTTTCTTTATTTGGAATTACATTCCTTAAACTAAAAGATTTTCCTAAGTCTGCGTTTCGAATTATGGCCCTTTCTTATGCAGCATGGCTTTTTTGCGACCTCGTGCTTTGGGCAAATGAAATCATTCCTAATGTGCTTTTTTTCTGGACGACGATTAATCTTGTCGAACCTGTGATTTTCTTAAGTGCCTTTGCTTTCTTCTTGAGTTTTGTTGAAAGGCGGAGATTGTCCCCGAGAGAGCGTTGGATATTTCTTGGTCTTTTGCTGCCGACACTCATCATGGCACCAATTGGTCTGTCTGTTATGGGCTTTGATGCAACTAACTGTGATCGAAATGTTGTAGAGGGTATTGCGGCATATTACAACTATTTCCTAGAAGCACTTTTCATTATTCTTATTATTGGTAAAACATTGGTTGTTAGTTTTAAAAAGAAGTTTGTTGGGCAAAAGCTTAAAATCATATTGATTGCGGTTGGCATTACATTACTTCTCTCGTCGTTTTTGATGGCAAATTTTCTCGGAACTTTTTTAGATAATTATGATATTAGTCAGTATGGGCATATTGCTGTACCAATTTTTGCGATATTCCTTGCATATATTACGATCAAATTTGAAAGTATTGAGCCTCGTATACTACTTGTAGATACGCTAGTGACAGCGATGATAGTCCTTATCATCTCACTTTTCTTTACTGAAGATCAGAGCTATCGAAACTACATCACCGCCCTAACATTACTACTCTCTATACCTATGGCATATACATTGATTACAAGTATTCGAAAGGAAATCAGAGCACGCAAATCTATCCAAGCGCTTGCGTTACAGCTTGAGCATGTTAATGAAAAGCTCCAAAGTGTCGACAAACTTAAAACAGAATTTCTCTCCCTTGCTTCTCATCAGCTCCGTACACCGCTTACAGCTATTAAGGGATACTCATCAATGTTGATTGAGGGAACATATGGCAAGCTTAACCAAAAAGTGGAAGAGCCAATAAGTCGAATATATACATCTGCGCAAGGACTCGTGAGTATTGTTGAAGATTTGCTCAATGTATCCAAAATTGAACAAGGTGGCATGAAATATGAAATGAGTGCGATAGATCTTGAGCCAATCGTACGAAATATGTATGCTGAAATGCAAATTCCTGCACAAAGTAAAAACATCATCTTTACTATCGATATAAAAGCAGGGCATCGATATATGGTCAACGCCGATGCGACAAAAATAAAACAAGTATTCCTCAACCTTACCGACAACAGTATTAAATACACACCACAAGATGGGACCGTTGCGCTCTCATTACAGCAAATAGATGGCATGATAGTGTTTGCGGTAAAAGATAGTGGTATGGGAATATCTCCTGAAACAAAAGCAAAATTATTCGAAAAATTTAGTAGAGGAGAAGGAGGCAAAATGAACACCGGAGGTTCAGGGTTGGGCTTGTACCTTGCACGTCATATTACTATTGCACACAAAGGAACTATTGTTATCGAAAGTGAAGGACTCGGTAAGGGATCGACATTCAAAGTACTCCTTCCTGCATTCTAGGCTATTGAAGTGTTGTTCCGTCTGGAGTATCGAGAACTTCGTAGCCAAGTACCTCGAGGTTTTTGCGGAGTTCATCAGAGAGTGCGAAGTCTTTACGAGCACGAGCAGTATTGCGCTGATCTACGAGAAGCTGTGCTTCTTTACTAATGATAAATGTTGGAACTTGTTCGAGGTCGAGCCCGAGTACTATATCGAAATGAATGAGTGTCGCCCATTTGTCAGTATCTACGAGTGTTGTGTCGTTGTAGAGCTCCCAGAGCACCGATAATGCTATCGATGTGTTAAGATCATCTTCGAGTGCCTCGATAAACTTGCCAGTGTAGAGTGGGTGAATTTTCCCAATGGCACCCTGTCGTGATGCAAAGCGTCGCAGTTTGCGCAACTGTTGGTTGGCAATATCAAGACTATCCCATGTGAAGTTTAGTGGTTTGCGATAACTTGTCTGCATACAAAGCAGTCGCACAGCGCTGGGGTGTATATTGTGCGCAACGATATCATCAACCGTATAAAAGTTTTGCAAACTCTTGGACATCTTGGTGCCGTTAACAGTGAGAAAGTCATGATGTACCCAGTACTTCACGAATTCATGACCAGTGGCACACTCGCTTTGGGCAATCTCGTTTTCATGATGCACAGGGATATGGTCAATACCGCCAGTATGGATATCAATGGTCTCACCGAGGTATTTCATAGACATCGCAGAACATTCGATATGCCATCCCGGGAACCCATCTCCCCATGGAGATGGCCAAAACATCGTATGATCTGCAAATTTGCCAACACGCTTAAACCACAGTGAAAAATCAGCAGGATGTTTCTTGTCAGGATCGATGACAACAGCATCTCTGACGGCAACTTCTTTGTCGGAAAGGTTTTGCCCTGAAAGAACACCATAGTTTGTATCTTTGGAGGTATCAAAATAAATAGCTTGTTTTGTCTCGTATGCAAAGCCTTTGATGAGTAAGGTTTCAACCATACGTATTATTTCTGTAATATGATCAGTTGCTTTGGGTTCAACAGTTGGCGCTAGTACGTGTACTGCCTGCATACTTTTATGGAAGTACTCAGTATAGTATTGTGCAATATCCCAAACGCTTTTGCCTTCGTTCAATGCTTTTTTTTCAAATTTGTCATCACCGGTATCTGAGTCATTGGTCAGATGCCCTACATCAGTGATATTCATGACATGGTTGACCTCATAGCCCAAAAGGGTGAGTGTGCGACGCAATATGTCGTCCCCAATATATTTGCGTAAGTGTCCTATGTGTGTGTAGTCATATACTGTTGGCCCACATGCATACATAGTGACGACTGGAGCGTTCAGCGGCATGAATGCTTCAATGGATCGGGATTTCGTATTGTAGAGTTTCAGAGCCATAGATTATATCCAACGACGGACCTTAAAGAATAAGAAAAGAATGACACCAATAATACCCATAGCACCAATAATAAAATAGAAATCAGAGATTGATCTAATAAAAAGAATATTACTTGCCATATTCATACCAAATATACCCGTAATCAGTGTCAGTGGCAGCATCACGAATGTCATGATAGTGAAGTTCTTCATAATCTCGTTTGACTTACTCGAGAGTAATGAATCGTTTGTACGTTGGAGCTCTGCAAGTACATCGCGATGGCTTTCCAGGATACTGTTAACTTTCCTATATTCGCTCGTGATCAGTTCTGCATAATATGCGTACTCTTCACCAAAAAGTCGCTCACTTGCTATTTCATATGATCGAAGTACTTCGCCGTGAAAACGAATGGATTGTTTGAAATCAAGCAATTTGCGTGAGGTTGCAGAAATGCGGCGGACAATTGTCGCTTCATGGCTTTCAAAAATTTGACGCTCGATATCTTTGATAGTCTCGATAAGTCCTTCAAGTTCAACAAGGGAGTTCCGGTAAAACTCTTTCATCATTTGCATAAAAATAAATCCACCGTGGTGAGCCCCCTTCTGGTCGTCATGTAAACTATGTGCTTCAAAAATTTTGGCAAAATTGGTAACTCGCTCAACGAGCTCGTAGCGTACCGTAATGATGAAATTCTTGGCGATAATAAAATCAACTTCTTGTTCAGTAGAAAGAGAGCTGGTTTTACTAATAGTGGGGAAGTGCAGTATCAGATAGAGGAATGTAGGGTAGAGATCAACCTTTGAGCGTAAGGTATGGTCTATGACTTCTTCTGCAACCAACGACGGAAGGTTGAATTCTTCGACAATATGAGTCGTTTCTTCTGGGGTAGGAGACTCAAGGTCAATCCAGGTCAGGCCATGGGCACTATAGCGTGAAATCATAGCGATTATTGTACCATATTGTCCTTCCTAAAGTGGTCTCAGTGAGAGACTTGCAAAGGCAGGTAGAATAAGTATAATACGGGTCTAATATCTATATGGCGACTGCAACAGTAAAAGAGAATACGGCAAAGAAAGCAGTACTAAAAACAGCTCCAAAAGCTGCTGCAAAGAAGGTTGCAAAAGCAGCTCCTGGTGAATTTGCAGTTATCCACACAGGTGGCAAGCAATACCAAGTATCAGTTGGTGATGTCGTTACTATCGAAAAGTTTGCTACCGAAAGCAAAAAAGGTGATGCGGTAACGTTCGAAAAAGTAGTAATGGTTGACAATGGTACGGACACTACTATCGGTACACCGTACATTACCGGCGCATCAGTCACCGGAGAGGTTACTGTAGTGGGTCGAGCACCAACAGTTCTCGTGATCAAATACAAACAAAAGTCTCGATACTTCAAGAAAAATGGTCACCGACAGCCATATCTGAAGGTAAAGATCACTAGCATTAAATAAAAATACTCTTCACCGTGAAGAGTATTTTTATTCGCGTTTTTTAAGCGAAGCGCTCAAACTCGCTGCATCAGCATATTCAAGCTCAGCACCCGACGAAAGTCCTCTGCCGAGACTTGTAATAGTAAAGGTAACAGAGAGAGGGTTGAGCATTTCTCGAAGCGCACTATCGGTATGTTCGCCGTTGGGTGTAAGTGGGAAGGCAAGAATGATTTCTTGAATATCCAACGCTTCACGTTGTATACGCTCAATGAGTAAACGAGTGTTTGTTCCAGCGACGATATTCTTTTGAACTATAGGAATAAGTCCTCCAAGTACAAAAAAGAGTCCATAATAGTCAGTTTTGGAAAACGAATCAATATCCTGACTTTTCTCTACAACGACAATAGTACTGTGGTCACGTTTTGGATCGCTACAAACATCACACATACCACTCGTTCCTTCAAAAATACGCAAACACCGTGTACAGGTGTGTGCCTGATTGCGAGCTGTGAGTAATGTGCGAGCAAGGGTTGCTACATAGTGCTCTGGCTGGGTCAATATAAAGTAGGCAAAGCGCATTGCTTGGCGTTGTCCTATACCGGGGAATTTTAAAAAAAGTTGTGCGAGATCGTCGAGGGATTCGTGCATACAATAAAATACAAGCGATTAAAAATCGTCAAAACTCGTTGCTTTGGCACCAATAGGGATACCTACATGATCCTTATCCATTGAGAGGAATGATGTCGTTTTGCCATCAAAAAGGAGCTGGATGGAACCCACCGCACCGTTACGGTGTTTCTCTATCATGATGTCAGTAATGCTGTCTTTTTCATCCTTGTATCGGTCTTCACGATGCAAGAACATCACAACGTCAGCGTCTTGCTCGATGGAACCAGAGTCTCGAAGGTCTGAAAGACGAGGTTTGCCACCACGAGTTTCAACAGCTCGAGAAAGTTGGGCAAGAGCAAGCACAGGAACCTCAAGTTCGCGAGCTAGCTGTTTTAATGAACGAGAAATTTCAGTTACTTGGTTGACCATGTTGTCATAGTTTTTGGATGTCGTCATCAGCTGTAAGTAATCAATGACAATAAGTCCGAGGCCATGCTCACTTTTGAGACGTCGTGCGACAGAGCGCATTTTGACAATGGAGTTGCCGGCCTGATCATCGATATAGATCGGGGCTTTTTGTAAACGGGATGCTGCTTCTTGTAGTGTCGTGAAGTGCTGGTTGGTGATACCGTGACCGGTGCGGATTGCCCATGCGTCAACACGACTTTCTGCAGAGAGCATACGCTGGACGAGCTGTTGTGCACTCATTTCGAGCGAAAAGATACCAACCGGCGTCCCAGAGAGTGCGACGTTACGCGCAATGTCGAGTGCAAACGTCGTCTTTCCCATACTCGGTCGTGCCGCAAGGATGATGAGGTCCGACTTCTGAAGTCCTGCCAAAATGTTATCGAGATCAGTGTATCCAGTAGGAACACCACGTACTTCATCTTTGTTGTCTCGCAAATACTCAATCTGTTCGACTGTTTCCAAAAGAGATTGTTTGATAGAGACAAATGCATTTTTGACATTCATACCAGAAGACACCTTAAAGATCGCCTTTTCTGCAGCATCGACGATGTCGGCAGTATCCATATCACTTTCTTCGTATGAAAGGGTTGCAATGGATTCTGATGCATCGATTAATGAGCGGAGCATATATTTCTTGTACACAATGTCTGCGTAGTGACGGATGTTGACCGTCGAAGGCACGTTACCCATGAGCTCGTTGAGGTATACATTGCCACCTATTTCTGCAAGAGATTTCTTTTCTTTGAGAGCGTTAGCTATAGAGAGCACGTCAATAGGCTCATTTTTCAATGAAAGCTCCATAATGTTGCGAAAAATGATTGCATGTTTCTTGGCATAGAACATTTCGGGTACGAGTAAGTCCACGATTTCGTGTATTGCTGCAGGTCGGAGCATGAGCGCCCCGAGCACGGCTTGCTCGCTTTCGATAGAGTGTGGTGGGATGCGGAGGTTCTGGAGACTTGGAGTCTTTTGCATAGCAAGATTGTACCATCTACGCCAACTATTAAAAATCCACCATTTTTGGTACTATATGCACATGATATCCCCTAAAAAACGCTTATTTTCAGGCATGCAGTCAACTGGCCGTATTCACATAGGTAACTACTTTGGGGCACTCAAGCAGTTCGTAGACCTACAGGACGAATACGAGTGCTTTATTTTTATCGCTAACGTACACTCACTCACAGGCCTTCCAAAAAAGGAAACGCTTATCGACGATACACGCAACCTTGTACTCGACTATCTTGCAGCAGGCCTTGATCCCCAGAAAGCAGTCATTTTCAAACAATCAGACGTGCCCGCACATACGAGTCTTGCATGGATATTTTCTAACTTTGTAACAAATGCATATCTCGAACGAGCTCATGCGTTCAAGGATGCAGAAAACAAGAAAAAAGAAGTCACGACAGGGACTTTTATTTACCCGGTACTCATGGCGTCTGACATTTTGCTCTATGACACTGACGTAGTACCAGTTGGTAAAGATCAAAAACAGCACGTCGAGTATACTCGCGATATCGCCGGGAAATTTAATAATCACTACGGAGAGCTTTTTAAACTCCCCAAAGAGTTGGTACTAGAACATGTTGAGACCGTACTAGGAACTGATGGGCAGAAAATGTCAAAGAGTTATGGTAATACTATCCCGCTGTCTGCCACTGATGCAGAAATCACCAAAGCAGTAATGTCTATCGCGACTGATTCACGAGGCAAAGATGAAACAAAGAATCCTGACGACATGGTGCTCTATCAGATCCACAAATTATTCAATAACTCTGCAGAACTCCGCGCGCAATACACCCAAGGTCTTGGTTATGGTGATGCAAAGAAGATGCTCATCAACGACATCATCACCTTTGTGACTCCTATGCGCGAACGCCGCAAGAAGTATGAGGACGACCCAAAGCTCGTGCAAGAGATACTGCTGCAGGGGGCAATGAGGGCAAATGATATAGCGATGAAGAAGATTTTTGATGTGTATGAGGCGATAGGGTTGACTGAGTAGCTAATGAAAAAAACAAAAAGCTTTATCAAAAGAACGATGTACTTTTTCAGACCATTCTGGAAGTATTTTGTTATTACGGTACTACTTATAATTGCAGGACAGGCACTTGCAACGTTTGCCCCATATTTATTTGGTAAAGGTGTTGATGCAGTCATCAAAGGTAACGTTCGGACAACGTTCATATTTCTTATTGTTTCTTTTTTGCTCACTATCTTACAGCAGCAAATTATCCAGTATATTAAAGAGTATATTGATATAAAAAAACTTGATGTAAATATTGAGAAAAGTCTTTCTACTATTTCTTTACAGCGAATGCTGGATTTCTCAATTGGACAACATATTAATGAACATTCCGGAGTTAAGCAAACAATTGTTAACAAAGGCCAAAATGCGCTCATCGGATTTGTGAATACTCTGATTTATGAAATATTACAAACAGGTATCCAAATATTAGTAACACTTATTATCCTCACCGCATTTGATTGGAGGGTTGGAGCAACAGCGTTTGCGTTTGTACTATTACATATCCTCATTTCAAATAGAAGAAACAAGAAGTTCTATCCAAAAATCGATGCGGTTCGCAAAAAGAACCAAAGTCAGTCAAAGCTCCAGTCTGAATTATTTAGAAATGCAACATTGGTGATAGCTGAAGCGCAGCAAGAAAAAACAACTGCTGACTTCAAAGAGTCGTATACAAAAGTAACTGATTTGACTATTGCAACATGGCTGACATATATAAAATCATATTATGGTCAAAAATTTATATTGATTTTGGGACGGTACGGAACATTGGCGATCGGGATATATTTTATTTTTATGGGATATCACTCTGTTGGAATGTTTGTAACATTTTATTCATGGACTGGGTCTATTTTTGATAACATCAACAGCTTGATGAATACGCAGCGCCGTACAATGGCTCAAATAGTCGAAATTAACAAATATTATGATTTGCTTGATATCACTCCTGACATCAATCCAAACATTGGTGGTACAACCATTACTGGGCTGCAAGGCTCGATAGAATTTAAAGATGTTAGTTTTGCGTACCCCTATAGAAAATCCGCAAAAGAAGAGGAAGAAGAAACAGATATTACGAAAGACCAAGAACATGCAATAGAACATATCAATTTTACTATTCCTGCTGGATCCAAGGTTGGATTTGTCGGAGTGTCTGGTTCAGGAAAATCAACAATGGTAAACCTTATGCGTAGATACTATGAAGCCACATCGGGTGAGATATTGATTGATGGTGTGCCGCTCAAAGAACTTGATTTGCATTGGCTGCGTTCGCAAATAGGAAACGTGGAACAAAAGATCGAACTTTTTGATCGCAGCATTAAAGACAATATTCTATTCGGACTATCTACGACATCAGGAACAGATGATACGAAGTTACATAAAGCAATAGTGGACGCATCTCTCACAGAATTCATCGCCAAACTCAAAGATCACGGACTCGATACGATGATTGGCGAGGGTGGTATCAAGGTTTCAGGAGGCGAGCGTCAGCGTATTGGTATTGCACGCGCACTGATCAAAGATCCGAAGATATTGATATTTGACGAAGCAACATCTGCACTCGACTCTATCAACGAAAAACTTATTCATGATGCGATCAACCGCTCGGCAGAAGGTAGAACGACGATCATCATTGCGCACAGACTTTCTACTGTGGTGGACGCAGACATTATTTTTGTTGTGGCAAATGGGAAAATTGTAGGACAAGGGACTCATGCGGAGCTTGAGAAGAAAAATAAAGAGTATCAGAGGCTGATCAAGAATCAGGTATTGATGGGGTAAGGTTGGAGATCTATAGTTGACTTTAATCAAAAAATGTGTTATTTTATAAAAAAATAACAATCTATTCATTTATAAAAAAAATAACACATGAAGCAACAAGCTGCTATTCAATTTTCTTTATTCAAAAGGATTATCTCGTTTGCGCAACCTTTTAAAAAACCACTAATCACTATTTTTATCTGCGTATTGGTAATAGCAATTATCGATGCGCTCAATAGTATGTGTTTAAGTAAAGTTTTTGATATTGTCCAAAAACACGGAACTGACAAAACGTACCTTTGGACAACTTTATTCTTTGTGGGTCTTGCTGCATTAAGTATCTTTGTTCGAATTCTTATTACAGGCATTAAGTATAAAATTCAAATTAAAAAACTTGATGTCATACTTCCAAACTACTTAAACCATGAATCGATTGCGAAATTCTTTTCATTTTCTGTAGGACAACATGTCAATGAGCATTCCGGCGTGAAGCAGACTATTGTAAATAGTGGCACGGCTTCAATTCAAAATCAAATCGCTATCGGCATCTCTCAAATGGTACCCGCTATCGCACAATTTTTTGTAGCAATTGGAGTATTATTTTATGCGAGCAAAACGATAGGATTTGTATTTCTTGGAATTGGCGTGATGTTTTGTCTGATGATGTATTTTCTTAACAAAATGCTCATTCCGGGAATACGTAGAATTCGCGATCGTAGACAACTTAATTCACGACTCATGTCAGAAGTGTATCGTTTAGTAACGTTCATCAAGAATGAAAGTCAGGAGGAGCGCGCATTAACAGATGTATCGCTTGCTCAAGATAAATATCAAGATGCGTACATTGACACATGGTTGCCCGCGACAAATCGACTTCAGTTCATCAGAGCCTCTACGACAATCGTGAGATATGTCGCGGTAGCTTTGGCGGTAGTCCTTACCTTTATGGGCTCAATGACAATGGGTGCATTATTTTTATGCTTCACATGGTCTAGTAATTTCATAAATAGTCTATGGGAAATAACTGATATGCATAAGCAGTTTCTGTTAGATAAAATAAATATCGAAAGATATTTTGAACTACTAGAAGTGAAGTCAGATATTATCATTGCTGAAAATCCCATAGTACTACCTGGTATTAAAGGTAAAATTGAATTCAAGAACGTTTCTTTCTATTATCAAAAGAGAGGTAAGTCGTATGAAGAAGTTGAAACAGAAACAGATCAGCAAAATCCTGTTCTCAAGGATGTTTCGTTTACGATAAATCCCGGGGACAACGTAGGAATAGTTGGTGAATCTGGTTCTGGTAAATCTACACTTGCAAACTTACTTCGACGAGCATTTGATCCACAAAAAGGACAGATACTGATCGATGACAATGATTTGCGGTTACTGGATCTTCAATCCTTTTTACAAAAAGTAGGAAGCGTGGAGCAAGAAGTAGTGATGCTTGACCGTTCTATCAGAGAAAACATACTATTTGGACTTCATGGCCCTGTACTTATTACTGATGAACGCATGCAAGAGCTAAGTAAGATTGCACGCATTGATGGATTCTTTGAGCGACTTGAACATGGATTCGACACGTTAGTAGGGGAAAAAGGGGTAAAACTCTCAGGCGGAGAGCGTCAGCGTGTCGGCATTGCCAGGGCTCTCGCCAAAGATCCAAGTATTCTCATATTCGATGAAGCAACCAGTGCACTGGATTCTATGAGCGAACGCAAAGTTCAAGAGGCTATTGAAGATGCGCAGAAAGGTAAAACTTCGATTATGATTGCCCATCGTCTCTCAACAGTACGAAATTGTGACAAGATACTTGTATTTCGTCATGGGATATTGCTGGCACAAGGAACGCATGATGATTTGATTGAAAGTTGTGAATATTATGCAGATCTTGTACATCATCAAATGGTTGCATGATAGTTCTTTAGAACATATAGGCCTGGAATATTTCCGGGCCTATTTATTTGACCATTCCTCAAAAAAAAGTATAGTAAACAAAAATTCCTCACCTTAAAATCTAATCATATGATATCAATACGAAGAGTTGATTGGGCATGGGAACATCCCAAAGACAAAGATGGAAACTATATTCCGCTATTTGATATGAGTTACAAGTGTGATCTGGCCGACTGGAATCTCGGCAAAGAAAAATGGGCGCAAGGGTATATGCAACTACCCCTTGATCCTGATGATATCGGACCACTACAGTGGGTGCCAATACCACCAGAGCATCCGTACAAAACATTTGAAGAGGCATTTGGTTCTGAGCCAATAGAGGCCGACTACCGCCCTGACTGGCAGATTGAGTTCTGTACGTGTTATCAACTCTATGATGAAAGTAGTCTTATTCCGATGTCTCCTGTATTTGAAACGGCTCGATTACTCGCTATCTGGATCAAAGAACACATAGATGGCGAATTGATTGAAAAGTATATCTTGTTACCAGAGTTGCCATTTAAAAGACGTTTATTAAAATCAATCAAACGTTTGTGGGGCGTATATGCGACATACAGCACAATGGAAGAATGTAATTTAGCCAATCAGCTTAATTAGTCCGGGCAACCCCGGGCTTTTTTTATTGCCTATTTTATGGCACAATGCACAAACTATGAACAGCAGTATGGACAGGACGTATATTGGAGATTTGAGCAGCAAAGCAGGGGAGACAGTACTTATCAAAGGATGGATTGATGTGCGGCGCGACCAAGGCAAAATGGTCTTTTTTGACTTCCGGGACATGACTGGCACGATCCAAGGTGTCGTCCTCCCAATGCGTCCTGAGGTGATCGAGATAGCCAAGACATGCCGTCCTGAGACAGTGGTAGCGATCGAAGGTATCGTCAACAAACGCCCAGAACGCAATGTTGTCGCTGACAAAGTAAACGGTGATATTGAACTTGAAGTCACGGGCATCGAAATCCTCAACCACGCAGAACCACTTCCATTTGAGATCAATGTGGACACACGAGAAGTGGGTGAAGAGATGCGCCTCAAACACCGTTATCTCGACCTTCGGTCTGCTCGCATGCAACGCAATATGCGAAAGCGTGCAGAAGTCGTCCAATATGTGCGCAACTTTTTGCAAGGAGAGAAATTCATCGAAGTAGAAACTCCAATCCTCACCAAGAGTACCCCTGAAGGTGCTCGCGACTACATCGTACCCGCACGACTCTATCCAGGCTCATTTTATGCGCTCCCACAGTCTCCTCAGCAGTACAAGCAGCTCCTCATGAGCGCTGGTATGGAACGATACTTCCAGTTTGCAAAGTGCATGCGTGATGAAGATGGGCGAGGGGACCGTCAGCCAGAATTCACTCAGCTCGACATGGAGCTTTCATTTGTAACACGTGAAGACGTCATGCAACTGAACGAAGCACTGCTGATCGATATCGTCACCAAGCTTTTCCCAGAGAAAAAGATCCAAGCGATCCCGTTCCCACGTATTTCATACAAGGATGCAATGGAAAAATACGGCAACGACCGACCAGACATCAGAGAAAATAAAGAAGATCCAAACCTCCTTGCATTTGCGTGGGTCGTAGATTTCCCATTCTTTGAGCGGACTGACAAGAGCGACAACCCGCTCGCGACGGGCGAGTGGACATTCACTCACAACCCTTTTTCACGCCCCGTCGATGAACACATGCAGAATCTCATGGAGAAAAAAGATCTCACATCTATCCTCACTACGCAATATGATATCTGTCTCAACGGCTACGAGATCGGCGGAGGATCAATCCGTAACCACACATACGAAGCACTCATGAAAGTGTTTGAAATCCTCGGTCACAGTGCAGAAAATATCGAAGCAAACTTCGGGCACATGCTCCAGGCATTCAAGACAGGTACTCCTCCACACGGCGGACTCGCATGGGGCTTTGACAGACTCATGATGCTGCTACTCGACGAGCCAAACATTCGCGAAGTTATGGCATTCCCAAAGACCGGAGAAGGAAAGGATCCAATGATGCAGTCTCCATCAGAAGTATCCCAAAAACAACTCGACGAGCTCAATATTGTATTGAAAAAAGTAGAGAAGAAATAGTTCGGCAAGCTCACTATAAAATAAAAAAATCCTCCGTGTGAACGGGGGATTTTTAATTAAATATCTTAAATGATTTTAAAGTGAACAAGTTGCTTTGACTGAGAAGGAATTACTTGAAATGTTCTTCCTGTCACTGCTTCCATAATAGTAACAGCTATTTTCATAGCATCTTTATAAATAGGCAACTTGTTATCGGTATGAGTGAACAATAACCTATTATCACCACGAGAACCTGAGAAACAGTTCGTAGTTTTATCAAACCATATTCGATCTCCTTTTTGTAACCTTGTCCTTTTTACTTTGGTGTGCAAGGCTTGAATTTCTAGATACATAAAATCTAATTTTTGGTTAACAATTTTTATGATTATATAATATTAATATTATATTGTCAATATGTAATAAAAACAGAAGTCCGTCGTCTCTAAGATGTAGCGAGATAGTTTCTCTCACTACAATCAGTTCTTTCCAAGGACATTGAACACTACACATTTTAGGGTCAGGATTCGGATACTTCTGTATCAATCCTCTCAAGCTACTGCATAGCCTAAAACCGGTGTGTTCATAATGTATTTATTCAGACTTGATCTGACACCAGCGAACTTTTTTCTCTCGGTATATTCATTTTGTCTATACCACCCATTCGCATTGATACATTTCTTTGCTCCTTCTCATCATATTTCTCTTGTTCTTTTTAGTCCTTTTCTTACAACCCAATATTTACCCGCTTATTTTATAAGCATCGCCAAAGCCCCTCTTCACTATAGTGATAGGGGTCTTCTGTTTGTGGGGTATACTATAAGTATTCATGGAAACTCCAGATACCGTCACAGCGGCATTTCAGGTCAAACACGAGTCATTTGAAGGGCCCATTGAGGTCTTGCTTGAACTCATCGAGAAGCGCAAATTTTTTGTAAACGACGTCTCCCTTGCATCGGTCACTGATGACTTCATTGCACATATCCAAACCAAAGGCATGCATCCAGATATGGTTGCGAACTTTTTGGCGGTTGCGGCGACACTCATATTGATCAAGGCGCGATCACTCCTGCCGAATCTCGAACTCACCTCAGAGGAGTCAGAGTCCATCACCGACCTCGAGCGCCGTGTTGCGTTGTATCAAATTATTAATGCGATATCAGTGGATTTGATAAAAGCATACGGTAAAAACATATCCTTTGAAGGTATTGCACAAAAAGGAGGTCCGGTGTTTGCACCAGATACGTCTTTGCCTGTAGAACAACTTCCATTGTTAATCAATGACATTATAGGACGCATCCCACCACCACCTGTCGCAAAGCCAGAAACAAGAGTTACAGCAACGCTTTCTATTGGAGAAGTTATAGACAAACTTATCGAACGCATGAGTACGATGACGTCCGGATCTTTCAATAGTATTAGAGTTCACGCTCCGGACGGGGAAGACAATGCACAAAAAGTCTATACCATCGTCTCATTTCTTGGTATGCTAGAGCTAGTTCGTCGAGGGCTTGTCAGTGCTGAGCAATCGGCACATTTTCAAGACATACAGCTTGAGCGAAAAGCGACTGATCCGCAATAAATATGGAAACCAACCTACCACAATCCATCGAAGCAATTCTCTTTGCGACAGCAGAACCTCAAACATATGCAATACTTGCACAACGACTCCATGTCGACATCGACACTATTGCAAAAGCAGTTGATGAACTAACGGCTATGCTCGAACACCATGGTATACACATCACCGCACTCAATGAGGTCGTGAGCCTATCCACACGCAGTGAACATGCACAACTGATTGAATCTATTCGCAAAGATGAATTATCAAAAGACTTATCTAAGGCGAGCGCAGAAACACTTGCTGTCGTTGCGTATACACCAGGGGTAACCAAGACTCAGATAGAATTTATTCGAGGCGTCAATGTGTCATATAGTTTGCGATCACTTCTGATCAGGGGGCTGATTGAAACTAAAGGTTCTGGCAGATCGATAGGCTACTATCCTACAGTGCAATTGTTACAGCATTTTGGTGTAGAAAACCTTGAGCAGCTACCAGAATATACTGCAACGAAAGCAAAACTTAGTACGTTATTGCAAAGCTCTGAGGGTCCACAATCATGATTATCAATGTTATCAAAATTTTCTTGCCGACAACACTAGCCTTTTTGGTAGGTATTGCATTGACGCCTCGTTTTACAACCTACATGTACACACACAAACTTTGGAGACGCAAAAAACGTCACGAAGAAACAGATATTACCAACGAAGACTACAAGAAACTCCATGACGGGGAAACTGAGGTTTCGACCCCGCGAGTCGGTGGTATTATTATTTGGCTTTCAACAGTGATCAGCATTTCTTTGATTTGGATTATTTCAAAAGCTGCACCCTCCGATCTGACATCAAAACTCGACTTTTATAGCCGCAATCAGACGTTGGTGCCACTTGCTGCGCTATTGTTTGGGGCAGGCATCGGACTGATTGACGATGCTGCGCAAATACGAGGCGTTGTCGAACGTATATCGCATCGGTATACCAAGATATTCGTTGTTATTGTACTCGGAGCGGTCATTGGCGCATGGTTCTATACGAAACTTGGTGTAAGTAGTATTGCAATACCATTTAGTATAGTTCCGTGGCATCTAGGACTCTTTTTTATACCGTTCTTTATTGTGATACTTCTTGCTGTATTCTCTACATCAGTAATTGACGGAATGGATGGATTGGCGGGAGGAGTATTTGCTGTTATTTTTGCAGCGTATGCCGCAATTGCATTTGGACAAAACCAGGTCGATATCGCAGCATTTTGTGGAGTTATTACTGGAAGTATTCTTGCATTTTTGTGGTTCAATATTCCACCGGCACGATTTTATATGGGCGAAACTGGTATTTTGGGGTTGACGGTCGTACTCACCGTTATTGCATTCTTAACAGATACGGTACTTATTTTGCCATTGATCGCATTACCACTTGTTGCAACAACTGCGTCAAATATTATTCAAATAACAGGCTACAAATACTGCGGCAAGCGCCGGGTCTTTAAGATAGCGCCGCTTCACCATCATTTTCACGCACTTGGATGGACTAAAGAAAAAATAGTCATGCGATATTGGGTAGTATCTGTTGTGTGTGCACTTGCTGGAGTTGTCGTTGCATTGATTAGTAAATAAATGAAGAATATTTTAAAGAAAACCGAGCAAAAGCCGTTTGACCGATATTTCCTCGGGATAGTTATCCTGATAACCGGTATTGGTCTTTTTTCATTCGTGTCTGCTTCACTTGGTATATTAGCAAAAAATGAAAGTGAGTTTTATAACGTTATATTCAGTCAGATTGTTCTGGGACTTTTGGGGGGATTTGCTGCTCTGTGGCTGACCATGAAGATCCCGTATTTGTTTTGGAGAAAACATGCATTTTATATTTTTTTGACAACTTTGATTCTCACTATTGCTGTATTTATTCCACAACTTGGTTTTTCTCACGGGGGAGCACAGCGATGGATTTCACTGGGGCCAGTATCATTTCAACCAGCAGAAATATTGAAAATAGGTTTTGTTATTTATTTTGCGACATGGCTTGCGTGGACGCAGAAGAAAAATCAAGATATACAATTTCGAATCGTACCGCTTCTTGTTATGCTCGGTATTGTCGCGGCTATCCTTCTCAAACAACCCGATACCAAAAGTCTTATTCTTATAACGACAGCAGCGGTCGGTATGCTTTTTGTGTCGGGTGTTCCCTGGAAGAAAATTCTTCTAATATTTGGTATTGGCATCGTTGGTCTAGTGAGTCTTGCATTCGTTCGCCCATATGTCATGGAGCGTATCAAGACGTTTATCAATCCTGCAAGCGATCCGCGAGGATCATCGTATCAGCTACAGCAGTCCCTGATTGCCATCGGGTCCGGAGGAGTATTTGGGCGAGGGTTAGGACAAAGTATTCAAAAGTTTAGCTACTTACCTGAACCGCAAGGGGATTCAGTATTTGCGGTGATGGGAGAAGAGTTTGGGTTTGTTGGGTCTGCATTGTTGGTAGTGCTGTACATATTCTTGGCAGTCCGCGGATATAAAATCGCACTATTGGCACCTGATAATTTCTCTCGATATCTTGTTGTAGGGATTACAACACTTATTGTTGCACAGTCATTTCTCAATATCGCGTCCCTTGTCGGACTTTTCCCTTTAACCGGGGTACCGTTAGTATTCATAAGTCACGGGGGAACATCGCTCTTTATTGCACTTGCTGCAGTGGGGATCATTTTAAATGTGTCGAGATATCAAAAAAAGGTATAATAAAACTATATGAAAATCTTACTTACAGGCGGAGGCACTGGCGGACATTTTTATCCTTTGATGGCTATTGCTGAAGAGCTTAATAAAATGGCCGATGAAGAGCGCATCATCGACCTCAAGCTCTACTACATGGCAGATAGTCCATATGACGCTGATTTGCTCGAGGAGCAGTTTGTACGCTACATACCGATCACTGCAGGTAAAATGCGCGTATACCGCTCATTAAAGAATTTCTTGAGTAATATCAGCAGTTTATTTAAAACATTTTTTGGTATCATAGGAGCGATTTTTAAGGTCTTTAGTTTATATCCTGATGTTGTTATTTCCAAGGGTGGATACGCTTCATTTCCGGTGCTTGTCGCAGCAAAGCTCTTGCGAATACCTGTCATTATTCATGAGTCTGACACCGTTCCAGGGAGAGTCAGTATATGGTCGGGTAAATTTGCAAAAAAAATAGCTCTTTCATACTCAGAGGCAGCAACCTACTTTGATGCGTCAAAAATAGCAGTTACTGGTCAACCGATCAGGAAAAACCTAACGCACCCCGTCAAAGAAGGTGCAAAAGAATTCTTTGAACTTCCCGGCAACCTACCTACGATTGGTATTTATGCAGGATCTCTCGGTGCACAAACAATCAACGATGCTGTTGTGAGTATCGTGCCGGAACTTATCAAGAAATATCAGGTTATTCATCAAACTGGTGCGTCTGATTATGACGATGTAACAACCGAAGTGCGTATTTCGCTTGGAGATGACACAAAGCGTTCACGATATAAACCATTTAAGTTTTTGAATAATGTTCAAGCAAAGGTTTTTGCGGGGGCGGTTGATATCGTCGTAGCGAGAGCAGGGTCAACACTTTTTGAAATCGCAGCATGGGGGAAGCCTTCTATTGTTATTCCATATGTATACGCACATGGAGATCACCAGCGTAAAAATGCATACCATTATGCTCGAACAGGTGCATGTGTTGTAATCGAAGAATCAAATCTGACTCCTTCTGTACTCCTCAGTCAGATAGAGTCAATTCTTGAAAATAAAGAGCTCTATAGTGCCATGGCAACACACGCAAAGGCATTCTTTAATCCGAATGCTGCACGAGAGATTGCTACAGCTGCATTAGAAATATCTATTAGTCACGAGAGGGAATAAGGTTTCGTTGTTTTGCATGAACAAAGGTAAATGATGCGCCAAGAAAGAATACTTGCGCAGAATAATATATCCATACAAGCAGCCCGACGAGCGAACCCGCTGCCCCATATGTTGCAGTGTTCAACATTAATTTTAAATAAAGCCCAATAAAAATATTTCCAATAACGAATAGTCCCGCAGTCACGAGTGCTCCCTTGATGAGTGCGTTCCACGGCAAAGTAATATTAGGTAATATACGGTACAGTAGCGTGATCAATGCGGTACCAATAAAAAACGGCACGAGTAGCTGTAACATACTAATAGTAGCCGTACCGATTAACCCAAACGCATTTACCGACTGAACAATACCGAGAAGAAAGGCTGCAGTAGCAGAGACTATCAGACCGATCGCAATAACTGGTATTAACGAAAATGACGCAAGTTTTTGTTTGACTATTATTAATACTTTCTTGCCAAAAGAAAGTGCTTTTTGATGTGTTTTTGCAGGTAATTGCCATAACTCATCGAGATCATTATCAAGTTCAGAAAAAACTCCCAGCGCACCAATAACTATTGTAATGATACTAACGATAGCTGTAAAAAATCCTCCGCTACCAGCAGAAGTGTTCCTGGTAAGGGCTTCAATATCTAATGCGCTTGATTTACCGAGTACAAGTGTGAAGTAATGCGTTATGGTACTTTCGATTAACGTTTTATCAAAAAGAGACGTTGTGAGAAAAATAATAAGTACAAGAAATGGAACAAAGGAGAGCATTGCGTAATAAGAAAGCGCAGCACCCATTCGTGTGGCGTTATGTTTTTTCCAATGCGCAAGTGTGTCACTGATCAGGTGTTTCATAGAGATAGTATAGATAAAAGTAGAGAGAATGTCATTTTAATATACTCATACAGAGCAATCCAAGTTATCCACAGACAAAATCCTTGCATGTGAACGAACGTTCACCTATACTATATACAGGTCGCGATTAATCAAATTAACCTGTCCAACCAACATGACACGACAACAATACACAAAAAATATATACAACGAACTCCAGACGCTCAACGAACAAATCGACTACAAGATTATGCGCGGGCAGCGTTATGCAGAAGATTCTCATCGCCACAAACAACTCTTACGACAGATCAAACGTCAGTCTCGCAAATCATTTTTTAGTCGATTATTCTCATTCGCATAATATTTAATTCTATGAATACCATTCAATCTAAATCTCAATTCAAAACACTCATCCAAGATGAAATGACTCGTCTTGAAAGTATGGTCAATCAAAATAACCTTGTGAGTACGTACCCAGTGGCATATTCTCGCTATACCTCCAAAGGGCAAAGCAGTATACTGAAACGACAGAAGAGTACCTATCATTCTCATTTTCTATCTATTATTACCCAGTTGAAATTTATGTCATTTTTCTTCTAATTCTATGGAAACAGACTACAAACAGAAAATAATATCTTTTCACCAGAGTCATAAGCGTATGCCGACATATGCTGAAATGATGTCACTTTTTGGATTCAAATCCAAAAATGCCGTAGCGCGCGTTGTTGATAAGATGATTGTTGCGGGTATTATCACAAAAGATAGACTCGGGAAAATACTCCCAACAAAAATGTTTGATAGTGTGCCGTTTCTTGGACTTGTTAAGGCTGGCTTTCCTTCGTCAGTGGACGAAGTATTAGAAACACTCAACATTGAAGACTATCTGATAAAGAAACGTGAACAAACATACATGCTTGAAGTTGATGGAAACTCAATGATCGATGCACACATCGCAGACGGAGATATGGTTATTGCTGAAAAAACAAATGTAGCTAAAGAGGGGGACATCGTTATCGCACAAATCGATGGAGAATTCACCATGAAATATTTTCGCATTACTAACGGTAAGACATGGTTAGAACCTGCCAATAAGGCTTTTAAACCAATGTACCCCAAGAATGAACTTCTCATAGCTGCTGTTGTGAAAGGAGTTATTCGGAAGTATTAGTTTTTTCTATAAGTTCTCGTTTTACTGCTTCGTTATTAATAGTCTCAATATTTTTATTAACTATTTCGGTTAGTTCTTGCTGACTGAGTGTTGTTGCCGTAGGGTCTACTGCGAGCTTTTTCCATGGAGCTGTTTTACCGTATGCGTACTCTCCAAAAATAATAACAGGAGTTCCAGAGGCGAGTTGTGTTTGCCCGTCTGGCGCAAGTACCCACTGCTTTGCCCAATTGTAAATCCATTCAGCATCTCCTCCAGACATTCGAACACATGCATGGCTCGCAGGGTATCCAGGCAAATCAAACTCATGAAGGGCGATACCTCCCAGACTGTCCAAGTTAAATGCCCACGGCAGTATGTATCCGCCTTCAAGTGTACTGACTACCGATTTACCCTTCCAGTTTGTAAAATACAGCTTACTAGGAGTTTGTGTATCTTTCTTGCCAGTACTGACTGTACCCCAATGCACAAGCTTCCCATTTTCATATGCAGCAAAAGCCTGCACTCTTTGTGAGACTAATAGTATTTTATCAATATCTTTGACGACATCTAGATTCATTGGAAACGGAGATAAGGCATTCCAGTCAGTCAAATCAGAAGGGATAACGATAGTTGCATTTGTTTGTATATGCCCTACATCTAACCGATTAAACGCAAGTACTAGAGGGACATTACTAAGTCCAACTTCTTTAGAAATTTCTGCGCCAGGCTTACTCGTTGTAACGGTAATATTTCTATATGTTATTTTTGAATTAATGGGCTCAAGGATAGCATCTTCAGGATCTACTGGTTGCATCTGTATATCAGTGAGAACACCTACTCGAATCTGATTTTTTTGGACAATAAAAAATACACCAACAATGACTATTGCAAGTACTACCCCTGGGACTATGTGTGTTTTTATATGTTTCTTCTTCATTATTTTTTGATTGTACCTTTTTATTAACGAGAAGTCTTTAAATATTCAGTGAGTTTACCAGCGTCTATTTCTATCGTATCAGCTTTTCGAAGCATTCGGGATGTAGTTTTAGTTGGCAAAATATTTATATGAACACTATCATCAAGTGCCGCCCCAATATCCCATAAATACTCCTCATTAGTGACCCATGAGTCTCCAAACAGAGAGAGGTGGAAAGGTTTTGAATAATCTCTCATTGTTTTAGTGCCATCGTCTAAGAAATATTCATGAAAATAGGAGACAGCCAGCTCTCGGATTGTTTTATATATAGGTTCTCGGTACCGCAAAACAGCATGATTTGTTTTAGAAATTGCGCCCCAATGTCCATTTCTTTTAAAAAGTGCAACAACATGATCAAGATCGGCTTTGGTACTCCGCAAATCTAAAAGAAGCGGTTTCTCATTGTGGTACCATAAAATAGCTGCTGCGAGATATGCGCCCTCCAAACAATGTGCTTTTTTGTGTGCAATAACAGATCGAGGGGACATACAGGTCTCACCATTTTCCTCAAAATTATATGAAATAGTATTGAGAAAGTCCTGAATTTTTGCAGGGGAATTGAGTTTTTGAAATAAACGCTCTTCTTGCAGATTTAACTGAAACATGTCTTAGTATAGCAGACGTGCTATACTCATGAACTTATATATGGCAAAAGGTGAAGCAATTGTCCGCTTTGACGGAGTATCATTTGAATATAGTTCAACCAAACCAATCCTCGATGAGGTAAGTTTTTCGATACGCGAGGGGGCAAAAATGACCTTAATGGGGCAAAATGGTGCCGGCAAAAGTACTATCTTCAAGCTACTTACCGGTGAATACACACCCGAAAATGGCACGATCAACGTAGTAAAAGGGGTAAGTATCGCTACCTCGCGCCAAGTAATTCCTCGTGATGAAATGGAGCTCACGGTAAGAGACTTCTTCCTAAAGATGTTTAAAGATAAAATATATGATATCGATCCACGCATTGATGAAGTTTTAGAAATCGTACACCTTGTTGGGCACAAAGATGTGCACGACCGCATTATCAATACTTTTTCTGGAGGTCAACAAGCTCGCTTGCTCCTTGCGTCTGCATTAATACAAAACCCTGACCTATTACTCTTGGATGAACCGACCAATAATCTGGACAAAGCAGGGATTGAGCACCTCACCCAATTTTTGATTCAATACAAAAAAACAGTCATGGTAATTTCTCACGATGCAGAATTTCTCAACGCATTTACAGAAAGTGTTATTTATCTGGATATCTACAGCCGAAAAATAGAGTACTACGTTGGTAACTATACTGACGTTGTCAACGATATTGCAATTCGCATTGAAAAAGAAAATATGAAGAACGCGCAACTTCAAAAAACTATCCAGGAAAAGAAAGATAAAGCTAATAAGTTCGGACACAAAGGGGGACAAATGCGACTTGTAGCAAAACGGATGCGTACTATTGCTGCAGAACTGGAAGATGAAATTGTCGATATTCGCAAGGAAGATAAGACTATTCGAAACTTTACCATTCCGGTTCAAGAAGAAATAATAGGGGATATCATCACCATCTCATCTTTCACAACAATGCGAGACCATAAGATAGTTGCGCGAAAGGCAAGTATCGCGCTCAAAAAGAACCAGCACTTATTACTTCGGGGTCCCAACGGTATCGGTAAAAGCACTTTATTAGAAACACTTGCAAAAGGAACTTCTGAAGGGGCAAAAATAAAACAAGGTATACGTGTCGGGTACTATCGACAAGATTTTTCTACACTCAACTTTGATGATACGGTATATGAATCACTTGTTCGCAGTATGCATGATGCAGGCAAGAAACTTGATGAAGAACGAATGCGAGCGGTAGCTGCAAGTTTCCTTATTTCAGGAGAACTTATTCGCACTCGGATCGGCAGCCTATCAGAAGGACAAAAAGGGTTGGTTGCATTCGCAAACTTGGTGTTACTTGAGCCTGGCTTATTGATTCTTGATGAACCTACAAACCATATAAACTTTCGACATCTGCCTATTATTGCCAAAGCGCTGAGCAGTTTTGCAGGGGCAATGATCCTTGTTTCTCACGTACCTGAGTTCGTTAACCAGATTCGTATTGATGAAATATTAGATCTCTAGAATTAGAGTATCTTCAGGTATATACTATGCACATGCATACATCGAAAAAAGTTTCTTTATGTATCGTTTTTCTGATACTGATAGGCCTAGGGATACATCAGGCAAAAAAGAATGTTATTTCTGTACCTAATACTCCAAAACCACTAGATACCGCTTCTGATATCACTACAAACTACGCATGCACCGAAGGTAGTCTCGCTGTTGTATATTCAGAAAACGAGGCATCTGTACGTCTATTGGATGGGCGAACACTGACACTTCCTCAGGTAATATCTGGTTCTGGTACTCGATATGAACTAGATGGAACAGTACTTGTATCCAAAGGGGATGAGGCGTTTCTACAAGAAAATAACAATATTACATACAATAATTGCTTGGCTAACGGTGCAGCCCAAACAACTGAAACAACAAAAACATACTCAGACACCGGTAAAACATTTACTATTAGTTATCCTAAAGAACTTTCTGCTACAGCGGGAGATATCGGATATAGTGCTCAATGGCGCGCAAACGTGCAATCACTCGGCTTAACTCTAGTAAAAATACTTATCCCGAAAACGCAGCAACCAAAAACAAATTTTAGTGGGGCAACAGTTACCGTAGGAACGAGTAGTGATACTCAAGCGATCAGAGATTGTCTTATTGCGACAAATGGCGAAATACCTAAAGGTACCAGTGTGATTAATGGACTTCGCTACAATACATTCCTACTCGAGGATGCTGGCGCCGGTAACTACTACACTACAACCAGTTACCGTATTATTCACAACAATCAGTGTTATGCTGTTGAGTACACAATTCACTCTACGAGTCTTGGTGCATATGATCCAAGTCAAGGTATTAACGCTTTTGATAAAAGCACAATAACAGTAGAACTTGAGAGTATTGTTCAAAGCGTTACGTTTTTGTAGTTCCTATGAAAAAAATTGTCGTTAATGATAACATGCAAAAAGGATACAGTTATGTTTTGACAGAGCCGACTGGTAAAAACTTTGACCCTTTATTCAAACCTAGTCTTACACCTCAACAGATGCTGCATTTGGGTATTTTCGGTGGGAAATACATGACTGATTGTCAGGACGAATTTCCAAAAAGTTGGTTCAAAAAGTCTATGCTTTCTCCCAGCTTTCATAATGCAGAGATAAATTATTTCAAAGTGAATGCGAGTCAACCACTCTCAGTGTGGCAAGAAAAAGGATGGATATACCGAGATGACCCAAGAGGATGGTTTCAGTGGTATTGTCGGTATTATATGGGCCGTAGAATACCCATAGAGGATACCCGGCAGATTAAACGCTGGTCTATGATGCGCAGGCACATAGCTCAAATAAAAAATCATTGCAGGGCAGGGGATGTCCGTTGTCGTCCCAAACAGCGACAAGCCCTATTGCACTGGGCCTATGATAGTAGATCTATCTAAGTTACTTTTTTAGGAGCATGACATCTTCGACAGTGAGCCTCTTGGCATTTCCGGGCTTCATACCAACACTTGATAGGTGTCCAATACTAATCCTCGTCAGTGTTTCAATCGTTAAATGACATGCGTCACACATACGTCTGATCTGATGTTTTCGTCCTTCAAACAAAGTAATAGAAAATGATGTTCGAGAAATCCTCTTGACCACTGCGGGACGAGTAAGCACTTTATCCAAGACAATACCACGAGACATTTTAAGAATACTTGCATCAGTAACGTTTTCTCGAACTACAACACGGTATGTTTTACCAATTGAAGATTCTTCTTTTGTTAAAGCTTTAGTGAGCGTCCCATCATTACTCATAATAATAAGCCCCTCACTATCCTTATCTAGTCTCCCTATAGGAGAAAGGTGTTTCAGTTTTGGAAAAACATCTTTCAAATCTTTTGTAGCACCTGAAGTTCTTGTTGTCTCGATCCCTCGAGCCTTGTATACAAGATATGACTCTTTGTCAGCAGTAGCGCCCGCTTTGATCTCGATGATATCTTTTTCTATTTTTACGCCAAACCCAGGTTCTCGAACTACTGTTCCATTAACTGAGACTAAGCCTTTCATGATAAGTGATTTGGCTTCACGTCGTGATGCCAAACCATCATGGGCTATCGCACGTTCAAGACGCTCCATTCCAGGCTGAAGAGTCGTCACTGAAGACTTTGGTGGTTTTGAGTGCTGTCGATCCACTGTTTTCATAATGAGCCGAGTATAGCACTCTTGGTAATAAAAAGCGTCCCCTTAAAGGAGACGCAAAGAGTGTATCTACTACTTAAAAGAAAAATCTATTTCGACTTGGTCGAATAAGAGCTATTAGTATAATAGCAAATAAGGTACTCAACCCAATCTTTATAGTGACTGTAAGAGTAAAGAGCCCTAACATATACGTAATAAGCAATACGATGATTGCCATACATACACTTGTAAATGCAAAAATTCTTTTACATGCACACATAACGGTTGATTTAACAGTGAGGAGATAAAGAATACTTTCTCTTATTTATACACCCAATCGTTCAATAAAAAAACAATTCGGGATATTCCGAATTGTTAATGCACTGCTTTCCATATATTTCCCGTTTTTCTCAACGTACCTCGTTGCACATTTCCTCCCTTGCCTTCATGTGACCAAAAAATCTCAGTTTCTTCCGTATTTAAAAATCTCGCACCAGAAAGCATAAACCCTTGCCGATCAAGACTTTCTCTAATAATTACAAGAGGACTCTTTGATTTTTTCGGATCGTTTAATGCAGTACACACTTCTTGAATATCGATTTTTGTACGACGAACACGACCTTTCTGTGTGGAAGATTTTATTTTAAAGAATATCTGTTTTTTAGATACATACCACTGTTGAACACTCGATATGTATCGATGAAGCAAGGAAGGGAATACAAGTTCCAATATCGAAACGGTTACAACCCCTACGTTAAAAGAAAGGAGTGATATAAATACTACTGTATCCATAGGCTTTTTCTGTACTGTACCATATGGAATCTCATTAAAAACATACATTTTATTTTGATACATATATATGCTTTGTCAATACCAATTTATGACGTTTGGTGATATAGTCACGATATACCAACATCACACAGATATCCATATATGCAAGACAACAACCGACCCCTCATAACCATTCTCATCGTCATCGGGATTATTATAATCCTTTTATTAGCTATTCCTCGCCTGCAGAACATGCGTACGTATTCATACGACGGATATGCGCTTACCGCAAGTACTGTTCCACTGAGAAATACGCTACCGCAAAACAACCAAGCTTCTTATACTTTTGTTCGATATATACCTGTTCGACAAGTAGTTCCGACACGCGCTACATATACAACCTACTCGTACTATCCTTCACAAGGAACATATGACAACGGTGTTGTATTTTCAGATGGATGTACACTGACAAGTCCCTACAGTACAACAACGGGGC
This sequence comes from uncultured Candidatus Saccharibacteria bacterium, assembly GCA_964473175.1. Classification (GTDB taxonomy): domain Bacteria; phylum Patescibacteriota; class Minisyncoccia; order Phycocordibacterales; family UBA9973; genus UBA4124. The sequence continues at coordinate 64,933 of CAYYNN010000001.1, read as the reverse complement.
AACCGTGTAGTTAGACTAATAAAAAAACACCTCAATTGAGGTGTTTTTTTATTAGTCTTACGGGAAAGCAGTGAGACAGTTTTGTTGCTCACAAATATTATTACAAGCAGATTGACCACTTCCTGAAGTAGTGTTATTTGAATAAGCAGGACCTGCTACCCAGTGACCCCCAAATATACCGAGACCTGTGCCGAATATTGTTATATTATAACTATAGGTAGCTGAACCTGTAGTATATGTGTTCGGGCCTGTTACCACGCAGATAATTGCATTTTTACCACTATCTCCAGAAGGTGTTGTAGTGCCTTTTACTGGCGGCACATCTCGTACGGGCACTGTTGGAGTAGTTGTATCCTTTACAGGTGTAGCCTCTTTTGATACAGCCCGAGAAACATCAGCCGGTTGACTTGGGACATTAATTTTAGTGTTAGCACCAATGACTACAATCGCAACAACACCTATGATACCTATGATAGTTTTTTTCATACTTTAAATTCTAAAACATACTTAATTGACTAATAGCTTTAGTATACATAAAAAAGCCCCTGAATTACAGGGGCAATCTCTCAAACTGTAGTAACTCAATCAGTAGCGCCCTTGAACGTACACCTTCGGATATTTTTCTTCTGAACTAAGATTTGTAACTGCTTATTGGGTACCATGGTAATCCACCATTCCTTCCTTTTTTCATTGAAGGTAAGCGTGACACTTGTATCTGTATTGGTACCAATCACGTTTATACCACTCTTTGTTAGTTTCATGTCTTTTTCTTGCATAAACCAAAAGAGCAGAACTGCTTGTGTTTGACTATACTCTGTTTGTATAGGCAAGAAACTATCAGAGAAATCAGTGTATTCGAAAGGTTTGTTAGGAAAACCACGATCGAGGTAGAGATCACTTCTGTTATGAATCATTGCACCGATCTTGTCTGAATAACACACAGGGTAATATGTAGGGCAGTAGGGATCCTCGGTAGTAATTTTAGAAGAAACACAGGAAGTTAATCCACTTATCGAGAGCAATAAAATAACCACTAGACTTTTCATGTTCTATACAATTTAAAAATGAAAAAATATTTATTTCAACTATACGGTATATACCTATCTTTGTCAATTTTATACCTAACATTCATGCTGAAGTTTGAAATCTCTAACCAAAGAATAGTATTTAATAATGCAATTAACATACCTTCATGATAAAATGACGACATGAATATTCTTATCATCGAAGATGATAATGACATGCGATTATTTCTTATTCAAGCTTTCAGGGAGGAAGGATTTATCGTCGACAGTGCCGTAAATGGGAAAATAGGTCTTCAAAAAGCACAGATACATCTCTACGATTTGATACTATTGGATTACAACTTACCAATACTTAATGGTAGACAAGTTTGTATCGAATTACGTACGACTAATGTTACTACTCGAATAATTATGCTTTCAGTAACAACAGAAGTATTAACGAAAGTTGAACTACTCAACATCGGAGCAGATGATTATATGACTAAACCATTTGTTTTTAGTGAATTACTCGCTCGAGTAAGAGCGCTTCTTAGAAGACCTGAGAAGCTTAAGGAATGTATTCTCCATGTAGGGGAACTTGTACTCGACACTACAAGACATCTTGTAACAAATAATAATAAGGAAATAGTATTGACCCCGAAAGAATTTTCTTTACTGGAATACCTTATGTATAACCATGGCAGAATACTGAGTAGAATGTCTATTTTGGAACACGTGTGGGGAGTAAACGCAGATCCATTTACTAACACAATAGAAACTCATGTATTAAATCTTCGTACAAAACTTGGAGACAAAAACAGCAAAGCACTTATCCACACTATTTCTGGCGTAGGATATAAAATGCTTTAGTAATTTACTATATACTTTGCGCAGAAGGTGCTAGACATCTATATACCACTAGGTACTCATCTGTATGAATATTGTTATAAGTATCCCGTAACGGAAAAGTAGGTATGATACTGGCAATAATAAAAAATATTGTTCGACCCCGATCTTCTAATGAAGATAGGCAACGGAAAGAATTTATTCTTAATGTATTACTGTTAAGCGCAACGGTACTTTTTATTATTGCGAGTATAACAAGTTTTTTTGTTTGGATTTCTGAAACAGGAACAGCACATACACTTATCCCACCAACGCTTATTGTGGCATTAGCATTGTTTTCTTTTTTACTATATTGGTTTTCGATTCATGGGTTATCACAACTTTCATCCTATATTTTAATCGGGATTTTTATGTTCATAGCGTTCTGGATGGGATATAAATGGGGACTTGAGGTCACTTCTTCTCTATTACTATACACACTTGTTATTGTGATGGCTGGCGTATTAATCAATACGCGTTGTGCGTTTTTAATGACGGGACTTATTGCAAGTATATTGATATTACTTGGCCATTTTCAAAGATTGCATATTGTTGTTGCCAACTATCAATGGAGAAACGATACGTGGGAATTCTCAGACACTTTTATTACGATAGTTATTTTTTTAATTATCGCTACGGTTTCATGGCTTTCAAATCGAGAAATAGAATGTTCCCTTGCTCGAGCACGGAGATCGGAGGATGCTTTGTGTCAAGAAAGAGACTCTCTCGAAGGAACCATCATAGAGCGCACTCGAGAAATAAAAGAAATGCAATTAGAAAAGATTGCCCAACTCTATAGTTTTGCAGAATTTGGCCGCCTTTCATCAGGGCTTTTTCATGATTTAATAAATCCATTAACTGCAGTATCTCTGAATGTTGAGAAAGCAAAATATGAAGGGCTATCACATAATCTATTAAAAGCTGAACAATATCTTGACCAAGCTTTTGTCGCCACAAAAAGAATGGAGCGTTTTGTAGTAGCGGTCCGAGGTCAGATAACAAAGAAAGGGTCTAAGAAAATATTTTGTCTATACGAGGAAACGCGACAAGTAATGGAAATACTTTCGTATAAGGCACACGTTGCATCCGTGGTACTTACATTAAAAGGGGACAGTGCAATGGCAATTAATGGTGATCCAATACTGTGGAATCAAGTAATATTAAATCTCTTATCAAATGCCATAGACGCATACGATTTTGTAAAAAACACACCAAGAAAGAAGGAAGTGGTGATAACAATGAGGGTAAAGGGAAGTCGAGTGCATTGTCAGATTATTGATCATGGCATAGGTATCCTTACAGAAAATATTAATAAAATATTTGATCCATTCTTCACTACAAAAAGTGGGGAATTAACGAAGGGGACTGGCCTTGGATTGTCGATAGTAAGACAAATAGTCGAAAAAGATTTTAAGGGTTCTGTATCTGTAAAAAGTATCCCAAATACCTATACAGCTTTTTTAATTGTCATACCTAAGTAATTTAGAGAATCTTTATTTTTATTTTATCTATTCTTAATATCTAGTACATATACTCTACGATATGAAACAATTAGAAGAATATCGATGTTTGTGCGGGAAGTTGCTGTGTAAAAGCTTTCTTGTACATGGAATTATTGAGATAAAATGTAAGCACTGTCATGAAATTATACGTTTTTCTGCTCCCAAAAATGACTACAAAAAACATTTCGCAGCAACTGATCTAACTCCCCAGCATTAGCTTGTCCATATACCTTATTATTTGACAAAGAGGGCCTGTATAGATAGAGTGGTAAACATATGAAAACATTTTTATTTATTTTTATTACCCTCGTACTAAGCATTCCTGCACCCGTGACTGCGTCATACTATGGGCCCGATCAGTACGTTGTGGCGAAAGGGTATACCGTATCCAATACGCAGTATCAACAAAACTACATCCAATATTTCAATCCTGCAATGCAGGTTAGTAACCAATACCCTCAATACTATATGTCTTCATACAACCAACCACCAACATGTCCTATGAATTCGTACTTTGATGGAACATCACGATGTGTATGTATCCCTGGATATGCATTAGGTTCAGGACTTTGTCGTCAAGAGAAATATGTGTGCGAACATCAAATAGGTCTCATGTCATATTTTAATAACGTATCACAGTCATGCCAATGTGCTCCAGGATACCAGTTTAACGGATCTTATTGTGCAAATATTCCCGTTGTTGCAAATACTTCTTATGGATATCAGTACTCATACGAACCATACCCATTTGATAATTCTTATTACGGTTCGATTATGTTAAACACTAGATAACTATTCGGTGACACAAATAAAGGCCTCTTTTTGTAAGGGGTCTTTTTTTGTAACGTATCTCAATACTGTATGTATAGGATATAGTGTCGTAAAAGATATATTGTGCGACGTTAATATATAAACCCCCTCTTTATCCTAAGTAGTAAGAATAAAGACCTCTTTTATTTCGATTGGTATTGCGTAAGGCACGCGTTAAACGAAGAAACTTGTATATTATAAAGTTTAATTTTTTCTTGAGAAATTACTAACGCTGTATTGTACTCAGCAACCAGTTTATTGAACTCCGTAACACGGTCCTTGTACTCATCTCCTTCTGGACGATCTGGAGCTTCAAGCGAGGCTTTATCATTCGCAATTTGGGCTTGTCGAGCCTTCAGGTCAGCATTGATAGTATCGATGGAGTTCTTGAGTGCGGTATTGATCATAGGGCATGCATTACGTGCGGTACCAAAATGTTGTACAGCAAACCAAACATCTCGGCCTTGATAGATAGCTTTACCGGCGTATACGCCAATCTCTTGATAGTTCGGATTCAAAATATTTGCTCGATGGCCTGGACTATTCATCCATGCTGCAACTACATCATTACCATCCACAAAGTCTCCCAGAGCCAAGTTTTCACCTAAAATAACATACTCATACCCTACCTGCTTACCCAGATCTGCCACACCAGCCCCTGTCGGAGAAATATGTTCAAAATATTGTTTCGTTATCATATCGTTTGTTTTTACTGTCGCAGATTGCACAAGCTTTGGATTAAGGACAAGTGGTTCAAGTCCAGCCTTTAATCGTTCAGCATTTGTTGCGTCGATAATATTATTCGTTGAAAGTGCCGCAACTGAAACCTCAGATGATGTCGTTGTTGATGGAGCTGGTCGAATAGTATGTAGATATGAGATCAATACATCGGGCACATAAGGTTCAATCTTCTCAGAAATTCGCTCCGGTAGTACTTCTGAAGATTTTTCGAGTGAGCCGAGTACTCTATCCGCAAAAGTATCGGCAAAATCAGGCTTTACCACTGCGACAATGAGGAGTGTTAGAGCGATAGTGATGGCGATGTTACCAAGAGTTTTCATGTACTGTTACTGAATAAATTAACAACTCGCAGCAGTATATCCTTGCAACGTAGCATCTTCTGCGGTCTGGAACCATACTCGATTTTCAGGTTTAATACGCTCAAGGCCAGCACAACCAGGCGCGTAGTACTTTGTGCCATTTTTTGAGCCAGCAAACGTTCCTTGTGATTCATTCAAAGAGGTAGGTGCACTCTCTGGGCTATTCTTTATATCCTCTGCAAGTGCTTGTGTAGGTATATTGAGCTTAGATAGAACATTTGGGCTACAGTTGAGGGCAACCGACTTCCCTGCTACCTGACTTCCCTGCAACATTCCAACATAAAATGACAATCCGGCAATAGCAAGAATAAGCAGTGTTGAAATGACGCGATAATGCTTGGTTATAAGGTTTTGCATATACCTATATAATACCCTATTTTGCAATGTTAAGAGAGGATTGACACAATACCCTCCCCCAGGTAAGATGTACGTCTATGGCACATAAGAAAGCCCAAGGAGCGGCAAAAAACCTAACGGATTCCAATCCACAATATCTCGGTACCAAGCTTTATGACGGGCAATTTGCTACGTCTGGATCTATTATCGTTCGACAGCGTGGGACCAAAATTCTTGCAGGTACATCAGTTGGTATTGGTAAAGACCATACTCTCTATGCACTCAAGGATGGCACAGTGAAGTTCACCAATAAGCGCAAGCAAAACTTTGACGGAACACACACCGTTCGTAAGGCAGCAAATATCATTATATAAATAAAATCCCTCATTACTCTGAGGGGTTTTATTTATATAACATCAATAGTAACTGTAGCCGTATATCCTTCATCCGAAACAGTTATTTTGTATGATCCCAATTTTTTAATATCAGGGATTTGTATATTTGACTCATCAATATCAATATGATGTTCTTTTGACAAATAGTTCACAATATCAGAAGCATGAATTTTTGAAAATAAACTACCTTGGTCATTTGCTTTCACTTTCATACGTAATGTTACTGCGTTAAGTTCTTGTATGGCTGCATCGAGTAGTTTGTGCCGTACTTCGCGAACGACACGTGTGTTTTGTTGCTGTTGTTTCAAGCGAGCAATAGCAGCTGGTGTTGCAGCGATAGCTAGTTTTTTGGGAAACAATGAGTGCTGTGCGAACCCATCAGCGACATCGATAATGTCATCTTTATGACCGACTTTGGTGACTGATTTGAGGAGGATTATTTTCATATAGTGGTGATTTATTTCTTAAATAATGCTACTGCACTTTCAAGTTGGGTGTCGGTATCATCTTTACTTGCGACATACGGAATTTTTATAGTTGGTGTTAACCCTTTTTCTGAGATAGATATTCCGTTTGGTGTATACCATTTTGCGACAGTGACTTTTAATGCAGTGTCTTGCGTCAATTTAATTACTTCTTGCACTGACCCTTTTCCATATGTTTGTTCACCTACCAAAAGCCCGATACTTTGTTCAGATAATGCTCCTGCCAAAATCTCAGAAGCAGAAGCAGAACCCTTGTCTACCAGAACAATGAGCTTTGATTTATTTGGGAAAAGTAACGGCCCTTTACTGGTGTGCACACTTGTATCATCGGGTGTTTTACCAATTTCTTTAACTATTGTCTTACCTTCAGGGATAAACCAACTTCCGATAGTTACCGCAGCATCGAGATATCCTCCAGGATTACCTCGTAAATCAAGTAATAGATTGGGGTAACCAGATCCGATATATTCTTGTAGTGCATCATGAAAAAGTTGTGGAGAATTTGCTGAAAAATTGTACAAATGAATAATAAAAGTTTTTTGATCAGCACGTACTTCTGTTTTAACTGTCGGGAGATCAATATGTCCACGTATTACAGGGATTACTTTGGGTGCCGCAAAACCTTCTCGGAAAATAGTGAGATTAATCGTTGTACCCGCCTTGCCGCGAATAAGATCAATAGCTTTATCAATAGTTAAATTGTTCGTTGTAGTTTCTCCTATGGCTACGATTTTATCCCCGGCCTTGATGCCTGCCTTGTCTGCAGGTGTATCTTTGAGTGGAGCGATGACCGTTAGTACGTCATCTTTTTCACCAATTTCTATTCCGATACCATCAAAGGTACCGGCAATTTCACTTTGAAATACCTTATTTTCAGCTGGTGGGAAAAAGGTTGTATAAGGATCATTAAATGAACCGAGCATTCCTTTGATCGCCCCGTACATGCGGTCTTGGGCAGATGTCTTATCTGCATCTGCAAATTTTTCATCAAGAATAGACCATGCCTTCCAAAATGTATTAAAATCTGTGGTATCAGTAACCGCTGCCTCTTTGTTAATAACGCTCACAACCTTATCTGTAGCAGATCGATTGGCGTAGCCGACATACACACCGCCAAAAAATACACCTGTTACAAAAACAAGTCCGATAAATATTCTTATCCCTTTTGTAATATGAACGGGGGTTGTATGAGTATCGTTATCCATGAATAATTGATGAGTTTTCTACTGGAGCACTTACGCCTTGTCGAAGTTCAAATTTCAGTTTTTTATAGGAACGTCTAAGTGTATAAAAGATGTAAATAAGTACGACACCAATCGTTATTATTACTATGGTTCGGAGCCAATCTGGTACACCTAAAAATGGCACAAACAACAGTACAATTCCGATCCATAATACTGCACGAAGTCTAGCTATCATAGACCTATTTTACCAAACTTTTACGCGCGATGATAGAGGGGTGCGATAACGACCACAAACTCGCCTCGCACCTTGTCTGGGTGTGCCATATAGTACTCAAGCATCTCAGCTGACGTACCTCTGGGGTACTCCTCAAACGTTTTGGTCATCTCACGCCCAACCATGATCTGGCGCTCACCGAGGGAATCTTTGAGTGACTCCAAGGTCTTGAGTATACGATGCGGAGATTCATAGAGTAGGACTGTATGTTCTGTACTTTTTATTTTCTCAAACAGCGTTTGTCGTCCTTTTTTATGAGGAAGAAATCCCAAGAATTCAAAATGACTACCTGGAAATCCGCTCACTGATAATGCTGATACCACCGCAGCAGGTCCTGGAATAGGCACAACAGTTGCATCTGGATACATCGTACGAAATTGATCTATAAACAGCGATCCGGGATCAGATATTGCTGGCGTTCCCGCATCAGTGACCAGTGTGATGTATTCGTGTTCACTACAGCGCTCCAGGGCCCTGGCAAGTGCTGTATCGCTCGATTGTGCATGACTGGACACATACTCCTTTCTCTCTCCTCCAATCCCTAAAAGCTTGAGCAATTGCCCTGTTGTACGTGTATCCTCTGCAACTATGAGCGTTGCCTGTGTAAGGACCTCTCGTGCGCGCGGTGAGCAGTCTGCGAGGTTACCTATAGGAGTTGCGACAACGCTGAGTATCATAGGCTATGCAACCTGTTTAAGCTTTTCAATATACGCACCCAACCGTTCTTCATATGCTTCTTTTTCTCCTGGAGCAAATTCTTTCTGTGCGATAGTTTTTAATTCTTCAAGCTTCTCAATATAAAACGCTGCTGCTTCTTTTGTTATTGGTAATACTGGTTCTCCTTCGTTAAGTAACACCATCTTCCAGGCTTTTCCGACCTCTAAAAGGTTACCTACATGAAGTGGTTCTTTTTCAATGGGCTGTGGTTGTGGAAATCCTTCCATATTCATAGTGCGTGTACATGGAATCGAACCATGGACCTCTGTCTTATCAGGACAGCGTTCTACCACTGAACTATACACGCGTGGTGGCATTACTATACCAAATTTTCAATGTTTTTCAAGCTTGGAATAATCTTTACTCGAAACAATTATTTTTTCCGAAAACTCGCCTTGCTCAAACAGTTCTCCAAAAATAATTACTTCTCGCTCGATTATTCCTCTTCAGCCTCCCCGACTTCTCCCACCTGCATTGCATCAATGATCTTGTCTATCTTGCCCAACATAATACCTTCGATGTTAGAGAAGTTCTGACGGATGCGGTGGTCAGTGACGCGGTCTTGTGGGAAGTTGTAGGTGCGGATCTTTTCACTACGATCTGCAGTTCCGATCTGGTTTTTGCGATCACCGGAGTATTTCTGAGCTTCTTCTTCTTCTTTGAGCGCTTGGAGTTTTGCGGTGAGGATCATGAGTGCCTTCTCGCGGTTGGCGAGCTGACTACGCTCGCTCGTGGAACGTACATCGATACCGGTTGGTCGATGGATTAGTCGTACCGCGGTCTCGACTTTGTTGACGTTCTGCCCTCCTGCTCCCCCTGAACGTGAGTATTCCATATCAAGATCAACGGGGTTGATCTCAAACTTTACTTTCTTGCGGATAGGTAAAATTGCGATTGATGCAGTCGACGTGTGGATGCGCCCATTCTTTTCAGTTACTGGCACACGTTGCACGCGATGGACCCCTGTCTCAAAACGCATAAGCTTATAAACATCTTTCCCTTTGATCTCAAGTGTGTATTCATCAAGATGTTTTGCGGACCATTTACGTGTTTCTGAAAAACGTTCATACATAGCGATGAGTTCTGTGGCGAAAAGTGATGCCTCATCTCCGCCTGCACCTGCGCGAGCTTCGAGAATGATTTCATTGGGGAACTCTTCCTCCTCTTTTTCACCATCTTCTATTGCCTTGATTTGATCCTCAAGTGCTGATTTTTGCACAGCGAGAGATGCGAGTTCTTCGGCTGCGATATCGGTCATTGATGCATCACTGGCAATCATCGCATTGACCTCATCTTCTTGTTTCAAAAGACGCTCGTATTCTGAGGCGATGTATTGCGTCTTTGGATTCTTTTTTAATGTTTCTATATCCATATGATCAGTTACACGCCGAAACGGGCACAATTATTTTCGGAGAACTGTTTGAGAGCATTGCTCAAGTTTTCGAAGAAAATAGTTGTGCCCGGTAAGGCGACTGTGCATTACTTTTTTGCAGCTGCAGCTCGCTTTTTGAAACGATCTACACGTCCAGCAGTGTCGATAACCTTTTCGTTACCGGTATAAAACGGATGTGATGCGCTTGAGATTTCAACACGATACAAATCGTACTCTTTGCCGTTATAAGTAGTCTTTTCAGTAGTTTTGACTGTAGAACCGATCAAAAACTGTGCGTCTGAAGAGTTGTCGACAAAGACGACGTCGCGGAAATTCTTTGGGTGAATGTCTTTTTTCATGGCTGTTAGTATAGCACAAGCTTTTTATTTCTCAAGCCCTCCAATCAATCGGTTTTCTCGATATACTACCTTCTGGAAACACCATATTGTACGAGATAGTCAATATCTGACTGCACGGTACGAGCAAGTGCCATAACTGAGTTTCCGTAGAAACTATTAAGAGGCTTCTTGCCGTCACAAGACCGACCCGAATAGTATCGACAAGCCGCATTACGCTCACCTGCCTCCCCTCCTACAGCTCCATTTGCCTTCATAAGCATTCCTGTAGCCATAATAGCATCTCGTGCAATCCAGGGGTTTGCCGATGGTTTTCCAAGCGCTACAGCAACCTTCCCTTGATACATTTCCCATGTTGAAGGGATGAACTGTGAAGGCCCCATAGCTCCTCCATATCCTCCGCCGTACGGACACGATACTGGTGTTGTGTTTGGGTCAATACCAAGCGCACTAGTTATTCGCTTAAATGCCGGTTGGTCTCGCGTAGGGTGCATAACATTTACCCAACTCTTTGATGGTGGATCTCCCGCTCGATTACAGGTACCGACGTTTGCTCCAAGGTTTGATTCTTGGGTCAAGATGGCCAATATAAGTGCAGGACGAACACCTGTAGCTGCTGACGCTTCTTGAGCGTACACATACGCATCCTTGAACTGGATAGCTTTTGTTGCTCCTCCAGCAAAACTAAAGAGTTTACTTTGAATTGCTGCAACTTTCTTTTGCTGTTCGGCAACAGTAGATGCTACACGCTGCTCTTCTGTTTTACTCGTATCAAGGAGTACTTTTGCATCTTTTTGATTTGTTGCAAGTTTACTTTTCTCACTCTCCAGTGCATTTTTTGCATCTTTGGCTTGCGATTGTTTATCTTCTAATTGGTTCTTTTGTAGTTGTGTAGATGAGCGTATATTTTTTATTTTATCTAGTGATGAATACAAGGATTTTTTAACAGCAAGGAAATCATCTAAATCTTGATAAAAATCAGTAACGGTTTGGGCCGACAACACAACAAACGCTGCACCTTTTTGATCTATTTCATTTGTTCGTTTAATAAGTTGTTGCATTGATGCATGCTCACGATCGAGCTCACTCGAAAGGCTCGTGATTGCTTTTTGCTTTTCGCCAATTTGTTGAGAGAGTAGTCCAATAGAAGAGATTTTGTCCTTAATCTTGTTCTGAGTTGAGTTAATCTGAGAAATAATCGCATTTACATTTGTCTGAAGTGCCCCACTTTTTGATTTTTGTGTTGCGAGTTGTGTTTGTAGTTCTTTGAGTTTAACACTTTCAGTCGCAAAATCCCGGCATGCTTGAGCAATATCTTCTGATGTAGGGTTCGCACATACTGCAGGTTGTGCCTCAGCTGCGGTAACAGTTGGCACATAGGAGAAAAAACATGATGCGACAGTGAGCATTACTATTGTCGCGGCTAGTATCTTTTGAAATATTTTCGAATTTGTTTTCTTCTGCATAACAATAAGACTCCTAGTATACCAGGAGTCTTACATTGAAATCTATTGATTTTATAAAAGGGTGTTGTGTATTTCTGAATATTATTCAGCTGCAGCTTCTCCCTCATCTTCTTTCTTACCTTTTTCTTCTACCTTGATAGCATCAAAGTCGATTGCAGTAGGCGCTTCTTCTTTTTCTTCTACGAATGCAGCCATTCCAGCGACAACTTCTTCACCATCGGTAATCATAATCACTCCTTTTGGAAGTACGATATCACTTACATGGATTTGTGCATCTAGTGTTGCAAGTGTAGTGACATCAACAGTGAACATATTTGGTAGATCATTTGGGAGGGCCCGAACCATTACTTCATGCATCATTTTTACAAGCGTACCAAGATTTCCTTTTTCAGCTTCAGCGAGACCGGTAAATTCAATAGGAATTGCCACTTCGATCTCTTTTTTCATATCAATAACAAGGAAATCTACATGGGTCACTGTCCCTGTGATCGGATGATGCTGCATATCATGAATCATCGTGGTGACTTTTTCACCATCAACATCAAGTGTAACAGCGGTGGTTTCTCCTGCTGTTTTCAGCACTTTTGTAAACTCTTTCATATTTACCGCGATAGACACTGCGTCATTGCCCATACCGTAGTAAACGGCAGCTATTTTATCTTCTGTTCGCAAAGCAGTAGTGTTGCTCGCGTCTCTTTTTGTTGCAGCTAATGTAATCATAGTGGGGATACTATACACAATAAGTGTGTTTTTGTAAAATATATGGATATATTGACAAAATGTATAAATGTCCTATTTCTTGGTTGCCTCTCCATAATCCCCCTTGCTGAGATATTTGGCGATATCATCCTTGGTGACACCTACTTTTTTGTGCGGATTAAACATTCCTTTTGGGTCAAATATATCTTTTGTTTCTTTGAATAAATCAGTAACAATAGACCCATATTGTTTTTCGAGATACGAACTTCGGATAATGCCGTCGTTGTGCTCGGCAGTAATAGATCCTCGGTATTCTAATACAAGATCATACACTTCATCAGAAAGTGTGAGGATAATATCCCGAGTCTTCGGATTCTTGAGATCCATCAACGGAATAATGTGGAAGTTCCCATCTCCTGGATGTCCTGCAATCGTGTAGGTCAGATCGTATTTTTTCAAAATGGTATCAAGTTTTGGTAAAAACTCTGGCAGAAATTCTGGTTTGACAACAAAGTCATCGATGAACGGGGCGGTGTGCTTGCCGCTGACATGCTTGCGGAGTAAATTGAAACTTTCATGTCGCACATCCCAATATTTACTTTCTTCAGCTTCTGAGTGCGTGACATGTGTCAAGACCTTGAACTGATCCTTGAGTACTCGAGATAACGACAATGCTTTTGCTTCTATTTCATCAAAATCATTGCCCGCAAATTCAATCAGTAACACCATCTTTGGGATTCCTCCAGCCAGCGTCATGAAAAACTCAGGAAGAAACGAGAACATAAACTTGATCATACCGATGATCTTTTTCTTTTTCAAAAAATCCCCAAAGAATTTTACGGCAACTTTTAATGTGTTGTCATCATAACTTTCAATACTTTCTGGGTGCTGCGTGAGTGCAACGTTTACTATCTTGCCAATATTGCTCATATCTTTGAGAAAGACAACACACAGCGTTGAGAACTTTTTGACCGGAACAAGGTTGAATGTTATTTCAGTAACAATACCAAGTGTCCCCTGACTTCCCACGATCAATTTACATAGATCAAACATCTCTGTTGCCGGATCCCACACATTCCACAAATAATACCCTGCTGAGTTTTTGCTCACATCAGGCTTTGCGCTCATGATCGTCTTGGTGTTTTCGGTGATTAGTTTGTAGAGCGCCTTGTACATATCTGCTTCAAACCCAACCTCAGCTATCTTTACCATGAGTTCTTTGCGTGTCATTGGCCGCACGGTGTACTCATAGCCATCACGAAACACTACCTTGAGTTCTCGTATATAATTCTCAGTTTTACCGTATTGAATAGATTTCTCACCTCCTGAATTGTTTGCGACCATACCGCCGACAGTACAGAGTTCCCGTGAGGCAGTGTATGCAGGCATGATGAGTCCAGCTTTTTTGGTTTCAACATCAAAATCTCGATAGTATGTTCCTGGCAATACTTTTGCCCATTTTTCAGATGCATTGACTACAAGTGTGCCTGCCATATATCGAGTAGTGTCCATAATGATCGATTCATTGAGTGGTCCTCCGCTCATACATGTCCCTGCTGCACGGACAGTCACAGAAAGTGTAGGGTCTGTTATCTTTTTTTCAGCAACGAGTTTGACGAGCGACTGCACATCAGCGCTGTCTTTGGGGAAAACAACAACAGTTGGTCTCATTTCAAAAAGACTTGCGTCGCGTGACGCCTTGTCCAGACTTGCAGTGTCTGTTGCAATATCGCCCTTAAATGTTTTTTTTAATTCTTCGAGAAATAGTTCCATAGTATTATGCTATTTTATTAAAAATCTTGAGCTTCTCTGCTACAACTGCTTCCATCGCAAGAGATGCATTGCTTCCATATTTGTATGGAGCAATATCATCTGGGTTTTTCACCAAATAGTCTTTGAGGGCTTGCGTATATGCGCGACGGAGTTCGGTGTTGACGTGAACAATAGTGATACCAGCATCTATTGCAGCTACAAAATCTGCTTCGTTCCCACTTCCACCATGGAGAACGAGTGGTATAGCAAGCGCTGTACCTATGTCTTGTATACATTGGATGTTGAGTCGTGGCTTTGGTCCAGTCTTCAACATACCGTGAAATGTCCCTACTGCAGGAGCAAGCGCGTCCGCGCCGGTAGTATCCATAAAATGCTTTGCCTCTGATGCACTCGTCAGATATGCAACACCTTCTGGTGCACTGTCACGCATTTTTGAGCCTTCTCCGATATATCCAAGTTCGATTTCAACAAATACATCCCTACCTGTTTCCGAGGTAACTTGTCGTGCGTACTCTACGCATTGTTTTGAGATGGCAATATTTTCTTCGATAGGATGCGCTGCGCCGTCAAAAATAACACTATCAAACCCTGCATCAATAGCGTCTTTAACTGTTGCAAATGAGTAGTGATGATCAGCGTTTAGAAATATCGGAATGTTCCAGTGTTCTCTGATAGTACGAACGAGAGCAACTGCTTGGTGTGTACCGACTGCTTCTTGTTCACCTTCTGAAAGTCCGGCAATTACTGGTACTCCGAGCGTTTTTGCAGCGCGCGCAATAGCATAGAGGCCTTCGATATTTGAGAAATTGAAGTGACCGATAGCGACCTTTTTCTCTTGAGCTTCGGCGATGTACTCACGGAGGGTTTTCATGGGTCAATTGTAGCATATATATACTTTCTGAAATGATGTATAATTCGCTCTATATGGAAAACCAAATTGACTTCCTCGCCATCGGGGACATTGTGACGGACGCATTTATTCGCATAAAGGAAGCTGAAGTTAAAGAATGTATCAATCATGAGCGTCAAGAACTTTGTATTTCTTTTGGCGACAAAATTCCCTATGAATCAGTCCAAGAAATCCGCGCCGTCGGCAACTCTGCGAATGCTGCAGTGTCGGCTGCACGTCTCGGTGTCAAAGCATCTCTCCTCACCCATCTCGGCAAGGACACGCATGGCGATGAAGCTATCGTTGAGCTGCAGAGAAATAATGTTGACACACATTATGTGTACGCACACGAAGGTATCCCGACGAACTACCACTATGTCCTATGGTATGGCGTAGAACGAACTATCTTGGTCAAACATGCTGCATTTCCTGTATTGATGCCCAACGTGCCCGTTGCGCCAAAAATGATGTACCTCTCATCCCTCGGTGATCACACTGAAAAGTACCACCAAGAAATTGCGGCCTATTGTAGTGCACATCCCGAAATGAAGTTGGTATTCCAACCAGGAACATTCCAGATCAAACTTGGTACTGAGGTTGTCAAAGATATCTATCAACAATGTTACGCATTTTTCTGTAATCTCGAAGAAGCAAAGCTTATTCTCAAGACTAATGAAAAAGAAATCCCGATGCTTATGAAAGCACTCCATGCACTCGGCCCAAACATAGTCGTCATCACCGATGGTATCAACGGTGCATATGCGTCTGATGGAGTCGAAGCATGGTTTATGCCGGTCTACCCACATGATCCATACGAACGAACTGGTGCAGGAGACGCATTTGCATCCACTGTGTCTGTGGCACTACTGCTGGGCAAGTCACTTTCAGAAGCACTCATATGGGGACCAATCAACTCTATGTCAGTCGTACAGTATGTTGGTGCACAAGAAGGACTCCTTACCGCCGACAAAATACAGAAATATATCAACGAAGCGCCTGCGAGCTATGCTCCGCGACCGTTGTTTTAATTAAAAAAAATTATGGAAAAATTTAACAAAGATAGTATCTCCTCAAAAGAAATAAAACCTGAAGTTACAGATTTTGAAAAAGGAATTATTACTTCAGAAAAATATTCTGAAGAAATAAAAAAAGACCCTACTCATTTTACTGCTGAATCAATCCTTAACTTCTATCAAACAGAAATTTCTCGTTTATATTCAATCACTGCTCGTATCAATAGGTACTTAGAGGCAAAAGATAAGATTCCAGAAATTGCTGCAGAACTCTCGGACCTAGAGACCACTCGACCAGCACAACCGCTTCTTATACAGCAAAAAATACGTGATCTCCAAGAGTACGAACGAAAGATTAATATGTTTGAAGCCGGCAATATTCCTGAAGAAATACTCGAAGAAGCAAAAGAAACAATAGGTGGTCTCCTAGAAAAATTGCATACGTATGCAAAAGTCAAAATCATTGCAGAACAAAATCCTTCCCAGAACTAACCTTTCCGCTCCATTACTTTCATCACGGCAGCTGTGATTGCATCTCGTCCCATGCCATAGTGCTCGATGAGTTGGTTGGGTGTACCTGATTGACCATACTGATCTCGTACTCCAATGAACTCTATAGGTACAGGGAACGCTTGTGCCAACACTTCTGCAACAGCACTCCCGAGTCCTCCAGCGATTTGGTGTTCTTCTACGGTAACAATACCTTTTGTTTCTTTGGCAGATGCAATGAGTAAGTCGACATCTATCGGTTTGATCGTGTGAATGTTTATCACAAGTACTTTGATGTGTTTTTCTGATAGGTCTTTGGCAACTCGCAATGCATTCGCAACAAGCCCACCTGTGGCTACGATAGTCACGTGAGCGATACCTTCAGGACGATAGAGTACTTGTCCTTTTCCAATTTCAAATGGAGTCTCCTCTGTCGTAATGATCGGAGTCTTTTCTCGTGCGAGGCGCAAGTATGCGATGCGAGGCTTGGCACCGAGCGCAAGTGTTGCACGGCGCGCTTGTATCGCATCACAGGGTGATATCACGGTCATTCGAGGTAGTACACGCATCAGTGCAATATCTTCGATGGCTTGGTGAGTACCACCGTCTGGACCCACTGAGATACCAGCATGTGAGCCAACAACAACTGCAGGACGGTCGTTATAACAAATAGTAGTTCGTATCTGTTCCCAGTTGCGACCAGGACTAAACATTGCATACGAAGAAAAGAATGGATACTTGCCCATCGCACTCATACCTGATGCAACCGTAGCAAGGTTTTGTTCGGCAACACCTATCTCCACAAACCGTTCTGGGAACTTATCTTTGAAGAAATGCATCTGTGTACTCTCAGTCAGGTCTGCACACAATGCCACTATGCGCCCATCTTTTTCTGCTGCAGCAACAAGCCCTTCCCCAAACCCTTTGCGGATAGGCACTTGTTCAACATCGTCGTTGAATATTTTTATATTGAGTTTGAGGTTAGGATTGAGCACAACTATCGATTCTTTTTTACTTCTAATGCTGACACGCGAACTGAGAGCTTATCGAACTTTTCATTGGATGGAAATTTGTCGTGGAATGCGAGAATATCTGATCTATCGGCTTTGGTAGCCAATATTGTCTTTACAGAATCAATTTCTTGTCGCAATGATGATTCAAATGAAGTTTTTAGTGACGAAAAACCATTTGCCATCGCAATAGCTAGGTTGTCTACGACCAGTGCCAAATCATCTATTTTGCCTTCGAGAGACTTTGGTTGTTTTATAATCTCTTTTTTCATACCTCTATTCTACACCCCCTCAGAAATAAATGTAAATCTGGGAACTATATTTTTATTATGTATGCTCACTCTTAATCTTCCCTCCCAACGTCCGCAATTCATCCAGTGCCATATTTGCCTCTTCTTTATTTGGTGCCTTGCCATGCCACTCAAACTTACGTTCGAATTCTCGCACACCTTTACCAGGGATAGTGCGCGCGATGATGACTGATGGCTTTTCAAATACTGACTTCGCTTTGTTCACTGCATCTATGATGGCATGCATGTTGTTGCCATCTATTTCCTGCACATGCCAGTTGAATGCTTCCCATTTTGCTATCAGACTATCGAGCGGCATGACGTCTTCGGTATAGCCATCGATCTGTATGTTGTTGCGATCGACGATTGCGATGAGATTGCGCAGTTTTTCTTTGCCTGCAAGCATGACTGCTTCCCAATTGTTGCCTTCGTTGAGTTCACCATCCCCTAACAAGCAATACATGTATTTGGATGAGGTAATACCAAAATCCATACGGTCTGCTATGGCCATGCCGACAGCTTGCGAGAGGCCTGACCCCAAAGGTCCAGAAGAGTTTTCGAGCATTGGCAACCATTCACGATGCGGATGTCCTTGGAGGCGTGAACCAAACTTACGTAGCGTCATAAGTTCGTCTAATGGGAAATATCCTGCGTGCGCCATCGCTGCGTACAATACAGGGTTGATATGCCCATTTGAAAGCACAAGCCTATCGCGATCTTTCCATGTTGGATCTTCGGGCTTGTGTCGAAGCAATTCAAAGTACAGCGCAGTGAACACATCTGCCATACCGAGTGGTCCCGCAGTATGACCACTGCCCGCTTCCAAAAGCATCGCAATGATAGACTCACGAATATCGTTTGCTTTGATTTCTAATTCTCTTGTGGTGAAGTCGCCAGATGACATATGGATTTGAGTTCCTTTATTGTACCGTGTATGTCATTGGATTGAAACACCGTCGAACCTACAACCAACGTCTGTGCTCCTGCCACTGCGAGTAACGCTGCACTTTCACGCGTAACACCACCATCCACTGATATCGTTTTGTCTGGGAAAAGTTCTTTTGCTTTCTTCACTTGCTCAATAGCTCGCATATCAAAGGGTTGTCCTTGAAATCCAACGTTTGCAATACCCATACATTGTACTGTGTCGATATGGTCGAGGTACGGTCGCACGAGTTCCGGATCAGTATCAATGCCGATGGCCATCCCAAACGTCATGAGATCTTTGATAATAACTGGCAACGTTTCAAAATACGTGATCATTTTTTCTTGATCAACGGCTTCAACATGGAAAATTATTTTGGATGGACCAAGTGCTAAAAATATATCCATATATTCAAATGGATCTTTGATCATCAGATCAAATTCATAGTTCATGGACTCCCATTCAGGAAGACCTTCTTTTTGTTCGAGAAGTTCTGCGAGCTTGTCGGCGTTTTTGTTATTGAACCACCACGTGCGTTGTGTCGCAAAGTTCCCGTCAACAAAATCAATTTGTACCGTATCAACTGCTCCTCCGAGTTTCTCGATCCCGTTTGGAATATCGTAGTAGCGAAGTGGAAGTATGGCGGGGATTATTTTCATAGATTGTAAGTATTAAAATTTTGCAATACGTCGTATGTGTCGTTCGTCTCCAGAAAACGGCGTCACGAGCCAGAGTTTTGCTGCATCGAGCGCTATCTCTGGTGTCACAAACCGTGCACCGATAGAGAGGACGTTTGACGCATTGTGCTCACGCGGCAATGTCACTATCTCTGATGGTCCACCATAGTACACACATGCACGTATTCCTGCAATACGGTTCGCACACATTGCCTCGCCTTGTCCTGACCCGCCAAATATCACTCCCATACTATCGTCCGGATCAGCTGCCACAGCTTGCGCGCATGGCAATATAAAGTCTGGATAGTCATCGGTAGGATCCAAAACTACCGCACCATGATCGACGACTTCTATGCCCTCCTGCGCACTCAAAAACTCCTTGAGCAACTCTTTGTGTGCAATACCTGTGTGGTCTGTGGCGAGATGGATTTTCATAGATTTTTTGAAGTATCTATACTATACACCAATCTAAATATTCCTTCATTTTTTCCTGAATAGTGTCATATTGTTCTGATGTGAACACCATACCCTCTTCTGATTTCAAAATATCAATAAATTTTTTAAATCCCTTTTGAAAAATAGTTTCAGACAAAAGGCCAGTATCTTTCAATACTCGCAACTGAGAAAACCCAATGTCCAATCCTTTGATGTTATTTTTCATAACGCTACTGTTTATTCCACTAAGACAGAGGTTCACACCTTTTTCCAATCGATGTTCCGTTACCTGATCTATAGTATATGACTCTTGTACCCCTTGGTTTTTTAGAAATGTTCTTAATTTTATAAAATCACCGTTTTTATTGAGGTATGAAAGCGCATTTTTAAGTTCATCAGGAATTTCCCGTTCTGCATTTTCGTGTCTATTAAATAAAAATTGCTCAGATTCCATTATTATTATTTAATCGTCTCCCCTGTCTTGATCACATGATCCACAAGTGTATACGTATACCCCATTTCGTTGTCGTACCACCCCATGACCTTCACAAGGTTGCCGCCGACGACACGAGTCATTTCGAGATCTGCGATAGAGGCGTGGCGGTTGCCGAGGATATCACTTGAGACGAGCGGTTCGTTTGTTACGGTGAATACTCCCGCCCAACGTGGGTCAGATGCAGCCTTGGTGAGAATATCATTTACCTCTGCGGCAGTTGTATCTTTCTTTGAAATGAATGTCACATCGACAATAGATCCTGCTGGTACTGGTACTCTGATAGAAATACCGTCAAAGAGTCCTTTGAGTTCTGGATAGGCCAAGGTCACCGCAATAGCTGCACCAGTAGATGATGGCACAATGTTTTGTGCAGCAGCGCGACCTTCACGCAAATCTTTCTTACTCGGACCATCCACGAGAGACTGTGATGCAGTATAGCCGTGGACGGTGTTGAGGATCGCCTTTTCGATACCGAAGGCTTCATTCAAAATACCGATCAATGGAGAAGATGCGTTTGTTGTGCATGATGCATTACTTGTGATATCGCACGTACCAAACTTTTCTTCATTCACGCCGAGCAATATTGTTTCTCCTGGAAAAGATCCATCGCCTTTGGATGGTGCAGAGATCACTACTTTCTTTGCACCTTGATCGAGATGGAACTTTGCCTTCTCGTATGCAGTAAAGAGTCCAGTGGACTCGACGACGACGTCTATTCCGAGATCCTTCCATGGAAGCTTCGTCGTGTCTTTCTCGGATATAAACTTTATCTGTTTGCCGTCGATAGTGAGGTCGGTGCCAGATACAACTACATCGTGTCCCCAGTCTCGATAGACCGTATCGTGTCGGAGGAGGTACGCGAGGCTTTCGATACTGCCGAGGTCATTGACTGCGACGATCTCGATCTCGGGTCGCATCCATGCTACCTTGAGGAATGCTCGTCCAATGCGGCCAAATCCATTGATAGCTACTTTGATTGTCACTTGTGTTGTTGTATCCATAGGGCCCAGTATACCAAACTATTGCTGGTGTGTATTGACCCACGCCCTCGTAATAGGTCCAAAGAATCCAACTGCGGGTTTGATGTTGTTGAGTGCTTGATACTTTGCGACTGCAGCACGAGTGAGAGATCCATAGAGCATGGTCTCGGCTCCCGGTGAACCTGCTCCGGTAGTAGCAACTGGAGCGCCATGCGCGTTGAGGAATATCTGCAATGCTCGAACATCTGGACCTGTCATTCCTATACTGAGGGATCGGCTGAAGTTGTATCGTGGTGACGTCGGCATAGGAGACACAGGGATGGAAGTGCCAGTACATGGACGACCTGTGATCGTACTAAAGAGGTGTCCAGGCTTACATACAACTGTTGGAGAATAGTACCCTGTCGTCGTGACACGAGTCGGCGAAGGTGTTGCAGTGGTTGTGAAGCTCGCCATGGTAGACGTTGCAGAGTTGAGTGAATCATCAACTGACGTCACTCGATAATAATAAAGCGTTGATGGAGATAATCCTGACAGTGTCACACTATGAGAAGTGACAAGCGAACTCGAGATTGTACTCGACTGCCCATACGAAGTCGTCAGGCCATACTCTACGAGAGATTCTGCCGGCTCGTCAGTAGTCCACGTGATAATAGCTGAAGTATTAGAAATCGATGCGTCAACTGCAGATATCTGTGGTGCAGTCACATCAGGAGCAATGGTCGGTGTCGCGGATGCAGTGTTGGAAGGATTACCAACACCACTGCTACTGACTGCACTCACTCGGAAATCGTATGCGGCTCCATCGAGACCAGTGACGGTAGCGGATGTCGCAGTAGAAGTCCCATCTGCAAACACGTTCCATCCAGCATCAGCGCTCAGTTTGTACTCTATACGGTAATCACTGATCGCATTACCTCCATCAGCGATCGGTGCATTCCACGAGAGTGTTGCTTCTTCGACACCTGCAGTTGCAGATAGACTCGTAGGCATACCCGGATAGATTAGCCCGAGCGTGTTGTTGGTGATATCTACCATGCGTGATGCAACGGTCTTTAATCCGCTATAACTCCAATGGTTGGAGTCACGACTCGCAGCACCAGCTGAGCTCACTACATAGACATTGGCTTCTTCTGCGGCGATCTCATCCATGACGGCATTGAACGTGGGATACCCCAACCCTCCTGACATTGATTGAAACTGGGTCAATATAATAATAGTGCCGGGCAGGTCCGCCTTGATCTTGTTGATATGACTGACCATTGCGGTCTTCCAGGTAGATGTAGGAGTTGCAATAATTGCGTCGTTGATACCGAGACTCAGCCATACTACCCACTGTCGATCTGATGGTAATTGTGCCTTTGCGGCAGTGGTGCGTTGCAAGAACTTGGTCCAGTATGCGCCTCCCTCATTCCACTGACTGATAACCGATCCACCGTGCCCAGTCTTGGTCAAATAGACTTGCGAATGATCTGGGAATTCGTTGGCTTCTGTAGAATTTGCCAATTGCAATTCAAAGCCGTGTGAGTTGGCATAATACGCTTCGAGCCCAGTATGATCGCGCAAGTTGTTGGTACCGATGTCCAAATTTTCGTACAAAAACGCTCCTGATGTCAGGTTGGTGATCTGGACAGACGAACGAGATGCGAGTTCGGGTGCAGTCGCATCGGAGTTGAGACCGATACCACCAGAGTTACTCTCGCCAGTGAATACAAATGCGAGCGCTCCGATCGCAGCGGGAGTAGCACTCGCAGTATCTGACGCTTGACCAGTACCTGCGTTGTTGACTGCGCTCACTCGGAAATCGTAAGAGAGATCATTCTCAAGTTCATCCACTATGACCTTTGTGAGTGTATTGGTACCATCAGCAAAGGTTTGCCATGTATCGCTCGCACTTGGCTTATATTCAACGATGTAGTCATTGGCTGCACCTCCAGTGACAGACGCATCCCAATTCAATAGTGCTTGTTGATTGACACCTTGAGCAGTGAGCGCGAGTACTTGTCCAGGTGCTGGCGGAACGACTGGGGTGACTGCATTGGACGCACTCGACGCTACTGACGTACCCGCAATGTTCGTCGCTGTCACCGTGAATGTGTACTCTACTCCATTGGTGAGCCCCGTTATGGTAATAGGTGACGATGCCCCCGTCGCAGTCACAGAGCCAGGTGTAGACGTAACAGTGTATGAAGTAATAGGAGAATTGCCATTATCAACAGGTGCAGAAAAGGTAACTATCGCTGCACCGTCCGCTGCAGTTGCAGTACCAATAATTGGGGCATCCGGTGCTACTGGATTGGGTACAGGACCAACAACGGTTACATCGTCAAAGGTACTTGCAGTAGTAGCGGACTGTAATGATATCGGCTTGTAATCAACCAAATAAATTGCGTTCGGGGTCACCGTACACGCCAAGGTGTCGTTTTTGTATATTTGATACCCCGTAGCAGTGAGCTTCATACGGTACGTTGCACCATTGGTCACCGTGCCACAGGTAACACTGGTGCGCAGTGCGCCATTGCCCCATACCAACCCCAAGACGTTCGTAGCGGTGAGATCGAGTACGTACGCATTTGTGCCGAGACTGGTGAAACTCGTATCTCCATACACGATGAGCTGGTCTGAACCGCGCGTCATGACTGCCGATATCTCCAAATCGTCTGCATAATACATAGCAGTAGATTCAAGTGCAGTGAGTCCCCAAGCAGACGATGCGTTACTGTTTGCAACGGTGAGAGTATCATTCTGTTGCACCTTGCCACTTGTACCTCCTGAGCCTTCAGAGTCTATCTCGTTCCATTTCGTTGTATCTATCGTCGTGCCAGCAAATTCATCGTAGAGCAGAATACTCCGTATGATAGTCGAGGTGCTCGGAGTACCTTGACCTATCGCATTAACTCCCGATACTCTGAAGTCATAATTGACGCCATTGGTAAGTCCCGTAATAGTTGCACTCGGGACAGCACTGACTCCATCACTTGCGGTCGTCCACGTACTATCACTCGAGAGTTTGTACTCGATCACATAGTCAGTAATGACGGAATTGCCCGATGACGGAATGGTCCACGCGAGATTGGCATCCGTAGATGAAACAAACTTACCAGTAAGCCCTGTCGGGGCGCTTGGGGTCGTCGTAATGAATGGGTAATCCAGTCCCGCACCTGCGTTGTAGAGGTCGGTACGTTCTTGGGCAGTCAACACTCGCTTCCACATACCCAATCCATCTATGCGTCCGTTGAATGAACCAACACCCTGATATCGCCCGATGACAAGCGCAGAAGGACTATCATAGACTCCTGTAGTATGAGCAGTGCTATTTACGGTCCCGTTATTGACCTGAATATTGATAGTGTTGCTGACAGAATTATGCCATGCAACCACAAAATAATAAGTCCCTGTCGATAGCGCACCAGAGTTCGTGCCGCTGATCACAGTCTGTGCAACCCCATTGGAGCTGACATCAAATATGAATCTGTCCGCAGCGTTGTCATATGCTATTAAATACTCTCGAGTGGTTGCCGTATCCCATTTACTGACGATACCTTGGAACGGGGTCTTTGAGTTGAGGTATATCCATCCCGCGAATGTAAAGTCAATATCACCCGTACTGAGTGTCGCACTATCAGGAGAGGTGAGGTATGTTGGACTGATGAGTACGGCTGCGTTGTCCATTTTGCCCGCAGTCGAAGTCATCCCATTGATATCGGTAAGCGTGCTCGATCCTACTGTATCGGCTCGGAGACCGTTTTCTTCATTGAAGTTCCAAAATCCGACAAGACTGTCAGTCAACGCCGCATGAGCAGTCTGTGTAAATCCGATAATTAAAAATGCGAGAAATGCTGTTGCAATGAGTCGAGATACCTGTGCCAATGCTTTGATACGTGCAGTAGGCCGGATGTGTAGTGTACGCATCATATAAGTATACTAAAAAATAAAAGCCCCGACTAGACAGTCGGTGCTTTTTTCTTTAACCCTTAAAACAACCAACATGAAATTTGGTGAATCTGTGCGTACTATACCATCTCTTTGAGCAATTGCAATGCCACTGCCGGATTTGCAGACCCTTTTGATAGTTTCATCACTTGTCCGACGAGGCCTTGGATTGCGGCTTCTTTGCCGGCTTTGTAGTCAGCGACGATCTTTGCGTTCTCTGCAATGACTTGTGCCACAATCTCCTTCAGGGCTTCGGGATCATTCTGTTGGAGGAATCCTTGGTCAGTTGCGATCTTGCGCGGGGAAGTTGGAGCGGTCACAAGGAGTGCGAGAGTATCCTTTGCGCCACGAGACGTGACTTCACCCGCAGTGACCATCTCGATGAGCTCGGTCAGGTACGCAGCGTCCGGGAGCTTGGCTGCACTATCTTTCTTCATGAGACCGAGGAGATCAGAGATGAGATAGTTGGCAGTTAGTTGCGCGTATGCTTTGTCTTTGCCTTGGATAATGGATTCAAAATACGTCGCAAGGGTATGATCTCCTACGAGTATTTCTGCATCTTGAGACTTGAGCCCATAGATAGTGGTATATCGTGTGCGCTTCTCCCACGGTAGCTCTGCTAACGCGCCTTTCATTGTGGCGAGATCAAATGCTTGATGTAACTGCATCTTGGGCAAGTCGGGATCTGGGAAGTATCGGTAGTCGTTCGCATTTTCTTTTGATCGTTGTGAAAACGTAGATTGCTTGTTCTCGTCCCATCCGCGTGTTTCTTGGACTATTTCATCCTGTCTCCCTGCTTCATAGAGTGCTTGCATGCGTGCGAGTTCGTATTCGATCGCTTTTTCGACACTCTTGAATGAGTTGAGGTTCTTGACTTCTACTTTAGTTCCAAATTTGCCTTGTTCATCAGAGATCGAGATATTGGGCTCGACACGCATCTCCCCTTTCTCGAGGTTAGCTTCGGATACGCCGAGTGTGCGCAGCAATAGCTGGAGTTCGCGAGCAAAGTTGGCAGCGTCAGTGGCACTGTGTATCACAGGCTCTGTGACCATCTCCATCAGTGGTACCCCAGCTCGGTTGTAGTCCACTAGAGTAAAGTCTCCACGGTCGTGCTTGGATATCCCCGTGTCTTCTTCGAGGTGGATACGCGTAATCTCGACACCATTGAGCATGCCACCAGATACGATTGGGTATTTGTACTGCGAGATCTGGTACCCCTTTGGGATGTCGGGATAGAAGTAGTTCTTGCGGTCAAATTCTGAGAAGTCAGCAATGGTCGAGTCGAGCGCGAGGCCTACCTTGATCACACTCTCTATCGCAGCCTTATTTGCCACAGGTAATGTCCCAGGATGAGCCATACATATCGGGCAAATGTTGACGTTTGGATGCACTTCGTCGGGGTCGTTTTTGCATCCACAAAACATCTTGGACTTTGTTGCCAATTCAGCGTGTATTTCCAAGCCAATAACTGGATAATATGTCTTCATAAAGTGACAGTATAGCATAGCTATAGAGTTGCTTGACAATTTAACTAATATATGTAATATACATTTAAATTATTAACAACTAAATAACGTACAATGACACTCAATCCAACAACAACACAGGTTGACGAAAAAATTCAATCTTTGATCTCTGGCACGAACCAGACAAATGTATTTAAACAACTTAATGAAGATGAACGGAAGCACGTTTTCTGGGCACTTGAGACTGGTCAGGCGAACGGGAATCTTCCTGAAATTTTTATTGAAGGTATCAGTGCTGTTCGCAGCAAAATCACTGCATGGAAACCCATCAATACAGCCAAAAAAAATGAATTGGATAAAACGGAAAAAGATGGTGCTGTATTAAGACAGAAAGAGGAGGATCAATTTCAAACTTCTGTAATGAAACTTCAGCTTAACCGGTTCATCAAAATGCTGGCCGCGAAAGGATTTAAATTGTCTATTAACCCGACAATGAAAATAGAATTGGTATTTGACAAAATCGCTGAGCACCATCTTGGACTTTCTGAGAAAATTCTCAATCCATTATTGGCCGCTCAAGGCATCACTGACCAGGTATCAATTGCTAGTATCCGCTCCTTATCATGGGAAATACTATACAGAAAACAATTCTTTGGTATGCCCAAATTTTCCGTAAGCAATGAGTCGACAATTGAATCTAGTATCGCATTACTTGCTGCAATAACATACCAAACCACAATCCTCGGCAATCCAGGATCACGCACTGACAGTCAGATTGAAAAATTCCTAGAAAATAGCAAAGATACTATCGCTATGGATTACGCTAAGGAACAAGAAGAATTGGATGGATTAAGTCCAGAAGAATCGAATGGTATGTTTGCAAAATTCTTGCCGCGTACCTTCGAAAAAATTAAGGAATCAATAGCTGCGAAGATTTCTGGGTTGTGAGAAATCTTCATTGTACAAACCGATCATGTTATCATGGTCGGTTTTTTATTACCCACTCTTGACTCATGCAATAAGAGGAGTAGAGTTAAGAAAAAGCTTTCCATAACAATTTAAACCCTTATTCTTTATGGCTAAAGAAACTTCATCACCAAAACAGAGCAAATCCCATGCCCCTACCTGTCGGGAATTATTACGTACCATCTTTCTCAGAAAGATTGAACGACAACTTGATCAAAGGCATATGCAAACGAACTCAACTGAAAATTTCATTGATTCGATTACTCATCCTTTGAACAATTTGTATGCTCAACCTATACCTGGAAGATTACGATTAATCGCTCTACACTAACAAATTAGCCAACAAACAAAAGTTCAGCCCCGGTATTGCCGGGGCTTAATTATTCTCCTTTTAATATATCAATCAGTTTGTGTTTAAATGCTTTTACACCTTCTTCATCAAACAATGTCACTGCAAACACTGGCTTACCGAGTTTCTTAAACTTCGCGAGTGCATCACTGACTGCTTCAGTCGGCACTGTATCAGTTTTTGTTAACAAAATGATTTCATCTTTTTTATCCAAATCATCACTGAACTTCAAAAGCTCTTCACGAATAGTTGTATAGCTTTTCATCATATTGGGTTGCTCAAAAGAGACAAGATGTACCAACACTTTCGTCTTGTTAATATGTCGCAAGAACTTATGACCAAGCCCTTTACCATCGCTCGCTCCTTCGATCAGTCCCGGGATGTCGGCAATGATAAACCCGTACAAGTCACCTAGGTTTGGGTCGAGCGTGGTGAATGGGTAGTCGCCAGTTTTTGCCTGTGCATTGGTCATAGCATTTAACAGACTCGACTTCCCAGCGTTAGGAAACCCGATAAGTCCAACATCTGCGATGAGAGTCACTTCGATGTGCAGCTCTGCTTCTTCACCAGGCTTGCCGAGTGTTGCAGCATCCGGTGATCGGTTGGTAGAGCTTTTGAAATGTTCGTTTCCGTGACCTCCAACTCCTCCGGTCAAGATTTGAATTTCTTGACCTTCTTTGATGAGTTCATACGTTGCACCAGTCGTTGTATTGGTAATCATTGAGCCAAGTGGAAATTCGAGATAAAGGTCTGCACCGTTTGCCCCTTTGAAACTGCGCCCACCTCCAGCCTCTCCGTCATGACCAAAGTATTCTTTCTTGCTTTTATAGGTATCAAGAACACGCAAACTTCGTATTCCACGTATAAATACATCTCCACCTCGTCCTCCATCCCCACCGTTTGGTCCACCCATAGCAATGAACTTCTCATGTCTCCAGCGAACGACGCCGTCGCCCCCTTTACCTGCCTTTGCGCTAATTGTAATTTCGTCGAGAAATGCCATAGGTTAAGACTGTAGCGCACTTTTAGCTAATGCCCAAGCCCCTTCTCTACTTGCTGCTACTGCCATGAAGCGCGCTTTGTGGCAAAATATGGCGTCTGATACTCCTGTCTCACGTTGTAGTTGTGTATCTCTAAGTCCTGCCCATGACAGAGGAAGCGGTTTTCGTGACTCAAAAAGACTGCCATCTAGTCTTGCAGCTTTGACGCTCCACCCCGAACTTTCACGTTTATATATGACGTAGAGTATGTCGGAGTGCTCTGCTGCAAATTCGACCGTTCCAGGATATTCTCGATCAATCTCAATGATGCGTTTGTCTGGTGCTGCGTCATAGGAATTTTGTAATAATCCTTTTGCTTGTATATAGCTTTGTGTGTGTGCAATAGACCGCGTTAACACATGCATTGCGATGTTCACTGCACTCATAAATGCTTCATCCATGCTCAGCGACTCTTGCCAGGTTGGACGTTCTGCAATGATGACGTCAATGATACCGTATGGATAATAGCCGTTGTTCATGTTGATTTGTCCTATGCCGTTGTCTGGACCATCAATACACTGCACTAGTCGCTCATCGATAAGTTCAGCAACAATTGCATCTCCACAAAGAAGCGTGCCGTATTCTTTCCAAACTAATCCAAAAGAAGCATACGGGATACCATTTTCTCTATCTTCTGTACCCCCCTTTTGATGATGATCAAACCGTTTAAGCGCGCTATCATAGACATCTCCTACATCAAAAACAATATCTGCGTTATTAATCGTATCTCCATCACGGGTTCTCACAATTTCTATTTCTTGATCTTTGAATGCAAGCGAAAGCGTGGCGCAGGCAAAAACATCATCCGTGTGGAATGTTCCATCATGCGTCGCTATCGTGAGTACTGCCATATTAATCCTTGATGAAGTGGTTGATAATCCAGTTGATTACAGAGATAACAAGTGCGCCGATAACTGCGGCAGTAAACGAGGCAACAGTAAATCCTGAGATGATTTGTGCGACGAGCCAGAAGAAAGCGCCATTGAGAATTATGGAAAACAATCCAAGAGTGAGAATGTTAATTGGTAGCGTAAGCAATGTCACAATAGGCTTGATGACCATGTTGATGAACACGAGACATACTGACACGATAAGTGCCGTTAGAAGTGAGTTGACAGCAATCCCATGAACAAATGATGGCAATGCAAATATTGCGAGCGTCGTGATGAACCAGCGAAGTAATATCATAGGAATAAGTATAATATATAAGTAGTTAAATAAATAGGTCTTCTACAATCTTTTTCACCACTTGCCCATCGGCGTTGCCCGCAGTTTCTTTCATCACAGCTCCGACAAGAATCCCTATTTTTGCTTTATCGGTAATAGCGAGGTCTGCTTTTTTTGTTTTTGCGATAGCGCGAATACTCTCTTCAGACATCTGTGCCGGCTGAAATATATCCAGTAGTGCAAGTTGTCGTTTGTCTGCATCTGCGAGGTCTTGTCTGCCTCCTGCTTCAAACTGCGCAATAGCATCTTTGCGTTGTTTGATTGTTCGCTTGATAACCGACAGCGCTATTTCGTCAGTGATTTCGTCTTGCGGAGTTTTACCTGCAGCAACGAGCTCGTTGGTAAATGCAGAGAGTAGTCCTCGATAGGTATCAAGTGCTACTTGATCCTTTGCACGCATTGCGTCCTTCATTTTTTCACGGATATCTATTGAGATCATATCGTTATTATACCATGCTACACTATATGGTATGAACATCTATTTTTTTGACACTGAAACAACAGGAAATGGGCCCACTGACCAGCTTGTCCAGCTCGCGATTACTCAGCGTGCCAACCCTTCTCCTATACTCAATGAAATGTATAAACCGTCAGTGCCCATAACACATGAAGCGAGTGCAGTGCACCACATCACCAACAAAATGGTTGCTGATAAACCACTATTTAAAGAAAGTAACGAATATGCGAGTACTAAAAACCTTTTTGAAAGTGCTGACAATATTTTTGTTGCGCACAACTGTTCATTTGATGTGGGTATGCTCAAGGTTGATGCTATTGTACCGACGAACACTATTTGTACCCTCAAAGTTATCCGAAGTATCGACACAGAGCGAAGATTTACTAATTACAAACTCCAATATTTACGATATGCCCTTGGTATGGAGCTTGAGGTGGGCGCACATGACGCACTTGCTGATGTGATGGTACTCGAACAACTCTTTGATTATCTATTGAACAAAATGATGCATGATGAACATATCGATCAACCGACAGCACTGCTACGCATGCAACAGATTACGGCTGAACCTTCTATTTTGAAAGATATACCGTTCGGTAAACATCGAGGCAAAACTATTGAAGAAGTCGCGAAGACGGATAAGGGGTACCTCCAATGGCTCCTCGATGAGAAACGTAAAAAACCTGAAGGTGAAGAAGATTGGATTTTCACATTAGAAAAGTATCTCGCATAGAATTGACTTTAATTAAAGATAATGTATAGTATAAAAAAATATACATTATATGAGTACCTTTTATTTTGCAAAAATTGATACCAACGTTATTCTTAAGACGAAACGTTTTGGTGAACACCACAAAGAACTAAAGATTGAATTTGTTCCAGGAGACGGTGCGGTGAAAAACGATTTTACCCCAAAAATTGCATATCACCTGTATGATACACAAGCAACAGCACATCTCGCCGGGATACATGTAGTGCTTACGTGTGATTACAGTACGACATTACTTGGAGAAAAGTTTCGTTTAGATACTCGACCATTTGATATCAACAACGTATACACTTCCCTCTTGTTATGGGAGCCTAAAGATGTTGTATACGCAATTTCACAAGTTGAACTACAAATGAAACATGTTCTCAGAGGTACTTTGTTATTTTCTGAGTCCCTCGATTGGGAAGTTCAGTATTATGGTCTCATTCGTGAACTCGCAAGAAAATGTAAAGTGTAAATAATTGGCCGGATACCTCAGTCCGGCTTTTTTTGCGCATGCTACAATACCTCTATGCAAACTATCTATACTATTATTGGCATACTTCTCGGTGGCGGAGTTGTCTATTTTTTAACCAAATCAAAGAAAGTCGAACCTGTGCAAGACAATACTGCGACAGGATTTCAACTTCTCATGCAGCAGGTTGGTGATCTCCAGAAAACAGTCGACGCAAAACTCTCTGAAAGCGAAAAAAGTATGCGTGAGAGTATGCGCCACCAAAGCTCTGAAAGTGTCCGTATTATCGGAGATATTACAGAACGCCTCACGCGCCTGGATGAAGGCAACAAACAAGTTATCGGTTTTGCTGAAGGACTCCAACAACTCCAAGATATTTTGAAGAACCCAAAACAACGCGGCGTACTTGGTGAATATTATCTTGAAACACTTTTAAAAAACATACTCCCGCCTTCTGGATACGCTATGCAGTATGGATTCCCTGATGGCACGATCGTGGACGCTGCCGTCTTTGTGAAAGACAAAGTCATCCCTGTTGATTCAAAATTTTCATTAGAAAACTATAACCGCATGGTAGAGGAAAAAGAACCAATGCGTAAACGTGACCTCGCAAAGCTTTTTGAAAGCGACCTCAAGAACCGCATTGCTGAAACGTCCAAATATATCCAGCCCGAGAACAACACCATGGACTTTGCCTTTATGTTCATACCCCATGAAGCTATTTATTACGATCTCCTTGTGGGCACCGTCGGCGCAGGAGAAGATGCAGAGAACTTGATACAACGCGCAGCATCGAAGTACCGAGTTATTATTGTCTCCCCAACTTCGTTCCTCGCCTATTTGCAAACAGTATTACAAGGCCTCAAAGCAATGCAAATAGAAGAAAGTGCCAAAGAAATCCGCAAACGTGTTGATGAACTCGGCAAACATTTATATGCGTATGAGGAATATCACAACAAACTTGGCACGACACTAAAAACTGTTGTGAACCATTACAACAGCGCGTCCAAAGAACTCAAAAAAGTAGACAAAGACGTTATGCGGATTACTGCAAGTGAAAGCACGCTCGAACCCCTCGTTCTTGGAGACAGTGATATAGAACGTACCCTAGAATAATTACTTCGTAAATATTTGTGGATTTGCTATTGATTTGAACGCAGTGATGGGCACAAGGATACTCTGTGTTCCCGCAGCATATGGAGCCACTTGATATGCATCAAAGATAAACGTTACTCCTTCATCTGAAATAACAAATGATTGGTAGTTCTCAAGTGTTGGAGCTGTTCCATCCTTTATCCAATCGGCGTCAGATATTTTCTTGGCAGTAATCGCTTTTTGTACAAAAGGAGCAATAGTTTCCAATCCTTTCTCTCCATTAGTAAAGAGCTCAGCGAGTGCTACTACTTTGCCGTTTTGATCATAGTTAAACGTACGAGTGAACTGCAGCCCGTGAGCACCACCAGTGTATGTTGAAATGCTAAATATGTAGACATCTGCATTTTTAGATTTTTGTTCTTTATAATCTATAGAAAGTGACAATGTCCCTTCAGAGGCAGAGCTAATACTTGGATCAGTCGCCCATGACGTATCGCTTTTGAATTGCGCAATCTGATCATCGATAAATGATTTCAATCCATCGCTAATGCGTGGGTCTGCAGTCAAAGGATATGCTGCATCTATCGTGTAATACTGATTGGAGTCACTGAATGTCTCTTTTTTCACTTCGACAGATGGCCACTGTGTTCCTGTCGGTAGTATGGTCTCAGGAGCGGTCGCCACAGGTGCTGGTACATGCTTTGTTCTATTTATGACAAACCATCCGACGAGCGCAATGACGACGAGTACGCTAAAGATAATTTGTGTTGCTGAAAGTTTTGTTTGCATAGTTTTATATAGTTACGGGTATCGAAAGCTGATCGTCGAACTGTGGCTCGCCGCTAGGGTTATCCTTTTTGAGTATCACGTATCCCTGTGTCGGACTTAGTGGAGCAGTATAGGACAATGAAAGAGTGAATGGTACATACTCAGTTGTCATCCAATCACCCTGTGCAGTGGCAGGCGCTTGGGCTAGGACAGTACCCTGCCCATCAACAAGTGTCACCGAGAACGACCCTTCAAAATACCAGTTGCCTCTCGCCTTTCCTTTAATAATGAGCGGTAAACTCACCTGTGATTGCGGTAACGGAGTCGTGACTACAATCAAACCTTCTTTTTGTGCAGGAAGTGTTTCAGGAGCCAATGATGGGTCGTTTGCATTTTTCCCAACAGAAGTCATTGGCGCAGCAGCATTCCTGACCAAAAGCCAAAAAACGGTCCCAAATCCTAGTATTAGTATCAGTAATAAATATCGTTTCTTCATATGCTTGAATTATACACCCTTGCAAGCTATAGTATGCAAGCACGACACACACTGGCCCCATCGTCTATCGGTTAGGACATATCCTTCTCAAGGATAGAAGCGGAGTTCGACTCTCCGTGGGGTCACAGAATTTAAAAGCTATATTTATCAAGGTATTTTGCTGTACCAAATAAGGTGTTCCAAACTTTGCTATACTTTTACTATGCGTATCAAGACAACTAACACTACTTTTATACATCGAACCCCAAACGACTTACGGATAGCACTAACTTCGAACAAAGATACTTTGAGGTTGTGGGATACGTTGACACCACTTGCACGTAACGAATGGATTTGCTGGGTCACTATTGTCAAAAAAGACGATACGCGAGCTGAGCATATCAAGCGACTTTGCGCACAATTACAAGATGGGAAAAAACGTCCATGTTGCTGGCCTGGTTGCCCGCACAGGAAACCTGATACACAAAAATGGTTCAGAAATAAATCAACAACCAAGTAGTATATACTACAACATCTTCTTGAGTTTCTTTTCAATAAACTTGTCGATATCGTCGATATTTTTTTCTATTTCCTTAAAGATCCGCTCTTCTTCATTGTTGAGATTACGATCAACGCGTTTTTTCTCAAGAGTCATTAACTGATCAACAAGTTCTGCTTTCAACATTGTAGTAGCAGTGTGTGCATCAGCTATTGCTTGCTCGAGTCCGTGCTTTGTTTTTGCACGTAATAATAAGAACTTACGCCATCCGATATATAACAGAAGTAGTAATATAAAGACGGAGATCGCAGCTCCAATAACCCACACAATAGCAATACTTATTCTTGCAACATCAGTTTCTCGAACAATGAACTGTAGCTTTTCTGAAAAGGGACTGTATACACTTTCAGAAAATACATTTTTTGCAGTCACGGTAACTGTCCCTACTTTCTGCAAAGCATCAGTGGTGATACTGAAAGTTCCATCAGCAGAGACTGTTTCAAGATATGTTTTAATCTCTATACCATTTACTTCAAGAACTATCGCTACTTGTGCGCCAGGATACTCACTTGTGCCCGATATGGTGACTTGCTCCCCCTTATGAATATTGTCAGCACTTGACTCAAATACCGGGCTCGAGATATACGGGCTTATGTACGCAACATGTTCTGAGGTACTATTACCAGCATTATCATATGCGGTCACCACAATGTTGTGTGTACCGTCTACTAGTACAGGAAGGTGGTATTCTCCATTTATGAGTGTACTGACATCTATCGCGATATCTGACTTATCATCAATCCGTAGTGTGTACCTACTAATACCTGAGAGTGCATCCTCTGCATTCAGTGACAGGTATTGCTGCTTAGCATCAGTTCGAAGCGTAGGAACAAAGGAAGGCGGTGCTGTTGTATCGACATTAATTCTATATGTATTTACAGGACCTAGCGCTGTTCCTACTTTGTATCTCACATGAAAATAATATGTTCCATCAGAGAGCCCTGTGAGTGTTTTTTGGGTAACCGATCTATCATATGAAATTTTGGGTGTTGAACCATCGGTCTTATTGAGCTCTGCGAGTAGCCCAGTCACTCCCTTTGGAACTTTCCAACTAAATGTCGCAGTACTATTTGAATACCATACATGTTGTTCTGGGTGAGTATCAGAAGTGATCGTAGGTGTTAATGTTGTCGCAGCAGGCACCGTGATGATAGCTGAGGTAGTAGGAACAGCAGGCATAACCGGCATTATCTCTTTGGGTGGAGCTATCTCTATAGTGCTCCCACTTTTTGAAGTTAACACATTGGTACCAAGACCATCATTTGCTCGTACTGCGCCATCCGCAAAAACAACTGTTGCGGTGCCAGACTTTTTTGCCTTAAAAATAATCGTTGCAAGTGTACCACTACTCCCATTGAAACCAGGATTCGCAACACCACCGTTGAGTGATACCGTACCAGCAGTATTGGAAAAAGTTGGTTCTTCGACCCATAATGAAAAGATAGATGAGTTCTTACTTAACGAAACTACTTCCAATAAATCTGAAGGAAACTGCACAACGCTTTCAGCGTTATTGATAGCAACACCTGCTGTATTGAGCGAGAGTGTCACAGAAACAATATTGCCTACAGATACTTTTGTGGATGCTGGAGATAATGCAAGCGTTGCAGCATCTGCATTCACAGGAACAAAAACCAATGCTACAGCCAATACCGTTCCGATCCATGCCCTATAACTTTTATATAAAAACTGATTGTTATGCATTTGTTTTTTTACAAGATCTCTTGTAGATGATATAGATACCGCTTATCCCAAGAAGTGCTACGCCTACGGTACCCCACTGTATTGGTGTCTTATTTTTGAAAACCGATACCTGGAAATTACCCGCCTTATCATATGCGGTCACCACAACATCCTCAGGTATATTTTGATCGATAAGTATATAACTATTCCCTGTACGAACACTCGGGTATGCTCCTTCTTTTACGGTGTAATAACTAATTCCTGAAGCAGTATCAGTTGTTTCAAAAGAAAGAAATTTTTTGCCTTCATAAAGATTAGTGTCTTGTACCAAGGTGATACCAAACGTTTCTGGAGCTACGTTGTCGTTTGAAATGATTTCTTGCCAGTTATCCTTTGTTGCTGCTCGTCGCTGACCTACGGTGATAGTACTTGTGTCTTTGGTGATTGTCCGCGTAGTACCTAGCCCGTCATTAAGATACGCTACGAGTGTGTCTGGTCGTATAGAAAAGGTACCAGCTTCGTTGATGGTAACAATAGCTTTAAAAAGCAAGAGTGAGTCCCCTGTTATTCCTCCGGGAATACCGCCAATCAATGATATGCGGTGGCCTTCTCCTAGAGAAGGTTTACGTGGCCACAAGGTAAAGACTGAGTTACTCACGCTGATATCTTTGATAGTGAAGTTCCCGCCATGAGTGTCTGTCAGCAACACCGCGCCATCAATAGAGTTGATGGTTTCACCTTCAGTATCAAGAAATACCGAGATGATAGCAGTATCTCCTGCTGAGAGTGCCGTAGAGCTCGATGCTCGAATAGTTGCTGCCATACTCTGCGCTGGAATACAGAGAAAAAATGTAAGTATAAAAAATAATGTGATGTATTTTGTAGAGGTCATATGTGTCATTAAATATCTCATGTTGATAACGGCCTTTTACCCCACTGGAAAAGCATGATAGAGAAATCTATTGAATTTACATTCTTATCTCCGTTGATATCTACGCATGGATTCTTGAAAGGAAATGCTGTCTTCCAGAAATACAGCATGATAGAGAAATCAGTCGAATCTACTACGCTATTTTTGTTAAAATCAGCACCGTTACAGGTATCTTGATTTGGTGGAGGTGTACCTCCTCCACCGCCTCCGCCTCCAGGAGGAGTTGATCCTATTACAGTAAACACGCGCGATGCGGATGAATTATCGGTACCAAAGTGAACGACGAGTTTGAAGTAATAGGTGCCAGCAGAGGTAACCGCCGCTGAGAGTGTTGTGTTCCAGGTTTCACCAGGATTGATAAATTTTGCAGCAGACGCATAGAACAGGTCATCGTTGCCTCCACACACATTAGACTGATCACTGACAACACACCATTCATAGTCATACTCATATCCAGTAAGACCTTCGTTAGTTACAGTGACATTACCCAATATTGTAGAAGGGTCTGTCGCACTCACTGAGTTTATAAGGACCTGAGCTGGAGAACCTGCTACTTCCCAGTAATCATTGGTCTGTACAGTTTTACCACTTTCAACTTCTGTAGATGCGATGGTTTCCCAAAGTCCCTGGGCAGCACTTGGTGAGACTGTATATGTGTATTCATACACACCAGTACTAATGAGTGACATCGACACTGCCGATACTGATATGTTGCGCTGTGGATCATAGAGCGTTACGGTGGGTGTCGCATATGGTGCAGAAGGTGCGCTATTGTTTAACACAAATACTTTGGTACGGTAGACTTGACCTGTTTGTACACGATCAACATTTCCCATTTTTACAGACCATGAATCCCCTACACTCATAGAAGCTCTTGACGATATAGTGGCGTCAATATTTGTTACAAGTTGCTCTCCAATAGAACCAACCGTTGTCAGTGATGAAGATAGCGTGTTCCACACATCTGCTGCGGTGATATCGTTACCGTAATTTGAAAGTGTGCGCGTTGCATTTGCCCACACCGCAGCTGCTATGGTCGAATCAGAATAATCAGTCAATGTACGCGTTGCCGATGCCCATACATCAGCGGCGGTAAGATTACTCGTCCCTCGACTGGACACTTGGGCATTGAGGTTATCAACGATAAGCTTACCGACAGACCCGGTAGTAGCGAGGTCAACTGTTGCAGTGTTCCATAGCGCCTGTAATGAAGCATTTGAAATGGTGACATCAGTAGTTACCGATCGTGTTCCATACGCCCACACGTCGGCAGCTGAAATATTATTGAGCGCATTGATGAGTGTTGCGTTAGCTTGTACTTCCGTCAAAATATCTGAATTTTTTATATCAACATTGTTTGCAAGTTGCTCTCCAATAGAACCAACCGTTGTCAGTGATGAGGACAATGTGTTCCAGACATCTGCTGCGGTGATGTCGTTACCATAGTTTGAGAGTGTCCTACTTGCTGCTGACCATACTCCACTTGAAAGTGCATCAACTCCAGTGGTTGAAAGTGTGCGTGTTGTTGATGCCCATACATCTCCTGCAGTGAGTGTACTTGTCCCTCGACTGGACACTTGTGCATCGAGGTTGTCGACGATGAGCTTCCCAATACTTCCTGTCGTATTTAAACCAGAAGCAGCAGATTGCCACACAGCAGCAATAGAGTTACTATCGATACTCACACTACCCGCATTAGTAGACCGTGTTCCATACGCCCACACGTCGGCAGCTGAAATGTTATTGAGCGCATTGATGAGTGTACGGTTTGTTTCGATTTCACCCACAATAGTAGCCTGAGATGCATCGATATAACTTTCGGTTGCAAGTGACCCGCCGCCCGCGATATCTTTTGTCGTCAACTGTCTGTTGACCGCAAATGAGTTATCCCAAATATCCGCAGCCAGAGAGCCGAACGCTGAAAGTGTTCGCGAGCTGTTGCTCCAAATATCTGAAACAAGTGAACCAAATGAAGTCAGACTGCGAGAGGGACTTGCCCAAACAGCTGATGCGATTGCATCAGTATCGAGACTAGAGACCTTTACCACAAACGACTTGTCGAGCTTCATTAAGTCTCCAGTCAAAGTAGCCCCGCAAGTAATAAACGCAGGGTAACTTCCTTCGGTGACTGGTGTCGTGTATGGATAGTAATGCCAGCCAGTACTATCGTCCGTCATTGTTGCTTCGTTGACAAGCGTTGCTCCTGCTGGTGAATATATGGATATCGTACAATCGTCAGTGGTTGGCGAGTAATCGTCGTTATATATAAACTCTCCGATTGTTATGGATTCACCCGGCATATGTACATCAATGGCGAACGCAGTGGTGTACACAAAAAACCCAACAGAAAAAACTATACCTGCGTAGAGCACGCACAAGAGTGTATTTTTTTTCAGAGATGAAGTTGTCACAAATAATATTTAAAAAGAATCAAAAGATACGAACGGTAGTAATGCTCGATATCGAATCACTACTTATTTTTTTTATTTTCTGAAGACTTAAATGCACCAGTTAAGTTTTTGAACGCTTCGACAAGATTTTTAGCGAGTTCTGGAATTTTCTTAGATCCAAATAGAAGAACTACGATGACTGCGATAATGATGATTTCTTTTGTTCCGAGTCCAAACATGGGATTAATATATTAAATAATAAAAATACTGAAGCGTCCTTTATTTTTTAGGGTCTGCGTCTTTGAATGCACCGAGAAGATGTTTGACTGCATCAGCAATTGATTTTGTTAATTCAGGTATCTTTTTTGATCCAAACAACAACACAATGACGACTGCGATAATGATGATTTCTTTTGTTCCGAGTCCAAACATGGTGCGATACTATTATTAGGTTACTATTATCGATGTTACTTTTCTTCTATTGAACAAAACCGTAAGTTCAAAAATCAGCACTAACGGTACTGCCATTAACACTAATGATAGACCATCAGTTGGGGGAAGTAAAGCAACAATGATGAATATAATTACAATGGCATGTCGTCTTTTCGAACGCAAAAATGCGACGCTTGTAACACCAAGTCGAACAAGGAATGTAATAACGACAGGAAATAAGAATAGCAGTCCGAGCAAGGTTGATGTCAAGATAATTTGATACATAAAGGTACTAATATCCCAATAATTGGCAACGCCGAGGTGCACGTTCAGTACCGCAATAATGCGGATGGCGTTGTAGAGCATAACTGAACTATACATAAACCCTACCACAAACAGCACTAGTCCTAGTGGAAGCGACAATAGAAAAAGTTTGCGTTCCTTTAAAAGAAGTGCTGGCTTCAAAAAAACATACAGATAATAAATACACAGTGGTACTACCACCACACACGCTACAAAAAAACCAATACTCATCGCGAGTTCAACAAGTTGAAATGGTGAGGTCGTCACCACTGTTACTCCCTCTATACTCACGTAGGAAAGCAGTAATTTAATAATAGGTCGAGTACCAACAAAAGCAAGAACAAAAACTACCGCAAATACCTTGACGACAAATACCAACCTGCGACGCAATTCTTCAAAATATGCGGCGTATTTTTTGATCGTTTTCTGAAAAGAGTTCATGTGCGATTACTCTGACATGATAAAAATATTTCCTCCTCCTGCAGGAATCTCTAGTACTGGATACTGAGACCCATTTGATTCAACAACAATATCACTCATTGCACCAACATACCCAACAGACGGGAATTCAGTAATGAAATCCTGCCCTTCCCCTTCTTGAAAATTGATATCAGTCAGTGCCATATTTTATCCTAATCTCCTGGGTCTCCTCTTTTTATTTGTTACTACTGAAAGGGTTTCTTCTGTAGTGAGTACCGGCTCAGGATTTTCTAGTAGTGTATCTGACGGAATAATCTCAGGCACAACAACTTCTTCTACGGGTGTGTCCTCTAGTACCTCTTCTTTTATTTGTGGAGTTTCTTGAATTTCTGGTTCAGCTCTTTTTTCTTCCATCACTTCTTGTTCATCTGACAAAACATTCTTTAGTGAACTCGGCTCCAACTCACCTTGATTCATTTGTGTATCTAGTTCTTCTATCATTCTGACATACGAAGCTGCCGCGTGCGTAGACTGAGGATCAACCTTCAAAATCTCAACTCCCAATTCTTTAGAACTTCCAAATGAGTACACCATTCCACCGTATTTTACGTACTGTGCTTGATATGCAATCACTGATGTTACTGAGTTTTCTCTATCCACGCACTCTATAAGATCCTGATCTTCGTAATCACCTGTTGGTGATGAGACCTTGAGATTTGTGGAGTCTACTAAATACTGCTCTGTTTCAATATGAATCATATTAGTTTTGTGTTAACAATGCTCGTACCTTTATATTGTCAGCGAGGCTTGTTGGTGTATATCGAATATAGGTCAGATCATTTGCTTTATCAGACGTGTTATATGTAGACCATATAGATCCACCGTCAACAGATTTTTCCCATGTTCCAGCAGCGCTCGCAGTAGTCGTATCATTCAACAAAGACCCTCCAGTAACAGCGTCGAACAATTGTATTTTCAACGTAGGAACAGTTCCTCCGAATGCTGTCGAGAATCTCCATGAAAATACCTTGCTGGTGATTGAAGAATTTCCTACAGACGGTTGATAGTGCGAATCAGTAGTATTGTCTTGATATGTTAGAGACAGACTATATATACGACAAGGAATACACGACCCGCCCAAAATTTTGAACTCAAACATAAACTGTATTTCTGAAGTAGGGGCTATTCCATTTAGAACACTTCCATCGTCTAGTGCGTTCCATGTTCCACTATTGTCGACTATGCCAGATGTTCGGTAAAAAAGCCTGAAAGGTTCGGGGGGAAGACCCAAAGTACCAGAACCAAGCTGGTTTAATGAGTTAATATACACTCGAGAAAACGTAACAGCATTCACTGTACTCAGTGAAGGTGTAATGAGTCTTTGTTGTGGAGTTGATGCTGCGTATGTCCAATGAGCACCAAGTGGTACTGCGTAGAGCTGATTGGTTGTTGCTACAGTGCTAATTCTGCACATGTAACATATGCCTGCCTCAGACCAAACAGAAAAAGGTAGCGCGGATATAGCAGGATGTGCCACAGCACCTGCATCTGTTGAACTTTGATCATATTGTTTGTCATCGATAAGAAAAATGTGGTCGAATGGATTACCTACGGTATTGTATTGTGTTACATAGCTACGAGCACCAGCAGTACCGCTACTCATCACTATCAGCCTGTCAGTAGCGTCTGATATTTCGACTGAGTTTAATGCACTAGTTATAGGGTATGTTGATGTACCTCCAGGTGGTATTTCTTGCATTGCATCACTTTGCCATGCAATGTTACCCGATGTGATACTTGATAACGATGCGCGATACACACGAGTTGTTGTTACATAATACAGAGACTCTATTCCAGATCCTGGACCGTGCGCCAGTGTCCCCACTCGCCCATTATTTGCCTGAGAGACTGTTCCTGTAGGTGTTTGAGCACCAGTAACAAGGACAAATGAGGAAGTTGTTTTTCCTGAAACTATCGAAGTAAGTGCTGCGCGAAGGTTATATTTGTACACTCTGTTGGTACCAGCAGTACCATCAATCACATATGCATATTGTTGTGTCCACGAATCTTTTGCACCAAGAGCTACTCCGCAAGCAATAGTATTTGTTACAGTACTTGCATCAGCGCACCAGTATACTGCACGAATATTATCAACAGTGGTTGCTGCAGGGATTGTTGTACCTGCAGTAGAAAAAATAATTTCTCGAAGCCCTTTTGCAATAAACAATCCTCCGTTGGTAGTAGTGGTGTTAGAAGTAGAAACTATTGCTCGCAACTCTTCAATAACATATGCTCCACTGCTCACTGTGCCTGCTGAAGTAGTAAGGGTAATAGATGTATTTGAATTGACGGCACTTATCTCATACCATGTCGTTACCGCAGTAGGATCACTAGTACCGAAACCTATTCTCGAGCCCACTGCAAGACCAGAGGTAGCCCAGTCAGTACCTGACCCGGTTACAGCAGTTCCGCTTACTGATGCAGCACCAGTAGTGTATAGATCTCTTGTCATGCGGAACCCTCGCACTGTGTGACCAACTGTCGCTGCAGGAAAAGTGAGCGTAATAAATCCATCCCAGTTAAACACCCCTGTAGATATTGTATACGTGTATTTAATTATTCTTCGAGTTGCTGCAGCCGTCGAGTTTTCTGCCAGGAACACCCAATGAACATCTGGGCTATATGCAATAACATGGGGATACGCGACAGTAATAGCAGTACTCGCTTCCATAGGTCGAGCCAGTGCAATAGGCATTGGTCCAGCAAATTTGTCAGTTGCACTAGCACCTGTCCGTTGTTGAATCAGTACTCCGAGGTTTGTCTTTGTAGAATCATACGACGTATATGGCGTAGTAGTTCCGGTAAAGATATGTTCAACTGCTCTTAATGCCATAATGT
The DNA here is from genome assembly GCA_964473175.1 of uncultured Candidatus Saccharibacteria bacterium. Taxonomy (GTDB): domain Bacteria; phylum Patescibacteriota; class Minisyncoccia; order Phycocordibacterales; family UBA9973; genus UBA4124. The sequence continues at coordinate 20,756 of CAYYNN010000001.1, read as the reverse complement.
AAAATTAAATTTCTAAATAATCGATATTAATTTGAACTGTCGTAGTACCATTGATAACACAGTATAACACATCATCAACTCCCCCTTCGATATAGTTGGGGTGATTGTTTGCCCCATAGAGACCTCCTGTCTTGGGCGAAACGTATTTTTCATGATCAGTACCTACTGCAGTAAATCGAAATGATACAGACGTTGCGTCTGAGGTCAAAGAAAATCTGGATGCATAGACTCGAATTTTCTTGCCGGTATCAGGTGTTCGCACTACACCTGAAGCTGCAAGATTTATCGATAATTTTTTAACATTTTGACCAGCAATAATCGTTGCAAGTGTTTCTTCAGTTGCAGGGTTGATACGACTATTAGCAGCATTCTTTACACCCACAACATTGGACGTCGGTGTGCTTCCGGCAACATATGCGTTTGCTTGTTTAGGGAAAAGCGCAGATGCAGCTACCCCAAGCCCTGCCACACCAGCGATTTTTAAAAAAAGGCGTCGGTTATTATCCACCGGTTTATCAGTTCCTTTTTTTGAGGCAGTGCTTTTTGTAATACTACCGGTTTTCTTGGGTAGGTCAGATGGCGCTGTTCTTTTTGATAACAGCTTAAATGAAAGTTTTGAATTCATAAGGCGCATATGTATATCATACATTGTACTTCATCAACACTGTTATGCAACAGACATATATATACTGCTTGCGAATGCGAACAAATGAGTGTATACATACATCATGACACTATCAACAGATATCATTGAAGCGGTATTACAGTCGCAAAATAAAGCCCTTGCCAGTATCGGAAAAGGAGGGATTAACGTAGTACCTGTTTCAACTATACGTGTTGAGAACAATACAATATGGCTCATGAACTATTTTCTAAGAAAAACACTTGATAATATTATCGAAAATCCAAATATAGCACTATCATGCTGGACGGGGTTGAAGGGATATCAAATAAAAGGAACTGTTGAGTATGTCGCAGAAGGAGCCGTATATGAAAATGCACGACAATGGGTCATCGACAACGTTCCGAACAGAGTGCTCAAAGGCCTTCTAATTATCACACCATCAGAAATATACGATATTTCTCCTCAAGAGTAGTGGGTATGTTATTTTTTTGATCTAGTAAGTAAAGAAAAAAAACGCACCACATTTCTGTAGTGCGTATTGTCTCGTCTGTTAGTATCAACTCCCTGTCGCGGCCAATGACTGCTGGGTAGTATGCCCCTTAAAGATACTGATCGTGTTCTGTGCCCGAAGCAGTGCATGAATGTATTGGAACATTCTGGCACGTTCATAGATTGAAATCGTTTTGTTTTTAAATAATGTGTCAGCAGTGGCAAAAGATTTTTGTTTTTTCACTGACTGATCCTCGTCGAAAAACTGATACGGTAGTCTTTGGGCCTTTTTGATTCCCCTCGCTGCTACAAGCGTAACACAAACGAGATAGCAAAAGATCAATGTAATTATTTCTAAGATAACCATTCGACCTTGAACCTGTACCATACTATTGATTATTAACCATACTAGTACTGTATAGAACGTACTGATCATAGATGCACGCATGTATTGTCTGGTAGGCTGCATGAGTTCGATATCTCTTTTTTTCATTTGTAAATGTTTTTGTTTTGATTGTTTATCTATATAATAGCATATTATAATAATATGTCAATAGACAGATAGATACAATATTACTGTACACAAAAAAGCACCACCATGGTGCTTTTTGACTGTACTAGAGAACCGTAATACCCATATCTGCTAGTACCTTATGAACTTTAGATACTCTCTTCCTGAGAGACCCTTTCTTGTACCCCATACGACGTGCTACTGCAATGAGATTGAGTTTGCCTGTCATCCATCGGCGCTGGAGTGACTTGTATTGATTGGTGAACATGAGTGGTATCCTCTCTTGGCTGATAAGATATCGACCTGTATATCTATATCATTACAGTCTTGATCAAATAGCGCAATACTGATATGTGGAAAATAAAACCTTTACTTTAGAGCATCAGAATGGTACAAAAAGGAAAACTTTTAACATGGATAACCCATATGTAACAGAAACACACATTCTTTCATTTTCAGGAAGTGGACATCACTTTCTCTGTGATGATTATGCCTGTCAACTGCAGATAGGAGACGTACTATTTCCTTCAGTACGAAATGCAATCTTGAGTTACAAAACAAAAGATGTTGCAATTAAAAAGAAAGTTGCGGTGACAACTATTCCTGCAGATCTCAAGGATTTGGAAAGAAGTATGCCCACACCATCGTATTGGACGAAACATTTCATATTAGGAATGCTCCGTGTGTATACATACAAGAAATTCAAACAAAACCCAGAGCTCGGCAAAAGATTACTTGCCACTCACCCAAAAAAACTAGTTGATGCATTAGAAGATGGATTACAACGCTTTCAAATCGATGAGATTAAAGAGGTGTACGCCCTTGAACACGGTAAAATTGTTATGCAAATTCGAGAAAAAATTAGTTTTTAATGAAACTAAAAAGCCACTTCCAAGAAGTGGCTTTTATTTATGCAACCTCTATAACAGGGATATCTGCTGGTATGTCATCCCCTGCAACAATAACTGGTTCTGTAATCTCTGAGCGAAGTGTGAGCGCTCGATAGAGCTGTGCGATCAAGAGCATTGCTATCGGGTATGTAACGAGCAATCCTATACCAAAGAATACTGCTCCAACAACAATCAGAACAATAGCGGTGAGTAGTGTCAGAAGTACTGTCCAAAAAACATCTTTGGTTACCAGTTTCCATGAATATCTGAGCGCGTTAATCGCTCTCCCATTGCGATCAATATATGCAAACTGTGCAAGTGAAAAACGAACGAGTATGTATATTCCTGGAATAATAAGAAGTACTAGTCCGCCAAGTACTGCCAGTCCAACGAGAATTCCAATTTCTATAATCATCAAGAACTGATGAAAGGTAGGTAGATGCGTTCGCAGTGCACTAAAACGAAGCACTTCATCCTTACCATCGACTGCCCTGAGGAATATAGAAAGCAACATATATGAAAATACAATAGAAACAATAGATATCGCAATCGTCAGTACTATATGTTGTTCTTCCTTTAATGAATCGGGGATGTTTAATAGTCCCATTATGATCGTTATCCCAACATAGAACCAAGCATGACGTTTAAATGTAGCCCATGCAGTACGGATGTTGTCAGTAATAGAAAAAGTGAATGGTTTTAATGGAGTGTTCATGGTTTAGCGGTCTGGGGTTATTTCATAGTAATTATTCATGAAGTCTACCATAGAAAAGAAAGGGTCTCCTAGTGTCTGAATAGCGTATAGCGCACCCCTCGGATATACGTTAAAAAGATAGAGTACAAAACGAGGCTTACTTGCTGGAAAAAACCCAATGAGTGAGTGCAGATTGCGGTCGGTATAATATCCACCTCCATCAGATCGCGCTATTTGAGCAGTACCTGTTTTTGCCGCAACAGTATACCGAGGTACCGCACGGTGATATCCGTCATCAACAACGTGTACAAGCATATTGGTGATAGTTGAGATAGTTTCTGGCTTCAATACCCGATCTCCGACTGGGTACTCAATATCTGTTGTCTTACCATTAGATTCGATGATTTTAGATGCAATATGCGGTGTCACCATTGTCCCTCCATTTGCAAGAGCTGCAAAACCACGAACAATATTGATAGGGCTTGTTGCAATGCCCTGTCCAAATGATGCAGCTGCGTAGTTGATATCGTTATTATCTTTGAGACTACCCACTGATCCATTTACCTCACCTGGTAAATCAATGCCCGTTTTTTCTCCCAACTTATATTTGTTGACAATATACTCTTTGAATAGTGGTTTACCCATATGTTGCTCCACATAAATCATTCCAGTATTCAATGATTCGTTAAGTACTCGCTGCATCGATACATTGTTTCCTCGACCTACTTTGTCGAAGTTATTGAGTGTTGCGCCATTGATCGTCACTGAACCGGAATCATTATATGTCGTGGTAGGTGTGACAATATCATTATCCAAAGCAGCGGCCATAATGAGTGGCTTAACGATAGAACCCATTTCAAACCTGCTTTGTGCAAAAGGGTTGGTATACACACTTGCATTTTTGACTGAACCATATGCATTGAGATCAAATGTTGGTATTCCCGACATGGCAATAATGTTTCCTGTATACGGATCCATTATGACACCCCCCACAGTATCGCTTCCCCATTTCTTCTGAATGGCATCTATCGTTTGTTGTAACTGACCTTGTACTGTCGGTTCTATAGTGGTCACGATATCTCCTGTTGATGAAGTGTTTTTGAAAACACTCGATTTTACATTTGAGAAAATTTCTGCAAAAAAGTTAACGTAGAAGTTCTCACTATCTCTAGAGAGTACGTCGTTATAATATTCTTCAAGCCCATTGTTTCCGGTTAATTTGTCATTTTTGTTGTATGACACAAACCCCACAACTCTCGCAGCCAAATCACCTCCTGGATAGAAACGCCACTTCTGCCGATACAACGATACTCCTGGTAATGCGAGTTTGGTTATTATCTCTGCTTTATCAGCCGTTATATGATCCGCTATTTCTTCATACGGATCATTTTTCTTGGATGCACTTGCCATAAATGACGTTCGGTCAATCACTACAACATCGTTAAGTGCCATATATGTTGCATCTGGATCTTTGACCATATTTGGTGCAATCGCCAACTTAAATCCATTTATAACCGTTGCAGCAGCAACCGTTGTACCATCTTTGGATGTGAAATAAATATTTCCTCGATCAAAACTATCGCCGGATGGCGTTATGTATTGACGTTCAGCACGGTCTTTATAAAAATTAGAATGGACAATCTGTAATGAAAAAAGTCGAATAATAACAAAAACACCCACAAACATAACAATGCCAATGATGATGCGTATTCTTTGTCTATGTAATTTATTCGCGTCCAACATTCCAAGCAAAAGCCTTTTGAGGTTGCGCAAATGATATTGTATTTGCAGTTATAAATCCTGCCTGAATGGCATATTCCTTGGTAAGCATTTTTTGAGCTGAAAGATATTGTAGTTCTTGTTGCCCCATAGTTGAAATGAGTGCTTTCGTGTCTTGTTGCAACCCTTTTTCTTTTATGACTGAAAAGGTTATCGCACCAACAAAATATAAGTATGCAGTAAAAAGAATACCAGCCGTTATCCAAGAGTAAAACGCTATCGATTTCAATGTTTTGTTAACATCAAATGTGCCTCTGTTGCCTAATGTGTGTTGAAGTTTTGCGATCATTGGTTATTGCTCTATGTTTTTTTCGATGATTCGTAGCTTAGCGCTCCGTGACCGAGGATTATCTAATAATTCTTCTTGCTGTGCGATGAGGGGCTTTTTTGTGATAACGCGTTCATTCGTTTGTGCCTTCATCCAAACTTTTACGATGCGATCTTCGAGACTATGGAAAGTAATGACGGCGATGCGACCTCCTGGTGCAAGTCGGACCCACCAGGCATCCAATGCTTCTCGCAATACTCCAAGCTCATCGTTAACAGCAATACGGAATGCTTGAAATGTTTTGGTTGCCGGGTGTATACGACCTCGTGTTTTAAATGCTGCCTTGATAACCTCTGCGAGCTGCACGGCAGTGTTTAGAGGACCCAAAGCTCTTGCTTCAACAATAGCCCGAGCGATTTTGCGACTTGCACGATCTTCACCATATGCATAAATAATGTCTGCAATAGAACTTTCGCTCCATTCATTGGCGATATCCCACGCATTAAATCCTGTATGAGATCCATTTTCAGAAAATGCCATTGAAAGTGGAGTGTCTGAGTTAAATGAAAATCCGCGAGTATCTGCGAGTAGTTGAAATGTACTTGTGCCAAGATCAAGTAATACTTTATTTACTGAGTGTATACCAGCTTCATCCAAAATTGCATCTGCATTTTTGAAGTTCGAATGAATAAATGTTGTATTCTTTCGAGAACCAATGATATCTTTGAAGCGTAGTGCTGCAGCTTCATCGAGATCAACACAGATCAGTGAAATAGTATCACCATATTGTTGGAGTATTGTTGATGAATGTCCTCCACCCCCAAATGTACCATCAACAATAATGTCACCATTTTGAATGGACAGACCGTCGATACTTTCCTGTAAAAGAACTGGTATATGGAGTGATGTATGAGACATAATTAGAGTACTCCCACATTACCCAGATGGTTTGCAAGTTTGTCTGCCTTGGTCTCAACGTCTTTTTTGTATCGCTTCCATGTTGTCTCTTCCCACAGTTCAACACGTGTATACAATCCGACTATCGCAACTTTATCTTTGATACCCAATTTTGTTTTGAGTACTTCTGGTATCAAAATACGGCCATTAGCATCAACGTCTACTTCAGAGGCTCCTCCGATGAGGTAACGGCTGAAGCTTCGGTTTTCTTCTTGCAAAGATCCTTCAGCGAGCCTATCTACCATTTTTTGCCATTGAGATGGTGTGAACACAAAGAGAGACTTTTCTATCCCTGGAGCTATCACCACCGTCTTGCCCATTTCTTTGCGAAACTTTATGGGAAAGGATAGACGGTTTTTGTCATCAATAGAATGGATATATTCGCCGATTAGCATTTCGTAACTCTACTCTCCTTTTACTACATTTACCACTTCTTCCCACTTAGTACCATTATACCCCACTGTGTTTCCCTGCTGCAAATGGATAGGTGTGGATAACAAAAAACCTTCTCATTTGAGAAGGTTTTTGCTACTTTGTCTAGTTTACGCTTATAATTTCGTACTCAACTTCCCCTTTCGGTGTAATAACAGTGACCGTATCTCCTGCCTTTTTGCCATAGAGTACTTGCCCCAATGGACTTTTGTAGGATATCTTGCCTGAGAGCATATCAGTCTCTTCACTACCAACAATGGTCATTGTACGATTTTGTGATTCACCACTTTTTTTAATAACGACATTTGATCCGACATTTATAATACCGTTTGATGTATGTTTGACCACGACACTGTTTCTGAGGACTTCTTCGATCACTGAGATACGTTCTTGGAGCTTGCCTTGTTCTTCGCGGGCGATATGATACTCAGCATTTTCTGATAAGTCTCCGAGACTTTTAGCGTACTCAATCGCAGTAATAATCTCCTTTCTTTTTATAGTCGTGAGATACATAAGCTCATCTTCGAGCGAGTCTTTATTTGCTTGTGTTATATATTCCTTCATAAAGCAGATACTATACAGCAAACGAGCTATTGGGTCAAAAGGTCTGGAGTATCTACGAACAGCTGCACGACCGGCTTGAATGCGTTTGCGGCCCCACTCTCAATCAACGGGCCGTTCTCCATGAGGACAGTGAATGCATAGCGTGGGTTTTCATACGGAAAGAATCCGATAGCCCATGTATTGACGCGGGTATTTTTTTTGATCTGTGCCGTACCGGTCTTTGCGGCGACGTGGAGGCTTGGGTTGTTCAACGAGCGCGCAGTCCCATCAGTGACCACCATGCGCATACCTTCATAGACTGCATCGTATTCGTCAGTACTAAATGGCAACTTCTCCGTTGGGCCTATCTTACCCGCAACAAGTGTTGGTGTTACCATTGTGCCTCGTGATGCAATACCTGCAACTGCCCGCAACATCTGTATGGGAGTAACCTGAAATCCATACTGCCCAATCGATGTGTTGTAGGTATCTCCGATACGCCAGGCATCTCCAGGAAAGTTTTTTGCTTTCCATGCAATACTCGGCACCGTACCGGCAAGTTCTTTTGAACTAAAGCCAGTTTTTTTTCCTATACCAAAGAGTCCCATATACTTCTCAATGTTGTTGATTCCAAGCCCTTTTTGATCTCCAAATCCGCCACCTATTTGATAAAAGTAGACGTTAGATGATACTGCAATCGCCTTTTTCATATCAACAGCGTCATGGTTTGCATTGTCCTTAAAAATGGTTGGCTGGCTTGGGTTGTACGGGTTTGGAACTTTCAATGATCCTGTTGTGTATATCACCTTGTTGGGTGTGATGATACCTTCATTAAGGGCTGCAAGCAAGAGAAACGGTTTGACGATAGATCCCGGCGTATAAAGACCATCGATCATTCGATTGAGAAATGGTCGACTTGCATCATTGAAATATCCTTTGATTGTGGCGACATCACTGCCCTCTGAAATGATCTGCTGGTTGTATTCTGGGTACGTTGTCATTGCGAGCAAGTGCCCAGTTGTCAAGTCCATCACGGCTCCTGCCCCACCGACATACCCAGACTGATGTGCAAGATCTTTTATTCCATTTGCGAGTACTTCTTGAACTTTCGCATCAATAGTAAGCGTAATGTTATCTCCCTGTGTTGGCGCATCAATCGTATTTTCAGAAATAATGTCTCCAGATACATTTGTTTCAATAAGTTTTGTACCGTTTATTCCAGCCAACGCAGTATTGAACTGTTGTTCAATACCATCCTTACCAACGGTTTGTGACTGCCAGTATTTTCCTGATTTATCTTTCGTTGGGTACGAGACATAGCCGAGCAAGTTTGCAAAACCAGGAGCTTGAATATACGAACGCATCGTCGGCCCGGTAGGACTGATACTGTTCCATGCAAGTTCAACACCATTTCGATCATATACGAGACCTCGATCTGCGATGATGGGTGTGTGGTCCAAACTATTTTGCTCACTTTTTGTTTGGTAATATACAGCGCGTGATATTTGTAAATATCCAAGACGTCCAGTGAAAAAGACAGCGGCAATAATCATCACAACAATCAATCCTCGAAGTGATCGTTTCGCAATAGGCTTTTCTAGGCGACCTTCAAACTGCTGCCGATCAAATGCCGGCAAGTTATGAACATCAAGCAAAATCTCATCTGGATTGAGCTCCATTATTCTTCTTTTTTTATTTCGATGTCTTTTTAAAATGTTGAACATGCGTAGTTGTTAATCTCGTTTGCGTCACAATGACATACCAGAGTACTATCATGGCACCAATGAGAAAGGTCATTTTGAAATGCCCCAAAGTAAGTGATGTATTGGTTGCATAGAGCGCATCAGCAAAAATGGCAGGAATAAGTAATACTAAACGATACGGTAGGAACACAATAGCAAATATAAACAGCGTTATTTGAAACCATACAGGCATCCAAAGAACAGATACCCCTATAAGAATAGTCCACAAAATAGTCCTGATCATGCCTTATGGTATCACAATTTCTATAGCCTTGGCACCTAGAGCAATCTGCTGACGATAAAGCGGATAATGAAGAGTACGAATACAATAAGTACCACATAGTACAACGCTTTATGAGAGAAAAAGGCTTTACCGGCTGAAGCATAGCCAAAGGTCACATAGTCTATTGTATGCGCAGATTTCTTTACATCTGTTTCATTTTCTGTATGAGTCGTTGACGTAGTAGGTGTACCACCCTTGATCAACACAGCTACTTCTTTGATAGTCATTGCCCCCAACACTGCCTGACTTTTTACAAGAAGTGCAGTGAAATACTGAAGTTCGTGTTCACGGTAACCCTCGATTGCGCCAGTCACCTTTGCAAGGATCCCCGATCCGGTAGTTCGTGCTGTCCCTCCAATAGTGACGGTTCCTAACAATCCTTTTGGTGCTACAACATCTTTTTTTGTTGATGAAGCCTTTGTAATGGTTGCAGTAACAACCGTACTTGTTTCAGGCAGTTTCCATTGTACTGTAGCAACTTTAGCAGTTTTTGCAGGAATGATAATTTCTGAAGTATTTCCGATAACAGCATCATTTGTTGTAAAACCAACCAAGACACTTATTGTTGCATCTGCATCGTTATACACAAGCGCGTTAACCTCAATACTGTCTCCTATTTTTGCATCCGCCGGAGTTATCCATACGGCTTGATCTGGAATAGTAGCAATAGCGTGGGCTCTGTTGATACCGACACAGGTGAGCACTACAAGTAGTATGGTGAAGAATTTTTTCATACGTGGAGTATAGCAATATAATCACGTTTATTTAAGTACTACACCTTCTTTGATCAACAATGCGCGTTTGGCACGAGAGCCCCCTCGATTGTATTGACCTATGTTCCCGTCACTACGGATCACGCGATGACATGGCACTGTGGTGTCATAGTTATTTTTCATGATGGCACCAACAGCGCGTGCTGCTCCTGAGTATCCTGCTTTATCAGCAACGCCACTATACGTCATCACACTCCCTTTAGGGATAGTGCGTACGACAGCTCGCACCGTGTGTGCAAATACCGTATCGATCAGCTTTTCTTTCATACATCTTAGTATATCAAATAAAAAAGCCCGATATCCGAAGATACCAGGCTTGTACTTAAAACCACCCCTTAAAACTATTTTTTTATAATAACACTACTTGATACCAAATCTCCACGCTCTGTCATTATCTTACATACATATGCACCCGCAGGCAACTGCTTCATGGGAAGCGCCGCATTACCAATCGCATGATAGACAAGTACTTGCTGTCCATTCATAGCGAACAGTCGGATTGTTGTATTTTCATTGAGCCCATGTACATACAACAGATCCTGTGTTGGGTTAGGGTAGAAACAAATAGTCGTTTCTTTTTTCTGTTCCAATACAACCACTCTTGAGTGTGTTATTTCTTCAACGTGTGCGCCTGACAATGCCACAACGCGCAGCCGATACAGTCGCTTGCCGGAGAATGTACTATCAGTGTATGTAGTACCGTACACTTCAGATACCTGAGAAAATGTATTGCCATCAAATGATGATTCCAAAAACAGCCTGCTTGCAATACTTGTATTGTACACAAACACCGCACCTGCTCGTGTGACAGATCCTCTGAACACAACGTTGTTGTTCAGTGGCACGATAGTACACTCAACGATACATATAGGATCTGAGTGAGACCAATATCCGCCAGATGCTTCATGCACTCGGTCGCGATATGTCCCGGGTTCATAGACCAGGTATTGATCAAAGGTTGCTCCATTGATAGGTTGCCACACACCGTTGTCATCTTTGTATTGCCATTGATGCATCGGGTGTATGTAGCCATATGCGGTTGCAGTAAGGGTGACTGTTTCTGTTGTGGTAATACACCAACCACTTTGACAGACACCTACTGAGTACGCACTGGCACTCAAAGTTATACTCACCATCACTACGATGGCTACGAGTACTGTGTTGATTTTTTTCATTTTATAGAGGTTTTTAGTAAAGAAATGATTTTCCTCTATAATATCATATTATTTTATTGTGTCAATACCTTTGCTACCGTTCTATTTGATGATCGGATGTGGGACGTTGAGGACTTCCTTAAAGAAGGTTAGGAACACGTTATTCTTCCCTTCTGTAATAAAATCAGTCACAAACGTACAGTTATAACTCACTGTTTCTCTGTATCCAAATGGCACCTTCTCAAAGCTCCCTTCAACAATACTGAGATTGCATCCTGTCTGCAGCGTACTCTGGCTTTCATAGACTTTGTTATAGATGAGTTGTTTTGCATCTTCTGGTTTTAACCATGGAGACCACGCACACACGATGAGACCTACGAATATCAGTGAAAATAATGCTTTCATAATAAAGAAAGTATACCATTAAAAAGTGTGGACTTGGGAGTTGGTTTCTGGAACAGGTTTGCGATTGAGTGTGACTATCTCGTCCACGTAATGCGTGAGTATAACGCTGATAAAATCAATGGGTAGCTAGCTCTGAAAATCTACTTCAAACGGATACATACCCATCCCACAAGTTCCTTGGAGAATTGCCACTTTTTGTGTACCAATATCTATATCGGTACTGCCTGTCTGTGGGAGCACTTGGCTGATGTTCATACTTGGAATACGTACCGAAGACGAGCAGTCAAAAGTGCCTTTCGTATCAAAACGGATTATCGTTGGAATACCTGCTTTCGCAATACTTTTGCGTGGTTGATAGCCACCTTTAGCACTTATTTCGATGATTTGCTTTCCATCTACCATAGATACGTTATTTGCAGGAGCATCAGCTACTTTTGGTGCTGATGGTTTGATGAGGAAAAAAGCACCTCCGATGATGACTGCTCCTATAACGATTGCGAGTGCTGTTTTGTTCATATGGTGATTATACTAAAAATTGAATAATGGCGGTAGAACTCCGATGACTACCAGACTGTTGAGGAGGTTGAAGATTGCGAACAGAATGACAATAAGTCCCGCTGTTTTGAAGAAGATGCCCGCCTTTGAGCTTTTATGAATACTGAATGAGCTGAAACTTATGAGAGCAAGCACAGGAAGCGTTCCAAGGGCGAATGCGAACATTGTAAGCCCTCCTTTGAGAAACGACCCAGTAGAGAGGGTATATATTTGCATGGACTGTGTGAAGCCACAGGGTAAGAAGAATGTAACCACACCTACTACAAGGGGTGTAAGGGTGTGGTTGAGCTTGGTCGCCCTGTGCACACGCCTTGAAACAAACTTCGGCATAGAAGGTTGAAGACGCTTTGCCCACGGAAAGACATCCAAAAGGTTAATACCTAATACAAGCATTACCAATCCAATAACGAGACCGAGGATGAAGGTTGCAGAAGTATTGAGCGTAAATGCTGAACCGATTGTTCCTATAACACCTCCGAGGACAAAGAACGATATGATACGACCTCCATGAAATAACAGTTGTGGTTTTACCTTATCTCCTTCCTTTGCAAATGTTGCTGACATCGAGAGCAATAGACCCCCTACAACTGCCATACAGGTTGAGAGAGAAGCAATGATGCCGATAACAAACGCTGTACCGTAATTCACCTTAGATGCATTCACCAGATTTACCAATCCAATCTTTTGCAAAACAACAAAGAGTATTGCAAAGGCAAGGGCTATTGGCACTGCAATTTTGAAATCAGACCAGTTTATTTTTTTAGTTTTTTTTTCGGTAGAAACGGTATAGCCGTGTTTTTCAAGTAGCCCCGTAAGCTCTGCGGCTATTTCTTCTTCCGTCTGGCTACCGAAATTACCTGTCAAAACCACAGTATGTGTGGCAAGGTTTGATTTCGCTGATGTAACATGTGGTAAATCCATCAATTCACTTTCAGTTAGAAAGACACATGCTTTGCAGTGCATACCATGAATGTGAAATGTATGTGTTTTTGTTTCTGGATTGTTCATAGAATAACTATAAGCCCTTAGTAAACTGATAAGTTGTTGGTATAGGATTTGGCACTTCTAAATCTGTGCCATAAGTAACTACGATTTCTTGGTGTGTTTCCAGTGCTAGCTCACGAGGATTGCCTTGATACAATACTCCATTCACATATACCTTAAGTTTTTTATCGCCATGTGTTGTATATCCTCCAATGGATTGAGCAGTGAATTGTACACCCCAAATATCGAAGAACTGACCTAGTGTGAATATTTGAACGCGAGGTGACTCAACATGGATTACTCCTGAAGTATCGTGGGTATGAATGTCAGAAATGAAACCCTTTGATGGATTAGTACCAATTCCTGATGGTATAGGAATTGATTTTCCGTCAATAAAAATATCTAGGTGTTGGTGAGTATGAAGTGCGGCACCTTCTGCTGTAAGGGCTGGTAAGTGAATTGCGCTGAGGCGGGCTCGTAGGTTATCAGTTTCAGCAATCCATGGAGCTTGCCCCTTTTGCATACCAGCTAATACCTCAGGATTAGAGAGTAGTACTACGGGTCTTCGAGAATGGTGGTAAGCCCATAAAGACAAACCTACAAGAACTACTATTACCCCGATAGTCCATAATTTACCTGAAGTTAATTTATGATGCCGAGTATTCATAATTATTTTTGAGTTTCGCTCTCTAGCTGTCGACGATAAATTGCAGTAACTATTGAAACTTTGTGCATTAGTGATGATTTTTTCATATTTTTTATTGATTAATTTTTATAAGGTTACTTATACCATTGCGTATACCAAGTCTGCATCTGCTGAATTTCTTTTGACTGTGAAGTGATTATATTTTTTGCGAGCTGCTGCATTTCAGGACGATTGGTGCCTGATTGAAGCATGTTCGCCATCATAATTGCCAACTGGTGGTGCGGTATCATTTCTTCGATGAATGCCTTGTCGAAGTCAGCCGCATTTTCTAATGCCGTCATATCTTCCTGCCCACCCATATGCATGCCGCTTTGAGACATCATGCCTCCGCCCATCATTCCCGTACTTACTTTTGGAACAGTGGTACCAAACCAATCCTGATACCAGCCATTCATACTTTGAATTTCTGTCGTCTGAGCTGCAATGATTGCTGTAGCCAAAGTTTTAATCTCAGGGTGCTTTGCTTTTTGGAGTGCAAGTTTGGACATAGCGATTGCTCCCTCGTGGTGAGGAACCATCTGTTCAATGAAGTGCTTATCAATAGTTTTTGCAATTTGAGTAGTTCCATTTACTCTCTGATTCGACACCGAGTTATTTCGCCAATTCATCATTCCGTACCTCCCATACCCCATCATTGGGTAAAACACTGCAGCAAGAATGAGACCTATCACAATTCCGCCGATACCATATAATATTTTGTTATTTTGATTGTTGTTCATAATATTTTTTATTAAATTATAATTTCTTTGTCTTTAGCCGAAGTGAGTTTCCGACTACTGATACGCTTGAGAATGCCATTGCTAACCCCGCAAAGATGGGGTTCAGTAGCCACCCAAAGAATGGGTAGAACAACCCTCCTGCCAAGGGAATACCGATGACGTTGTAGAAAAACGCCCAGAATAGGTTTTGTTTAATACCTCTCATAGTAATTTTTGAAAGACGTATCGCTTTTACAAGTTTTGAAATATCACCATGAAGAAGTGTAATACCCGCACTTTCAATCGCTACATCCGTCCCTGTTGCCATTGCTATGCCAACGTCTGCTTGGGCAAGTGCAGGAGCATCATTTACACCATCTCCTGTCATGGCTACAATGTAACCCTCTGATTGAAGCTGTTTAATTTTATTGAGCTTATCTTCTGGCAGCACTTCTGCTACTACCTCATCAATCCCTACTTGTTTTGCGATATAGTTTGCTGTGTTTTGATTATCGCCTGTGAGCATAACGGTTTTGATACCAAGTGAGTGGAGCTTCGTTATCGCATCTTTTGCTTCAGGTTTGATTGCATCTGCAACCATGACAATACCTAGCACAGCATTTTTTGTCGCAAGGATAATTGGTGTTTTTCCTTCCAGTGTCCCTATGTCTAGCAAGTGCCTATCAAAAGACAGGTTGAGGTCTTCAATGATTTTTATATTTCCTGCAAAGTATTCAGTACCGCTTATCAACCCTTTCAACCCCTTTCCTTTCAACGCTTCAAAATTGGCTATCTCTGAAAGAGTAATGTTCTTCTCTGTAGCATACGAGACAATGGCATGAGCAATGGGGTGTTCAGATTTGTTTTCAAGTGTTGCAAGTATCGAAATCAGCTCATGGTCTTGTATCCTCGAATAATTCTTAATGGAAACAAGCTCAGGTTTTCCTTTCGTAATGGTTCCCGTTTTATCAACGACGACGACATTCACTTTGTGGAGCTTCTCAAGTGTTCCAGCGTCTTTTATCAGTATTCCTTCTCTAGCACCCTTTCCAACACCAACAATGATAGCCGTAGGCGTAGCGAGACCGAGAGCACAAGGACATGCAATAACTAAGATACCGACAAAGGAGACAAGTCCGTACGACAGAGCTTGTGAGAAACCAAGATAGTGCGTACCTACGAGAAGCCAGAGTCCAAGAGAAACAAAAGATAACACGAGCACAATTGGCACAAATACTGCTGATATTTTATCGGCAAGTGCTTGAATAGGTGCCTTGCTTCCTTGTGCTTCTTCAACCATTTTCACTATGTGAGCAAGCATCGTTTCCGAACCTACTTTCGTCGCCTTGAAGGTGAACGACCCTGAAGTATTTATTGTGCCCGCTATGACGGTATCTCCAACTTGTTTCTCAACAGGTATTGGCTCTCCTGTTATCATTGCTTCATCAACAAAGGAACTTCCTTCGGTTAGTGTTCCGTCTACAGGTATCTTGCCTGCAGGTTTTACTATAATCAAATCGCCATGCTTCACTTGGTCGATTGGTATTTCTACTTCTTTTCCATCTCGAACAACAAGAGCTGTTTTAGCTTGGAGGTTGAGGAGTTTTTCAATAGCATCGCCTGTTTTAATTTTTGAACGAGCTTCGAGATATTTACCGAGTGTGATAAAGGCAATGACGACTATGGTTACATCGTAGTAACTATGCTCAACATTGATAAAGGCACGGAGCGGTTCTTCAAAAGCAGTAATTATGAAACTGTATAAAAATGCTACTGAAGTTCCAATACCGATGAGTGTATCCATATTTGCCTTGCCATAGCGAAGAAACCGATAAAATCCCATAAGGTATGGTTTACCGACGACAAACAGCGTATACGTAGCGAATATTGGCAAGAGGTGATGAAAGAACTCTTTAAGGTTGTACGACATCCCTCCGACAATGTGAAATTGAGCAAGAATATCCCATGCCATGACAAAAATACTAAAGATAGCGAGTGGGATAACAGATATGACCTTCGTTCTCATATCAGAAACCTCTTTCAGTTTTTCATTCTTTGATTGATTTATCCCAAGATGTGCAGCATGTTCATCTGCCGACATTCCCATACTTTCAGCTGTTGGGACCACAAGGGTATAGCCGAGCTTCTCTATTTTTTCAGATAAATGGTGCGGATTAGTCTTTGTCTCATCATAGGCAACCTTAGCAGTTTCTGTTCCATAATTTACTTCAACAGAATGTACGCCATCTGTCTTTTTGAAGGTCTTTTCAATAATGCTGGCACATGAAGCACAGTGCATTCCTTTTACTTTGTATGTGTTTGAGGTAGACATATTATTTTCTCTTTAGTTTATAAACTTTCAAGACTTCCTCTTGTGCCTTTTCAACTTGACCGTTAGACATTTGGTGATGAACACAATGCCCTAGGTGATTTTCAAGGAGAGCATCTTCGACGCTCGAAAGACTAGACTTCACGGCAGAAGTTTGAGTAATTACATCTATACAATAAGTATCATTCTCAATGAGCTTCTGTAATCCTCGCACCTGCCCTTCAATAAGCTTCAAACGACGAATTATATTTGCCTTACCTTTCTCATCCATGTATTTCATATTCATAGTGTATACCCCCTAGGGGTATGAGTCAAATACTTTACCCACACCGTCCATCACTATATTTCGGAGTTTTCCGACATTATAGATGCCTGTTATCGCTCCGTTTATCAGGCACATTTCTTATTGATTTCGGAGGTATTTTTATTTTCTTATACAAATGAGGATTGATACGCCTGTCCACATCGAGCAGTATCTGAAACGCACCGACGATATTTCTTCGCTCATCTTCAGTCCAGTTTATACTTTTCATAATCTTCCTTTTTTATCGGTTGATAAACAGCTTTCACCAGAGTTACTAACGCTATTGCACTATTAAGAAGCTCTTGCTCGGTCAGCTTGTTGTATTCTTCCTCTCCAACCTTTTCTTTCATTAGTTCCTTGAACTTCAAGAAGTGTTTATTTGATATGTGCATAGCTATAAGGTTTTTATCATTTCAAAAAGCTCTCGCTGTCGTTCTTGGAGATGGGCATCAAAGATGACTTTGTACTCAAAATCCTTATTTATCTTTTGGAAATCAAGGAAACCGAGCTCTTTGGCGTATACCTCATTGAAGAGTGATGTAGTGGTCCCATCGTACCGTTTCTTGTTTGCTTCATATTCCGTTTTTTCGGACCCTGACTTTACTTCCACTACCAAGAACCGTCCTTTATCCGTTTCTATCAGGAAGTCTGGAAAGTATTTCGATATACGGAGTTCTGTTGGGTTCCAGTACTCAACATAGAAGTCATTATGAGCATCAGTCGTCACACCTCCAGTGAAGTAGACATCCTTGATGGTTTCGTTAATTGTCAGAAATTGGCGGAATTGTCGGAACAGGTCCCGCTCATCGCTACTGTCGAAATTGTATGGATTGATATGGAAACCGATACGACTCGACGCACCATCTGTCTCTTCTTTTTCTTTGAATATAACAAGTGCTTTTTTACCCTCCTCTCGGCTCATTTTGAATGGGTATTCTTTGGTGAGCTCTATCTGCTCCTCTGTCGTTGTTTCCGTCTCCGTATACTGATAAACAGTATCAAGAACAGTTTGAATGATAAATGACAAGAACCCCACACTCGTATTCACTTTATCTACCAATATAGCCCTCGATACTCCTATATTTTCCAATAAGCTGTCCACCGTCATGCATGGCAAGTGCGTGTAGCGATTGATAAGCTCTACTATTTCATAGTACGTATACGTGTTGTTTTCGATGAGTTTCTTTGAGTCAAGCGTGTCGTGCTTCAGAATTGCTTTTCCAGAACCGTCTATAACGAGTTCGGAGCCCAAGAGATAATGCTCGTACTTTTCAGGCTTGTATTTCTTAATATCTATTTTGATGTCGTTCGTATCTCTAGCTTGGGTTGCGACTATTTCTCGGGTGAGCTTTTTGACGGTGATGGTCTTTTTCTTTTCAACCTTGATTTCAAACTCAAAACTCTCTTGCTCCTGATTGTTGATGTCTTGGATACTTGAGGCAAAGTTGTTCTTGAGCTCTTTGTCGAGGACCTTGTAGTTCTCTTTTGAAAGGAATATATGGGCTCGTGTGGAATTGTCACCGATGGACCGCATACAGCGTGTGGACGCTTGGAGCACGAAGATTGAGCTTGATGGCTTGCGATAGAGTGCACAAGCAACCAATGAGCGACAGTTCCATCCTTCCGTGCCTTTACCCACAAGCAGAACAAACTGCTTGGTGCTGTCGATAGTATCAAGCATCCGAAACTCATCCTTGTTGCCTTCGGCTTCAGTATGATATTCAAGGACCTTATCAAGCGGGATATTCATTTCAGCAAGCACCCGCTCAATGCGCGGCTTGAGTTCGGTTCGTAAATTATCAATACTCGGAGCATAGAACGCCATTTTGGGAAGGCGACCTTCGAGGCGGTTTTCTCCATACTCGGACCAGAATGTGCCAAGAACCTCTTCAATAAAAACTTCTGAACGGACCTCTCCGAAATCCAGTATTTTTACCTGCTTCAAGATGCCTTTCTCTATGCCTTGTTTGAGCCCGAAATGGTACACAACGTCATCTATCATCCTATTGTTGATATACGGCGTTCCTGTGAGGTTTACGACCCCTACGAGCGGTGTGTTGCCGTGCAAGTAGTCAATCGTCTGGCGCGTCTTCTTCAAAGCACCTTCAAGATTGACCCCGTATGAGTGATGGGCTTCGTCCACGAATATGACGAGATTATTGAGTTCACGGATTGCTCGGAGACGGGCATTCTCCACTTCTCTTTTGGCAAGCTCATTCTTGTCACCAAACAATCTTTTTACCCCACCATCCGTATCACTATTTCTTGTCTTGAGTATTATCTTCTGTGAGTTTGAGACAATGACATTGTAGTTACCAATCGGAGAAAGACCTGTTTCCGTACTCTCCAAATAGTGATACTTGATGTTGAGTAAAATGTTTTGGTACTCCTTTGGCAGGACTTTTGAGTAGTCAAACGTCTTGATTTCCTTCAAGCTCTCAATGATGGTCGTGTCTGGAGCAAACACAAGGGCATTCTTGGCAAAGCGAACATCCTCTGGATGAGAGTATGAGAGCACGAAGTCATAGATAAGAAATGTCGCCATCAAAATCGTCTTCCCAGAGCCCATGGTGAGTGCATAGACTTGGTTCGCATAGTCTTGAGCACCAAACTTTTCCTTAATGATTTCGAAGATTTGTTCGTCCCGCGTATCGGCTTCCATGATGTCAGAAATCTGTCGGTCTGACACACCAAGTGAGCGAAGTAGGTCCGACTTCTTTGTGAAAGTATCTTTGAAAATCTCACTGGTCGGTTTGTTATCCAAAATCTCCTTAATATAGACATAGGTCTCAAGAGCTTCTATCTGCGGTTCATGCAGAAAACCGATACGCTTCACGTAGTTCAAAATGTTCACACTCTCCTTGAACACCCCCTGATACCCATTCTCTCGCCAATCGGCAACCTTTGTTTTTATATTTTCAAGAAATGTATTCTCCATAGGGCTATACGGTTACTTCAAACGTCTCAAAGTATTCTTCCCCAAGCACATCAATGATTTTGACCGCCACCGTGTATTTGCCTTTCTTGCCATACTCCCATGCATAATCAGCCTTGATGAGCTCACGCTTTGTCGGGAGGTCCATAATCTCGGCATTGAACAGGTCGCCCGTGTAGTCCACGTCAATCGCCACGCTATCAATAATCTGGCGGAAGTCCTCCACTTTGGCTTGATACTCCTTCTTGAGGGCTTTGCTGTTTTCAATCTCGAGCTTCCGCATCAATATCGGAGAGTAGAACTCCTTGAGAGAGATAATGAGTTTCTTGTCTTTTCCTTTCACTTCGACCTTTGCCTCGGGTGGCTTTTTGAAGACGAGGTTTTTCTTGTCGGTCGTGATGTCTCGGACCTCTATTTTCACCCCTGTCTTGTTTTCTTTCTTGAGATAGTCAGCGACATCAAGCTCTGCTCCAGAACAGATGACAAGTACGCCTTCATCATAGACTGGTTCGCCAGATTTTGATTTCTTCTTCACCGTAAAATCAGCTAACTTCTCATTTACGTTCTTGAGCAACGTCTTCATATCGAGCTTGTTGAGCACTCGGTTCATTGGCATCACTTTCACATAGGAAGTATCAAGCGCGCCATCGAAATAGCTTCGTTTGATTGGCTCTACACCATACATTTCCATCACTATATC